>JAGHZQ010000049.1 GCA_017746715.1 Cyanobacteria bacterium SBLK
TAAGTCACAAGGGGGCTAGCCCCCTTGGAATCCCAACAGTGCGCGTTCCCTTGCGTCTTTCGCCGACGCGGGGTCGCACTGCCACTGAGGGCGCAGCGCCGCCCCCAGACCCCCACTTCGACCCCGCTCAGTGACCTCCGCGCAGGGCTTCGCTATATTTCCATTTTCTCTACATCTAAAAGTCCTTTTCTAACCCATAATAATGAGCACAATACCTCAGTTCAAGGTTGTAATAAATGTTTGCTCATTAACCGGATTTGATATTAGAATTCAATAGAGGCTTTGACTGCTTGGATTACCTCATCAAATTGTTCTCGTAAGATATATTTGAAAGAATCACATTTGAAGCGATCGCCGATTAACTGTCTTAATTCCGTTTTTGATAAACCAACTTCTCGGGCGGTGGCAAATAAATAATTGAGTTGAGGTTGAGAAACATATTTGGAATGGGATTTTTTCGTTCGAGATTGGAGGATGGCATTCACTTCTTCTACAGAAAAAATCTCGACAATTTCTTCTTGATATGCTTCAAAAAACTCATTTTCACCGAGAGAAGATAACTTTTTTAAAGATTGAAAGAGGAGCGATCGCATTCTCGAATCTGTCATCTTGTTTGAATTCGAAATAAAATTAAGGACGAAAATCGGCATCGCGTACTTCAATATCAAGGCGATCGCCTTTGTGTCGAATCATACCGCTAAATTGACTTGTGTTGAACGATCGCAAATTCTCCCCATTATAGGCATCTTTTAAGGCTTGATTTGCAGCTGGATGGGTTTGTCCCTTTAACAGTTTTTTTAACGTTTGTTCCATGCTGGCATAGCCGACGGATAAAGGTAAAGAAACTTCAATTTGCCGCAAGCGATCGCTATCGTCAAAGAGATAATGCAAACGAACGCGATCGGGTTGGTCATAACTTATCATGCGGGTTCCCTGCCAAAATCCCTTGCGATCGCTGTTGGGTTTTCCCAATCGATCGATGACTGCACTTTTAGAGGCACTCGTGGTGAAAATTGGTACTTTGGGAGCATTAGTCGCGGGAAGGGGAGAAGGTTGCGATCGCGGTGTTAGTGAGGGTTTGGGAGTGGGTTTGGGAGTAGGAGGAGGAGAAGCAACGGGGGAAGGAGAGGGAGAAGGGGAAGGAATGGGAGAAGGGGAAGGAGAGGGAGAAGGGGAAGGAGAGGGAGAAGGGGAAGGAATGGGAGAAGGGGAAGGAGAGGGAGGGGGCGTTTCTAGGGGTGTCGGAAAATCTGCCTCTGCATTGGGAATCGAGCGATCGCCAACCGATGGGGGTTGAAACAGGCGAAATCCGAGAAATAATCCCGCCATCGCCACACCTCCCGCGGCCAAAACTCCTGTTGCGATCGCCAATCCCCCTTTTTTTTGCGATCGCTGAGGTGAAGGTACAACGAGGGTTGCAGCAGTAGCAGGGGGTGAGTTGATTTCGTTACCCCCCGGAGATACTACCACCGTTTTTGCCATCGATAGAGGCGATCCAAGGGGCAAAGATGTTCCTTGAGTTGTTGAGATTTGAGTGGGTTGAACGAAAGTCGGGTTTCCCAGTGGGTCTAACATTGCCTTCGCTGTAGGAAAGCGATCGCGGGGATGGTAGCGAATGGCGCGATCGAGAACATCTGCTAAATGAGGATCTAATTGAGGAACGGTTTGTCGCCAGATCCATTCTCCTGTTTGGGAGTCAGTTTCTAAGTCGCGAGGCATTTTTCCGCTTAAGACAAAAATCGCCGTCATCCCCAAGGCATAAACATCGCTAGAATAGAGAGGACGACCCATCGATTGTTCTGAAGGCATAAAACCGGGAGTGCCGATCGCTACAGAAGTTCCGCCAGAAGAACGAACCGTCGTCCCCATGGTCTCTTTCACTGCCCCAAAATCGATTAATACTGGTTTGCCATCGCTGCGGATAATGATATTATCCGGTTTGATATCGCGATGCAGGATTTTTTTGGCGTGAACGTAATCTAAAATGACCAGCAATTCAACGAGGAGGGCGATCGCGCGATCGCTCTCCAATCTTCCCTGTTGTCGGACTTCTTGCGTTAAAGTTACTCCCGAGATCCACTCTTGAACGAGAAAAAAATCTCCCCCCTCAGAAAAATAAGCATAAAGTTCGGGAATTTGTGAGTGTTCTTCTCCCAATGCTTCTAAAATAGCGGCTTCCCGTTGAAAGCGATCGGCCAACCATTGCTGCTGTTCTGGAGTAACGGAAACGGCAGGTTTCAACTGCTTGATAACGCACTGACGCTGCGAGGGAAGGTGCGTGTCGATCGCGAGAAAAGTTTGCCCAAAACCGCCCTTACCTAGGGTTTTCAGAATGCGATAGCGGTTATTGAGGAGAGAGGCGCTCATGAGTCAAAAACAAAACGGGAATATTTTTCGAGACTACAATAATTTCGTTCTTGTTTCCAGACATTCTTTGCAAATGCGATCGCTTTCATTGCAAATATAGCGATTTGAAGAAGTCAACTTAAAGGATATCATCAAAATAGCAAGGTAAATCTTTATGGCTGGATTGCATCTACTCAAAGATCCCTCATGTTATTTTATACTCTAAAAATTCTCCGCTGGTCGATTCTCAGTTGTGCGGTTTTGTTAGCGATCTGGGTTGTTGGGGGGAATTGGCTGGCCGATCGACAAGCGAAAGAAATTGAAGAGGCGATCGCTCAATTGCAAGCCAGATATCCCAATCGAGACACCAATGATTCCGCACTTAAATTGCAGGCATTAACGGCGAGATTGGGATTATTTCCCGTCGCGATCGACACGCGAACAAGCGCTTATTTTAAGGCATATCCCCCATTTACTCCCTCCGAGGAAGAGTCTCGGGAATGGAAAAACATTCGTTCGGAACTCGAGCGCTATCTGAACGAGCAACTCTTTCAAAATAAGGAAACAATCGAGCCTCCTCCCGAATCATTACAGCGTTATTTACAGAATAATGCCAGAGATTTAGAGGCGATTCAAAATCATATTTTAAGTCACGAACCTCCCCAATGGTATCAAAATATAACCCTTTGGCTAGAAGACGATCGCCGGGTCCTTTCTTCAACGTTCTTAGGGTTGATAACATTGCAGCATATTTTCGCGCTCGATATGCTAGAAAAAGAGCGATCGGGCAATACGGAAGCAGCTTGGAAAACCTTAGAAGCCTCTTGGAAGCTCAATACTTCCTTAGAATCTCGATACAATTTGCTCTCTCCTTTGAGCACAATTATTGCTGGAAAGTATCAATTAGGTGTCATGCGAAAACTCGATCGCCTTCCTTCCCAATGGCAAAAACGCTTAGGGGAGAGAGATATACAAAAATCGATGTTCGAAGCATTAGAAACCAAACACCTTTACGATATTCTTCGTATTGCTAACTATCATTCTGTTTTATATGACGAAGGTGGAGACGCATCCGAACCTTTACTGCTCAAAGTTCTCAGATATCTGGATGTTTTCTCCAAACCCTATTTTACCTTTGCCGCGATGGATGTTTGGCAATTTTATCAACAGAGTCTCTTACAAACCGAACAACAAAATATCTGTTTTGAGAAAGGAGCTCATGAATTCACGATCGCTCGCTGGAATATACCGGGATGGATTTATACAGCAATTTTATACAGTCAACTCTCGAAAGTAAAGGTTTATATGCTCGATATTGAATTAACGCAGCAGATATTAAAAGTGAAAGAACTCGCTCGACAACGAGGAGAATGGCCGGAATCTGTTTCCGATCTAGATTCCGATATTTGTCCCGGTGCCGCATGGATTTATCAAGTTAGCGACGAGGGAGAAATGTCACTGGCTCTCAGTCATCCAGAAATTTTCCAAAAACAGCGACAACGAGAAGCAGCAAGAGGAAGAACGATATCTAAGCTGCCTCTCGAATATCAAACGCGTAAAATCTCTCAATTTAAAAAATGAATGCGAACAGACCTACACAACTTCTTCTGAAGCGATGTTTTGGGAGAAAGGGAAAAATTGCTCTTGCCACGATCGCGATCGCCGGTGTCGGTTTAATCTTTTTTGTCCATCGACAAAGTACGGGACAAGTTCCCTTTGCTGCCGAGACAAACGCCGATTATATCAACAAACTCAAAACCGGCGATCGCTGGCAAACTCGCAGTCAAAGTGCTTTAAAATTGGGGAAAATGCCCGAATTTCCCGCCGGAATTTCTGCCCTGATTTTCGCCTTAGACGATCGCGATGAAGTCGTGCGACTGAGAGCAACAATGGCTTTAATTACCATTGGATCGCCTGCGATTCCAGATTTAGTGGCAGGTTTAAAACACGAACGGGAGCAAGTGCGATCGCAAGCCGATTTTGCGATCGCCAAAATTTTAGAACATGAGAAACAAACACTACCAGACTGTACGCCCCCGCGACCAACCCCAAAGAAAAAAAGATGGTTTTTCTCTTTTCGTCCGAAATTCTTGGCCATCGTACAATATATTTCAATATTCCGAGGAAAAGAGGATTTAGACTTAACGACTAATCTCAAAATCGACTCGAGTCCCTGCGTGACTTTTGGTTTCGAGCCGACCTGCTCTCTCAAATCTCTATCGCGGCAAGAGTTAAACTCAGCGATCGCCAACCTCACCCTCGCCCTAAATTCCAGCAATTTTACCGACGATACCCGACAGCAAAATGCCCTTGCATCGATTCAACGAGCGATCGCGGACTTGAAACGCGAAAGATACGATCGCCTGCGAGAAGCAATCCCCAAATGGCTGCTTTTTGGGATTGGCTCGGGTCTTGTTGTTTTTTGTTTTCTCGTCCCCTTTGAGAATTTGGTCAAAAGAAATTAGCCGCGATCGGCTTCTTGCCCGTAGCGATCGCGAGGTTGCCCGATGGTTAATTTCGCTTGCAAGGGAGGTCTTGCGGTTTCTGGTCTCACTATCTTTGTCAGAATACTATAATTAGTGAGGAGAGGCGCGATCGCTTTGTAAGGGATTAACCCTAAAATTCTGAGGCAATAGGAATTTCAATAATAAAAGTCGTGTTTCCGAGATCGGAAAGGCAAGAAAGTCTGCCATTGTGCTTTTCCGTCACGATTTGATAGCTAATGGATAAGCCCAAACCCGTCCCTTTTCCTACCCCTTTCGTGGTGAAAAACGGATCGAAAAGTTTGGCTCTTGTGGTTTCGCTCATTCCCGGTCCGTTATCGCGAATGCGAATCGCAATTGTGTTACCTTTTTGTCGGGTTTTGATGCGAATTTGACTGGGATTCTCTTCCATTTGTGCGGGAGTGCGATCGCGATCGCGTTCTTCCAACGCATCGATAGCATTGCTAATAATATTCATAAAGACCTGATTGAGTTGCCCGGCATAACATTGCACTCGAGGCAATTGACCGTAATCTTTAATCACTGCGATTTTCGGTCGCCAGTCCTGCGCCCGCAAGCGAGTTTGCAGAATCATTAAGGTGCTGTCGATTCCTTCGTGAAGGTTCACATCTTTTACCTCTGCTTCATCTAAGCGAGAAAAGGTTCGCAGGGATTTGACGATTTCCTGAATGCGATCGGTACCGACGCGCATGGATTGAAAAATCTTTTGTAAATCCTCTTTGAGAAAATCGAAGTCGATCGCGTCGATTTCATTGCAGATATCGGGATGGGGTTGGGGATAATGTTTCCGATACAAGTCGAGTAATCCCATGACATCATTCATATATTCGTTGGCATGAACGATATTGCCGTGAATGAAACTGACGGGATTATTAATTTCGTGAGCGACTCCTGCCACCATTTGACCCAAACTGGACATTTTTTCGCTTTGAATTAATTGGGTTTGGGTGCGTTGCAATTGGGTCAAAAGGACTTCGAGTTCTCGGGCTCGCTCTTGGCTTTGAGCGAGGAGATCCGATTGATTGAGAGCGATCGCCACTTGCGCGACTACAGCTTCGAGAAATTCCACCTCATCATCTTGCCAAGGTCGCGCGGCTTGGTGGTGAATGCAAGCAATAATGCCAAAATTCCCCGATTCGGAACGCACGGGTAACACCAACAGAGACTGATTCCCCAACTCTGTCAGCGCTTCTCGTAAAGCAGAATCGCGAACCATTGCCGCATCATCCAGCCGTAAAATTTGCTGGCGTAACAAAAGTTCCGAAAGCGCGCCAAAATTGGCTGCGTGATGCTGTCCGACAAAACTGGGTAAATTGGGTTTGCAGACCTCGGCAATCACATTCCAATAGGCTTCGCGAGCGTCCCGAACGTACCAAGCAAAATGACAGCGATCGATCTCGAGGAAGCGTTGAATTTCCCGGACGGTTGTATCGAGAATGCGATGCAGATCGAGAGAGGTGCGAATTTGATTGGCAATTTGATTGAGTAATTGTTCTTGGAGAGCCTGTTGGTGAATTTGTTCGGCAGATTCGATCAGGGCGATTTCGGCGTTTTTGCGTTGAGTGTCGTTTAATACCGACCCCACCAAACCGATCGCTTCTCCTTTCTCGTTGCGCCAAATCCCTCCAGTTGCCCTCAGCCATTGAATATTGCCATCGGGAAGGAGGATGCGATGCTCGAGATTGTATTCTCCCTCAGTTGCAAAGGCCTTGTCGATCGATTGCAGTACCTTTTCTCGTTCCTCGGGGTGAACCAGAGCGAGAAAATCCTCGAGTTTGCCGCCAAAATAGCCGGATGGTAAGCCGAGAATGGTTTCGACTCCATCGGACCAAGTGACTGCATTGGTGTGGCGATTCCAACTCCAACAGCCCATCTTGCCGGTTGCGAGGGTCATTTGCAAAAGGGTATCTTTGTCTTGCAGTGCTTTTTCCGATCGCAGGCGTTCGATTTCCGCTCCCGCTCGCGCGGCAAAAATCTCTAAAATTGAAGATTGTATTTCTGAGTCCTCAAGAGGTTCGGTGTGGAGGACGGCAATCAAACCCACCACGGTTTCTTGAGAATCGACTAAAGGAATGCCAACATAGCTCTCGGCGTTGAGGGGAGCTAAATAGGGATCGTCGGGAAAGTGGGATTGGACGGCATTGTTATAACGACACAGAGATCCGCTCTCAAAAACGTTATAACAGGGCGTTGCACTCAAATCGTATTGGAAATTGTCTCCAAAATCAGTTTCTGTCCAGAACGCGATCGCATTGGCTATTGCGCGCTCTTCGCGATATTCGATTTCGGCAACAAGAACGTGAGAAACTTCTAAGGCAAGGGCTAAGGATTTAACGCAAGCGCGGAAAAATCCCTCTCCCGTTTGAGCGGCGGTTCCTTCGACAATAGAGCGCAATGCTTGTTCTCGACGATCGCGATCGCGTTCCAAGCGGCCTTTCTCGCTGATATCGCGAATGAGAGCCAAAGCATGGAGTTTATCTCGATAGGGAAAGGGAATGCCCTTCACGTCAACATCAATGAGACTGCCATCGCGGTGAATGTTCTGAGCTTGACAGGTAAAAACGCGACCGACTCGAATATCTTCAATAAATTGAGCCAAGAAGGGGTGGGAGTTGGGGTGAACGATATCGGTATACGGTAAAGCCATAAACTCTGCCCTGGAGTAACCGTGCATCTGGTAATAAGCAGGATTGACTTCTACCAATTCTCCCCTTTCGAGATCGACAATTCCCAAGCCATCGACGATGGTTTCAAAAATTTGTCGATATTGGGCTTCTTGCTGCTTCAGGCGTTTCTCGGCGGCTTTACGATCGCTGATGTCGCGATCGATGCCCCGATAGCCCTGCACATTTCCGTCCCCGTCGAAAATCGGAACCCCACTGGTTTCCAGAATCACTCGATGACCGTCTTTGTGGATATTAATCGTTTCAATTTGCTCGATCGCTTCTCCCGCACTCGTTCTTTCTGCAAAGATATCCCTGACTTTTTGCGCTGCTTCTTCTGGCATGAAATCAAATGGCGTTTTGCCGATCGCTTCTCGGGCGCTATAGCCTAAAATGGTTTCGATTTGGGGACTGACATAAGTGTAAACCCCATGACGATCGCATTCCCAAATCCAATCGTTCAACGTTTCTACCAATCCCCGAAAGCGTTCTTCGCTCTGGCGCAGGCGTTGTTCGGCGGCTTTGCGATCGCTGATGTCGGCAATACTCGACCAGATCAAGGATTCGCCGTTTTTCTCCACCATTAACCCGGATAAAACCACGGGAACGAGATGGCCATCTTTGTGAATGTATTCTTTTTCGTAGGGTCCGTAACGTCCGGTTTCTTGCAGGCGTTGCAACTGTTCGGCTTCGCGATCGCTATATTTTTCGGGGGTAATATCCCAATAAGTGAGTTCTAAGGTTTCCGAAATCGTTCGACCGATAATGTCTGCATAAGCCAAATTGATTTGCACCAGTTGGCCGTCCGTGCGACAGAGTGCCAAACCGACGGGAAATTCTTCAAAAAGATAGCGATTAAAGGCTTCGCTTTCTTGGAGAGCGCTTTCGGCAGCTTTGCGATCGCTAATATCCAGAGCCGTTCCTACCAAGCGATAAATGCGACCCGTTGCATCTTTAAGGGGATTGAGGGAGGTTAAAAACCAATAATCTCGTCCTTGAAAATTCAGACAGTCTTCTTGGACGAGCAATTGTTCCCTCGCGATGCAATCGCTCAAGGTTTGGCGAACGTTGCGAGCTTGTTCGGGGGAGAAAATGTCTTCTGGGGTTCTATGTGTCGTTTCTGCATGAGTTTTCCCGAGGATTCGTCGTGCCATCTGATTGAAACTGATGTAGTGAAAATTACCATCGGGAAGAACGTCAATCACAAAAATAGGATGGCTGACCCCATCGTAGATACTGCGTAGGAGTTGTTCTTGTTCTTGAATTTGAATTTTGGCCTGCTTGCTCTCGCTGATATTAAAAGTCGTGCCGACAATGCGATAAATCTGCCCATCGCGATCGCTCAAGGGAATCAAGGTGGTCTGCCACCACGTCTTTTCACTGCCAAATGCGAGGCATTCTTCAATCGTCAGGGGTTCGCCCGCGTCCAAGCATCGATTGAAGCGATCGCAAATTTCTGCTCCGGCGGTTTCTCCCATCCAATCTTGGGGGGTTTTACCGATAATCTCTTCTCGTTTCGTCCTTGTTACTCGTTCGCAAGCAGTATTGCAGCCAGCATAGCGAAAATCGCGGCTTGGGGAAACATCGACAACAAAAATGGGATGAGCCACCCCATCATAAACGCTGCGGAGAAATTGCTCTTGTTGTTGCAATTTGATTTCGGTTTGTTTTTGCTGGCTGATATCGGTAATAATTCCGATTAAACCGAGAAGTTCTCCCGATGTATCTTGGATGCCATTGGCTCGAATAATGGCGGGAAAATAGCGACCGTTGCGCGATCGCTGTTCGGCTTCATTCGTCCAAGATTGCCCGTTGAGGATGGTTTGCACCATTTCTTCGCAAACCTTAAAATCCGGATAGCAGGAAATAATGCCTCCCGTTTCCATAAACCGCTCGATGGTGTCACAATCGTAGAGGCAAGCATAAGCTGGATTTTGATACATCAAATTCCCTCGAGGATCGAAAAGGGCGATCGCATCGCTGGAACTTTCTACGGCGCGTTTAAATAAGAGCAATTCTTCCTCTGCGGCTTTGCGATTGCTGATATCGTTCAACGTCCCCAACATGCGCTCGGGTTCGCCACTTTCCGCAGTGAGAAAAACGCCACTATCTTCAACGTAAATATAACTGCCATCTTTCTGACGCCAGCGATATTCGGCACGATAAGGGCTACACTCTGTCATTGCTGCTGCCAATTGTTCCATCGCCAAGATGCGATCGTCGGGGTGGATGAGTTGTTCCCAATCATGTACGTCAAAGGCTTGGAATTCTTCGGCACTATATCCCGTTATTGCCAAAATTGCACCCGCCCAGATAATGATCCCAGAAGCCAGATCGTAATCGTAAATCACTTGTCCGGTTTGTTCGCACACCAATCGGTATCGTTCCTCGCTTTCTACTAAAGCCGCTTCAAAATCTTTGCGATCGCCGATATCCCGCATCACCGTCGATAAACATTCCAGATTGCCTTTATCGTCCTTGTGAGCGAGTATGGTTTGCCAAACGGGAAATTCCCGGCCGTTGCGAGTGCGAAGGATGGATTCTCCTTGCCAAATTCCGGTTTGAATGGCGATAGGAACGGCTTCGGACGCGATCTTCTGGTGAATCTCGGGGGGATGAAATTCGCTAATGTGGAAGCGATCGCACTCTTCGGAAGATATCTCTAAGGCGTTTTGTCCGGCACGATTGAGATAAATGTTATTGCCGCGATCGTCGGCAATACCGATAATATCGGGGGTGGCTTCGAGAATGGATAGTAAGCGCTGCTGTTCTTTTTCAATGCGCTTGCGATCGCTGATATTGCGACAAATGCAGACGATTGTCCCGCTTTGCGTCCGCGTGAGAGACAGTTCTTGACTAAAATTACTGCCATCCTCGCGCCGGGCGGTGGCTTCTCCCCGCCACGTTCCCTGTTGCTCGACTACGGGCCAAATGTCTCGCCGAAACCGCTTGATTTCTTCGGCATCGTAAAGCATCTGCCAGCTTTTCCCCAATAGCTCCTCGGGAGAAGCATAGCCGAACATTTTGATGTGAGCGCGATTGACGTAAATATATCGGTCTTGTGCAAATATACTGATGCCATCCGCTGCATTTTCTAGGGCGATGGCCTGGTGCTGGAGTTGTTGGTTGGCTTCGATGCGATCGGTAATATCGATAAAGATCCCCAATATCCCGATCACTCGGCCTTCCTCATCTCGCACCGGAATTTTATTAGTTCTCGACCATCGCCTGCCCCCATTCGCTTGTTGTTGCGATTCCACGATTCCCAATTCGGGAATGCCCGATTCCATAATGCGGCGATCGCATTCTCGATAAAATTCTGCTTCTTCTGTCGTCCAAGGCAAATCGTCATCGGTTTTGCCGACAATTTCCGCCGTCGAAGACAACCCGACAACGCGAGCGATATATTGGTTGCCACCGAGATACACGGAATCGCGATCCTTCCAAAACACGGCTTGGGGAATACTATCGACAGCCGCTCGCAAAAACCGTTCTGAGTCGGACATTCCTTCCTGCAAGCGCTCTAAAGCCTCTCGGACTCGTTGCAACTCCCGAGACTGGCGCTCGAAACGCTGCTGCAATTGGGCGAGTTGTGCTTGCCCGCGTTGATTTTCTTCCTCGAGTTCGGTGATTCGCTGTCGATCGGATTGGAGGTTCTTGGACATCGGTTTTTGAGCGGGTCGCTCGGCTGATATGCTTGCTATGGAAGGAGGTAGAGCGCAGATTTTTTTGGATTTTCTAGTTTAGAAAATGTTTGTGAAAAACTCGTGAAAGCGACAATCCCGTATTTTTGCACGCGATCGCGAAAATACGGATCTGGATCTCTCGCTATTCTACATCGCGACTCAATACTTTTCATACTGCACGACTTTCCCTTTTGAAAAAAATATCCGTATTGACTTGGAAACATCTAGATGACTCGGATTTTTGGAGAGCGAATTTCCGCGTCTGAATGGAAGCTATCGTTTTGATCCCCGAAAATCCATCTTTATGCTGCAACTCGGACAAAGTTGAAAAGATATTTTTGCGTTAAGGACGTTTTCCCTGTAACGCATCGCTCTTTGCATGGATGCGTTTTTCCCATAGAGAGGCAGAGTGAAGGGGCAGGCGATCGCCAAATTGTCAGTCGATGGTGATGCCTACTAGGGTTTTTAAATCCTCTAAGAGACAAGTAAAGAAACCCGGCACGTCAACATCAACAGCAACCCAAGCATTTGCTGTCTCTTTGGGGGAGTGACGCCAATCGATCAGGGTTTGACCTTTTGTAAATTCACCTTTGGTTTCGATACTCACGCGAGCGCGGCTAAAACGCAATGTTTCCGGATAGAATAAATACGCTAAAGTGAGAGCGTCATGTACTAAAAATCCGTATTCCCCTTTGGTTTCGCGATATTGGAGAGAACTTTGGGTTAAAAATTCTGCCAATTCTTTCATAAACTGGGTGAGTTGTCCTTGGGGATTCACTTGCACGATCTGTTCCATAATATTGCGGGTAAATACCAGTTGTCGCGTCACGTCGAGGGGAAAAATAACCAGATCGTTGCGCGAATCGAAAACCCGTTCGGCGGCTTGGGGATTAAAGGCAATGTTAAACTCAGCACAAGGCGTAACGTTTCCCTGTATTTGGAATGCTCCGCCCATAATAATAATTTCTCGTGCCAAAGTAAGGATTCCGGGTTTTTTTGCTTCTGCTGCCGCAAGATTGTTGAGGGGGGCGATCGCGACAATTGTAATAGCTCCGGGTTGTTCTTCAAGTTTTTCAATCAGCAATTCATCAGAAAAAGGCGCATCGGCAAAACTCTGCCCTATTTCCGGTAAAGTTCTGGATAAGTTGCCCATACCGTCGGGTCCGTGAATGTGGGACGCATCGCTAAATTGCTTGAAGGGAACGTCAACTCCCCGACCGACGGGTACATTCTCCAAATCGCCCAAGTCGAGAATTTGACAAGCTGCATTAAAAGTATACTCGGCCGGAACGTTACCTTCGGCAGTGGTGACGGCGACCAAGTCGGCGAATCCTTGTTTGACCAAACTTTGAATCCAAAAGAGGGCGAAAATGTCATCACCGCCCGGGTCGGTGTCGAGAATGAGCTTGACAGGAGTGCGATCTGGAGTCATGGGAAGCGCTACGGGGAGATCGATAAAAGGTCATTCCTAATTTACCCTTTCCCCAAGACAATCTCCGCATTTTTTTCCCGCCCTCCTACGGTTTGAGATCTTGTTGGGCTAATGAGATTGGAACATTGACGCGATCGCCAACATCAATAAAAGCAAAAGTTCCCATCTTCGATCGCGCAACCATGAAAGCCGTATCTTCGATCGCCCTCATCCTTGCCAGCTTACTCGCTACTGCCCCCGTTGCTCTCGGTGCGTCCTCTGCTTCTTTTGCGCCAGAGAAATTAAACGCAAGCGAACAGACCCGTATCGATGTCTATCAAAAAGCCAGTCCCGCCGTTGTTACCGTTGCAGTCGGACGTAGTGCGGGATCCGGCAGTATCATCCATGCAAGCGGACTGGTTCTCACCAATGCCCACGTCGTCGAAAATGCCCGTCGGGGTCGCGTTGTCGTCATTGATAGTGAAGGAAAAGAATATCCCGGACAAGCCTTTGCCCTTGACGGCGAAAATGACCTCGCTTTAGTGCAAATTCTCGCCCGCGATCGCTTTCCCGCCCTACAATTGGCAAATTCTCAGAGTATTCAGGTCGGCCAAGAGGTTTACGCCATCGGCTCTCCTTTTGGGTTGGCGGGAACTTTTACCACGGGCATTCTCAGCCGCATTGCTCCCAACGGCGACTTACAAACCGATGCAGCCATCAATCAGGGCAATTCTGGCGGACCCTTGTTAAACTCCCGCGGGGAACTCATCGGGGTCAATAAAGCCATTCTCAGCCCCAATCGACGGGGAGGTAACGTGGGGATTGGTTTTGCCACCAATGCCACTGCTGTGAAAGAATTTCTCTCGGGGAATCGCGATCGCATTACCTCTGCTGCGGAAATTGCCCGACGCGATCGCGTTTCTTCGACTTCTCGTTCTTCCTCGCCCGAGCGATCGCGCAATCCTCGCCGCAACGATCGCCCGACTCGTTTGGGACTATCCCTCACGCCAAACTTATTCATTGTCGGTATCGAACGCAATTCCCTCGCTGCACGATCGGGACTGAGACCGGGCGATCGCATCGTTGCAATCGATCGCCGTCGCATTCGCAATATACTCGAACTCGTCTCCTTCCTTCGCACTCGTCCCGATGCTGCCTCTTTGACCATTTTGCGCGATCGGCGTTTGGGAACGATAGAGATTGACTTTTAACTGTTCTCCGCTCTCAAAGCCCCGACTGGTGACTGATTATTTTCCTCGAGCCAATGGCGATCGAAGATCGATTCATAGATGCGATTATTGACTTTCACTCGTCCCTCTTGTCTGACGACTAGCCCCGACAAAAGCAATTCTTTTTCCTCCGGACTATCGGCAACGACAACCGATTTTCGAGTTAGAATTTGGCGGTAGAGTTCGAGCAGTCGTGCGGATCGCGGACTTTTGAGGAGGCGATCGCGAATGGTCTTTAAATGTTCGGGGTCGTCTTTGATTTCCCAATTCTCAAGGATATTTTCTCGCACTAGTTCTGCCAGCCACTGGGCTTCGCCGTTGATAGGAATTTCCGATTTAGCGTTGCGAATTAAATTACAGACTTTTTGTGTTAAAAAAGGTTGCCCGCCGGTCCAACCGATAATTTCTCTGAGGATTGTTTGGGGATTATTGACTTTATCGGCCAAGCCGTAGAGAAGGGGTTGTGCTTCGTTCGCTTTGAATCCTTCGAGATGGATGGGATGCCCGATATTAAAGGGCGTTTTCTGGGGATCGGTTATCAGAGTCGATGGGGTTGCGACTCCAAAAAGAGCAAAGGTTAGACGTTTGTAGTTCGGATCGATCGCGCGTTGGTTGTAGCAAGAACGAATCAGGGCAAAAAAGTCATTGACGGGGAAATTCAAACTTAAAGTACAGTCGATTTCATCTAAAAAGATAATCATTTTGGCGGGTTCGTCACTTTCTGTCTTTTTCACTTCGACCAGCAGGACTTCCTCGATAAAGTGTATCAGGCGCTGGGGGGCGGGAATATCGAGGCGATCGGCCCACCACGCTTTCAATTTGACTTTCCGCAACAGGCCAAAGCCCCGCCACAGTTCGACGGCAAAACCTTTGTACCATTGGTCGGAGGTTACGTTTTCGCCGCCGATGCGGGTGAGATCGATTGCAATGCAGCGATCGCCGTCTTCTTGAAGTTGTTTGAGGATGCGAACCATAAGGCTGGATTTTCCCATCTGTCTGGCGTTGAAGGTGTAGCAGAATTCACCAGCGCGCATGGCTTGATAGAGGTGGCGATCGGCAGAACGCACCACATAAGTAGGAGAACCTACGTCCAAGCTCCCTCCGATTTGATAGTCGAAACCCTCGGCTCCTTCGTCGCTTCGAAGCAGGTTGTTTTCCAAAATGAGTTCTGCTTGAGTGGCTTTGAGAACATCTAAAGTTTGCGAGAGTTCTTGCGTGCGTTCCGAGACTTTTTGTTCTAAGGTGCGGCTGTAATCTTCCAACTGTTCGTAAAGGCGAGAATTTTCAATGGAGATAGCCGCTTGAGCCGAAAGGATTTTCAAGACTTCGAGGCGATCGCGGGTGAAGGCATCCGTCGTTAAATTATTTTCTAAGTACAGCAGCCCGATGAATTGACCGCGATCGAGAATGGGCAGACATAAAATAGATTTGGGGTGTTTTTTGACGAGATAAGGATCTTTTGTAAATCGACTATCATGGGTCGCATCTTTTACCACAACAGTCTCTCGAGTTCTTTGCACGTTAA
>JAGHZQ010000050.1 GCA_017746715.1 Cyanobacteria bacterium SBLK
GAGGTTTTTCCTATTCCTCAGTTATCTTTAGGATTTCCACGATGAATTTCCTTGATTAATCGTGCCTGTCTTACCCTCTTTCCTCTCGATATCGACTCAGATTTCTTATTTTCTTCTGCCTAGAGTGACAGAAGAGGGATACTGTTCCTAAAGCATAGATAAAACTAGGACTTTGAATAATGCGATCGCATTGCTTATCCCGTCTTTGGAAATGCGATCGCTCCTTCAAAATCAAAACCGATGGCGTATATTAAAATGCACCCCATCATCTTGAGCATTCGTACCGCGATCGCTTAAATTGATCAAAGGAATGCCATAATCGAAGCGAAATTCGAGATCGGGATGGGGCTTCCAAATTGCCCCAAAGCCAAAACTAGCAATAAAATTTTGGTCGGGGATGCTGTTGGGATTGCTCGAATCGTTCCACACCCAACCCGCATCGAAAAAGGGTAAAAGTTGAAAAACAGCCTGTCCGGAATTATCTCGCTCTAAAGTGATGCGATCCTCCACGGAAACGCGAACCCCATTATCGCCATTTCTCACATTTTGACGATAGCCTCGCACCGACTGACCGCCACCAATCACGAACTGTTGCGAGGAAAGCAACGCCGTTGTCGAAAACTGCACGTCCGCAGACATGACAAGGATACGATCGGCATCGAGAACCTGCACCCGTTGCAACTGTCCGAGCCAACTGAGAAAGCAACCGTCGGGAATGGGATCGGCGTTGATGGTTGCATTGAAGATTCCCACACCGAGGCTAAACTGCGATCGCGCGCCCCAAGCCCCGGTTCTATCTCGTCGCAAATAATCCTGACCGAATTTAAGAACGCTAGTTGTCGTGCGCCCTTCGCTGTCCGGCCCCGTCCCGAAACCGACGGGGCCGAATAAACTCTCGGTTTGTCCAGTTTGATAAGTGAACCCCAAGGACAGGGCAAATTCTTCGCGGGTATTGCGGGTGAGGGGCTGGCGAAAGCTAATTTCGTGGACTCGGGAATCGCCGAGAATATCCAGCACGTCGAAAGGTTCTTGCACGACGGTATTGTTCTGCAAAGTCGTTCTCACTTGTAGCGTGCCGTTGCGGGGATTCAAAGGAATGGCATAATTGGCCTCGACGCTCTCGAATCCTCCTTGTGCCGTGCGCCTGTATTCGATTTCAGCGCGATCGCCGGCTCCCGTTAAATTCAATGTTTTGAGTTTGACTTTCAAGCGCTCCGATCCCACGCTTGGAGGCGAAACATTATCCGCACCGACTTCTCCACCCAAAGATTCTGCTTCGATGATTCTAATAATTAAAAGACTGGTATCTTCAGCCGTGCCATCCGTTCGAGTTAAACTGGCCTCAATATTCTCGAATAGTGGATCCGCTCGCAGCAAGCGCAATTGTTCTTCCAAGTCAATCGCATTGAGAGGCGTTCCCAAACCCAAAGCAACGCGAGAGCTAATGTAACGCTCATCAAGGCGTTGCACTCCTTCAATCTTAATCTTTTCAACACTCCCTTCAAGAATTTTGATTTCAATCTCGCCATTAGCAAGGGAGGCTTCATTGACGATCGCCCGAGAACTGACATAATTGTATTGCAAATATCGCTCTGTTACGGCATCGGCGAGGGCTTCCAATTTGCCTCGCGTTACAGTTGTGGGTAAAGCAGAAAATTCGTTCAAAATCTCTGCAAAATCCTCTTCTACAAAAACCGTACTCCCCGTTATGGTAATGCTGCGAACGAAAATGGGTTCGGGGTCATCTTCTCTTGGCGTTTCTGGGCGAGGAAAAACGGGAGAGGATTCCGGTGCGGGCAGGTCTTCGGGATCGGGTGACGGTTGCAGAAAGCGATCTTCGTTGGATTCTGGCAGTTGGGCGAGTTCCCTTGCCTCTCTTTCAAGTTCATCGAGGGACTCTGCAAACGGTTGCAGGCTGGTGAGTTGTTCCTCAAAATTCTCCTTCGGTTTTTCGGATCGCTCTTTTGCGAATTCTTTCTCTGTAAAACTCATTGAGATTGGGGGTTGAAAGTCCGTTGGCTCGTCGAGTTTTAGAGGAACGCTCCAAACAGCATGAAAATGTCCTTCCATCATTACGCCGAGCAGTCCTGTTACAAAACCGCACAAGCCTTGTTGCCAATACCCATTCATACTTTTTCAAGAGCGAATACAATACACCAAGTTCTTATCGGATGAAAGCGCTCCAATTTATGCAAAATTTTCGCGATTTTAATTAAATTTTACAAAAAGTGATACAAATTTCATCAAAATCTATTCCAGAGATATAAGTTTGGGTAAATTTCCCTAAAACTTGCTGTAAATCGTGTCAAACTCGCTTTTTTTTAGGTACACTAAATTCAGTTCGATCAAAATCTCACTACGTCCATCCTATCTTAACTTTTTTTGAACGATCGCGAAAAAGTTGCGATCGCCGCCGATAACTATAAAGCACCCACCCTGCGCGAGCCGATCGCGATGGATTTACTATTTCCTGCTATGAACGCTTCCCCCCTAAAATCGACAACATATTGTGTTGCTCTCACTGCTCTATCTCTTGTGGTTGGGAGCGATCGCGCCGTTGCCCAATCTATTATTCCCGCGTCGGATGGTACGGGGACAATCGTGAATATCGATGGCAATGAGTTTGTTATTGATGGCGGTACGCTGTCGGGAGATGGCGCGAATTTATTCCACAGTTTTATCGAGTTGGGGTTGGATGCGAATCAAATTGCGACGTTTCTTTCCAATCCGCAAATCCAGAATATTTTGGGACGGGTGACGGGGGGAAATCCTTCCGTTATTGACGGACTCATTCAAGTCATGGGGGGGAATTCTAACCTTTATCTGATGAATCCTTCGGGGTTTGTTTTTGGTTCGAATGCGTCATTGAATGTACCGGGGGACTTTTTCGTAACAACCGCACAGGGGATCGGGTTTGGGAATGGGTTATGGTTCAATGCTTTAGGAGATAATGACTATCAGAGTTTCACGGGTACGCCAATTGAGTTTGATTTGGCGGATACTTCGGGGACGATTATTAATGCAGGAAATTTGGCAGTGAGCGAGGGTCAAAATCTTGCCTTGATGGGGGGAAGTGTCATCAATACGGGGAGTTTGAATGCTCCAGAAGGGAATGTGAGTATTGTAGCAATGCCAGAATCGGGAAGATTGCGGATTTCCCAAGCGGGGAATGTTTTGGGGTTTGAAATCGAACCCCCTCGGGACAATCGCGGAAATCCCGTGTCAGTGCGTGCGGTAGATATTCCAGAGTTGATTACGGGATCGGGAGTGGAGACAGGGGTAACGGTTGCAGGGGATGAAATATCGGTGCGGGGAATGAATGTGCCTATTTCTGAGGGAAGTGCGATCGCGTCTGGGGACTTAGAGGCAACGGGGGGTAATGTGGATGTTTTGGGGGATATTGTGGCGTTAATCGGTGCGGAAATTGATGTTTCTGGGACTGATGGTGGGGGAAACGTGCGAGTCGGAGGAGGTTATCAAGGACAGGGAAATGTGCCGAATGCGCGGCGTACTTTTGTCAGTCGGGATACAAACATTAATGCTGATGCTTTAACGAACGGAAATGGAGGGGAGGTTATTGTTTGGTCGGATGATGTGACGGTTTTCTATGGCAATATTAGCGATCGCGGGGGTAATAATTCAGGAGATGGTGGGTTTGTGGAAATATCGGGAAAAGAAAGTTTAGTCTTTCGAGGTTTTGTTGATGTTCACGCATCTCAAGGTAATGCAGGACAAATTTTGTTCGATCCTAGAGACATAATTATTGCTGATGGAGGGAATGATGATTTTAATGCAAATAATGCTTTTAATCAAAATCCAAGTACTGATGTGACATTTGATGCCGATCAAATTGCTAATTTAAGTGGCAATGTTGTTTTGCAGGCCAATAGATTTATAGAGATTCAAGAAGATATTATTTCTAATAGTATTAATCTTCTCGAATTTCACGCTAAAGATTCTATGACAATAAATTCTGATGTTAATATTGAACTTGATGGCGGAGACTTTAAAGCTCAAATTGATAGAAGAACATTCTTTTTAAGTCTAAATTCAGCAGTTCGTACCAATGGTGGAAATATTTTAGTTCAAGGTTCTGGAAACATTCCTTGGTTGCGTTTTGCTGGTACTCTTGACGCAGGTGGAGGAGATATAACTATTAGTAACGATAATCAATCAAATTTTAATAATGGAGGAATTAATATTGTTCATGGAATCTTAACAACAAATCAGACAGGCAATATTACAATAAATGGATTTGGGGGAGGTAATAATCCTTTTACATCCAGCGCAGTTAGGATTGGAAATGGAGCTACAATTAGCACAGTAGATGGTAATATCTCTATTACTGGAACTGGGTACGATCGAGGTACCACTGGAACGCCTGGAGGAATTCGTCTTTACGATAATTCTGCTGGTCATCGTGGTATCAAAACTCTTGGTTCTGGCACTATCACAATGATAGGCACTGGTTCTGGTGGAGCGCAAGGAATTTATATGAATTCCACACCTATCAACACAGACGGTTCTCCCATTACACTTATTAGCTTAAATGGTTCTGTCGAACTTCTTTCTACCAGCCCAATAACTTCAAGCGGAGGTCAAATTGAAATTAATGCCATTAATGGCGATATTTCAACAGGGACACTTGATTCATCATCAATGATAGGCAATAGCGGAAATATCCTTCTCACTGCTACTGGTAATATTACTACTCCAGATATTAGCACTACTGCATTGGGAAATGCAGGTAGCATTCTTATTTCGAGTGGTGGAAATATTGATACAACAACAGGAATTCTCAATGCAGCAGGAGGAATCGATGGTGGGGATGTTATTTTAACTGCACCGGGAAACATTGATACGGGAACAATTACAGTTTTTGTATCGGGTTTTAGTGGCGATAGTGGCAGCATTCTTTTGAACAGTTCTAACAAAAATATCAATACCAGTACTGGAGCATTAATTACATCGTCTTCTCTGGGAGAGGCAGGAAATATTCGACTTGAAGCAGCAGGCAATATTACAACACATCATCTTGATGCGTTTTCATTTTCCGAACAAGGGGGAAAAATTGAAATTATTACAACCGATCCCAATAAATTAATAACACTGTACGGTAGAATTAGAACTAATGATAATGATATTTTAATTGACGGTCTTACTCAAATTAATAACGATCTTGATTTCAAGATTTTAGGAAAAGGAGATATTATTTTTGATGATGCAATCAATGGGCAAAGCGACTTAAAAATCAACCCCGAGCTTGGTTCGGTTTACATCAATGGAGACTTAAATATTTTCAGTTCTCTAAACCCAATAACTATTGAAGCCGGAGAGCATATCAAAACTCAGAATATTAATTCAGAGACAGGTATCGTCTTGAATAGTCAACATGGAAGAATTTCTACAGGAATTCTCGATACTTCAGCCACAAATGATGCGGGCAATATCACTCTGAATGCTCCCCATGATATCTCCGTCGATCGCATTAACGCCCAAAGCCAAAACGGTACGGGAGGCAGTGTCGATATTACCACGCAACAATTCTTCCGAGCCACTGGGACATTTACCAATCGCAATAATACCAACGCCAGCATTTCCACCGCCGGAGATACAGATGGGGGCGAGATTATCATTCATCACGGTGGCAACGGCATAACGCCCTTCACCGTAGGAAATCCAAGCATTAACGGCACGACTGGAGAAATTACCCGAGGCAATGATGCCCCAGAACAAAGCATCGAAACTTACCAAGAATATCCCTACACTCACAAACAGGATAGCGATCGCCTGCAAATCATCTCCGTTCCCCAACCTCAAAATGTCGCTCAATCCCAACCACAGCCAATACCTCAACCCATATCTCAACCTCAACCCGTCCCTCCACCGACCAATCTCGACGAACTGGAAAAGGGAGATAATCCCATCGAAAATCTCGCCTATCTCATCGGCGATCTCATCAACGCAGAAACCCAGATCGAGACGGATTCATCGGGAGATTATGCTTTCGAGTGGCAAGTTACCGATCCCAATTCCAACGAACCCGTTTCGCTTTCTCTCGATGTCGAGAATCCCTACACGCCAGAAACCCCTAACTTTGCTGAGGTGCAGAATAGTATCGTCATTCCTCCCAACTCCTCCTTAAACACCTTCGCCTCTCTCAATTTCAACACCAACGCCGAACAAATCGTCACCGATATCGAACAACTCCTTGAAACCGAATATGAAGCCTATTTTGGCGAAAATCTCACCGATCGCGAAGTTAGCGCCCAAAGCATCCGCGAGACTCTCAAAACCATTGAAGCCGAAACCGGAACGCGAGCCGTTATCGTCTATGCTCTCCCCCTTCCCGACGCTTTGCAACTCGTTCTCGTGCGTCCTGAAGGACAGCTTTTCGTGACCTCTGTCGCAGATGCAGACAGCCGATCGCTCTCCCGACGACTCCATCAATTTCGGAGTGCGTTACTTACCCCTGCTAATAATAACTATCGCATCCCCGCCCGAGAACTCTACCAATGGCTGATCGCACCGATCGAAAGCGAACTCGAAGAATTAGACATCGATACCCTGATTTTCTCAATGGGTGCGGGACTGCGATCGCTTCCCCTCGCCGCCCTTCACGATGGCGAACAATTCCTTGTGGAAAAGTACAGCCTCGGTACAATCCCCAGTGTCGCCCTCACCGATACGAGCTATCAATCCATCCGCGAGGCGAGAATTTTGGGTATGGGTGCAGAAACCTTTTTCAATAACGAGGACTTGCCTTCCGTCCCTATCGAACTCGCGACCATCGTCGATCGCCCTTGGCAAGGGAAAACCTTTCTCAATGAAGAATTTACCCTCGAAAACCTGCGCCACCAACGCGGCCAATCTCGTTACGATATCGTCCACCTTGCCACTCACGCTTCCTTCCAACCCAATAACGATCGCAATACCTATATCCAATTCTGGGACGAGAAAATCCGCTTGGACGGACTGCGAGAGGCGCGATGGTATGCCGATCCTGCGGTTGAGTTATTGGTTCTGAGTGCCTGCGAAACTGCCCTCGGCGACTATAAAGCCGAAATGGGTTTTGCTGGGTTAGCGGTGCGATCGGGGGTCAAATCCGCCCTCGCCAGCTTGTGGAAAATTAACGATTTTGTGACTTTACCGGCGATCGCCGAATTCTACAATCAACTGGCTCGAGAGGATGTCACCATCAAAGCCGAAGCCCTGCGACAGTCCCAAATTGCCCTCTTAAGCGGACGAGTGCGGGTGGAGTCGGGTCAAATCGTCGGGTTGAGCCAACCCATTCCCCTCCCCCCAGAACTGCATCAATGGGAAGGTCGCGATCTGAGCCATCCTTACTTTTGGGCGGGATATACGGCGATCGGCAGTCCTTGGTAAGTTGCGGCGAATTGCGATCGCTCTTTTGTTCTTCTGACTCTATTTTTCTCTCATGAATGTATTTTCTCCTAAAATTCACTCTGCTTTGTTCGTTGCGCTGGCATGGCTGGCGATCGCTCGAAATGTTACCGCACAATCCATCATACCCGCACCGGATGGCACAGGAACGATCGTGAATATCGAGGGTAACGAGTTCGTTATCGAAGGCGGTACGCTGTCGGGAGATGGGGCGAATTTATTCCACAGCTTGCTCGAATTTGGTTTAGATGCGAACCAGATCGCCACATTTCTGACCGATCCGCAAATCCAGAATATTTTGGGACGGGTGACGGGGGGAAATCCTTCGGTTATTGATGGACTCGTGCAAGTTCTGGGGGGAAATGCCAATCTTTATTTGATGAACCCTTCCGGGTTTGTTTTCGGTGCAAATGCGTCCCTCAACGTACCGGGAGACTTTTTCGCCACGACCGCCGATCGCATGGGGTTTGGGAATGGGTTGTGGTTTGATGTTTGGGGGGATAACAATTATGAGAATTTAACGGGAACGCCGATCGAGTTTGGGTTTGGCGAGAATGCAGGGGAGATCGTCAATGGGGGAGATTTGGCGGTCGGGGAAGGGCAAACCCTCGCACTTTTAGGCGCTCAAGTCATCAATACGGGCAATTTGAGCGCCCCATCGGGCAATATTGCCATTAGTGCGGTAGGAGAAACGGGACGGTTGCGAATGGTGCGACAGGGTAATGTTTTGGGCTTCGAGTTCGTTCCCCCGACAGATGCAAAGGGAAACGCTCTCCCCATCGCGGCGACGGATATTCCGGCTTTAATTACGGGGTCGGGGGTGGAAACTCATGTTACCGTTGCGGGCGATCGCCTCCTTCACAATGGCGTAGAACTGCCTAACTCGGTGGGTTCGGTGGCTCTGAGTGGAGAGTTGGAGACGGCAGGACAAACGGGGGGAAATGTGGATGTTGTGGGGGATATCGTTGCATTGTTGGGAGTCGCGATCGATGCGTCGGGGACGGAAGGCGGCGGAAATGTGCGAATTGGGGGTAATGCGAAGGAAACCGGAAAGAAGTTTAATGCGAGACGCACTCTCGTCGATCGCGATACTGTTTTAAATGCCGATGCTTTGGTCAACGGAGATGGGGGGCGAATTGTCGTTTCAGCCGATGAAAATTTAGGGTTTTTTGGTGATGCCAGTGCGAGGGGGGGTAGCGAGTCAGGGGATGGGGGTTTAATTGCGATCGCCAGCAATAATAATTTAGTATTTGAGGGCAATCTCGATGTTGGGGCTGCTGTCGAGGAAAACAAGAATGGCGATCGCACGCTTCTAGGAGACAATGGAACGATTCGCTTTAAGTCCAAAAATATCCGCATTCAACCCAGCGCAACCATTCAAGAGACAATCGCAAATTCTGAAAGTGCGATTTTACTTTCTGAAGTGCCGGAAAATGGAGATTTAATCATTGGTGATACCACGATCTCAGAGTTGACAGGCAATCTTATTTTGCAAGCCGATCGCGATATTTTTGTTGAGGCAGATTCTTCCGATCTGGCTGATTCGGTAATGTGGTTTTTTCAAAATGATGATTCGTCGATTCAAGATGAACATCAAGATACTCAAGTATTATCCGATCTGTTTGCCGATTTATTTCCCGATCCTTCAAAATTATCTGAGATTAGTGAGGATTCAAAAATAGAATTTTCCACAATAACCTCTCAAGATTCTTCAACAATCATGGAGCAAGCTCAAATTGATGTCTCAGAAACTCTATTTCTCGATCAAAAACTGGGTGAAACGATTACATTTCAAGCGCTAGGAAATATCAATTTGAATGCTAATCTGGAAACAGCAGGAGGCGATCTCTATATTCAAGCAGGTCAAAATGTCCAAGCTCAACACTTTGGCAATCATTTAGCTTGGCAAGATCTCAGGACAAATGGAGATATAAGTATAATTGCTGATGGTAATATTACAGCAGATAATTTTCGACAGTTTGGAGACTTTGGATATGGCGACCCCGGTGGAAATATTAGCTTAATTAGTAGAGAGGGAAATATTGCTATAGGAGATATACAGAATTTCTCAGAATATAGTGATGGTGGGAATGTTAATATTGTAAGTTTAGAAGGATCGATTAGTGCAAATTCTATTGTTTCTTCTGGAAGTACAAGTGACTTAACAGGTGCAGGATATGGTGGAAATATAACTTTAAGGGCCAAACAAGATATCACCATAAATCAAGGTGTCATCTCATCTTCAGGTCGCTCTAGTGCAGCGCAAACTTATGTTTTAAATCGAACTACGATAGGCTATTCTGGTTCTGGTGCAGGTACTTCTCAAGGCGGGCAGATCAATATTACCAGTCAAACAGGCAATATTATTGTTGGTGAAACTGGAGTTCATAGTTATTCATCTCCACGCAACAATAGATCGTTTTTTTTAGAAGAAGAATCTAATCCTCTCAATTCTAGAGGTGGGAATATTAGAATCGAAGCAGCAGGCAATATTGAATTAGGTGCGATCGCCTCATTTTCCGGAACTGGAACAAATACAGCAGTCAATTTTGGTATTGTCCCTCAACTAAATTCAATAAATACAGACCTAAATATTTCTTCACCTAAAACTAGCTATGAAATTGGTATTTCTCAAGCTGGACATATCAATGTTATCAGTCACAATGGTTCAATTACCGTTGATTCTGGAATTGATAGTTCTTCTAGTTGGGGATTTGGAGGCAATGTTAGACTACAAACACCGGGAAATATTACAACTCGCGACATTCGCACCAATGCCAAACAAGATGGTGGTTCAATTTCTGCGATTAGCGAAAGTGCGATCGATACCAGTTCCGGTTTAGTGAATTCAATGGGTGGGAAAAATGGTGGAAATATTACCCTTGATGCTGTCGATGATATTAATACTTCCGGAATTGGCAGCACCATGTTATTAACCAGTTTTGATGCAAATAGCGGCAATTTACATATTGAAAGTGAAGGTCGCGTTAATACCAATGAAGCCCCTCTCGTGACGGCTTCTGGAACGGGTCGAGGTGGCAATATTTATATTTATGGTCGAGAGGATGTCACGACAGGAAATATTAATGCTCGTTCATTTGCACGACGAGGCGGAGAAATTTATATTGATTCGAGCAACTCCATCCGAGCCAACGATAAAATCGAAACCAATCGAAATGATATCACGTTCAATTCATCAGTAGAACTGAATGATAATGTTGAAATTTCGATTAGAGATTCAGGGAATATTCGCTTTAACGAGACCGTTGACGGGCAACACGATCTTAATCTGAATACGGGGACGGGAACGGTTTATTTTAATGATGAGGTCGGGATATCTGCACCCTTGAATAATCTCAACATTCGAGGAGAGGTTTCGAGTTCCGACACTCCCATCGAAATTGCAACCGTTAACAACATGACAACAGGCAATATTACCTCATCCAACGGGATCGCCCTCACCAGTCAAGACGGACGAATTACATCAGAAAACCTCGATACCTCAGCCGTAGATGATGCGGGAAATATTACCTTGCAAGGGAATAACATTTCTGTTGCAACTATCAACGCTCAAAGTGAAAATGGAACGGGAGGCAATGTTACCGCGATCGCTCCCCAATTCTTCCAAGCAACCGATACTTTTAGCGATCGCAACGGACAAAACGCCAGCATTTCCGTTGCGGGTGCGGTAGAAGGGGGCGAAGTCAAGATTTATCACGGCGGTAACGGTCAAACTCCCTTTATTGTCGGCGATGCAAGCATTAACGGCACTACTGGAGAAATTACCCGAGGCAATGATGCCCCAGAACAAAGCATCGAAACTTACCAAGAATATCCCTACACTCACAAACAGGATAGCGATCGCCTGCAAATCGTCTCCGTCCCTCAACCCCAAATCCCCATTCAACCCGAGCCAACCCCCGCACCCCATCCCGTCACGCCTCCCCCCGAAATTCCCGAACCCTTAGAAGAACTCGATCGCGGCAAAAACCCCATCGAAGACCTCGCCTTCCTCATCGGCGATATTCTCAACGCCCAAACAACCATTAGCACCGACGAAACGGGAGATTATGCCTTCGAGTGGCAAACCACCAACCCCAACACCGGAGAGCAAGTCTTGCTTTCCCTCAATGCCGATAATCCTTATCCTGAAGAAACCGCCAACTCTCCCGAAATCGCCCCTATTTCCGCCCCTATTCTGCCCTCACTCAACACCCTAACCGCTCTCAACTTCAACGCCAACCCCGAGCAACTGATCGCCGATATCGACCAATTGCTAGAAGATGAATATGAAACTTACTTTGGCGAGGATCTTGCAGATAAAGAAGTAACCGCCCAAAGCATCCGCGAAACCCTGAAAACCATCGAACTCGAAACCGGAACGCGAGCCGTCGTCATCTATGCTCTGCCCTTACCCGACGCATTGCAACTGGTTCTCGTCCGTCCCGATGCCCCGCCCCTCGTCCATCGCGTCCCCGAAGCCGATCCCCGCACCCTCAAACAAACCGTCGCCCTCTTCCGCCACCGCATTGCAGACAAAAACCACCACCACTATCTCAATTCTGCCCAAAAACTGCACGCATGGCTCGTTGCCCCCCTCGCAGACGAACTCGATCGCCTCGAAATCGATACCCTCGTTTTTTCCCTCGGGGGAACATTGCGATCGCTTCCCCTCGCCGCCCTCCACGACGGACAGCAATTCCTGATCGAACGATACAGCCTCGGCACTATCCCCAGCATGAGCCTAACCGATACCCGCTATGCCAGCATCAAAAACGCCAAAGTCCTCGGCATGGGTGCATCCGAGTTTCCCAATACTCCTTACGAACCCCTTCCTGCCGTTCCTACCGAACTCGCCACCGTCACCACCTCACTTGCTTCAGGCGAATCCTTCCTCAACGAAGAATTTACCCTCGATAACCTGAAAACCCAACGCGATCGCGGCAACTTTCAAATCGTTCATCTCGCCACCCATGCCTCCTTCCAACCCCAATATCCCCAAAACGCACACATCCAATTTTGGGACGAGAAAATCGGCTTAGACGGCTTGCGAAAGGCACGATGGTACGACAATGCAGCCGTCGAACTGTTGGTACTGAGTGCTTGCGAGACTGCTGTCGGCGATCGGCGAGTCGAACTGGGCTTTGGCGGACTAGCAGTACAAGCCGGAGTAAAATCCACCGTTGCCAGCTTGTGGAAAGTGAGTGATATGGGAACTTCTGTCCTCATGGAAGAACTCTATCGCGCCCTCGCCAACCCCGATATTCCCATCAAAGCCGAAGCCCTTCGACAAGCACAACTGCGAATGCTCTACGGTGAAGCCGAACCTCCCTCAGAGTTCGGAGAATTATCCGTCGATTTCTCCCATCCTTACTATTGGACGGGATTCTCTCTCATTGGCAGCCCTTGGTAAACACCGATGCGATCGCGTTGGCAAAGCCTCTCCTTTGGAGTTAGCGTCTCGGAACGAGAATCACTTTCCTCACAACGTAAAGAAATATAAAGCAAACTTTTGCGAAAAAATATTCCTTCCCCCCGATAAGACAGATAGAAGTCACTGAGTTAATTGTCATGTTTGACATTCGCGAAATTGTTCGAGATGCGATCTCGACGGGGTATCTCACCATTGAAGCCGAAGATCGATTGCGCCATTGCCTTCAAACCAAACTGGATCGAGATGCGATCGGTGCATTTTTCAAGTTGCAGCAATGCGTGATGGAAGGATTGGTCAAACAACAGGCTCGCGAGTTGCTCGTCAATTAGTTCGCAGATTTTTTTACGCCGTTGTATAAAACACTTTTGCTTTCTCGAGAAAGACATAGAAAGCAATACGAATTGAGTTCAACTCGAGTCCCCACGATGAAATTTCTAAATTTATCGCTGAGTTGCGAAAAAAAGACAAAGCTCCCCGATAGATATTTAGAGAGGGCGATTGAATCCTAAATTTTTGGAGGAAAGGATTATGGCATGGTTGTTGGATCGGAAACAATCTTTACTGGCACGATTGGGTCATCCCAAAACGATCCTGATTGGGTCTTTAAGCATCCTATGTGCTTTGGGATTAAACGCGCGATCGGTATTGGCTGGAACGCTCTATCAAGACTGGAATTATGCCATTGATTCTGCCGAGGATAGCTTGGGAATCGGACAGGTGGGCAACACCGTTTACGAACTCAACGCGATGGCGATTAAACAAACCGAAGAACGCATCTTTGTCGCCTTAAAATCGAATATGCCTTGGGGTGGAACCCACGATCCCGGAGCTTACGATCGCCATGTCGGTTACAGCGATTTGCTCTTCAATTTTACGGGAACAAATCTCAATACTGCCAATGCGAACAGCAGCTTAATTGGCATTCGCTTCTCGGATAATAATGATTCCGATGCTCCGTCATTAGGCGTTTACGGTAATGTAAACGCACGAGATAAAGCCCGAGAAAACGATAATCCTCAAGGGAGCTTGCAAGGATATATTAATGCCGTTCATCGATATGGCAAAACAGCTTCAATTGGCGATCTAGCTGTCAACGATCCCTACTTCGATCTCAACAGCCATATCCCCAGTTTAATCAATACGGGGAATCGTATTGGCGATGTTGAAATCCTATCCGATTTAACGGGTTTGGGTTTAGATTTCGACCATTTCAATATTGGTGGTTCTTATACTTACGGTTTCAGCTTCGATCGCGCCTTACTTCCCGATGGCGATTTTATCGCTCATCTCAGTTTAGATTGCAATAACGATCATATTGCTTTACTCGGAACTGTCGAACCCGAGCCAGAACCAGAACCCGTTCCCGAACCTTCCACCGCGTTAGCTTTAGGTGCATTAAGTTTGCTTGCTGGCGTGACAAAAATACGCCGCCGTCGCGATTGTTTGCCGAATTCATAACAATACAAGGTGCATCTACTCTACAAAAGATCGTTCGGCAAAAAAAATTCATTCAACTCGAGTTTTCGCGATCGCTTTTCTCAATTTTTTGTTTGGATTTGCGAAAAACTCAAACCACTTCCCGATAGATATTTAGAGAGGGCGATCGCCACTCATCAACTTGGAGGCATAAACAAATGAAATACCTAATCAATCCCATAAAATCTTTCTCGATTTTAGCAACTGCAACGATTACGACTGCAATGAGTTTAACTTTATTAACTCGCGCAGATCGAGCAACAGCAGCAACTTTAGATTGGGATTCAACAGGTTGGCAAAGTGGTCAAACATCGGGATTATTTGATATTGGCGGAGGTCAAGTTCAGATCGACATTTCCAAAGGAAGTGAAACTCAATTCAGTAGTTTTAACGGAAATCAGACCCCCGATGTCAATGCCGTTCTCAATGGCGCAAATCCCGATACAAATCAAGCCTTACACTTACAGATTGACACGCAAAAAATTGGAGCGATTCCAGAAAATTTAGCAAACAACCAAGTCACTTTAGCTGCTGATTTTTTGGGATATAATAATGGTGTAGTCGATGATGTAACTTTCGATTTATTTGACATCGACGTAGATTCCTTAAATAGTACCAACTATCAATGGCAAGACCGAGTGATTGTCAAGGGATTTTTAGATGGTGCGGTTATCGATCCGATTTTTAATATTTTCAATACAAACCATACCGCACAAATCGATCCGTATACTCTTGAAGGAATAAAAGGGGTTGCTAATGATGTCGATGATGGTACCGTTTCAGTTTCTTTTAGCAGTGCGATCGATCGCTTAGAAGTTCTTTTCACGGATGGCGATGACACTCTCGCAAGCAACCCCGCTTTTCACGGAATTGGTATTGGCGATATTAGCTTTCGCGAAATCCCTCCCGAACCGAAACCCGTTCCCGAACCTTCAATTGTATTGGGCTTAGGTTCGATAGGTTTGCTCGTGAGCCGTTGTTCGCGTCGTCGCTCTCAAAATTAATTGGCGAGTGAGTTTACCCAGCGAATAACTCCAAACTCGTCATCATTTTTTTGCAGAGGTGCAAAAAAGTTTTGTTCTAGCAAAAACAGAACAGAAAACGCCACATTCAATCAATTTCACTTGAGTCTAAGTTCATCAATTTGGAGAAATAAATCCATGAAATCTTTAGTCAATCGTACAAAATCTTTACTCATTTTGGGTGCAATGACCATCACCGGAACGATTTGTTTAAACTCGACTCCTACTTTAGCTGGAACGCTTCATGGCGATTGGAATTATAGCATTGATTCGAGTAACGATAGCATGGCAGGAAACCATGTTGGCGGTACAAAATACGAAATCTTTAGCATGGCTATGAAGCAAACTGCCGATGAAATTATTATGGCGATTAATACCAACTTTGGCATTGATGGAGCGAGCAGTCAATACGCTAACGATGGCCATGTTAGTTGGGGAGATATGCTCTTGAATTTCACCGATCTATCCTTGGATGCTGCAAGTAATGCGGCTCAATTATTCGGCATTCGTTTTGCTGCCAATAATGAATCAGGTGTACCCGAATTGGGAGTCTATGAGAACGTCATCGGGAAAACCATTGCTCGCGAAAACGGACTATTATTACAAGATGCCAGTTTGCGCGGTTATAACAATTGGGTTTCCAGTCGTGGCGGACATCCACAAATTGGCGAACTCAGTGCTAACGATCCCTATTTCAGTCAAGACCATCACATCCAAAATGTCATCGCATCGGGAAACAAAATTGGAGATGTTAATTTACTGAGCGATTTGAGTAATTTAGGACTCGATTTCGGTCATTTTGGTGCAACGGGAACGCAAACCATTGCCTTTAGTTTTGCCCGCGATTTATTGCCCGACGGCAGTTTTATCGCTCATTTAGCTCCCGAATGCGATAACGATGTTATTGCCATGCGCGGATTGCTCGAAACACCTCCAGAACCCGTCCCAGAACCTTCTGCGGCTTTAGCTTTAGGGGCATTTGGTTTACTTTTCAGTGCCAAGAAAATGCGCCGTCGGCATACTTCTTAATCCGCGATAGGGGTGTTAAATTTAATACCCCTACAATATCCATTATTTGCAATAAAATACGAACGCTGACGAATCATGAATGGAAACAAATTACTCCTTGGTTTTTTAGGAGGAACGATCGCGTTAATTGCCTCTTCTGAATCCGCGATCGCTTTCACTCTCGATCGTTTATCTTCCGATGCGGAAATGAACGCTCTCATGCAAGATATTGCTTTTGTTGCGGAAGGAAGAATTGGCGATCGCAGTGGTGCGGCAACTTACGAATTGGATCTCCACGAAGCCGATCCGGGATTTCCCCAAATAACCGACCAATTCAACTGGCAAAGTGGCATAACGGAAGCCTTTGAACTCTCCTATAATTCTAACTCCAACCAAGTCGATTTTCTCATCGGCGATCGCCTTCTTTCTCATGCCTATAGCGACCCCTTTTCCGATATTTTCATTCGCACTCGTGCCGTCAATTCCGGGAGTAGTATTCTCCTCAATAACTTAGAACTCAACGGCACGAATTTAGGAGAAAAATCCCACGCAATCGCGGCACAAGGCGGACTCGATATTTTACAAATTGGAGACATTGGCGAAGATTTTAAACTGACGGGAGAAGTCATGATGAATTGGGAAAAAGTGCCTCCCACGCAATCAAGATTAGCCTTTCAAATCAAAATTGCCGACACGGGAGATACACCCCCTCCCAAAAAAGATATCCCCGAACCCGGTTTGTTAATTGGTTTAGGTTTTTTCAGTTTGTTGGGATTGCGATCGCGTCGTTTCTGTAAAGAATCGTAAAAAAAGCGATCGATTTGCATAAATATGCAAGCGAATTCCAGAGAAGAAATTAGAAGACTCGATCTTGGGTTTAAAGTTCACAACTAGAGAGGTTTATCATGCGTCAATTTTTGGTGACGACAACCGCTACACTTTTAGGTACGGCGATCGCGAGTTTAACGAATCTGACTCCAGTTCAAGCAGTGATTCTAACCAATCAAAATTTTTCAAGTTCCCCTCAACTCAGTAATGTTGCTACAGGTTGGACGAATGGCACAAACACTCAATTTGGTGGAGGATCTCTCGAATCGCTTTTTGATGGCATTACCGATGATTTTTCCCGAGAGGCAACCTTTACATTTATTGGTGATGGCATAACTTCTCTCAGTCCCAATAATTTTGTTGGGATTACTATCGATCTGGATGGCATTTACAATCTGACTTCGATAAAAATTGCCAATGATAGCATTACGATGGCGGGGGAAGAAGTATCCGCAATGGAAGTCATTTTAAACGGTAAAAGTAATGAAGTTACTCGTTTTTCTGTTGACAATCTAAATGATGGAAATTTGCAAGATATTGATGATATTTTCACCAATCAAACAATTGCCGGAGTGACATCAATTGAATTTCGCGTAACTGAATCCGAACGATTAGGCGCTTTTGAAATTCGCGAATTTGTTATTTCCGGCGATCGCACCTCTGAATCCGTACCAGAGCCTTCGACTCTTTTAGGATTGTTGGCATTTGGTGTTATTGGAAAATGCTTATTGAATAAACGCACGGCATAATTTTTTGAGAGAGAGCGCCTCAATCTTACCAAAATTCAAACCCCATTACCCATTCCCCAAACATCATGTTTTCCATTTTCATTCTCACCCATAACGAAGAAATCGATATCGCCGCTTGTATCGAATCCGCACAACTTTCCGATGATATTATTGTTGTTGATTCCTTTAGCAGCGATCGCACCGTACCCATTGCTTCTCAATATCCCATCCGAGTCGTCCAACATCGCTTTGAAAGTCACGGCAAACAACGCACTTGGATGTTGAGAAATATTCCGACCCAATACAATTGGGTTTACATTCTCGAAGCCGACGAACGCATGACTCCCGCACTTTTTTCCGAATGTCTCCAAGCGATCGAAAACTCACAAGATGCAGGTTATTATGTCGCCGAACGAGTTATGTTTATGGGAAAATGGATACGCCATAGTACCCAATATCCGCGCTACCAATTGCGTCTTTTGCACAAAGAGCGAGTTTGGTTTAGTGATTACGGTCATACTGAAAGAGAAGTTGTACAAGGAAATACGGGTTTTCTCAAAGAAACCTATCCGCACTTTACCTGTAGTAAAGGATTCTCGCGTTGGATTGAAAAGCACAATCGTTATTCAACGGATGAAGCGAAAGAAACGCTTCATCAATTGCAATACGGCGCTATAAATTGGCAAAATTTACTCTGGGGGAGATCGGAAGTAGAACGAAGACACGCTCTTAAAAACTTATCCTTGCGTTTGCCTTTTCGACCTTTATTGCGCTTCTTCTATATGCTCTTTATCTTAGGAGGTATTTTAGATGGTAGTGCAGGGTTATCTTGGTGTATTTTACAGATGTTTTACGAATATTTGATCGTGCTAAAGGCTTGGGAACTTCAACAAATATCGCAAACTTCACTCGAAATTCCCAACACCAATTCCACGGCTCTGTCAATTCAGTGGCAGCCCAAATAATCAAGTAAAATTGCTTAATGCGACAACTCAAAACCAATACGATAGGCTTGTTCGTTTAAAAGAGATTGCCAAGATTCAGGTAGGGGATTATCGGAGTTTTGGTTATCCCGATCGATAAATAGTGCAGGCTGGCGATCGGGATAATTCTTGAATTCAATGCCCAAACGCTCTGCATCCATTTTAACGAGATCGATCGCTCTGGCTAAATCTTTGTCCGGATAGCGATTGTGAAGTTTTCGAGTCACGGAAACTGCGAGTCTCCCTTCCGTTGATTCGGCTTCTGCCCAGCCATCATCAAAAAATTCAACAATTGCACTCCAACGTCCGCATTGATATTTGACGGTGATGCCAGAGAGCTAGATAATTCGCTCCTACCATAATACCCCTCCATTCTAAAGCTGCCCGAATTCTTTGGATTCGAGCAGCATTGAGTATTTCTCATGCCGCTTGGCTCATGCCCCGAACAATCTGCAATACCACTGGCAATATTTCGTTCGCCTTCACCCCTCTTTTCAGCATCACTTCCAGATCGAGAAGTCGCGTCAGGGCATGGGAAAGCGATCGCAGCGACACCCCCTCCACTTCCCGACGCAGAAAGTACAATCGTTTGGGATTGCCAATACCGCACAAGCGAGCAATTTCCCCATCCTTCTTCATTCCTCCTTGCAATGCCGCTTTCACCCAAAGCCAAGTGCGAAACTGAGTCACAAGAGTTGCCGCGATCGCTAAAGGATACACCCCTCGAGCCAGCAACTCCTCCAATAAGCCCGCCATTTCCAACGCTTTTCCTTCTCGCACACTCGCCGCTAACTGAAGATTGGTTTGAGTCATGCAAAGAACTAACCCCCTCACCTGCACTTTGGTCAAGCGATCGCCACTGGCATAAACCGCCAACTTTTGCAGTTCCGACTCCACCCGCGTCGTATCGTTACCAATCGCGTCAGCCAAATAATTGACAATATCCCGACTCAAGTGCAAATTCAATTCCTTCGCCTGCATCCCAATGGCAGCAGCAATCAAATCGATGCGCCACGGGGGAATCTTGGCAAACTCTTTCAATTTGCCGAATTTAAGGAGGTGTTTGGATACTTTCAGGCGCTTGTCAATGGCACTGGCAACAAAAATCAGGTCTGTTGTCTCGGGCAATTGTCCCAAGCACTGAAGCAGTTCCAAACCCGTCTCCCCAAACTGTTTGAAGTTGCACTCTTCCACAACCACCACCTTGCGACCATCGCCAAAAGCTGCGGCTCTGGCACAGGCGATCGCGGACTCTAAAGCATTGCTAGAAAATCGATGGATGTTGAAATGCCGCCACTGGGGAGAGACGCGGGACTTGTAAGCGGCAATTTCTCGTTCTATAGCGTATCGGTCATCCCCGACTAAAATTGCAATCATGTTCTATTTGGCCTCAATTTCAACAGTTACGGCATAGCCCAAGGCTTTGTCAAGAATGCGTTCGACGGTTTGGCTGCGTTGCTGGAATCTCTTGAGATACTTGGGTTCGACAGACAGCACTGCTCGCTCCTCGTCAAGTTGCGTCAATCGAGCGCGGGAGAGCAAGCCGCGATTGCTGGGTTTTGCCGTTTCGACGACATTCGCCCAAATTCCTGCAAGATCGGGGACGGATTCGGTTGCCGATGAAGGCTTGCTCCCATTGCTCTGGGGTTCGAGAGAAGCGATCGCGATTTCCGGCATCAGATTCAACAAACACACTTCGAGCCAAATGGACGCATTGAGAGAGGTTTTTAACTGTGCCTCCGACTTTTGCAGTTGGTTCAAAGCAGCGTCAATTGCAGGGAAATCCAAGCCGTTTGCCAAGGAACGCAGTTTGTTATGGGCGATCGCGCTCGTGACCAAATTCTTGCTTGTGACGTTCTCTCCCGTTAACCTTTCAGGTCTAACGGGAGCTTCAAAAGAGACTGAGTTGAACCCAGTTCTGTGAAGTTTCTTGTTTCTCGGGCTGATTACTATCTAAGCCTCCACAAGCAGAGACGATGAGACCCACCGCCTGTAGTTCTTCTATTGCCCGATGCAAAATGTTACGTGCTGCATTTTCATCTCTGTCCATCTTTAGTCCGCACTTCGGGCATTCATGGGTGCGAACTGAGAGAGTTTTCGGGACTTTCGTGCCACAACCGCTACAATCTTGAGATGTTCCATGAGGATTTACCTTGACTACCTGAACGCCGCATTTGACTGCTACTGCCTCCAAGATAGTGATGAATTGTCCCCATGCTGCATCAAGAATGCTTTTAGCCAATCGGGTTCTTGCCAATCCTTTGATATTCAAATCTTCAACCGCAATTAAGTCATAATGTCTCGTTAGCCAGTTCGCTATTTTGTATTGAAAATCTTTTCTTTGTCGCTGAATTCTTTGATGAATAAGAGCGATTTTATTCTGTTGTTTTTGATAGTTTTTAGAACCCTTCTTTTTATTCTTTAACCTCCTTTGCTGACGTGCTAAATGATTTTGTGCCTTACGATAGGTTTGTTGAATGGGAACGGCTTCTCCCTCTGATGTTGTAAGAAATTCTTTCAAGCCCACATCAATTCCGATAGCAGACTTAATCTTATCTAGCGGTAAGGGTTCGGGAACTCGTTCATCTTTCGCTGTCAGACAAACATAATAACCATCTGCTTTTTTGACAATTGATGCAGTTTTTAACTCAAATCCTTCAGGAAGAGAGCGATGAACGATAACAGGAATAATTCCCAATCTCGTCGTTATGAGGTTTTTGCCATCAAACTTTATGGTAGCTTTCGGATGATTAACTCGTGAGAATTCAAACGATCTCAACTGTCCGGCTTTCTTAAACCTCGGTCTCCCTCCTCTCTTCCCACTCTTATCAGGAATTCTCCATTTCTTCCATGCCTTATCCAATCTTTGCAGATTGATTTGTTGCACTTCTGAATAAATTTCTTTGTAGTCGGGAAAGAGGATTTTGGTTTCTTTCAGTGCAGATTGCTGAGTGTAATAATTAACGGGTTCGGGAATTTCACCTACTGATTCTGAAACCAGACTGCACCGATCTACTTGAGAACGGGTTTGTCTCAAATAGTCCAATCGTTGACCCAAGGCATAGTTCCAATGGCGACGAAGGAGTTCGAGCCAATAGTCTATTTTTTTGGCCTGTTCTGGAGTCGGTTTAATGCGGTAGCAATAAGTTAGAATCATAGTTAAATTATGGCTTATTGCTTTTCGATGGTCAATATAGCAAGTCCATTTGATTTGTAAATTTCCAGCGAAGCCCAAAATATGAATGTTGTAAAAACCTAAAACTCTTGATATATTTGGGATTCAGCTCTTTTTCGATCGTAAAAAAGAGAGGGCGGATCTTCACAACTCAATTAGGATTGCTATAGTTCGCTACTCGACTTTTTTGCGTTTGCGAGTGGTGAGGAATCCGGTTCCGGCTATGGCTAAAAGCGCTACTGTACTGGCAGGTTCTGGAACAGAGGTTAAACTAGGATTATCTGCTAATTGAAACCTTGCATAAAGACTCTGATTCGCCCGATGATGTGTATCTGATGGTTGTAATATGTCGTTATGCAACGGCACAGTATTATCTCCCCAACTTCTGAGATGGGTTGAGTGAACAGCGCCAACTGGAACACGAAAAACATCGAATCCATTGAATGGACATCGCAGGCCACAATATATCTCATTGGAATGCGGTCCTAATGCTTCCATTATTGCTGCTGCGGCTGCTTTTCCATCATCTAAGTCATCCCAAAACATGGGAGTCATACCTTCCAATTCAGTTAAGTCACCTACATTATATAAAAAAACCTCATCAAAACTACCAAAAACGAATTCAACATCATATAACATTCCATTTACGTCGAGATCTTCGATACCTGTTACACCCCAAGGTTTAGTAACCCATCGATTTGGTTGACCGTGAAAGATCAGATTAAATGCTGAAGCACTCTGCTGGAAACTCAAAGAGATGAGAATTATACCGGCAATTAACCCAAGAGATTGAACAATTTTTTTTCTGAGCATTTTTCTTTCTCCGTAATTATTTTCGACATTAAATGTGATTAAATATTTTATGTAGAACAATAAATTTTATTCTACACAAGAAAATCTATCTATGGACGTAAAACGCTTAAATCTTACAACAAAGAAATCTCAGTAAGAAAATAGAATTAACTCTCATGGATTGCCGGAAAATGTCACGTGAATTAAACTTAAAGAGCTTTGAATTCGGGATTTGATCGCATGGTGACTGACCTCAAACAATCGGGCTATCGTCCCCAAGCAGAAGATACGATCGCCGAAGCCGATCGCTTGGAGTTTTTGCTGCTGCGATCGCGATCGCCCTTGCAGCGATACGGGATGGCGCGGGCGTTGATGAAGCGAACCCGACAATTATCGCTGCAAAGTATCAAGCGGCGTTTTCCTCACTTGACGGGCGTAGCTCTGGCGGAGAAAATAGCGAGGGCATGGTTGCAAGATGATTATCCGAGGGCGTTCGTACCGGGAAACAACGAAAAAATGTGGATTCAAGACCCGTTAGAAATTGCTTTTTTGTTGCACGACCTGTTTGAATCTCTACAAATCGAGTATTTCATTGCCGGCGGATCGGCAGCCATTTTGTATGGAGAACCCCGCACGACTCGCGATTTAGACGTGGTGGTGTCGATGCAGCGCGATCGACTCGATGAAGCGATCGCCTCCCTCGAGGCATCTGGATTTTACGTGGCGGGTGTCGAAGAGGTGAAAAGCGGGCGGCTCGATATCCTGCAAGTTATTCACATTGCAACGATTGCCCGAGGGGATTTGATTTTATCAGGGACGACACCTTTCGATCGAGTGCAACTAGAGCGACGGCAGGCAGTATCAATGGAAGAAGGAAGGATTTTGTATTATGCCAGTCCCGAAGATACGATTTTAAGCAAGCTGCAATGGCGACGGCAAAGTCAGTCGGAAAAGCAGTGGCGGGATGTTTTGGGCATTCTCAAGGTTCAAGGAGAATTGCTCGATCTCGACTATCTGCAAGAGTGGGCGACACGACTCGGTTTGAGTGCGGATTTGCGTCTGGTGCTGGTAGAAGCTGGTTTGAATTGATGCGATCGCAATCCGGCAGCCGAGTCACACAACACGGAAAGTTTATCGGGTTGGACCCTATCGCACTAACCCGATGTTTCCCTGGTTTATCTCTACTACAACTCGGACTTAGGATTTGTGTTTGGAAAGAAAGAGAACTCGATGGCGAAACCGAGATGCACCCACGTACCACAGCCGATTGTATTCTTTGCGTTTCCGTCGTTCGGATTCGTCATTACCCACAAACAAGCGCACGAGGAGATCGTCCCCATCGATCGCCCCCTCATCAAACGTACTGCCTTGAGAATTATGGACGGTCAGGGCAAAGCAATTCCAAACCTTCGCAAAAACGTCATCTCGAAACCAATAATACTTGCGCCATAAAAATGAATTGCGCTTGGCACTCTGATACTTTTGCTCCAACTCCGCCTCGTAACGACGGCGTTCGGACTCGTGCAGGACAAAGATTTGCCGGACGAGACCTTCATCGGTAACGACTCGCAATTGCCACACCCGATAGCCATAATGTCGATTCTCGGCAATCTCTTGCACTTCAATCTCGCAGGAGGTGGGCAAAATGACCGTCTTGCCATCGGGAGCGACAACGGGGTTTTTGGTAATTAATCGCTCTCCGATAACAAATTGGGGCGCATCTTGCCCATAGATGGCACTGCGAATCGCTGCATTGTAATACTCGACTCGCTTGTTGGTATAGCAAAGAATGCGGAAACAATCGGGATTTTGGGCGAACTTGCGGCGAACTTTCTTAATCCCATATTGCAACAGCTTGGCTTCCGAAGCTCTAAACGCACCATTCGATTTATTGTTCGGTTGGTAGCAGGGAAAGGGGAAAAAGCAATCGGTTTTGCTCTTGACCGCACGGCGACTGGCAGTCACAAAATCCAACAGGGGACTTTCTCCAGCTTGCCTCACCACTTCGGTTAAGATGGTACGATTTTTGATATTGAAGGAAGGCGATCGCTTTTCTCCCACTGGATTCAATTGAGCCGGATCGCCCATAAGAACCAGCTTGCGATTGGCAAGGGGAGACTTTTCGCAACAGCGTTCGAGCCATTCCCACAACTCCGCCCCGACCATCGAACATTCATCAAGGAAAATAAAATCGTAGAGGTGAACGGAAGATGCTGCGGTTTGCACCAACACTTTCTCCGTGCCTTGATTCCGCACTCCCAAGCCCAATAACTGATGAATGGTTTGGCAGGGAATCCCCAGCATCTCATTTTCGTATTCCCAACGCTTGCCCGATAAGTGGCGAAATTCGGGAAGCTGATGGTCGTGCAAATTGCTCAATTTTCCCACCAGTTGCTTGATGGATTTGAGCCAAGCTCGAGCTAATTTTTTGGTGCGGAAGGCGATAAAGGCTCGATAATAGCTGCCATCCTCGCTCATTTCATAAGCTACGTTGGAGGAAAGGGCGATCGCGGGCGGAACGAGCAATATTCCCATCGCTTTCATTTCCAACTGACTGTAGTGCATCATCGTTCCATCATTCCAACGAATGCCAAACGATCGCTCTGAACGGGTATCGAGAGAAGCGATCGCGCCCCATCTTTTTCCTCGTTCCAGCACTCGACTCCCAATCTTGAACCCGCAAATCCCTTCTTCTTCACCTTGTTTTTGCAGGTGGTTGGCAAATGCAGTGTCCCAAGCCGCTTCCAAATCTTCGGGTTGATAGAGTTCGTCCAATTGAGTCACAAACCGTTCTTTTAACTGTTGCTGCCAAGCGAAGTTAACAATTTCTAAAAACTGGCTGGGACTATTGATGGAAAGCCAAATTTCCGCTTTCAACCTCAGATCGGGAACAGATAATGGGGGTAATGAGAGAGTGTCGGGGAGATCGATTTGATTTTTGAAGGGGCTGCCAGGAAAAATGGAGAGGGGAAAGCGATAGAGTCCCGAGCGATCGCGAATGGTAATGCTTTCTCGATCAACAGCCTCAACCAAATAGCAGGGTAGTGCCCCCCACTCGGCAATTCCACCATCAGCGAGTGCGACCTTCGTTCCCAAGGGAAACTCGACCCAAGTTTTTCCCTCACGGTAAGGGGAAACGACAGCAATTTTGTGGAATCGTATCTCGTCTCGAGTGTAGGCAAATTTGTCCTGTTCTTCTCCCAGTTTGGCATCCCAAACAATGGTTATCGGGCGATCGCTTTCATCCATTTTCGCGATCGTGCCATAGCGACCCCGACTTTTCACAATTCTGCCAACTCGAAATTCCTCCGGTAATGGGACTTCTACAAGAAAGGGAAAAAGCACTTTCACCACTTCTCTGACTGAATCTAAAGTTGTGTCGCTGTTTTGTACGGTCGATTCCATCGGGCATTCTCCAACTTCAATCTCTACCTGCCCTTGCCCGTTAGGGCGATTTTTTGCGATCGCGATCGACTCCATTCGATGTGGATATCTGGATACCCACAATCGTCTCGATAATTTTTGCCGTTTCCTCTGTGGATATCCGGATACCCACAGTTTTCTCCAAATTTTTTTCTATTTAATGTGGATATCTGGATATCCACGTGATAATCTGAAAGAACATCGCTTCAGATTCAATAATGACACTACCTAAATTAAGATTAGCCGTTCTCGGTGTTGGCGGGAGCGGTAAGACGACAATAACCACGCATAGTGCGTATTGGTTGGCAAAGACGGGATTTTCAACAGTCTGGTTTGACTTCGATGTTTTTCCAGTTCTCTCGTATTTCGAGGATATTCGTCATGCCATTCGCGAGGGGTTAGGTATTGCCAATGCCAAACTGTTACAAAAACTGTCTCCTAAAAATCTCAATCTGACAGAAACCAAAGCAAGGAATATTCGCAAGAATCTTTGCGATCGCGTCCTGAAAGAGAAGTTAACCAAGGAAAAAACAAAGGCGCTGGTTAACGAAACATTGGCAAAACACAATCCCAAGGATGAGGAGAAAATAACAGCCCGACAAACTGCCAAAACTGTCAAATCGATTGAATCGATCGCCGTTGACGAGATGAACTCAGAGCAACTGCAAGCAATACGAGAAGCCATGCAAGCCAAGCTAGCTCAGATCGATGCCCAATTGACCTAGTTTATTAACGATAAAAGAAGAGTCGCTTGATGCAATGCAGACGCAGCTTTTTGACATTCAAGAAAATTGCTATAGCAACGCTCGAATCGTCGAAATTTCAGATCGCCACGTTCTTGATTTCGAGGAATATTGGATTCCCAAATTGGAAGAGTTGGGAGAAGAAGATCAATATTGGGATTGGGCATTCAAGAAACGTATGGCATTTAATGAAGACAACATTGAAGGTTACGCGATCGAATGCAATAATACGACCCAAGGTTTGTTAAGTTTGGAAACTCGATTTCATCGCTCTTGGTTGGACGAAACTCAAAAAATCGTCTATATTAAGGCAATCGCCAGCGCCTCTTGGAATCGTTCTAGCGTTCCCCGACAGCGTTATAAATTTGTGGGAAAAAGACTGATTTCTTTTGCTCGCCAGCGCAGTGCGGAATTGGGATACTTTGGCAGGATTGGCCTTCACTCCCTTGACAATGCTATTGAATTTTATCGAAAACTATCAATGTGGGAATTGGGGCGCGATCCCGATTGTGACGACTTGATTTATTTTGAACTGGGGCAATTATGACGCAAGCAAAAACATCCGAAACTCAAGTTTTTGAAGAGATCGAACTGCCAAATGGGAAAATAGCCAAGCGTTTGCGCGTTCGCCCCCTTTTGGACTGCGATGACCCCGAAGCAGATGCGGAATGGGATCGCCTTGAAGCAGAATGCGATCCCTTTAGCGATTATGGTTATTTTGCCCGAGCGTTCGGTAAGAGCGATCGCCCGATTCAGTTAAGAGTTCGCCAAGACCTAAGCGTTGAAGAACTCGAATGCTTGGAACGCAAGCGAGATTTTCGAGGGGCGATCCGAGAAGCACTGCAAAATGACCCGGAAATTGAAGATGCCGAGGCGTTCGAGCTTAAATATTTTTGGCGCGATCGCACGGAATCCATCGAGCAATTTTTTACAGATGCCGCCAACTACGAAACATCAGAGGAACGAATGGCAAAAGCCAGAGAAGCGATCGCCGTGCAGAAAGAAATTATCTCGCAATCCGCTACCAGTTAGCAGTTATCTGTTGGGATTGATTTCAAAATAGCGAAATTTGGCGATCGCCTTCATTCTCCGAGGTTGTTGTAGCTTTATTTTTGCGTTGAGTATCAGACTTGACCGCTCTTTGTTTCTTGCCCCATCCTCGTTGCTTGCCTGCTTCTACGACGCGGCGGCGGATATCTCTGGCAATGCGATCGTAACATTCCGTCTTGATGTAACCGGACATTTGCACGGGTTGTATTCCCTGCACCTCCCAAAAAGTTCGACCTTCCGGCAATTTTCCGTGTTTGGTCATACTTTCGTTTGCCGCCCAGAGATAAACATCCGCCCAATAGCGCTCCAAAGGAGCAATTAAAGTCGCCGGATAAATACAAGCCGCCACTTCGCTCGGTGTTGCCAATTCTCCCACAATTTCTTTTTCATTTTCGGCAACAATGGCATCGAAGCGATCGAGATAAATGGCTTTGGGCAACCACTGGGGCAAACTTTCGCTCCAACCGCACTGGTGAACCGAGATCGGCCCTGCCAAATAGCGAATGTGATGAATCGAAAATTCAGAGAGTTCGAGTAGTGCTGCGATTAGCTCATTGCTACAATCCATTTCCAATAGCAAGCGCAACATTTTTTGAGTTCGTGGGTTGGAACTCGGGCGATCGCCTTGCTCTGGAATATCGAGCAGTTGAACTTGTTTGGGTTGTTCCATCGGTTTCGTTGCGAACTTCGACACCGATAAAGCGTTAGCTGATGTTGTTGGTCAACCCACATAAACCCGCATAACCAATAGCGATCGCATCTACCGAATCATCAACGGGGAGCTTCTCCATATCGAATAACGTCGCAATAATTTCTGCAACTTCCCCTTTCGTTGCCCTCCCATTCCCCAAATGTGCCTTCCAACTGGATTGGTGGAGTTGAACGGGTTCGATATCTGCCTCCCGACAGCAAACGAGGTTGATGATGCCCACTGCTTGCAAAACCCCGCCAGCTGCTTTGATATGCCGACCGAAAAAAGGCATTTCCATTACGGCTTGCGTGGGTTCAAATTCTTCGATGAGTTCCACTAAATCTCGTTCGATTTCAACCAACCGTTGAGAGGTGGAGAGAGCGGCATCCCCGTTGCCAAGAAATTGTAGTGCTTCGCGAGGAACGAGACACAATTGACCTGCCTCCGTCCGACACATGGCAGATTGAGGAAGCGACAATTCCTTACAGTTTTCAATGTCAAAATCGAGTTGTTGCTCCCACAAACACTTTATCACTCGCACGATTGTTCCTTCGCTGAGATAAAGCGAAGAGACTTTGATCGAATCCAAAGAAGGTTGCGATTCGAGTTGGGCGAGAAAGGAAACGTCAGGATTGCCGATAACTCGAGCGAGTCGGATGCCTTGGGGTAAATTGGCAACAGCATCCTCAAATAGGCAGTTGGGAATATTACAGCGCAATGGGTCTGATTCTTCAACCCGATAGGATTCAACGACTTCTGCCACAGATTTTCCCGTTTCTCGTGCTTGCAGAATCACATCTCGAACCAAGGGAAGTGCTGTTTCTGCAAAACTGTTGGTATCTAAGGGAGTTATGCTTTCCAGCTTTTGAATGAGTTGGAACAGGCGATCGCGAATTTGAGGATCTGGTACTTTTGCTTGACATTCGGCAGCAATTTCTAGGGTATGAATGAGTTCTGAGGGCAAAGAATTAAGATGATTGGATAGAGAAGCACTTTCTCCATTTAATTTCGTGTCGAGTACCAGATCGTAATATTCTTCTGCCAAATCGAACAGATTACCTCCCAGTTGCGATTCGAGGCAATGCAAAAGCTGCCAAAATAAGGAGAGCGATCGCGGTATGGGACGAGTGGCAATAAAGTGAATCTGACTTTTGGACGAGCGATCGCTGAATATTTCAATGCGTCCGTAAGTCTGACGAGTGCAATAATCTAAGTTCAGCAATTGTTGATGAAGTTGAGTTCTCATAATCCTTGAAGCGAATGAAAAAATGAGTAATAGCGAGTTTTTTCGCCGTTCTCAAATTCATCGCGATCGCGATATGAGGATTCGCACTTCAACTTCTCGATAGGACAAAGAAGTAAGCAAAAATCATTATCCAGTCGGTCGTAAAATTCTCCCATACCCTCATCGAGGGAGAGAAATTCCCCTGATATTGTAGGTGCATCGTTCAATCGCACCAGCACGAGGAACTCGATCGATTCTGTCCTCTGACCGTTTCTGCTACTTGGCAATCTAAGAATCTTTTAATCTCTAAAAGAATCGATATATAAGAATTTTATAAATTTTAGAACTGTCAAGATTATTTTGAAAGACTACAAGGTTTCCCCAAGTCGAAAAAATTTTTGGGCTTTCTGCATAAACCCGAGAAATCTTGCCCATTGAGATGAGTGAAGGGTTTGAAGAGATGAAGCACGAACTTGTCAGATGTGCCATCTCCTCATCCTACGACTCAGGAAAATAATCTAGGAGAATAATATGTTCAAACCAATTATTACCTCCCTCGGTGTGGCGAGCGCGATCGCGCTGATTTTGGGTGCGGGTGCAGCCAAAGCAGATCCGGTGCCGAATCCCCCGCCGGAAACGAAACTCCCTCCCGTGTTTTGCTTCCGTTTTACCAATATCAAAGCCATTGAAGACGATCCCGAAGGAGATAAATTCCAACTGTCCTTTGAAGTCCTCAACTGGTCCAATCGTCCTGCAAATGGGGTTCGGATTGCGTTAAATACGGGAAGCAATAGCTTTGTCCAAGATGTTGCCCCTGTCTTTGCGGGTGCGGGTGTGGATGCAAACGGTCGTCCCCTCGGGCAAGATGCGGATCCTTTACCCGGAAATCAGCTTTTCACTAACTTGGGTCAAGTGACCGAGTCAACCGAAACGGCAGTTCAGTGGACAGCGATCCAGCAGGATTTTAATACGCTGAGTGCTGGTGCGATTCCCAATGCCGATCTGTTGGGAGTCGGTCCTCGGAATACTCCTGCTGCTTGTGCGTTGGTTCCCGGTTGCACCTTAGTGGGAAGCAGTCCCAATCCGTTTTTCCAAAGTCCTCAAGTGTCCGACTGGGAAACTGTGGATAATGGGAATAATGTTCTAGATGGTTTTGTTCTCACGGTTGACGATCTCGATGAGGCAGAAGTTCTCTCTTTTAACTGGAACTTGTTGGATGAGAACGGCGATCCCATTGGAATGCCGGGAGTCGGTAATGAGTATGGTTTCGGGACGGTGAATATTGCCCGCATTCCCATTAATACCGATCCCGAATCCGATTTTCGCATTTTCCCCGACAATACTGGTGTAAGCAATTCTTCGCGCATCTTTGCAGAGAACTCCCACCGAGTGACGGAGTATGCGGATGTTGATTACGATACCGTGTTGGCTGCACCTCCTCCGCCTAATACCATTCGTTTTACAACCAATGAAACCGATGAAACCGAAAATTTAATTGCTCTGTTTTCGGCAGAATTCGGGCCGGGTTTGGCCGCTCCTTTTGTTAATTCAGGGGATAACATTTTTAACTCTGCAATTAATACCCAACCGATCGCGCGCGGAGATGGAGATAGCGATCCCGATCCGACCAAAGTTCCCGAGCCTTCTACTTTATTGGGATTGACGGTTTTCGGCTTGCTTTGGGCGAAATCGCGTTCGGGTGTCAAAGCGGAATAGTACCCGATGAGAAAAGTCAGGTCGATCGCTCGAGAGAACGACCGATCTGAAGCAACAAAAAACTAACTCGAGTATATCTGCAATGGGGGTTTGTCGCGCCCCTCTTCTCCCACTTTTTGGGACTGGGAAAACACGGAAATTTAGGGGAAAACGAGACATGAAACGTTTTGCTAAAACTCTGGCTATGCTGGGTATTGGTGGTGCGATCGCCATTTTAACCCTCGGATGCAATGCAACTATCGATCGCGGGCGGGTGGAAAGTTCCTTACAACAGGCTCTCGCCAGTGCCGAGGCGGAGAACTATAGCGAGGCGATCGCACAATACGACAAGGTTTTAAAACTGGATTCCGATTCGGTGGAGGCCTATTACAATCGCGGTTTTGCCCGTTATAAAACTTTGGATAGCGAGGGGGCGATCGCGGATTATACCGAGGCGATTGCCCGCGATCGCAACTATATTCCAGCCTATACCAATCGCGGGGCGGCTTATTTGGAACAACAGGAATACGAGAAGGCTGTAGCGGATTTCAGTTATGCGATCGGGTTGCAGCCGGATTTGGCTTTGGCTTACTACAACCGAGGTATTGCTCGCTATCAACTCGGACAAGTGGGAGAAGGTAAGGAGGATTTAGAAAAGGCGGCGGGGTTGTACAAAGC
>JAGHZQ010000051.1 GCA_017746715.1 Cyanobacteria bacterium SBLK
GCGATCGGCTCGTTGTTCTTCGCGATCGGCTCGTTGTTCTTCGCGATCGGCTCGTTGTTCTTCGCGATCGGCTCGTTGTTCTTCGCGATCGGCTCGTTGTTCTTCGCGATCGGCTCGTTCTCGTTCTTGTTCTGCCCATTCCGTCGGTGTCAGAATCCAACTTCCCCCAGCATCATAAAAACGCAACCACAAGCGATCGACATTCTCATAAATCCCCTGCCATAATCCCAAACCCAATCCCAACTCTGCCAACCATAAGCGATTCTCTTCCAACACCAACTCTTGATAGCGACCATTCTCTAACTGAAAGACCTGAAAATTCTCCTCAGAGCGGTCGTAAACCACATAATACGGTACTTGGAGAATCTCCTCATAAACCTGCCATTTCGTCGGATTCCCATCGGGATCTGACTCCACCTGCCCCAAATCTTGCGATCGCGTACTCGGGGAGAGTAACTCTACCACAATAAAAGGATTCACCTGCTCTTGCCAGATCGCATAACTTAAGCGCAAATCTCGCTCTTCATAAAATTGAGAAACTCCCACTACCCCAAACCAATCCGGACGCTTGTATCGCCTCGTATTGTTCTCATCGTAGTAGATATTCAAATCCATTGCTGAAAACACCCGTTCCGACGGATAGGTACTGGGTTGAAACGTCAAGCGCAATAATTCAGCTTGTAGAGGGTGATACTGGTCTGGCAAACCCGGTTCTCCTACTTCTTCACTCGGTAAATCGTACATTGTCGGCAAATTTCCCCGTTTGGAAGAAGTGGGAATAAAATTTTTTTGCCTTGGGGAGAGATTAACCATATTACGGGAAAGAAAGCGTTGTTTTCCATTCTATCCCTTTCATGACAGCAACTTTTCTCGATCGCCAAACCGAACCCAGTCTAGAACCCATTCTCATTCACGAACTGACGTGACGAGATTCCCGCTTATGCCCGCAATGCCGTTGCTGCGGCGATGCGATCTCGTTTGGTGGTGAATTATTCCGATCGCGATCGGCTCTTCCCCAAACAAAACGCCACCCGTGCGGAAGCGGCGGCGGCTATCCCCAATCCTATCTAAATACATAGAATATACAGAGGAGAAGATAATGGTTAATCAGTTTTTATCTAGCGATCCAGATAAGTTTAATGAAATCAAAACATCAAATCTTAAAGTTAGAGGCAAAACTCTTATCTTCGATAACTCTAAACACACCTTGAAAGATCGTTTTTAAAATAGGATTCATAAAGAAACATCTTCATAAAGATCGGCAAAGGAAACGACTAAATCAAGGCTTTGCAAAGTAAAATTTTCTTCACTGGGAGCGTGGCTTTGGAATAACCAACCTCCTTGTTCATTGCGTCTAAAAATTTCAACTCTTTGGTGTCTACTATTAACTAAGACATATTCTTCTAAACTGTCTAAAGTTTGGTAATCATTGAATTTATCACCCCGATCGAAGGCTTCCGTACTGTCGGAAAGCACCTCGATAATCAGGTTGGGAAAGCGTTTATAGGTTGGTGTTTCCCGATCGCGAGGGTCGCAAGCAACCAAGAGATCGGGATAATAAAAGCGGTTTCGTTGTTCGATTCTTACCTTGATATCGGCAAAATAAACCCGACAGTCCGTTCCTCGCAAGCGATCGCGAATCAGAACAAAAAGATTGCCTGCAATTGTGTTATGAGCATCAGTCGTACCAGCCATCGCATAAACTTCGCCATCAATATACTCGTGCTTGGTCTCGCTTTCTTCCTCGAGTTCGAGATATTGTTCTGGGGTTAAAAGTTGACGATCTGATAGAGCAATCATAATTTGTTATTGGTTGTTGGTTGTTAGACGATCGCAATGATATGCTAATTTATACCTTACTTTTTGCCTTATATCGTCGGTTGATGGAGTGCCGACGGAAAAGATATTCAGTTATAACAATATTAATTGACCCATTCACTCCTCCTCCTAAGCCATGACAGCTACTCTCATCGATCGCCAAACCGAATCCAGTCTAGAACCCATTTTAGTTCACGAACTGACATGGCGAGAATTTAAAGCCACCGAACAACTCATCGATCGCCCCGGAATTCGCCTCTCTTTTTTAGATGGAGTCTTAGAAATTCGCAAAATGTCCAGTCAACGACACGAAACAATTAAAGAACGTATTGGTGCTTTATTAGACATCTATTTGGAATTCTTAGAGTTAGATTTTACGCCAACGGGATCGATGACCCTAGAAAGTGAATCCCAACAAGTCAAACGAGAAGGAGATAAATCCTATAAGTTGGGACCCGATCGCGAATATCCCGATCTTGTGATTGAAGTGGTTGTCACCAGTGGAGGAATCAACAAACTCGAGGCATATAAACGTTTAAATATTCCCGAAGTTTGGTTCTGGATCGGCGATCGCCTGCTCATTTACGCTTTAACAGATGGAGAATATCAAGAAAGCGAACGATCTCAACTGTTACCCGCTCTCGATCTCGAATTACTCCATCGCTGCATTAACATGGAAAATCACGCGCGATCGCTGCGAGAATTTCGCGCCGGACTGAGCGAGTAAAATAGTATTGTTATCTCGCCCGATCGCTTATGGTTGCCAATACAGCATTTTCCGTCGCCGAACTCACCGCATACATCCAAGACCTCCTCGAAGAAGACGACTATTTGCAACAAATCTGGGTTGTTGGCGAAGTCACTAGCGCCCGAGATTACCAAAGCGGCTTATTTTTTACCCTCGGCGATCGCGATGGAAATGCCTCCATTCGCGGCGTGGTTTGGGGAAAATTGCGGGCGAAATTGGTACAAATGCCAACACCGGGGGAACAAGTCGTCGCCTTGGGAAGCGTGCGACTCTACCCCAAACGGGGAGAATATCAACTCAACGCCGTGCAGGTACTTCCAGCAGGGGAAGGACTGCAAGCCCTACAATACAAGCAACTGAGATCGCGTCTCGAAGAAGAAGGCTTATTCGACCCAGAGAGAAAACGTTCCCTCCCCCCTCATCCCCAAATCGTCGCCGTCGTCACCTCCCCCACCGCCGCTGCATGGGGAGACATCCAACGCACCCTCAAACAGCGCTATCCGAGTCTGCAAGTGCTGTTATCCCCCGCCATCGTACAGGGGGATTTAGCGCCACCTTCGATCGCCAAAGCCCTGCAACGGGTGGAAAGAGACGATCGCGCCGAATTAACCGTTGTAGCGCGAGGCGGCGGGGCAACAGAGGATTTAAGTTGTTTTAATGACGAACGAGTCGTGAGAGCGATCGCGGCATGCGATCGCCCCGTCGTGACCGGGATCGGACACCAGCGAGACGAATCCCTCGCCGATCTCGTTGCCGATTTTTGCGCCCATACCCCCACTGCTGCCGCCGAAGCGATCGTCCCCGACGCACGGCAACTCCAAGAAGACCTGTATCGCTGCAAAATGGCGTTATTAGAGGCAGTACGGGAAAGATGGGATGTAGAACGAAAACAGCAGCAACAGCGCGGAGAAGCCTTTTTAAGCGCCATTGACAGAAGATTTACCGAAGAGAGCGATCGCCTGCAACAGTTGCAAAAATATTTAATGGCTTTTCCCGATCGCTCCTTAATCCTGCAAAAAGCATTGTCTCGTCAAGAACTTTTAAGAGAAAAACTAACCGCTCTCGATCCCCAAGCCGTTCTCGATCGCGGTTATGCCGTCCTCAGAAACCCTCAAGGTGCAATTATCCATCACCCTCGGGATTTGGACGGTACAACGGAATTAACCGTACAATTGGCAACGGGACAACTTAAGGTTACAGTAACAGAGATCCTCGAAACCCATGACCAATAAATCCGAATGGAATTACGAAGAAGCCGTCGCGGAAATTGAAGCGATCGCGACACGAATCGAGTCGGGTGCTTTGCCTCTTGAAGCCGTCTTCGACCAATTTGAAGTTGCCGTTAAACAATTGCGCCAATGCGAAACTTTTTTAAATCGAGGGAAAGAGCGCATGGATTTATTAATCGAAACCTTAGACGACGAACCCGATTTTTAGGCTCAAAATTATGGATTTTCACAAAACTTGGTTGGTGACAGAACTTCCCGGCATGAGCGAGGAAGACGGGAACTTATTGCATTCTTTGGGCATCGAAAACACGGCGCAATTATTGCAACAAGGCAACACTTTAGAACAAAGAAACGCGATCGCCGATCGCCTCAAACTTCATCCCCAACAAGTGAATAAATGGGTCGCACTGGCAGATTTAGCTCGCCTTCCGGGGGTGGGATGCTCCCATTGCGGACTCTTGCTCCATTCCGGCGTTGCGTCCTGCGCCCAACTCGCTCAAACCCCTGTCTATCGACTGCATCGACAAATGTTGCGCTTTCAAGTCGCCACCCTCAAACGAGGGGATTTATGCCCTCCCATCGAACAGGTGCAACAATGGGTGAATGAGGCGCGCACGCTTTTTTCTTAAGCCATCAAAATTGAAAATCTTGCGTCCGATTCGTGCAATTTAAACATCGAAAACGAAAATCTGCATTGCCTGAAGTCAATCTCGTCCCAACAATTGACGTAATTATGTGCGTCCTGACATTTTTTGTAATTCTTTCTCTGACCTTGAACGGGCAATCGACAAACAATTTAGAATTACCGAAAGTAGAAGCAGGAGGACGAGACAATACAGAAATTCAAGCAGAAATATTAAGTCTTTCTCTCAATCGAGAAGGCGAACTTTTCTGGCAAGATCGCCCTCTCTCGGAAGTGGAAACAATCGAAACGGTACAAACTTTTTTGGCAGAATATCCAGAGGGAAAGATCGTCTTAGCCGCCGATCGCCAGCTTCCCTATCAACACATTAATCAACTCTTGCAACAACTCGGAGAAATTGGCGGCGATCGGGTTTCCCTGTCCATTCAATGAGTCGACATTTTTTCAAATAAAATCTTTTCGTACTGAAAAAAATACGGATAATACATAACTTTTCCAAAATCGCGATAGTCTGGCTAGCACTATTTTTCTAGCACTATTCTCGAGTTTACACTTCTACTATCTGTCTTTTTCCTGCCGATCGATACTAAATCAATTGCGTTAAACCCCAATCAGGACGCAAATTTTGAGCCTGACCTAAATAAACGTGAACCATTTCATTTTGAAAATGGGGCGTATTAATGTGAATGAGAACGCGAATGCAGCGTTCCAAACTGCCTTCGACGTGCATTTGCTGAACGTCGAGTAGTGCTACCTTATCCCACTTTGGACGTTTGCGAGCGATTGCGGCGGGAAAAATTGCATCGAGATCCCGAGTGACGGTAAATGTGGCGCTGACGATTTCTTCAGGATTTAGCCGATTATACTTTTCGATCGTCTCCATTAACTCCGTTACCGCTGCGCGAATTGCCTCTGCACTATTCTCCGTCACCGTTGTCGCACCGCGAATTCCTCGCACTTTCCAAATTTGTTGTGGGTTGCTTGCATCGCTTGCCTTGAGCGAAGTCGAAGGGAGCGAAGCCGAAGTGTTAGTTATTAAATGTTTGTCCTCCCTTGCCAGAGAAGATGAGGAAATATTTGAGGGAGTCCTTTCATTGTTCATCGATCGTTGATAATTGATAACTGTTCAGGGTCGATATAACCATAACGGCTGACCTTCCGTTGCCATTTCAAATTCTAACCAATCTAAGGCCGCGGTCAAACGCGATCGCTTGGCCGTCCCGCCTCCGGATAGCACTCGCATCAATAACGGTTTTTTTTCCTCGATATTGTGGCATTTGGTTTTTTCCGGGTCTAAGTTGGCCAGTTCGCAAGTCCACAGGCGAGCGTCTTCTTCCGTTCCCAAACGATCGACCATCCCCAATTCTAAGGCTTGCTGTCCCGTAAAAATACGCCCGTCGGCAAAATTTCTCACGATCTCGATCTCTAAATTGCGCCCTTCCGCCACTGTCGCCACGAATTGTCCGTAACTGGTATCGATTAGGTCTTGTAAAATACTGTTTTCTTCTGGAGTCGATTCGCGATCGAAAGCGAGGATATCTTTATAAGGACCCGATTTAAACGTTTTAAAAGAAACGCCAATTTTATCTAACAAGCGTTCGAGATTATTGCCTCGCAGAATCACGCCGATACTGCCCGTAATCGTGCCGGCATTGGCCACGATACTATCGGCTCCCACTCCAATGTAAACGCCGCCAGAGGCAGAAATATTACCGTAACTGGCAACCACTTTTACCCCTTTTTCGCGAATGCGTTTCAACCCATCGTAAATCTCTTGAGAATCGCCAACCGTTCCCCCTGGAGAGTCAATGCGTAACAAGATTGCCGGATATTTTTCTTCTTCAACGGTTTGCAAGGCTTTCAGAACTCGTTTGCGCGTTTCCGTGGCGATCGCGCCAGTAATTTCAATGCGGGCAATTTGTTTGCGCTTGTTCGATTTAAACGGCCAGATCATGGGCTATTGGTTCGTGCTCCTAGGGTTCGGCGATTTTAGAGAGGGATGATTTGGTATCCCAACAATGCCAGACCCAACTATAATACTTTATCTTTGCAGGAAAGTGCAGGATACAGCACTCTCTAAAAACCCCAACCTTGTACCACTTGTTTGGTTGCGGTCAAACTTTCCAAATCAATGAATCCCCGTCGCCGGCCTTTTTGATTGGAAATGCCGAGAAAAACCGTATCGCTGCGTTGGGGATAGCGGCAGAAGCGGGAAGAGGAATTAATGTAAACCAAGGCACTATTGACCCCACGAGCAAATTTTTGACTTTCAGCATACGACTCCGTAACCAAACAATCCGCATGACCGCTACTATAGCGATCGATCCAAGCGATCGCATCGTCGATATTGTCAATCACCTTAAAGGCCGCGATCTTTTTTAGATAGGCTCGACCCCATTCATCTGCTCCTGCGGGTTTTAATGCCTCGGGAAAAGCCTTGCACAGTTCGAGATCGCCTCGCAACTCAAAACCCTTGTCCTGCAAATTGGCAAATAAGCGCATCAAAGAAGAAAAATTACCTCCGCGACCAATGAGAACTTTCTCGATCGCGTTGACCGGATCTGGTTCGCTGGCATGGCTGTCGAGAATCATCTCCCGCACCACATCGAGATCTCCACTGGGAGAACAATACAGGTAACAATTGCCGATGGCTGCCGGCAAAACCGGACTCATGGACCATTGGGAGACCTTTTGCACGAGACTGGCACGCCCGTAAGGGATGACCAAATTGAGATATTGGTGATAAGACAGGAGATCTTGAATAGAAGAACCTTGCTCGGGGGCGATCGCGGCGATACAACCCGAAGGGAGTTCGCTCTCGGCGATCGCGGCTTGCAATATTCCTGCAATGGCAGCATTGGTATGGCTGGCTTCGCTGCTCCCCCGCAAAATCAAAGCATTTCCGGTTTTCAAACAAAATCCCGCCGCGATCGCTCCCAATTCCGGGAAGGCTTCATAAATCAGGGCAACGATTCCTAAAGGCACGCATTGATAGTAAGTTTGAGCCGATTCTACAAGAGGGGATGCCGGTCTGACTGGAAAAATTGGATCGGCTAATTCGGCCAGTCGATAGAGAATTTGAATCGCTTTTTGCAAGCGTTCGGGGGTTAGTTTCAACCATTCTCGCAGGCTTTCGGGAATGGCCATGTCTCGGGAGGTTTCTAAATCTAATGTGTTGGCTTCAAGAATTTCTTCTCTTGCCACCTCGAGAGATCGGGCAAGGTTGGCGATCGCGCGACTCCGTTCGACTCCAAGGACTGTTGCCAATTCCTTAGAGGCGCGATCGGCTTGTCGCAGGATTGGGGAGATGAGGGTTTGGGCGTCGTTATCTTCTCGGTTCATCTCGCGTTTGGGTCTCGGTTAACGTCGATAGGAAAGCCAGATTGCAAAAGCGGGAACGATTGCTAACAATACCACTAAGATCGGCAAAAAAATGTGAGGAAATCTCGATTGCAATATTAACAATCCCCCCATCAAGATTAACAAAATGGAAATCCCCAACACGGGAATGTAATTTTCTCGTAAGGGAGTCCGTGCTGCAATCCAACGATGTCCCGTCCATCGCCACGATCGCTTATAAGGATAAGTGGTTGATAATTGTTCGATCGTCCGACCGCTTTCTTCGACAACAAAAATTTGCTGACAGCGATCGCAGCCAAAGGCATCCGTCAGTAAAATGGGTTTTAGGGTACCCCGTCGCCGACAGGGACAGGGATACTCGTCGTTCAAATCGATCTTGGGCGGTTTTTTAATCTGCACGACAAGACAACGATATTTAATGAACAATTGGCGCTCGAACAAGAGACTCCCTCGAAAGGGCGTTCGGGGAATTGCGATCGCCACACACCCTATCTTATTGAAAGATAGGCGTGAAGTTAAAATTGCGCGCTAACTTTTTTGATTTTGGGTCTCTTGAAAAAACTTACTTAAAAAAGTAACTCTAGATAATTCTCAAATTATCTAGAGCCAATCATTAAAGTGATTTTAAAGCGGGTGATGAGGGTCGAACTCACGACATCCACCTTGGCAAGGTGGCGCTCTACCACTGAGCTACACCCGCATAATTGCAGTGTTTTTTTAGTATTACACGCAATCAAAAATTTGTCAATGGATTGGTTGATTTGGCCTCGTTCTTTCGCGTTTATTCTGGGGAAACCGGGAGAGAAGGCGGTTCGTCGGCAGTCGGACTATCGAGATAGGGATAGGTGGGAGCGGGAAGTTCGCGATGGATTTCTCGCATTAAACTCGCCATTTCAAGAGCATTGAGGGCATAATTCCAGCCTAAATTACTTTTGATTCCGGCACGTTCGAGGGCTTGCTGGAGGGTATCCGTCGTCAACACGCCAAAAACGATGGGAATGCCCGTTTGAAAACTTGCTGCGGCAACACCTTTTGCTGCTTCTGCCGCCACGTAATCGAAATGGGGAGTATCTCCGCGAATGACGGCCCCCAAGCAAATAATGGCATTGTAGCGACCGGAAATGGCAACGCGCCGCGCCACCATCGGCAGTTCGAAACTGCCGGGCACCCAAAAATAATCGACTTGCGTGCCTTGGGGGTCGATATTAATGCCGTGACGCTTCAAACAATCCTGACATCCCGAGAGAAGTTTTCCCGTGACTAGGTCGTTAAAGCGACCGATAACGAGGGCAAAGCGCAAGGTTGAGGGATCTCGATGGAAGGTTCCTTCAAAAACAGTCATTGATTGTGGGGAATGGGGAATGGAGAATAGGGTAACACTTCGACTGCACGGTTGCCGAGCCTGTCGAAGTACAGTGCTGGTGGGGAATAGGGAACGGGGAGTCGCGATCGCTCGTTTTTTCTCGTTCGACCTATTCCGGGCAAATTTAAGCGATCGCTTAAACGACTAAAAAGTTCAGAACGCCCACCAGCACCACCAAAACCGCCCAAACGCCCGAACCGAGATAAATTAACGATTTAGACTGTTCCCAGTTTTGGGGGGTGGCATAGGCAACGGGTACGCCAATCACCATAATCAAGGAAACAAACACTAAAGCGGCCAGAGCCAGTTCAAACAGGATAAACATCTGCTAATTCTCCCAAGACGTTAATAAATGACAAAAACTCGGAAAGTTGAGTTTTCTTAATCTTTTGTAATTCTTTTTTCATTGAACCAAATCTTGTCCCCCGCATCAATTCGCAATTGCCAATATTCGCAATTGGGTAAACTTGAGGGATGGATATTATTTTGTGCCATCAGACGGCAGATTTTGATAGTTTGGGAGCGGCAGTGGGACTGACGCGGTTAAAACCGGGGGCAAAACTGGTTTTAACGGGAGGGGCGCATCAAGGGGTTCAAGATTTTTTGGCCTTATATCGGGATGAATTTACCATCATCGAACGCCGCAGCGTCAATCCGAGGGAAATTCAACGACTTTGCGTTGTCGATACCCAAAAACGCGATCGCTTGGGTTTGGCAGCCGATTGGCTGGATCTTCCTCAAATTGAAGCTATTGAAGTCTACGACCATCACCTCGAGACGGAAAGCGACATTTGCGCCACCATCCGGCAAATCGAAGCAGTCGGGGCGACGGCGACGTTAATCGTCGAAAAATTGCAACGGGCGGAGGTTGCTTTAATGCCCCCAGAAGCAACGGTGATGGCTTTAGCCATTCATGTCGATACGGCATCTCTCACCAGCGAACAAACGACCTATCGAGATGCCCGCGCCCTTGCGTGGCTGATGGAATGGGGGGTTATCGCTCATGCTTTGAGGGATTATATCGAGCCGGGATTGTCTCGGGAGTTGCAAGCGTTGCTCTCGGAGGCGATCGCGGGACTGAACCGACGAGAAGCGTTTGGGTATTGCGTTGCTTGGGTACTGCTGGAAAGCGATCGCTTTATTCCGGGGTTATCCAGTTTGACGGAACGATTAATCGATCTAACCGAGGTGGATTTGCTTTTGGTGGGGGCGCGATATTTTCGCCGCAGCAAAGAGGAAGAACGCCTGACGGTTATCGGGCGATCGCGCATTCCGGGCACCAATCTAGGGCAGTTATTCTCGCCGTGGCGGGGTGGGGGACATCCTCAAGCGGCTTCGGTTAATATCAAAAATCGGGATGCCGAAACCGTTTTGGGAGAGTTGACGGATGCGGCGATCGCCCAAATTCCCCAACCCCTGACCGCCCGAGGGTTGATGTCTTCCCCCGTGCGAACCATTCGTCCCCATGTTACGATTGCCGAGGCACAACGAGTCTTATTGCGTTACGGTCATTCCGGCCTGTGCGTCGTCGACGAGAGAGATCGTTTGGTGGGAATTATTTCGCGGCGAGATATCGATATTGCCCTGCATCACGGGTTTGCCCATGCTCCAGTCAAAGGTTACATGAGTCGCAATCTCAAAACCCTGACTCCCACAACACCCTTACCGGAAATCGAAGCGATGATGATGACCTATGATATCGGGCGCTTGCCCGTTCTCGAGGGCGATCGCTTGCTGGGGATCGTGACTCGCACGGATGTTTTGCAGTTGGCGATCGAAAGGCAACACTTCGGCAGGCTCGGGGCAGAGCGGGTAACGCGCAACGCACGACGAGCAACAGAAGAATGGCAACACATCCCAGATCTGCGATCGCGATTATCCCCGCACCTTATTAACTTGCTAAACTTGGCAGCCAAAGAAGCCGAGCAAAGGGGATGGCATCTTTATTTGGTCGGCGGTGCGGTGCGGGATATGTTGCTACACTCCCCCGTCACCAGAAATCAATCCCCCCTAACCTCCTTTCGTAAGGGGGGGAAAGAAGGGGAGATAACCAACACTTCGACAACGCTTCTTTCGACTTCGCTCAAGGCAGGCAGTGCGGGCAACCAACAACCCACAACCCACAACATTCAAGATATCGATTTAGTAGTGGATGGGTTTCATCAGACAGTAGAAGCGGCGGCCGGGGTGGAATTGGCAAAGGTTCTGCAAGGGTGCTATCCGGGGGTGCGGTTGGAGGTTCACGGAGCATTCCAAACAGCTGCGTTACTCTGGCATAAAGATCCCCAATACGGTTCTTTGGCCTTGGATATCGCCACGGCTCGCACTGAATTTTACCCCTATCCCGCCGCCAATCCGGAAGTGGAAGCCAGCAATCTGCGGCAGGATTTGTATCGTCGGGATTTTACGATTAATGCCCTTGCCTTGCGCTTGACCAACCCGCGATCGCAAGAATTATTGGACTTTTTTGGCGGTCTGTCGGACTTGCGATCGCGTCAAATTCGCGTCCTGCACGCCAATAGTTTTATTGAAGATCCGACGCGCATTTATCGCGCCGTCCGTTTTGCCGTGCGCCTGGGCTTTACCCTCGAACCCCAAACCGAGGATTACATTCGCTACGCCCTCGATAGCGGCGCTTACGATCGCCGCGATCGCAAAGTTCCCGCCCTCACCACTCGTTTAAAAGCAGAATTCAAATACATTCTCCAAGCCCCCTATTGGTATCCCGCCCTCAGACTCATCGCCTCTTTAGGAGCATTGCGCTGCTTGCATCCCACTTTGAAATTAGATGAGGTTTTGTGGTGGCAAATTCGCTTTCTCGATCGCGGTTTGCGCCGCTTCGATCCCGAAAATCGCCTCACCCACTGGCAAATGCGCCTCGAAATGCTGCTCTCTCATTTACCGTCTCCCACGGCTGTCCGAGTTGCGGAAAATTTACAACTCAATGTTGATAGCATTCAACGCTTGAGTCGTTTTGCCTCTCTCAAAGCAGAAATAATAACCAATCTGGCAGATTTATCCTGCCGTTTCCCCAGCGCGATCGTGGGAATCCTGCGCCGTTATAAAACCCCCATGCTGGCATTGCTCCTCGCGCAAACGCCAAGAAGCACCCGCCGCAAAATTTGGTGCTATTTAACCGGTTGGTCTCACATCATTGCTCCCCTCGACGGCAACGATCTCAAACAACTCGGCTACAAACCCGGTCCCCAATACAAGCAAATACTAGACGAATTGCTCTATGCTACCCTCGACGGAATCATTCGCGATCGCGCCGATGCCAAAGCCTTCTTACGGGAACATTACCCACATAACGATTGAATTTTGAATTGATGATTACCATTTCGCCTGCGGACCCGTCCAAGCAGGCTGTTGAAACCGACCGTAAACAATGGGTTTGTCGTCATTTGCCAAAGTTGTTTCGCTATAGGTATCCACTGCCCAAAGGGGCCAGTTGTCCTCCCCCAAGGATCCCGCTCGAAAGAGAACCTGTTGGGGATAAAGGGTGCTCCAACCCAATAAAACCGCATTGGTGTATTGAACCCGTACGGGAGCGAGGGTGCTGGTCACTCTCGTGTTGCGATTCCAAACCACCGCAAAATCCGAAGCATCCGAAGCACTAAACAATCCCTCAAATTGCCTGGCAAGCAGGCGCTCGCCTTCTTTCGACCAAGATACGGGAATGAGCATGGAGATGGCGCCGGGTTGATATTGTCCGCCTTCGTCAAGAGTCTCCCCTGCAAGGGGAGACGATGCCGTAATCGTTTGTAATTCTCCAGTTTGCAGATTTTCTAAAAACATGACGCTACTGACGCGACTGCCAAATAGTTGTTCTTCTACCTGCATGGCAATGCGACTGTAAGCTGCGTAAAGGCCATCTGGAGAAATCAAGGCCGGGCTGCGATAATAACGGGGCTCCGAATGGGGATTTTCTTTGAGATCCGCATAAGTTGCCATGACCCAATTCCAAGGTACCGGATAGTTACTATTGAGAGGATCCGCCGGAACATCAGGAGAGAGGGCTTCTGGGGAACCCTCCGCAATTTGGAGGGCGGGTTGAGACGAGGCAATGTATTCGGCTGGGGGAACGACGGCCGAAACGCGATCGCCGGCATGGGCATCCGGGGCAATAAATAACGCCGACAGCAAGAGTAAGGGTTTGGCGTTACACCATTCGGTCGGGGTCAAAGACGATTTGAGCATGAACGGTTGACAGGGAGAAAATAGAGGGGCGAACAGGGGGCGATTCTCGTTCCGAGACGCTAACTCCAAAGGAGAGGCCTCGCCAACGCGATCGCTTTTTATAATATTTTTATGTTTTTATGTTATCGATTGCGGCGAGTCTTTTCGAGGCAATTTTCACAATATTTCTTTGGCAAAATTTGTCTTGCCGTCATGCGGTAGGATGGCAAGTATTAATTGGATCCCCTTCTTTTTGTTTGACGAAAACACGATGCAATCGCCTTCAGAAGATCTCCTCGAAGAACCGCTCTCCGAATCTTCCGCTTCCCCAGTCCCCCCCTCGCGATCGGGACTGGGAGGCTGTCTGGGCAGTCTCGTTCTCCTCGTTTTTGGCAGTAGTATTGCCGGAATTTTGGGGATTGTCGTGGCGATTAACAACCCCCAAGAAACGGGGAAGAAACCGCCTCTGGTGTGGATCTGGGAAAAATTTCCCTTTGGCGATCGCGAACAGTTGCCCGATATCGTTCCCAACTCTTCTCCAGATGCGGAAACTCAAAAATTGCAGCAGCGAGAACAAATTCAAGCCGCGATCGCTAATTTAGAAAAACAATGGCAAACGCTCCAAGAAAGTACCGCCCAACTGGAGAAACAATTAGAATTACCCGAAACCCCTGGCGTTTCCCTCGACAGTCGCTTGCAAGCTATCAAACAAAAAATTCTCTCCCTTCCCCCCCTTTCTTCGACGGTATCGGGAGCTTCCACTGCCATCTCCCAAGTGAAAACGCCGCTACCGGGAGGTAAACTTAAAGTCACTTTACCCAGTGATTTACTGTTTGCCAATCATAGCGAATTATCTCCGGAAGGGAGCTTGATTTTGGATGCGATCGTCACGGATCTCGCCAAATATAAAGGGGCAACCATTCGCATTGCCGCTCATACCGATGCAAGCAATTCCCCTTCCCAAAGTCGAGAATTATCCTTTCAACTGGCTCGCACGGTAGAACAATATCTCGCCAGTTCCTTGCGGGGAAATTATCGCTGGATTTCTATCGGTTACGGTCAAACGCGCCCCCTTGTCGCCAACAATACTGACGGCAATCGCCAGCGCAATCGCCGCATTGAAATTGCTGTAGATTAACGAATAACATGAAAATCGTTTTTTTCGGTACGCCACAATTTGCCGTTCCCAGTTTGCAACGCTTGTTAAATGAGCCGGAAATTGAGATTTTAGCGGCAGTGACGCAACCCGATCGCCCGCGAGGAAGAGGCAAACAACTCGTTCCTTCTCCCATTAAAAAAGTCGCCCTAGAACATTCAATTCCTGTCTGGCAGCCCAAAAGTATTAAAAGAGCCAAGAAAACCCTCAATCGACTTCGAGAAACTAACGCAGATGCTTTTGTTGTCGTTGCTTACGGCCAAATTCTGTCCCGAGAAATTCTCGATATGCCGCGTTTGGGTTGTATTAACGGCCACGGCTCTCTATTGCCAAAATATCGCGGTGCGGCACCCATTCAATGGTGTATCCATCGTGGAGAAAAAGAAACGGGAATGACGACAATGCTCATGGATGTCGGCATGGATACGGGAGATATGTTATTAAAGTCTTCTGTGGAAATATCTCTGCTTGAAAATGCTCGAGAATTGGCGATCGCTCTCTCAAAAAATTGTGCGGATTTATTAGTCGAAACTCTAGGCAAACTCGATACAAAAGCAATTACGCCCATTCCCCAAGATGATAGTTTGGCAACCTACGCTCCCTTAATTGAAAAATCCGATTATTGTTTGGACTGGAATCGTCCCGCGATCGCCCTGCACGATCGAATCCGGGCATTTTATCCCAACTGCACGACTCAATTTCGCGATCGACCTTTGAAAATTTTAGCGACTCTTCCCGTCGGTGAAGAATGGCGATCGCAATTACCCCCAGAAATTCAACAAAGATTGAAATCTGCCAATCTCTCGGGGATGAACGGACAACCGGGAGAAATTGTCGGTATTCTAAAGAAATTGGGCGCGATCGTGCAAACTGGAGAAGGATTATTAATCTTACACGAGGTACAATTATCGGGTAAGCGACCCCAATCGGGTTGGGATTTCGTCAATGGTACTCGCTTAAAACCGGGCGAAACTTTCCGCTAATTCCTTTGCTCTCGATCTGCAACGGATGGGGAATGAGAAGTGAGGGGGAGCTTTTCAAAACTCCGACATTCCGAGCAAGGCCCCTCTGGATTTACCGCACAGCGCAGGAGTTCCGATCGCGCGTTAAAACGACAATTGGCATCGCCAATAATCCAGCGTCCGTCAATTTGAGTGCGTTCTTGCGGGGGTCTTGCCGATTGAACGTAAATAGAAATCTTATGCAGGCGATAGCCGCCGATTTTGTAGCGATAGTGATGGTGTCGTTCTAAAACGGCATAACTCTTGCCCGCCACATCCACATAATTCCCCGGTTGCGGCATCCAATCTAAATACACCTCCCCTAAATTCTCTCGGGGATGTGTCAAAATAATCTCCGTGGGCAATGAATCTTGCTCCATAGCGTTTTTATTGTGTTTTAAACTACCGATCCCTCAGTGTAACGCAATCGGAGCGTGTTTCTCCATCTCTTCAGAAGCATTCAATATTTTCATGCCAAATACTTTTCTATTGTCGGATTTGTGGGAATCAAAAGTGTTTTCCGAACTGCGTCTTCTTCTTAATTTGGCGATCCCTCTTTCAGCGACTCAACTGATTCTGGCCAGTATTAGTACTGTCGATACAATCTTGATGGGAATGCTGGGCAGTCAAGTTCTGGCGGCAGGTGCTTTAGGTGCAATTTCATTTTCTACTCTGACATTTACGTGTTATGGATTGATGCGATCGCTCAATGTATTTACAGCCGAGGCTTTTGGCTCTCGGGAGGTTGAGAAAATTCCCCCTGTTGTCGCCCAAGGGTTTTGGCTGTCTGGATTCCTCAGTCTCCCCATTATGCTTTTGTTGTGGTATATTCCCACTCTTCTTTTGTGGATCCCTCGATACGCAACCCTTGTTCCCTTAACACAAAGCTATTGTCACGCCATTGTCTGGAGTATTCCGGCAGTCTTGAGTTTCTACGCCATACAGCAAGTCATCGGTGCTCTCAATCTTCCCCAAATTGTAACGATGATTATGCTTTGTGGTGCAATTGTCAATGGCATTGCCGATTATGGACTGATTTTTGGTTATTGGGGCTTGCCGGCTTTGGGAATTGTCGGGGTGGGTTGGGCGAGCACTATCGTATTTTGGTTGATGGCGATCGCGGCGATCGCTATCGTGGGATATCAACTGCGAGACAAACGACTTTTTAGTCAAATTCTCCATTTCGATCGCCAGTTGTTCGGAGATATCCTACAAACGGGCTGGCCGGTTGCCTTACAAAATGCTGCTGATTTAGGATTGCCGACTTTGACCGCATTATTAATGGGATATCTCGGTGCAGCCACTCTCTCAGCCAATGAAATCGCTTTTCAGACCGACGAACTCTTGTTTCTCATCCCCGTTGGATTGAGTGAGGCTTTAACCATACGGGTGGGTCAACTTACTGGAGAGAAGGATTTGCACAAGATTCCTCGCGTTGTGGGAATTGGAGTACTGGTTGGCATATTAATTTCGGGGATCGTCGGCTTGGGATTGGCATTCTTTCCCGATCGCTTCATCTGGATTTATTTAGATCTAAACGAGCCAACCAATGCAGAAACCATAGCGATCGCTCGTTTGTTATTCCCCATAACGGCAATTTTTCAATTCGTTTTCAGTCTTAATTTAATCGCCAATGGAATTTTATTGGGTTTCAAAGATACGCGCATTCCCTTGTTTTTGAATCTTTTCTCCTACTGGGGAATTGGTGCGATCGGCGGCTATTTCTTTGGGTTTATTCTTGGCGGAAATATCTATGGTTTTTGGTGGGGACTTATTTTAGGGTGGACAATGGCGACTATTTTCCTGAGTATCCGTTTTTATTGGCAATGGCCTGTGTTTTTCAAGGAGCAAACCGATATTATCGATTAAATTTGGGGGTCATTATCGATCGTGGAAACCCGCGATCGCTAGAAAATTTCAGGGATTGCGAATGGTCTTGATGATTACTTCCCCACCAAAAAATCTCCAATAGCGAGGTAATCGATCTTCGTTTTGAGAAAAGTCTTGACGGCATCTTCCGGGCTACAAACAATGGGTTCTGTGTCATTAAACGAAGTATTCAAAACTAAAGGAACTCCCGCGATTTGATAAAATGCTTGGATTAACTTGTGATATTTAGGATTGAGAGTTTGGTTCACGATTTGAATTCGGCTCGTTCCATCCACGTGCAGAACGGCAGGGATCGAACTTTTTTTATCTTCTCGGGCATCGCAAGCAAATAACATGAAACCGAGAGCTAAAGAATCTCCTGGAATTTTGAACCAATCCCGAGCGCATTCTGCCAATACAGAAGGTGCAAAAGGGCGAAAATCTTCTCTATGTTTGACCTTTTGATTCATTATTTCCCTCATGTTGGGGTTTCTTGGATCTGCCAGTAAACTCCGGTTTCCCAAGGCACGAGGACCGATTTCCATTTTACCTTGAAACCAACCGATTACATTGCCTTCAGCGATTAATTTGGCGGTTTGCTCCTCGATATTATTAACTTGGGAATATTGGAGATCGTTGCGATCGAGAACTCTTTGAATTTCTTCTGAAGAATAGTCCGGACCTACATAAGGAACTTCCATAATGTAGCTTCGCGGTTTCCTTAAAGTTTGATTCCAAAGACAATACGCTGCTCCAATTGCCGTTCCCGCATCATGAGCGGCCGGTTGAATATAGAGATTTTGGAAAGGGCTTTTTTCTTGTATAATACGATTGGAAACGCAATTTAAAATGACTCCACCTGCCAGACAAAGATTGGGACTCTGCGTTTTTTTATAAAGATAATTCGCCAGATTTAAGAGAATTTCATCGGTTAGTTTTTGTAAAGCGAAAGCTGTATCGACATGGTGTTGTTCGAGCTTCTCTGACGGGTTTCGCTTCCGGAAACCAAATAGATTTTCCAGTTCGCTACAATCATCTGTCAGATCGTTGTCTTGTAAAATTGTAGGATTGATTGTAAATCCTTGCTCTCCCACTTTAACAAATGCTTTGAAGCGATCGGCATATTTTTGCTCTTCTTTTCCATAAGCTGCCAATCCCATAATTTTGGTGGCATCATATTGAGTAAATCCCATCAGAACTGACATTTTTTCCCAAAGAAAACCGAGACTATTGGGATAGGCGATCGAAACGATTTCCGAAAGAATATTGTCTTTTCCTCGATAGAGTATTGTCGTGTCTATTTCACCGAGACCATCCACCACTAAAACAGCAGCCTCTGAGTAGGGAGAAACAAAATAGGCACTTCCCGCATGGCATAAATGATGGGGAAGCCAAAAAAACTTATCGACAATATTCGATCGAGCAAACTGGCTCAGTTTGTGGGGAACGTCTTTGAGTTTGTTTAGGAAGAGATCTTCCCCTGCTTTTGTCCCCCATCCGCCTTCTTTTAGTCCTTTGATAGTTGTCGGGGTTTCTGGGAGTGAAGGCGATTCTTGCTCGATTCTTTTTTTTGGCTCGAAGGAATAACCAATGAAATTGATATCATTCCATGTTATGTTGGCACTCCTCAAGCAAAATGCGATCGCGTTAACGGGCAATACATCTGGATTATCCACGCGAGCGGGCTTTGTATGTTTGACTCGAGTAAACCGTTCTTCTTCGACTGCCGCGATAATCTGACCGTCTTCGAGCAAACAGGCTGCTGATTCGTGATAGACACCATTAATTCCTAAAATATAGGACTTCTCATCAACCATAACTTTTCTGGATTGGTTTGTCTCAGTTAGCTTACGTTGCGCCCTCGAGGGTTTCATAAAATTATCATAAAACTTAATGTCGAGCTTAAAAATAGGATTGCAGCCTGCCTCTACGTCGCACATCTAAGGTTGCACAGTGAAACGATCCTAAAAAAGGATAATAATTTTCAAACTCACAAAGAATAGTTTTAAATCCCCAATCTTTTAAGGACTTAATCAAAGCCTCTTGGGATTTTTCGACTACAACTCTTTTTTCGTCTAACATAAGTACATTTATACCAATCCAATCGCTCATTAAATTGAGTTTCACTTGCGGAGTATAATTCGGTTCTGGTGCAATCAAAATATCCCAACTTTTGAGAATTTTAGGTAGTGTATCGATATTGATAAATTTTGGATTAACCAAAACTTTCCCTGGAGCGAGGGGCATAAAACTGGTATCGATATGGACATTATAAGGATAAAGAGACTCTAAGATATGAATGCGATATTCATCTCCTAAATGCCGTTTCAGCCATTCTATTCCTAACTGGTTAGTGACGTGGCTTCGTTGCCCAAAAATATCTCGTCCGCAGCGTACAAAATCTGCGGCATCAAACACGGGTTCAAATTCATTCACAACAAAATTCAACTTTTCCCCCGGTTTGGCAAACTGGAAATTGAAGTTGTATTGCTTGTCTAATAGTTGTGGTTTTGGAGCGGCAGTCCATTTGGCTCCAGCTTGAAAATACTCCCGCAGCAAAGGACGATAAGACCATGCTTCAAAATAACGACTGCGATCGGCCATGGGAGCTTCAATAATTTCATGGCCAACAACCAGAAAAACATCCCGAGGATTGGCCGCACAAAACCCCCCCTGTATTTCCCATGCAGGAGTTGAATAAGGTTTGCTGCAATCCAAAGGGGTTACTTGACGAACTGTAACCCCTTCCGACTCGAGAATATGAATAAACCCATTAAGGTCTTTTTCGGCTGCTGCAACTAATTCTTCTGGGTAATAAGTACCAGGGATAAATATTTTTTCAATTGTTTTGAGATCCTCTTGAGGAAAAGTCCATTTATTGATAATATCGAGGTAAGGATAAATAGCTCCTTGCACATTACCAACAATGACTTCTTCTAGGAAATCCCATTCATTGTAAGAGCTAACAGGACAATTTGAAATATTGAGCAAAGTGACCTCCATAAAGTAGATGCTATATCTTTTATGATATTTTGTATGATTTTGGGTATTTCTTTGCAATCTGTAATATTAATTTTATCTAAATCTGCACTTAATGAAAGGGTGTAAAGCCTTACGATCGGGGCATTGACAGAATACGACCTCACTTGGAATTGGTATAAACAAAAAATCCTAAAAAAAAGAAATCTGTAATTCTTTCTGCCGACAACTTTAGATAACTTTACAAAAATTTAACATTGTGGTACTCTGGGAATAAAGGTACAAATGTACAAAATCAATAAGAAAATGCGATCGCGAAAACCGGCTCTTCCCTTTTAGTTGTTGTAGTGTTTTGACTCTAGTGTTTTGACTCTAGTGTTTTGACTCTAGTGTTTTGACTCTAGTGTTTTGACTCTAGTGTTTTGACTCTAGTGTTTTGACTATGATGACAACTCAAATATTAAATTATTCTCTAACAATGTATTTATTGGGAATATTTAAAATTTAGTTTGGTTGTATAGTTCGCGTTCCCGTCGTACCGATAAATCAAAATAAACATCTGCAAAAAAAGCCATGAAATCCGATTTAGTTATTCTTTATCATCGAGAACCTTACGATGAAGTTGTTGAAAATGGCATAATTCGCTATCAACCGAAAAAAAGTCCCAATGGGATTGTTCCTACTTTAAAAAGTTTCTTTGAGAATGTTAACCGAGGAACTTGGATTGCATGGAAACAAGTTAATGTCAAACAAAAAGCTAACTTTGAAAAAAAAGTAAATATTGAAGGAGAAGGCAATTATAGTGTTTGTCGCATTCCTCTCAGTGCCGAGCAGGTCAAACACTTTTATCATATTACTTCCAAAGAAGCATTCTGGCCAATTCTTCACTCCTTCCCTTATCATTTTACCTCAGAAACTTCTGATTGGGAAAACTTTCAAGAAATCAATCGTTTATTTGCAGAAACAGCTTGTGAAGAAGCAGCAGACGATGCCTTAATCTGGATTCACGATTATAATCTTTGGCTGGCAGCAGCCTATATTCGCCAGCGAAAACCAGATGCTCGTATTGCCTTTTTTCACCATACTCCCTTTCCCTCTGTCGATATTTTCAATATTTTGCCATGGCGCGAAGAAATTGTTGATAGTTTATTATGCTGTGATATTGTAGGCTTTCATATTCCTCGCTATTCGGAAAATTTTATCAATGTTGCCAGGAGTTTGCGAGATATTGAGATTATTGAAAAAAGTCCCGTTCCCGAGCATATGACTTCTGTTGGTATGGCACTTGCGGAACCAGAAGTCATTAGCAAGATTCGCTACAAGAATCAATTAATAAGAGTCGATCCTTTCCCTGTCGGAACGAATCCCCAACATATTCTCAATACCTTAAATAAAGAAGAAACGCAACAACATATCAAAAAAGTTCGTCAAGAACTAAATGGGCGAAAACTGATTATTGCTGCGGGTCGCGTCGATTATGTGAAAGGCAATCGAGAGATGCTCGAAGCCTACGAACGTCTCCTAGAACGCCGTTCGGATCTGCATGGTAAAATTAACTTTGTGATGACTTGCGTTTCTGCGGCTGCAGGAATGCGAATTTACAAAACCGCTCAAAATCAGATCGAGCAGTTGGCTGGAAAAATTAACGGACGCTTTGCCAAACTCGATTGGATGCCAATTTTACTCTTTACGCAACCCGTTCCTTTCCACCATCTTATTGGCTATTATAAGGCTGCCGATGTTTGCTGGACGACTCCTTTGCGAGATGGTTTAAACTTGGTTGCTAAGGAATATATCGTCTCTCATGAAGGTCAAGACGGCGTGCTGGTTCTTTCTGAATTTGTCGGGGCTGCGGTTGAATTGCCGCAAGCAGTTTTAACAAATCCCTATTCCATTAAACGCATGGATGAAGCCATTGAATATGCCTTGGATATGCCCGTAGAAGAGCAGCGCGATCGCATGGAAAAAATGCATGCTACCGTGACTAAATATGATGTGAAGCATTGGGCCGAGCGCTTGTTTGCTTTATTCCAAGAAACAAAACGAGAAGCCGTATCCGCAATGGCTGGAGTGAGTTGATTCTCGATTGATTCGTTGATTTGAGTCGCTTGGAAGCGACTCAAATCGATAAACAAAATTGAGGAGTGATGGTTTTCGATTTTATTAGTTTGTCTTGCTAGTTTTCTCTCGATCTTTCAGCGATTTGGCAATTGCAAATTTCCTCGATGGGAAAAAATATAAAAGAACCGTAAAATTACAGTGACAAATCTTCGTGAAAATACGGAGAACTCCTCCTCATCTCGATCGGTGAAATTACAGTTCAGTCCAGATGAAAAAATTTATGCTATTCTGAGATGGCGATCGATTCCGTATTTTCTAGGAAGGAAAGGTGACAATTTTGCGATAACATGCAGGAAAACTCTAAAAATATAAAAATCGTACTAAGTAAACTTGCCCTTGTCACGAACAAGAGAGATAAGTTATCAAGGATGAGTTCACAATATTATAAAAAAATCAATTGAGGGGAAGAGACATCGCCGTATTTGATTTTTGTTTGATTTTTAATTTTTTTACAGGCATGGATTGGGAATGAGGAATTCACCCGACAAACATCTACCAAATCTCTTAGTGCTGCCATCCAAGCCCATTAAGAGCAACCGTCAATATCCAAAGTTCGCACCTAGAACGGGAAGCAAAGTTTTAATCGTCACGCAATTTTATCCTCCCGACTACGCAGCAACGGGACAATTGATTGCCGAGCTCGCGGCGCAATTGAGCAGGTTAGGCATGAGAATCAGTATTTTTACAGGACAGCCGGGATACGTATTTAATAAAGATAAGGATATTGCTCCCAAATGGGAAATTTTTGAGAGAGTCATGGTTCGGCGATCGCGAACGTCGCGACTCTGGCCCTTGCGAATTCGCGGACGGGCGATTAATGGCTTATTGTTTTGCGCTCGCGTGGCTGCCCACCTGATCAAAAATCCGCGCAGCCAGCATCTTTTTCTCTTCACCAGCGAGCCTCCGTATTTATCGGTATTGGGATATTTGGCTCATAAATTGCTCGGGATTCGTTATGCGTGTTTGCTCTACGATCTCTATCCCGATGTTGCCGTTGCCCTGCAAGTCGTGCCGAAAAAACACGGATTGGTCAGATTTTGGGATTGGCTCAATCGCAAGATATGGCAAAACTCCCGAGGAATTATCGTGTTAAGTTCTTCAATGAAAGAACGAGTGGTCGCAAAATGTCCGGAAGTCGAGCATAAAATCAGCGTCATTCCCAGTTGGGCCGACCCCGAAGCGATCGTGCCGCGCAACAAGCAAGATAATTGGTTTGCCCATCAATTCGGGGTTAACGATCGCTTTACCGTGCAATATTCTGGCAATCTCGGTCGCTGTCACGATCTCGACACGATTTTAACGGCCATCGAATTATTACGGGACGATCCGGTTCAATTTCTATTTATCGGTCACGGGGCGCAGTTACCAGCCTGTCAGGAACGCGTGGAACGATTGGGTCTGACCAATTGCCGTTTTTTGCCCTATCAAGATAAATCGGTTTTGCCCTACTCCCTGACTGCCTGCGATTTATCTTTAGTGAGTATCAGCCCCGGGTTAGAGGGATTAGTTGCTCCGAGCAAACTGTATGGCATCCTCGCTGCAGGTCGTCCGGTAGCTGCAGTTTGCGAACCTCATTCCTACCTGCGATCGCTGCTGAGAGAAGCGAAATGCGGGGCAGCGTTTGACAATGGAGACGCGGAAGGTTTGGCCGATTATATTCGCTATCTGGCAGCTAACCCCCATGTTGCGAACAGATCCGGCAAGTCCGGACGAAAATATCTCAATGCCCATTTTACGCCAGAAATTGTTGCCCGACAGTACTGGCAAGTCTTGAATCGCAATAAAGGATAATTGATTGAATTCAACAGATTGATTGGATAGCACTCAGACCCCTGAAAGAGGCAAGATGCAAGAGAATACCGACCAAGAGAGGCTGAATGCGATGCGTCCGCTCGGCAACTCGGCATCCCTGTTCCCTCCTAGAACGCTACGCGAACAACCTCAAAATTATTCATTCAAAAAGGAAATCTCTACTTGAAGAGATTCGATTGTATTTTCCCTTTATGGGTGACTCGTTACTTTATTATTTCAACTTTTCATTTCAATAATTCTGTTAATTCCTTAGCCGACGTTCCCAGAATACGAGCTAAAGTATTCATTTCTTTATTGCTAAAGCCATCGCGAATTTCCATCAGTTCTTTTGCAGATTTGCCAAGAATGCGCGACAGGACTTTGAGTTGATCGTCCGTGACTTCTTTCCCGCGATAAATATCCCGCAATTCTTGGGGGGATAATCGATAGGAATTGCAAAAAAAGACGAACTCTTTGTCGCTGACATCGAGTTCTCGTTGGCGATCGCGCAAAAGAAAAGCAATAGCGCGAGTCCCGTGTTCGGGACGCTTGGCATTTTCCAGATAGCGTTCCATCAATTTTGTCACTTTGGCTGGATTTCCGCCCCTTTGCTTGATTAAATCCGTGCAAGCCATTTGCAGCGCCTTGGTGAGGGTTTCGTTATCTTCGTGGAGTTGCTCGTCTTCATTGAGAGTTTCTACAATTCTGGCGGCTATTTCCGGGCTACAGAAACCGACTTCTCGATCTTCATAAAAAATCGCAATATAGCTGCGATCGGCATTAAATTCGAGATGTAGGGGTTGGTTAGTCTGTTTCATTAGCCTAAAATTTTCCGATCGGGTTTGCAGATAAACTACCGAGAAAACGGGATGAAAGTAAAGATTGTCTGGAGTATATGTGGGAACGATCCCAATAATAGCGGTTTGCGTCGTCAACTCGGTCGCATTTCGCCGAAGAAATCATTCCCATTGTAAACCACTTCCGAAGTCTTCCCGCGTTTCCTGCGAATTGGTAACGAGTTGCTGTCATCGAGTCTTCACAATTTCGCTTCGGAGATTGCCGTTAAAACCTTACTTATGGCGGAGAATGCGAGAAATTATTTTGAGTTGGTCATTCGTTCATATCGAGTTCTCTTTGGCGATCGCTCAAGAGGAGGGCAATGGTGGAAAATCGAGACTTTTCGAGAGAGGGTTCGAGCAACTCTAAGAGTTCGGCTCTCGAATTCGAGATGCAGGGGGCGAGAAGCGATCGTCTCATGGTTTGCTCTCAACTCCTTTTGTCTGAGTTCCGATGGCCGATTGCTAATTAACGATTGTCGATATGCCAAAGGATGATAATCTGTAAAATGGAAAATTTCACATTAGCTTAAGACTTTCCCGTCATCCGGTGCGATCGCGATCGGTCATTGCCATTAACGCACTTTGCCACCAAATCGTTAGCACTAAGTTGTTCGGATTGTCAAGCATAACGAACTGTCAAAATAGCATTTAAGCATGGTAGCCACAACAGACACCAACATTGGAAAGATCGTGCAAGTCATCGGCCCCGTTGTCGATGTTGAATTTCCAAGCGGAAAAATGCCGCAAATTTATACGGCTTTAAGAATTGCAGGTAAAAACGAAGCAGGTAATGATGTTGCCGTTACCTGTGAAGTGCAACAACTCCTCGGGGATAACCAAGTGCGCGCCGTTGCCATGAGCGGAACTGACGGACTCGTGCGAGGAATGGACGTAATAGACACCAACGCTCCCATTAGCGTTCCCGTTGGTAAAGTTACCCTCGGTCGTATTTTCAACGTTTTGGGCGAACCCGTTGATAACCAAGGAGATGTGAGTGCTCCGGAGACCTCTCCCATTCACCGTTCGGCTCCCAAGCTCACGGACTTGGAAACCAAACCGACGGTCTTTGAAACAGGGGTTAAAGTGATCGATCTTCTTACTCCCTATCGTCGCGGTGGCAAAATCGGTCTGTTTGGCGGTGCGGGCGTAGGCAAAACCGTCATTATGATGGAGTTGATCAACAATATCGCAATCAACCACGGGGGCGTTTCCGTGTTTGGCGGTGTAGGAGAACGCACCCGCGAAGGGAATGACCTCTACAATGAAATGATCGAATCCAAGGTAATCAACCCGGACAACCTCAACGAATCTAAGATTGCTTTGGTTTACGGTCAGATGAACGAACCTCCTGGTGCTCGGATGCGGGTCGGCCTGTCGGCTTTGACCATGGCAGAATATTTCCGCGATGTCAACAAGCAAGATGTATTGTTATTTATCGATAACATTTTCCGCTTCGTCCAAGCGGGTTCTGAAGTATCCGCACTTCTCGGACGGATGCCTTCTGCGGTAGGATATCAGCCAACTTTAGGGACGGATGTGGGAGATCTACAAGAGCGCATTACCTCGACTAAAGAAGGTTCGATTACTTCTATCCAAGCTGTTTACGTCCCTGCGGATGACTTAACCGACCCCGCTCCGGCAACCACTTTCGCTCACTTGGATGGGACTACAGTGCTATCTCGGGCGCTGGCTTCTAAAGGGATTTATCCGGCGGTGGATCCCCTCGGTTCTACCTCCACCATGTTGCAACCGAATATCGTTGGCGACGAGCATTATGGCACGGCTCGGGCGGTACAGGCTACGTTGCAACGCTACAAAGAATTGCAAGATATTATCGCTATTCTTGGTTTGGACGAACTGTCCGAAGACGATCGCCTCGTTGTAGAGCGCGCTCGCAAGATCGAACGTTTCTTATCTCAGCCTTTCTTCGTTGCGGAAGTATTCACGGGAGCTCCCGGTAAATATGTCACTTTAGAGGAAACCATCAAGGGCTTTCAAATGATCCTCAACGGCGAACTCGACGACTTACCCGAACAAGCATTCTACTTGGTCGGCAATATCGAAGAAGCCAAAGCCAAAGCCGCAAAAATCAAGAAAGACTAATTTCTAGTTGACAGTTATCAGGCAGTGCTTAAGCCGGAACCTGCGTCCGGCTGCAAGAAGCACTGCCCCGAAGGGTTATCAGTTATCAGTTCGCAATGATTGGTAATTGGTAATTGGTAAGTCTCCCTGTAGTTGGGATCGCAAAAGAAAGAGGAATTAAGAAACAATGACATTAAACGTTCGCGTCATTGCTCCCGATAAAACAATTTGGGACGATGAATGCCAAGAAATTATTTTACCGAGCAGCACGGGACAGTTAGGAATTTTAAGCGGTCACGCGCCTTTATTGACAGCTCTCGATGTAGGCGTGATGCGGGTTCGCCCCGAGAAAGATTGGCTGGCGATCGCTCTATTTGGCGGTTTTGCCGAAGTTGAGGACAATACCGTGACTATTTTGGTGAATGGCGCTCAACGAGGAGACGAAATCAATCGCGAACAAGCGAAAGCCGAATACGACGAAGCCGTTGCTGCTTTCGATAAAGTGACTGAGGACGATCGCCAAGGCAAAATTCAAGCCGAACAAGCCTTAAAACGCAAACGTTCTCTTTTTCAAGCGTCCGGCGGCATGGTACAAAGCTAATGCAAGCAAAAGCGAGATGGAATGAACCTCCATCTCGCTTATTTTAAACATGAGCGTCCATACCTTTGGCCAATAACTGGTGACTGGTGACACTTCGACAGGCTCAGTGCATTGCTGGTGACTGGTAACTGATTTAATTGCTTCCGGTAAAAACGACTTCGGGAAATTTGTCTTGAGCCTTGCCCATGGGAGTCCGCTTGCCTTCTTCTTGCCAGTAGTTAATGACTTCAGTGGCTTTATTGAGCAGTTCGATGCGCTCGGTTTCGCCGATCCAATGTTTGGATTCGAGTTCGGTTTTAAGTTCTTCCCAAGCATCGGTGCGCGGCCAGAAAAAATACTTGGTTAGAGGGCTGGTGCCTTTACCAACCACTTGATCCACGGCGATCGCGACATTGGCATCCAACCAAAGGATCTTTAAGATAAATCTAGCGTCGGTTTCGATTTCCATTTGTTTTGCTCCCGATCTCGTCTCGGATAGGGTAAAATAATAAAATGACAATTTTTTATTATATCACAATTTTGGGTTTTGGATCGAATAAGAATGATTATTATTTTTGATATTGATGGTGTGGTTCGGGATGTAAGTGGCTCTTATCGTCGAGCGCTGGCCGATACGGTAGAAGAGTTTACAAAGGGAGCATATCGTCCCACCAATGAGGATATCGATCGCCTGAAATCGGAGGGAATTTGGAATAACGATTGGGAAGGCTCTCAAGAGTTAATTTATCGGTATTTTGAAAAGCAAGGAAAAAACCGCGAGGCAGTTGCTTTAAATTATGATGAAATCGTTGCCTTTTTTCAGTCTCGCTATCGGGGAACGGATGGCGAAAACTTTAACGGTTATATTACGACAGAGCCATTATTATTGCAAGTCAATTATTTGGAAAACTTGAGTAAAAATGGTGTTGCATGGGGCTTTTTTAGCGGTGCAACAAGAGGATCCGCAGAATATATTTTAAAAAAGCGTTTGGGTTTGGAAAATCCGGTTTTGATTGCAATGGAAGATGCACCGGGAAAGCCCGATCCGACGGGTTTATTGGCAACCGTAAAGCAGTTAGAAGCAAAGCACGCGATCGCCCCTAATTCTCCGGTATTTTATGCGGGGGATACGGTTGCAGATATGTACACGGTAGAGAAGGCAAAAGCATTACAACCCGCAAGAAATTGGCTCGGGATTGGGATTTTACCCCCTCACGTCCAATCGAGTGCGGAACGAAAAGCAAGTTATAGCGAACAGTTAAAACAAGCCGGTGCAGCGATCGTTTTGGGAAATGTGCAAGAGTTGACTGCTGAGACAGCGAATCAGTTAATATAGAAGGGCAAGTCATTTATCCATTTTAGAAGTCATAATTCGGACGATCTGAAAATGATTGACTCTATTATAGAGCGATCGCTCTATATTTGGATGCGTTACGCTTCACTTTAGCGCAGCTATACCGAAGGCTATACGACACCCTACGGGTTATCTGCGATCGCTTATAATTAAGACCAGACCTCCTTAGTGCAGCGATCGTTTTGGAGTCTCCAAGGAAAGCCATGCAATTTATCAGTCCTAAAACCGATTTCGCTTTTAAGAAAATTTTTGGTTCTAGCGAGAGTACCGATATTTTGATTAGCTTTTTGAATGCTTTGGTTTACGAAGGGCGATCGCAGATTCAAGATTTAGAGATTATCGATCCCTATACAGGAGGCAATACACCAGATTTAAAAGATAGTTATCTTGACGTTAAGGCAGTTTTAGCCGATGGAACGACGGTGATTATCGAAATGCAAGTCTTAAATGTCGCCGCTTTTGAAAAAAGAGTGGTTTATAATTTAGCAAAAACTTATGCAAATCAATTAAAATCCGGTCAGGGTTATTCTTATCTGAGACCTGTTATTGCTCTAACGATCGCGGATTTTAAGCGATTTAAGAATACTGAAAAAATTATTACAAAATTTAGTTTTCAAGAAGATGAAGAGGGTTTTAAGTATCGCGATCGCGAACTCGCTATGATTTTTGTCGAACTCCCTAAATTTAAGAAAAAACTCGAAGAACTCAAGAATTTAACCGAGAAATGGCTTTTTTTTATGAAGGAAGCGCCCTCTCTAGAACTTATTCCTCCCGTACTCGGAGAAATTCCCGAAGTTGAAAAAGCATTGACTATTGCTAACCGAGCTAACTTAAGCGTTAAAGAACGAGAAGATCTCGAAAAGCGAGAAATGTTTATTGAAGATCAACGCGGTTCTATTCTTTTAGCATTACAGGAAGGGGAAGAAAAAGGACGAGAAAAAGGACGAGAAGAAGGACGGTTAAAACTACTGCAATTAATTTTCCGAATTTTGGGGAAACTAGGGACGCTTTCTCCTCAAAATCGAGAAGCAATCGATCGCCTTTCTCTCTCGAATTTAGAAGAATTAGGCGAAATTAGCTTGGATTTTTCCAGTTTAGAGGAATTGTCAAATTGGTTGAGCGATCGCAATTGATTGAGTCGCGATCGCCTCGCTCAAAAAAATCCCCCTTGGGATCGCCCGATAGTGAGATGCGTTATTCCTCGTTAAAAGCTCCATACTTTTGCGACTCTTCATCGCGATGAACGATATCGGAAAAACAAACGATAAATTAAAAATAGCTGGCGATCGCGCATCTATTTGTCCAATCGGCAATCGTAAAATTACGTTCTGCGATCGCGCATGCCTCGAAAAAATTGACTTTTTCTCCGTAAATCTTAGGATAAAGTTGTTTTTCGGTAGAGTAAAAAGATCTATAGTATACTAAGTCCAGAAAGGAATAAATACTTTCTAGAGAGAATAAATAAAGATTGAAATATCCTGAAGTTTAAGTCAAATCTTGGAGATTGTTTCAGTCAAAATCGGGTTTCGGCAAGAGAAAAATCAGTGCTAAAAGTAAATTGGGTGTATCTCTACCAGCTCGTGTCGAAATTTATAGCTATCTAGCGTTATTTAGCGATCGCTGGAGAGATAATATGTTAAAAAAATCATTGATTGCGTTCGCTCCCTTTTATTGTTATCAACTTATCGAGCTTCAACTTGGTATGAGATCGGTCTTGGCACAATCGATCGCAGCCGATCTTAGCAGTACGGGAACTATTATAAACCAAGAAGGAAATACCTACAAGATTCAAGGCGGAACGCAAGCAGGAGAAAATTTATTCCATAGTTTTCGCGAATTCGGACTTGATGCTAATGAAGTTGCTAATTTCCAAACGCTTCCACAAATTCAAAATATTTTAGGGCGAGTCACGGGGGGGAATCCTTCAATCGTTAACGGTTTAATTCGAGTTACGGGGGGGAATTCCGATCTTTATTTAATGAATCCGGCGGGCATGGTATTTGGGTCAAATGCCAGTTTAAACGTTCCCGGTAGTTTTCTGGCCACAACCGCCGATCGCATTGGTTTTACCGGCGGTTGGTTTAATGCGACGGGAGATAACCATTATCAAAATTTAGTCGGTACGCCCAACCAATTTGCTTTTTTAAGCGAAGAACCGGGAAGCATTATTAATGCCGGCAACTTAACCGTTTCCAACGGGCAAAACCTCGCTTTAATCGGCGGTACTGTTATCAATACGGGAGCGATCTCTGCTCCTCAAGGGAATGTCACCCTTGCTGCCGTACCGGGGACGAATTTAGTCAGGCTGACGCAAACGGGAATGCTATTGAGTCTGGAACTGCCCCGAGAAGAAGTCGCCAAAGGTATCGATCCTCTCAAAATCCCCGAACTCTTAACCACGCCCGAGGTTGCAGAAGCGATCGCGACACCTTTACCCGTCCCCCATGCCGGCGATGTTTTCATTGCCGGAGAAGTAAGCGGGGAAACCATTCATTTAGCTGCGACTCATCGCGTTACCCCGACAGATTACGATCTCATTCGCACGGGAGACGGAACGGAAAATGCACCGACAGTCACGGTCTTTGCCAACGAACCGCAAGATCCCCTCGCCTATACCTTCATTGACGAACGCGCAGACGATCCCCATAGACTCCTTTATGGAGGAGAAGCAGGAACGATCTCCACCCTCGTTACCGCCCGCGAAAACGGCATCTCTTTTGTGACCGAAAAATTGACGGAAATTGATGCAGAAGGAGGCGAAATTGAGGCGGTGAATATCGTCGCCGAAGGCAATCAAGGGTATTTTTGGCTGGGGAATGCCCTCGTTACCGCCGAAACCGTTGCCGAAGGAGGGATCTATCGAGAACAATTGCAAACGTGGGGTCAATCTTTAAGCAGCAATGCGGTTACTGAGCATGGTCGAAGTGCAGATATCCTGCTTTACAGTTGCCTGACGGCTTTGGAGGCTGCGGGAGAAGGACTGGCGAACCAGATTGCTAGTGCCACTGGAGTCGATGTCGCAGCCTCCATTGACATCACGGGAAGCAACTCTTATCAGGGGGATTGGGATTTAGAATATCGCACGGGAGCGATCGAAGCGCAAAATCCCTTTACCCCGGAAACTTTAGAACAATGGGAAGGAAAATTAGCCACGCGACTGGTGACGACAACAGCAGACGGAGTGGCGATTCCGGGATCTTTGCGAGAAGAGATCGCGATGGCGGGCAATGGGGATTTAATTACCTTCGATACGACAGGAGTCTTTATCAGCCCTCAAGCAATTAATCTAACGATGGGGGAAATTTCGTGGAGCGTCGATGACCTAACTATCGATGGCACCGGACAGGATCGACTCTTCATTAATGGCACGTCAGGCTCGAGAGTCTTTAGTATCGCCGGGAATAATGCAACCATTCGCAATATCACCATCCAAAATGGTACGGCAACGGGAATGTATGGTGGCGGCATCAATCATACGGGATCGGGAATCTTGAGCCTCGCCGACAGTACGGTAACGAATAATAGCGCCGATCGCGGGGGAGGAATTTATAGCCAAGGACTTCTCAGTCTCACCAACAGCACGGTGACTTACAATAGTGCCAGTTATGGCGGGGGAGTTTATAATAAAAGTCCTCTGACTCTAGCAAATAGCACGATAAGCCATAACAACGCCAGTAATTATGGCGGGGGAATTTATAGTAACAGTTCCCTGACTCTGACCGACAGTACGATAAGCTACAATAGCGCCCAGCAAGGTGGGGGAATTTTCAGCAAAGGGACGATCGATCTCGTCAGTACTGAAGTAACTGACAACTCTGCCAACCTTGGAGGAGGAGGGATTTACAGCGAGAATACTATAACCCTGACCAATAGTACGATCGCTCGTAACACGAGCACGAACGGGAGCGGCGGGGGAATTTGGAATAATCAGGCTGGGGGCAGTACCGTTCTGATTGAGAGTACCATTGCCGATAATATTGTGAGCGCGGGCAGTCTGAACGGCGGGGGTTTATTCGCCCGAGGCAATGTTGATATGACTAGAAGTACGATTTCGGGAAACATTTCCACGAATCGAGGAGGAGGCCTTTATGCCGAGGGCATCCTCAATTTAACCAATAGTACGATTTCTGGAAATATTAGCGGCGAAGGCGGCGGAATATTAGCCAAAGGTGGCGGGACGATCGACCATAGCACGATCGCCAACAATACCGCCCACGCTCAAGGTGGGGGGCTTTATCGCAACGGCGGCACATTAGCGATCGCAAACTCCATCATCGCCCAAAATACGGGGAACGATTTAGGGGGAGATTTTTCCGGCAGCAGCGTCAATTTTAGCCTCATCGGCACGACGGCGGGAACGACAAACCTCGCTCTCGGAACGGGAAATATTACGGGAGTCGATGCCAACCTCTCCCCTCTCGGCAACTATGGCGGCAATACTCAAACTCACGTCCCCCTTCCCGGCAGTGGGGCGATCGATGCGGGAAGCAATACGGGACTGGCAACAGATCAGCGCGGTTTGACCCGGGGGGCGCAAGCAGACATGGGGGCGATAGAAGTCACCGCAGATTTAGCCATTGAGCAAATGATTTCTCCTCCCTCCATTAGTGGGGGACAATCCTTTACCTTCTCCGTTACCGTCACCAATAACGGTCCCGATGCCGTCGGAGAGATTGTCGTGCAAAATTTCCTCGCTTCTCAAATCGACTTGCAGGCGATCGCCTTTTCTCAAGGTAGCGTCGATTTAACGTTCGGACGGGATCTCATTCCCCATCTGGCAACTTGGAATATTGATGCCCTTGACGGCAGTTTTAATACGATCGCGATCGAGAACCAAGCCACTCTTAATTTAACGGGAACCGTTGCATCTGTCTCTCAACCCACAGTTCTCGACTTTACCAGTCAGATTTTTGCTTTTGAAGGGGAAGATATTAATCTTACGAATGAGGGTTCCAGCAGCAAGCTCGCCCTTCAGCCCGAGGGCACTTCCTTTTCTGCCAGTGCATCGAGTTCGGGGAATATATTTTTCTCCCTCTATCCCCTTTCTTCTTTTTCAACCCTTTCTTCTCTCTCTTCACAATTATCCCTTACCCCCCTCTCTCGTTCCGAGGTCGCGATCGCCGATGAAGTTGTTTTCCAACAACTTGAAGAGGGATTGAGCCAACATTACCAAGACTATTTGGAAATCGATCGCCCCGACACCGTCAGCCTTGAAGAAGCACGGCGAATCTTGGCGAATATTCATGCCGAAACCAACTTTACCCCAGCACTTATTTATATCTTCTTCAAGCCTGCTTTGAACGATCGCGCCGAACGAGATTCTCTTTTATGGCAGTTTAATAATGCCGCCCTCAACGCCCATGCCGAAGATTTCGTCAGTGCTCTCCCCCACCAGCGAGATGACGATGAATTAGAGATTGCTTTAGTATCCCAAGAAGGAGATATCGTGCGCCATCGCCTTGTCGGGATTACCCGCCAGAAAGTGATGGCAGAAGTTCGCCGATTTCGCCGTGCCGTGACGAATATCCGCCGTCCGAATGCCTTTCTCAACCCTTCGCAACAACTCTATCAATGGTTGCTCTCACCGATTGAAGAGGATTTGCAAAAGCGCAATATTAACAATCTCGTCTTTATTTTAGATTCCGGCCTGCGATCGATTCCCCTTGCCGCCCTTCACGATGGCGAGAACTTTTTAGTCGAAGGATACAATCTCGGTCTCATTCCCAGTTTATCTCTCATCGATCCCCAATATCGCAAACTTGAAGATGCGGAAGTTTTGGCTATGGGTGCAGATACCTTTGCCGAACACGAACCCCTACCCGGAGTCTCTCTAGAATTAGAAGTGATTAGCGATCGCCTCTGGCAAGGGCAGGCTTTCCTCAATGAAGAATTTACCCCAGAAAAGTTAATCGGCGCTCGGGCAACGCGAGATTTTAGAATCGTCCATTTAGCCACCCATGCCGAATTCAAACCGGGACAGCCGGAAAATTCCTACATTCAATTTAATTCGCAACAGTTACCCCTCAATCGTTTCAAGGAGTTGGGATTTGAGAAACCCCCCGTCGATTTGTTGGTTTTGAGTGCCTGTCGCACGGCTTTAGGCGATCCCGAAGCCGAGTTGGGATTTGCCGGATTAGCTTTAGCAACGGGAGTTAAATCGGCATTGGGAAGTCTTTGGTACGTTAACGATAAGGGAACTTTGGGATTGATGACGGGATTTTATGAAGGTTTGAGTTCCGTCGGTTTGATGACAACGTTTTATGAAGGATTTGGAGATTCTATTATTAAAGCCGAGGCATTGCGACGGGCGCAACTGGCCATGTTGCGAGGAGAAACCCGGATGGAAAGAGGACAATTGTTAACTGCTGAAAGTAATTTTCCTTTACCTTCTACAATTGCTCGCCAAGATAATTTGGATTTTACCCATCCCTATTATTGGAGCGGTTTTGTCATGATTGGCAGTCCTTGGTGATTTCAGCAATCGCTTATCAGTTGTTCGAGCAATCGTTTAGGGTGGTGGCAAGAAACAAAATCAGTTTGAATTTTCGGTGCGATCGCTCAAAAAGTCCGTAGAAATACGAAGATTGTGTTTTAATCTTGGTGGGGGCATGCACGAGAAATCCACAAAATATATTGTCCAAAAAAATAAGCAGGAGTCAAAGAAATGTCCTCATCGAGCCGAGCGCGCGATCGCCGTTTGCCTCTACGAGTCATCTTAATCGTGCCGTTTGTCGTGCAAATTGTTGCTGCCGTCAGCTTAACGGGATATTGGTCGTTTAAAAATGGACAGCGGGCAGTGGAAGATCTAGCCGGGCAGTTGATGGATAAAGCCGATCGCTTGGTTGCCCAACACCTCGAGGATTATTTGCAAGCCGCACACCAACTCAACGAGATTAATGCCACCGCCATCGAGCAGGGATTGTTCGATCCCGCAGAACTGTTGGAAATTGGTAAATTTTTCTGGCATCATCTCGAATCTTTTGATGTTGGATTTATCAACTACTCCCTCGTTACGGAAGATTTTGCTGGAGCGGGTTATATTAATGACGAGCGCCCTCTCGTTGCTGAATACACCCCCACCAAAGACGGCAAACTCCATCACTATTTCCAAGACGAGAGAGGCAACTGGACGCGGAAAACCGCCGATTATACAATCTCACCCCATGAGGAAGGTTGGTATCGCGATTCGGTCCGACAGGGCAAGACCGTATGGAGTCGGGTTTATCTTTGGAGCGGGATATCGGGTATTATGGCACTGGCGGCGGGCCGTCCCCTCTACGACGAGAGCGATCGCTTAATCGGTGCGGTGGGGGTCGATCTCCTTCTTTCGGACATTGGTGAATTTCTGCGAACGATTGAAGTCAGCGCCTCGGGAAAAATTGTCATTGTCGAACGCAACAGTCAAATCATCGCCAGTTCGAGCCGAGAAAAACCCTATAAAATTGTCGGCGATCGTGCTGAAAGACTGTATCTCCAAGAAAGTCAAGACCCCATCCTTCAGGAAACCGCCCGGTATTTAGCCTCTAAATTTGGCGGAGTTGGCAGCATCGATCGCCCTCAAACCGCTCAGTTTTATTTTGAGGGCGATCGCCATTTTCTCCAAGTCGTGCCGTTTCAAGATGATAAGGGCTTGGATTGGCTGGTAGCGATCGTCGTTCCGGAGTCGGATTTTATGGCGCAAATTCATGCCAATACCCGCACCACAATGCTCCTTTGTTTGGGCGCATTAATTGTCGCAATCTTGTTGGGACTCTATACCTCTCGCTGGATTACCCGCCCGATTTTAAACTTGCAACAAGCCAGCGAAGCCATCGCCGCCGGAGAACTCGATCGCTCGGTAGAAGGCAAGGGCATTAAAGAATTAGAAGGATTGGCGCGATCGTTTACCCAAATGGCGGCACAGTTGCAAGCCTCTTTTACCCAACTCGAAGATCGGGTGGCAGAGCGAACCGCAGAACTCCAACACGCCAAGGAGGAAGCCGATCGCGCCAACCAAGCCAAAAGCGAATTCCTCGCCAATATGAGCCACGAACTCCGCACGCCGTTAAACGGCATTCTCGGTTACGCTCAAATTTTGGGGCGATCGCACAAATTACCGGAAAAAGAACGCCACGGAATTAACATCATTCATCAATGCGGCTTCCACTTGCTCAATTTGATTAACGATGTTTTAGATTTATCCAAAATCGAAGCGCGCAAGTTAGAACTCTCCCCCAAAGCCGTGCATTTGCCTTCTCTCTTACAAGGGGTAGGGGAAATTTGCCAGATTCGCGCCCAACAAAAGGGTTTGGATTTCCATTACCAACCCGATGCAGACTTGCCGATGGGAATCGAAGCCGATGAAAAACGCTTGCGCCAAGTGTTCATCAATTTATTGGGGAATGCCATTAAGTTTACCGACAGGGGTAGGATAATGTTGAGGGTCGAGCAACTTTCCGCGAGCGATCGCGCCGCACGACTTCGCTTTTCCGTCTCCGACACCGGTGTGGGAATTGCCCCAGAACATCTAAACCAGTTATTTCAAGCCTTCGAGCAAGTGGGAGATAAAACCCGCAAAGTCGAAGGGACGGGACTCGGGCTTGCCATTAGCCAAAAGATCGTCCGGTTGATGGGGGGAGAAATCCAAGTAAAGAGCGAATTGGGTGGGGGGAGCGAATTTTTCTTTATCCTCGAGCTTCCCTTAGCTTTAGATTGGCATCGCCAAACCCTACAAGCCAATAATATTATCGGCTATGACGGAGAAAAACGCCACATTCTCATGGTGGACGACGCTTTTGAAAATCGCGCCGTCATCGTTAATTTACTCGAGCCATTAGGATTTGTTGTGACTGAGGTAGAAAATGGCCAAGAAGGCTTAGAGCAATTAGAACGGGATTTACCCGATTTAATCGTCACAGATTTATCCATGCCCGTCATGGATGGATTTGAATTCATCGATCGCCTGCGTCGAGACGAACGCTTCCAAGGATTGACGATTATCGTTTCTTCGGCCTCGGTTACAGAACGCGATCGTCAGAAGAGTTTGGAGGCAGGAGGGGATGATTTTCTCGCCAAACCCGTGCGATTCGAAGAACTCTTTAATTTACTCGGGCAACATTTACAACTGGTTTGGCAATATGAAGATATCCCAACCGAACCCGAGTCCGTCTCAACTGAAGAAATAATTTCACCTCCCCATCGAGAGTTACAACAACTGCTAGAATTGGCTCAAAAAGGACGGCTGAAACAAATTGTTGCTCTTGCAGAAGACATCGGACGCAAAGACAAACGCTATCAGGGCTTTATGCAAAAAGTTATCACCCTAGCCAAACAATTCCAAACCGAGGAAATCGAACGATTACTTCTAGATTGCCAGACCTCTCGCGATCGCCTTGAGGAGTACAAGATTAACCATGAATGATTGGGAGAAGGGTTTGATTCTTATCGTAGACGATACGCCGACCAACTTGGACGTGATTTGCGAAACTCTAGAAGGTGCGGGATTTGAAATCGCGATCGCTACCAGTGGCAAGCGAGCGCTCCAACAAATCGAACGAGAAATCCCGGATTTGATTCTGTTAGATATTATGATGCCGGAAATGGATGGTTTTGAAACCTGCCAGCATCTCAAAACCAATCCTCGCACTCGAGGAATTCCCACAATTTTTATGACAGCGCTCGCCGATGCGGAAAGTAAAGTGAAAGCCTTGAATTTGGGAGCGGTCGATTACATTACTAAACCCTTTCAAGAAACAGAAGTTCTCGCAAGAGTAAAAACCCATTTGAAGCTATCGCGCCTAACGCAAAATCTCGAACGAGAAGTATTTCAAAAAACAGCAGAACTTGCCGCTTCTCAATTACAACTCATTCAAAGTGAAAAAATGTCGGCATTGGGGAATTTGGTCGCGGGAGTCGCTCACGAAATTAATAATCCCGTTAATTTTCTCCAAGGCAATATCGACCCTGCTCGGAATTACGTCGGAGATTTACTGAGCTTTATCGATTTCTTGCTGGAAAAATGCCCCAAAAACGATCCCGATATTCAAGAGGAAATGGAAGCGATCGATCTTGAATTTACTCGTGCGGATATTTTTCAATTATTGGATTCTATGGATGTAGGAATCGAACGAATCCACGAAATTAGCAATAGCTTGCGTATTTTTTCCCGTCAAGATTTCGATCGCAAAGTTCTCTTTAATCTCCACGAAGGGATCGACAGCACTTTACTCATTCTCAAACATCGCATACAAGCAAACCAACAGCACCCTGCGATTAAAATTATTAAAGATTATGGTACTATTCCTGATGTCGAATGCTTTCCAGGTCAACTCAATCAAGTCTTTATGAATATTATTGCTAATGCAATTGATGCCTTCGATCGCGCCAATCAAGATAAAACTTACAACGAAATCAAAGCTCATTCTCATTGCATTACCATTCAGACGAAAAGAAAAGAGGAGCAAATTGACATTCAGATTCAAGATAATGGCTGCGGCATGAACCCCGAAACCCAAAAACAAATTTTCGAGCAGGGTTTTACCACTAAAAAGGTCGGCAAAGGAACGGGTTTGGGATTGGCGATCGCCCATCAAATCGTCATGGAGAAACACGGCGGCACCATCTCTTGCAAATCAACTCTCGGACAAGGCACGGCCTTTACGATCTCGTTGCCCATTTCTGAATGACGAGAAAATGCGATCGAGCAGTTTGACCAATTCAACGTTCGATTAAAAAACTTTTTACAAAGTGAGAAATAAATCCAAAAAGACTTTTTGATGAGACAAAAAAGTTGGCGATCGCTCGATGGAAATATGGTTGTTTCCCTAGCATTACGCCAAATTCTCGTTTCTCTTGTGGCAGTTGATGCGAATCCAATCGTTCTCATTTCGCTTAACGGAATATCTAAAAAACCGGGTTTCTCGCGATCAACCCGGTTTGTGAAATTTCCGGACAAAAACCAGAAATTTAGATTTTCCGAGAATAATACTCAACCACGAGGAGTTCGTTAATTTGCAGGGCGATCCATTCCCGTTCGATCAACCCGTTCACTTTACCCGTCATGGTTTCTTTGTCATATGTTAAGTGACTGGGAACATTGGCCAAACCCGGAAACTCCATATTAGTTTGCACCAAACGGCGGGAACTCTCGCGGTTTCTCACCTTGATCGTATCTCCCGGACGGCATTGATAGCTGGCAATATTCACCACGCGATCGTTCACGGTCAGATGACCGTGGTTGACCAGTTGCCGTGCCCCCGGAATCGTTCCTGCCATTCCCAGACGAAAAACGGTATTATCGAGACGCATCTCCAATAGTTGCAATAACTTTTCTCCCGTGGATCCCGTTGTCCGACGTGCCTTTAACATATAGCGCATGAGTTGCTTTTCCGATACGCCATAGTTAAAACGCAGCTTTTGTTTTTCTTCGAGACGGATGGCATATTCCGAGCGCTTGCGTCGGTTTTGTCCGTGTTGTCCGGGGGGATAAGCGCGACGGGGGGTTTTCCGAGATAAGCCGGGCAATTCTCCCAAGCGACGGACGACCCGCAAGCGCGGTCCTCTATAACGAGCCATGTATTTTCTTACTCCTGTTCAATTGATCGTGTCAGGCATGAAGTTCGCTCTTCTATCGAATTATTATGAATTGATATCAAGGCGATCGAGTGTTGACTGCTTAGAGCCTAAATTTTTACCCGAACTAGTTATGATACATCATTATGGGCGAACGAGTGCTATTTTTTGTCGCTCTTGGATAATTGATAGTTAACTTGTCTGAGAATACCTCGCAGCAGGGCAACTTCTTCAGACCCGAGCATTGCACGATTGTAGAGCATCCGAAATTTTTCCATCCGCGCTTTAGCCGTATGGGGGTAAAGATAGCCAATTTTCAGCAAGATTTCCTCTAAATTTTGATAGTATCCCTCTAATTCCTCCAAAGAAGCCAGAGAAACGGGGGACGCAGGCTGTACGGATACACTATTTTGCGAGGCTTTGTAAAGTTCGTAAGTGCAGACCGTTACGGCTTGGGCTAAATTGAGGGAGGAATATTCGGATCTCGCAGGAATGCCAAGAAAGCGTTGGGCATAGTTCATCTCTTCATTACTCAATCCTCTGTCTTCCCGTCCAAAAATGAGCGCAGCACTCGGATTATCTTCTAATAACCACGGTAAAACTCGATCGGGGGGTTCGAGGGCAATGGGGAGATTGCGACTGACTCCCGTTGTAGCGATCGCTCTTTGAGAGCCTTGCAGTGCTTCGGGCAGACTTTTGACAATCTTTGCATTCGTTAAAATATCATGCCCGCGTACCGCCATTAACTTCGCTTCTCGGCTATCGCGATCGCAGCGAGGGTTCACCAGCACCAACTGAGACAGCCCCATATTCTTCATAATTCGCGCCACGGATCCCACATTGAGCGCTCCCGCAGGCTCCACCAAAACAATCCGAATCTGTTCTAGAGTCATCTATAAATATTCACCAATAATTTTGTAGGGACGTTGCATGCAACATCCCTACATATATCTTACATATATCTTACATATATCCTATATATATCTTACAGATACTGGGGTGCTAGGATTCGAACCCAGGAATGGCGAGACCAAAACCCGCTGCCTTACCACTTGGCGACACCCCATTGATTTGACGTTTAACATCATAACAGCTTTTTTCCAGTTTGTGTCAAGTTTTTGCAAAAAAATCGAGTTTCCTCTCGATTCGGTGACGATCGGATAAGTGTCCCGCGATCGGCAACTCGGCAACTTTCCCATCGGTCTAAGAAAACAAATACAGGGGCAAAAACAAAAACTTCCCCTGTTATCGAGGGAAAACAAGCTATTTTCAGATTTTAACGCTTGCTTTCGCCTTCTCTCGCTCAATTTCTCAACCTCACACCTTTTAGGAGACCGAAACGATGTTAAATTTCAAACGTTGGAAAGCCACTGCCGCTTTAATGCTTGCTCTCGTTAGCCCCGTTACGGCTGCTGCAACCATGACCGCATCGATACTGGAAGCCGCCCCAGCACAAGCGCAAGGCAGTCGTTTTGGCGATGTTCCCGATAGTCATTGGGCTGAAGATTTTATCACGGCTTTGGTCGATCGTGGGGTGATTGCGGGATTCCCCGACGGTTCCTTTAAACCCGAAGCCCCCGTCACTCGCGCTCAATTTTCTTCGATGCTGCAAGGGGCATTTAATAAAGGGAAAACGCGATCGGCGATCGATTTTGTGGATGTTTCTCGCAGTCATTGGGCGGTTTCCGCGATCGATAATGCTTACGAAACGGGCTTTTTATCTGGCTATCCGGGGAGCATCTTCCGTCCCGAACAAAATATCCCCCGCGAACAGGTGTTGGTATCTCTCGCTAATGGTTTAAACTACCGTCCCGATGCACCCGTCGATGAGGTTCTCAACTATTACAACGATAGTTTTGCAATCTCGGGTTTTGCCCGTTCTCCCATTGCGGCAGCAACGGAAGAGAATATGGTGGTAAACTATCCCGTCATCAGTAACCTCAATCCCACTCGTAACGCCACTCGCGCCGAGGTTGCGGCATTCCTCTATCAAGCCTTGGTGCGGGAAGGACAAGCCGGGGCGATCGCGTCTAACTATATTGTCGATCCCGATCCCATCGCTACCCAATTCAAAATCCCTGCGGGTACGGCGATTCCTGTCACTTATACCCGCGATAAAATCTTATTAATGCCGGATGAAACCTTACCCGTTACTTTTGACCTCGCCACCAATATCACCACCCAAGACGGTAAATTGCTGATTCCCGCCGATAGTAAGGTTAAAGGTCAATTAAAACCCTCGGGAGAAGGCACAAAATTTGTCGCCGAAGAGTTGATTTTCCCCGATGGCACCGTGCAACCTTTTAATGCCGCATCCCAAACCATTACCGAGACGGAAACCATTCGCAAAGGGAGCGGGAATACGGGACGAATCGTGAAAAATGCTGCTATTGGGACGGCTGCGGCTGCGGCGATTTCTGCGGTGACGGGCGATCGCGCCATTGCGACGGAAGAGTTGCTTATCGGTGCCGGTGCAGGGGCGATCGCGGGTCTGATTCAAAATTTCCTCGGTCGCAATAGTGTGGATCTCGTTGTTGTCGAACCGGAAACCAATTTAGATATTACCTTGGGTTCGGATTTGTTGGTGAGCGCTCGTTAGATTGGCGCGATCGCTCCTGAATTGTTGAGTTCGTTTGCCTTGCTCTTTTGAGTAGGGCATTTTTTTACTTGAAACGACGGGTTAAGCGATGGGATTGAGCTAAAATAGCCCTAGAACGAGTTTATTTTCTCATCTTCTCGAAGCGATCGCAGTTATGAATAAATGGTTAGTTAATCCTTACACGGTAGGCCCTCCCGTGATGGGCGATCGCTTTTACGGAAGAGAGAAATTGCTTTATCGGGTCGTGCGATCGCTTCAGACGACTAATGTTATCTTGTTGCAAGGACAACGCAGAATTGGCAAAACTTCTTTTCTCAGACAACTCGCGTCTGTTTTATCCGATGAACAATCCGAAGTCCCGAATCTTCCTCAGCGAATTCCTGTTTTATTTGATATTCAACGATATATACAAGATACACTCCCTCAATTTCAAGGGCATCTGGCCGATGCGATCGTTCGGTCAATAGAATCTTTACCGGTGCGATCGCTTGAGATACCTACACTGAAAGACTTAGAAGCTAACTCGACATTTTTTCAGGAGCGATGGTTGCCTCAAGTCCGCGAACACCTAGGCGATCCGGAATTGGTGATTTTAGTAGATGAGTTCGATAATTTTGACGAGCAAATATCTCCTCATACCCAACAATCTTTAATTCCTTTTCTCGGACAGCTAGTATCTGGGGAAAGCTGGGTAAAATGGGTATTTACTCTAGGGCGATTGAGTGGAAAAATATCCTTAGAGTACGATCCTATTGTCAGTTCTGGGGAAGAATTTCGCCTAACTTTTTTGAGTGTAGAAGCAACAAAAGAATTAATCGTTCGGTCGGCAGAAAACCTATTAACCTACAATCCAGAATCTATAGAATACATTTATAAACTAACGAATGGTCAACCTCATCTCGTTCAAGCAGTCTGTTCAAAGATTTTTGAACATCTTTTAGAGGAAGAGCAACAAATTGTAACGATTCAATCTGTAGAGGCTGTTATTCCTCAAACACTAGAGGCTTATGGAAGCGCGATCGCAAGTATTGTCTCCGTTCCTCCTGTTGAAGAAAAAGTTCTCATTGCGATCGCTCAATTAACGAAGTCTGAAACATCTACAAATCGAAGTCAAATTATAAAATCTTTGATTAAGAATCGTGTAAGTCTTCAACGCGATGATTTGAGAAATGCAATTGAAAGTCTCTCAAAGTGGGGGTTATTAAAGGGAAATATGAAGATTTTACAAATTTCAATTAAGATCGTTCAGCTTTGGTTGCTTAAAAATCGGTTAGTAGAACCCACCAAGCAAGAAAAGTTAGATCTTCAATACGCTCTTGCCCAAAGTAGAATTGATTTTGCAGAAAAAGCTCTTCATGCAGGTCGCTATAAACTAGCAATTAAGGATTATCAGGAATCGTTAGATTATATTCCAAATAATATTAAGGCTTTACAAGGATTAGAAAAAGCATATCGATTAAATAATGAGGTTTTTCACCTAAGTAGATTGGAAGTTTTAAAGAAATTATATCTTTGTGACAAAAACCACGGTTCTTTTGTTAGCTTAACACAAGCTGTGGAACAATATATTTTCTTGTGTGAAAAAAAAGAGGATTTTCAATCTGCAATCTCTCAGTATGATTTTTTCCTTAGATTGCAGGAAAATGATTATTGGGAAACAAAAAATTTCGATCGGCTATTAAATGAATTTTCAAAACAAATTAGAGACTTAGAAGAAGAACTTAAATTATACAAATATGCCCTCAAGTCACCTATAGATCCTAAAGATAAATTCAAATTAATTTTTGTTTCCGATAGAATTAAAAAAAAATATACTTTTCGAATTGAAAGGTACTATATTTATCGTTTAGAAAAATCTATTTTGAATTTGACATTTATCAAAAATAAGTTGAACAATATATTGAAAAATGGAAGAAAGAATGGCCATGATTTATATATAGAAAAACTTACATCTTTAGAAAAAAAGCAATGGTTTTTATCTCAGAGAGTTGAAATTGAATTATCCTTGTTTAAAAATGATTTCAAGCAAGCCATATCAATTCTTAAGAAATTAGACAAAACAGACAAAAAAATCGATAAAAAAGATGAAGAAATAATCTTTGAATCTATATTAATTAAATTTATAAAAATAGTAAATCCCACCTTGAATTTGTTAAAAACATTAGTCTTTTTTGGATCGAGTACAATGTATTGTCTTTTTCTGATTTTGCTTTTAAATCATTGGCTGATCAATGCTCTCAATAAATTATTTTTCGGTGGTTTAGTTATTATGGCACTCATTCCACTTTTTGTTCTATGGATGGTATATTATAAATTGAATTTATTGAAAATAATAGGCTTATTAGGCTTGAGTATAATGTATTGTTTTGCTCTCAGTTTTCTTGTAAATAATTGGTTAATTCATGCCTTTAATGCGTTAATTATTTGTGGTCTAATTATGATTGCAACAAGTCCATTTTTTATTTTATGGATATTGATGGAATTGCTATTTGAAGAATTGATGATTGTCTTAGAAAGAGGTATATTGTTAATCATGAAAAAGTTCAAATTTAGAATTTTAAGTTTAGTTACATCAGATTGAAATTTATGACTCTTATCATTAATCCATTTACCCAAAGTGGAAATTGTCCCGAACAAGCCATTATTTCCCAAAGTCTTGCTAGTCAAATTTTTAGTCCTTTAACTCGAGATGGAGGTGCAGTAGAAGTTTATGGCGAACGAGGATTAGGAAAAAGTACAATTCTTCGCTGTATTGCCAATCCTTTAGAAGAATGGCAAGAGTATTTTAAAGATCGTATTTTTGTTTTTCTAAACTGTCAGGATACAGTAATTCCCCCGAGTGCTAATGAATTTTGGATTCAGATCGCTAAGGAATTAGAACGAAAACTACCAGCAAATCCCATTAAAGATAAATGTCGGGCATTACTAGCAAGAGCTACAAAAGGATTAGAAATTACCCATAATGACTTCCATGAAGTATTAGATGTTGCAGGAGGTGCATCAAAAAAAATCGTTCTCGTTCTTGATGATTTTAATGTTTTGATTCAAACCGAACCCGATCGCTTAAATAATACTCGTGCTTTCTTGCAAGGGCTCCGTTCCCTCACCACAAGAGACACCAACCAAGCCAATCTAGTCGTTTCTACACGCTATACTCTCTATGAATCTTGTAAACCTTTAGCATTACCCAATTATTCAGCTTTTGATAACGGGTTTAGTCTGTGTCGTCTAAGCTTTTTTAATAAAAAAGAGCTTCTCCATTTGTTAGAACGAGTTTTACAAACCGAACAACCCGAATTTAATTCAGCAGAACAAAACTATGTTGCTTATCTTTCCGGTTTTCATCCTCAATTGGCTCAAATTGCTGCGGCTCAAATCTTCGATCGCCGCATGGAAGAAAAAGCCCCTCTCGACGATCTGAGTCCCGTAGGAGAACGTTTTAAAAGCGAAGCCAGCCCAATTTTTGAGACTCTATTCCAAGGAGCAAGCGAACTTGAAAAAATATTGCTCATGTTAGTTGCACTACAATCTCTGAAAGGCAAAGTCACGGGTGCAAGTTACGATATCACCGATTTACCCAATATTTTCAGCGAGAGAGAGCGCGAAATCAACGATTTAACAGAACGAGGCTTATTAAATCGAGAACAAGACAATCCCCCCCAATGGGAAATCTTTTCCCCTATTTTTCAATGGTGGATTTTGAAAGAAATTGAATCCGAAGATCCCGAACAATTAGAAGCCAGACGGAAAGTTTGGGGAAACTTACTTACCCAGAAACGAGTCGAACAAGTTGGAACATTGGTTGAGTTTATTAAGAAAAATCGTACAGTAATTGAGAATTTTGCGCGTTTTGTTTTAGAAAATATCGGTGTAGAAATACCTCTGTAGAGACAAGGCATGCCTTGTCTCTACGGCAAATATGAGAATATATCCTCAGCAATACCGATTGGGTATTATTTCCACGATCGCTTCTCTCAAACCCTAAGCCGGGGGTGCATCTCAAATTCGTAAATTTATATCCTCCCTAACCCCCCGTCCTTGAAAAGCGAAGCATCCTCTATCCTCTCTCTTTCCAAGGGGGATGGGAGAGGGATAAACAACGATCGCTTTTCGAGGATTTTTGCAAAAATGAGATGCACCCTAAGCCGGCATCTCAATCCGCTCTTCTCCTCCCAGCGCAAAAGCAGAATGAACGGTTTGTAAGGCTTTTACGCCATCGCTTTCGGCGACGACGCAACTCACTTTAATCTCAGAAGTGGCAATCATTTGAATGTTGATCTCCGCTTGGGCGAGGGCGGCAAACATCTTCGCCGCAACCCCCGGATGGGCGATCATGCCCGCTCCGACAATACTCACCTTAGCTACAGATGTATCGATCTCAATTTCTCCCAAACCCCAATCCGAGGCAACACTCGCGAGCGTTTTTTCCGCTTCCTCCACATCGGTACGGGCGATCGTACAAGCAATATCCCGATTGGCAATTCCTTCGATAATCTGACACCGTTGGGATTGAACGATGGTATCGACACTAATGCGATGTTGCGCTAAAAGGTCGAAAATTTTCGCAGCCATACCGGGGCGATCGGGGATGTGACGAATGCCTAAACGAGCCTGCGAGCGGTCGAGAGCAACCCCTCGCACTGGCGGTGCATTACGAGCGGTAGGAGTTTTAGGGGGGGTGTCGAAAGAAGAAGTGCGAATCTCGAAGACATCGCAGAGAGCGGCGATCGCTTTTTCACAATCTGCCTCGTCAATGGTACAACTCACCTGCACTTCCGAAGTCGAAATCATATTGATATTCACCCCTGCATCGGCCAACGTCGAGAACATTTTGGCCGCGATCCCCGGACGACCGATCATCCCGGCTCCAACGATCGCCACTTTGGCAATATTGCGATCGACTGTGACTTCCGCTTCTGTTGAGGTAGGACTGTTATCGAAGCGCAGGATGGGGGCGATCGCCTCGGCGACAGCTTCGGCGGGTTTGAGGGCGTTTTTGGTGGTGGTGAAGGCGATATCGTTGGTATTCCCCTCGTGGATGGATTGGATAATGAGGTCCACATCGACGCTATGACTGGCGATTTCTCCGAAGAGTTTGGCGGCGATACCGGGGCGATCGGGAACCTGTAGGAGGGCAATTTTGGCTTGATCTTTGTCGAATTCTACCCCATCCACGGCTTTGTTAATTTCCAAATTTGAGAGCGATCGCCCGTGTTTCGGTGGGGGAATGACCCGAGTGCCGGGTTCGTTGCTCCAACTGGAGAGGACGACGAGGGGAATACCATAATTGCGGGCGATTTCCACGGCACGGGGATGCAGAACTTTTGCACCTAAACTGGCGAGTTCGAGCATTTCCTCACAAGTAATTTCCGGCATGAGCTGCGCTTCGGGAACGAGTCTCGGATCTGTCGTGAGGATACCGGGAACGTCGGTATAAATTTCGCAGCGCTTGGCCTTGAGAGCGGCGGCGAGGGCAACGGCAGAGGTATCGGAGCCCCCCCGTCCAAGGGTGGTAATTTCGAGGTCTTGGCTTTTGCTAATGCCCTGAAATCCGGCAACCACGATCGCTTTCCCTTCTTTGAGATGGCGTCGCAGGCGATCGGTTTTAATGTCCAAAATGCGGGCGCGGCTGTGGTCTTGTTCTGTCACGATACCCACTTGCGCTCCGGTAAGGGAGATTGCCGGCTGTCCCAGTTCTTGCAGTGCCATACTTAACAGAGCAATAGAGACTTGCTCTCCTGTCGAGAGGAGCATATCCATTTCCCGACGACACGGGGCACTTGATATTTGGTTGGCCAGTCCCACCAGCATATCAGTGGTTTTGCCCATTGCCGAGACTACAACCACCACGGAGTTTCTCTGTTGAATGGTTTTGCAAATTCGCCGGGCCACTGCTTGAATGCGATCGGCGGATCCCACGGAGGTACCGCCAAATTTTTGGACGATTAGCGCCATAGTTTCGAGGACGTTTGGGTGAAAAGCGATTATATTGTAACTTCGATTTGGGCGATCGCTCCTCCGGCAATTTTTAAGTTTTGTTGGGATTTTAGCGATCGCGGTTCCCCATTGGCTGTTAGAACAACGAACAAAAAGCAGCAATCGAACTTCGCGATCGCGATTCTTTTATCTTTTCTCAATCGCGTCAAAAACAGTTTGAAAGGCTTTCACTTTCAGATCGATCCCCGTAATTGCCGTACCGACAACAACAGCATAAGCGCCTAAATCTAATGCCTTTTTTGCCATTTCTGGGGAGGAAATTCCGCCTTCACAAATCGCAGGAACAGGCAATTTTTCAACAATTTGACTTAATAACTCCCATCCCGGCGGATTGTTTTGCGAGGTGGAGGGAGTATATCCGTAAAGTGTCGTTCCTATAATATCCGCTCCTGCTTCAACTGCTTTAATTGCACTTTCAAGATCGTCGATATCTGCCATCACGAGTTTACCCAATTTATCGTGAATGTTAGCAATTAAACCGGCTGCAGTTTCTCTTTGGGGGCGATCGCGTAAAGTGGCATCGATGGCAATAATATCCGCACCTGCCTCTGCGATCGCGACGGCATCTTGAAAGCGAGGAGTAATATAAACTTCATAATCCGGGATTTGTTGTTTCCACAGTCCGATAATCGGGGTTTTGGGCAGCTTTTGGCGAGTTACTTTGATATGGGAAGGGGTATCGATTCTCACCCCTGCCGCACCCTGAAGGATAGATGCTTGCGCGATCGCGGCAATAATTTGCGGATCGTGCAGGGGAGAATCAATGGGTGCTTGACAGGAAACAATTAAGCGTTTTTCGAGAGTTTTTAACATAAAAAGAAACTTATCTTTATAGAGTTTTAACCGGATCGACAGAGAAAAATGCAGTAAGATACTTATATCATAGAAAAGGGCTGCATCTATTCAACGCAAATGGTTTAATCTTAAAATCCCTAAACTATGAGTCAGCCTAAAAATTCTTCACCGCAAACGCCAACTTCTCAAAGTTCCTCTCGCTATCAAAAAATCAGAGAACTCGGCCGCAGCGATCGTTGCGATCGCATTACCTATTTAGCGAAAGATAATAAAATCCAAAAAACAGTCATTATCAAACAATATATTTTTGGCAATTCTCAAAGTGATTGGGCTGGATTAAAGGCCTATAAAACCTATGCTAAAGTCTTATTCAATCTCAAACATTCTTCTCTACCAAACTATTTAAACTTTTTTCCTAGTAAGAATGGGTTTTGTGCGGTACGAGAATTCAAACAAGCAACATCACTTGCGGCATTTCGACATCTTAATTTAGATATTGTCCGTAAGATAGCGATTTCTTTATTAGAAACTCTTGCCTATTTACAAAGTGGTTCTCCTTTTATCACTCATTATAATATTAAACCAGAAAATATCTTGGTAGACAATAGTTTAAATATTTATCTCGTTGATTTTGGTTTCCCTTATATTAATAAAAAAGGGGAATTTAATACGGCTTTTGCAGGAACATCTGGCTTTATGCCTCGAGAGCAACTCCGCAATAAAAAACTAACAGAAGCCAGCGATCTTTATGCAATCGGGGCAAGTTTAACTTGTTTAATCGCGAAAATTTCTACGCGAGAGATTAACGATTTGCTCGGGGAAGAGAGTCGCGTCTCTTTAGTTGAAATTATTCCCCGAGAAATCAGTTTTAAATTTGTTGAATGGTTGGAAGTATTGGTCAATCCTTCTTCATATCAACGTTATTCTAATGCTTTGGCAGCATTAGATGCCTTAAAAGCAATCGATCTCGAACGATTGCCTCAAGCAAAAATAAAACCCGAGGCGATCGAATTAAAAGGAATGCGATATGGGGAAAAACTAACAGAAACGCTTTCAGTAAGCAATACTATTCCCGATACTTTATTGCGAGGAAAATGGGAAATTTTCTATCAAGGCGATTATAAAGTCTCATCGTCTTCAAAGTCAAATTGGCTGGTTTTCGATCCGCCCGAATTTGAAGGCAATCGAATCAATTGCAATATTATTATTGACACCAAAAAATTACAAGCAGAACAAACTTATGAACGCCAAATTATTCTCAAGACTAATGATGAAGAAAAAACTCATAAAATTAATTTAAAAATCGAGACCGCACCTCTTACAAATGAGCATATTCCTTGGTTGCATTTAGCAGGATTGATAATTCTGGGAATACTAGGAGGAAGTGTATTTGGATTTTTGTTTAATACCGTTTTTGCTAACTATACGGGTTTTTTAATGGGTTTGATTTTGGGAGGAATTTGTGGTATGGCAGGAATTTTCCAGAATTACGCTCTACCTAAAAAAGTTCTTGGGATTTCCGTAATATTGGGCGTTTTACCTTGGAATTTGTTATTGCGATTGAGCGGTATCAATCTATATGGTCGCCTTCCTTTAATTTTAGCAACTTTAATTGGCTTAGTCATCTTTTCTGTTACTGGATATATTTTACGATACAGCTACGGACAACCCATTCAAAGAAAAGAACCGATCGCGATGAAGGAAATTCTTTCTCCTAAAGGTACGATCTCGCTTTGTCTTGCGATTTCTGGTATTTTTATCGGCATGGCAATTAATGCGGGGAATCTATTCGTTTATTTTTCGATCGCTTTCACGGTCATTCCGACAGGGATTGTACTCTATCGTTTTTGTTCCCGTCAAGTGCAATTATTTGCTAATTATCGTAAAATTGAATCTCGCTTGCTGAAACCTTAATGCGATCCCAAAGGAACTTCTGAGAGACTATTTGTAAAATAAAAATTTAGCCTTTAAGGTGCTGTCTAGCTTCCAGCATAACTGCACTAAAGTAACAGCGTAACGCATCGATTTTTAGACTTGCAGTGCGTGACGCTACTACTTTCATGTAATATTTGCTTTACGAACAATCTCTGAGACTAGAAAAATGAGCAATACGAGCGTTATTTGATAAGATAGAGTTTCCGGTTAATTTCAGGGAAAACCCATGCACCGAATCGCTGCAACACCGGGAGGATGGAATCCAGACTCGGAAGGTGTTATTTTTATCGAACAAACTCCCGCACCGATCGCAATTTTAACGGCTGCGGATACGGATATACAAACGCTTGTAGCCACTATTCCCCATCTTCCCTCAAATTTTCCTCAAATTCGCGCGGTTAATCTCTTACAATTGCAACAGCAATTGAGTATCGATGCTTATGGAGAGAGTATCTTAGAACGAGCAAAAATCGTTATTTTGCGTTTATTGGGAGGGAAATCTTATTGGTCTTATGGGTTAGAAGTTGTTGAAGAAATTGCGAAGAATACGGGAGCATTTTTATTTATTTTACCAGGGGACAATCGCCCCGATCTGAGTTTGATGAGTCATTCTACCGTCCCGTTAACGGCAGTCGATCGCCTTTGGCAGTATTTTATTGAAGGAGGAGTGGATAATTATCTCAATGCTTTAAAATTTGTGGCGAGTTTTTGCTTGAATTTAGAATATAACTATTTCAAAGCTATATCCGTTCCTCGGGTGGGATTGTATGGCCAGTTAGCAACTCAAAAACATTCTTCTCAAAAAGTTGGCATTCTCTTTTATCGCGCTCATTATTTAGCTGGAAATATACGACCCATTGATGCACTTTGTCAAGCATTAAAAGAAAGAAATTTAGAATCTATTCCCGTATTTCTATCTTCTTTGCGCGATCGCGACGTGCAAAACAAACTACTTTCCTATTTTCAACCTCAAGACGAATCTCCGATTCAAATCTTACTGAATACCACTAGTTTTTCTTTAGCAAAAATTGGCAGCGAAGCGCAATCGGATTTATGGAAAAAATTAGATGTTCCCGTATTGCAAGTCATTCTGAGTGGAGGGACAGAGGAGCAATGGGAGGAAAGTTTTCAGGGATTAACACCGCGAGATGTGGCCATGAATGTCGCACTCCCAGAAGTGGATGGGAAAGTCATTACACGAGCCATTTCTTTTAAGTCAGTAGAGACGTGGAATGAAGATTTAGAAACCGATGTCGTCGTTTATCAACCCAAAGGCGATCGCATTGATTTTATCGCAGATTTAGCCAAAAATTGGGTTCATTTGAAACAAACTCCCGTACAAGAGAGAAAAATTGCCTTAATTTTAGCCAATTATCCTAATAAAGATGGTAGAATTGCCAATGGTGTTGGCTTAGACACGCCGCAAAGCTGCATCGAAATTCTTAAAGCATTGCAACAACAAGGCTATTTTGTCGAAGATATTCCCGCAACGGGAGACGAACTTATTTTTCGTTTAACTGCCAATATTACCAACGATTTAGAAGCGAACGAATTAAGAGAGAGCCGACAACTATTATCCTACAAAAAATATCAACAATATTTCTCCAGTTTACCACAAAATATTCAACAAGGGATGAGCGATCGCTGGCATATTCCCAACTCAAACTCATCATTCCCTATCCCCGGCATTCAGTTCGGAAATATTTTTGTAGGCATTCAACCTTCGCGAGGATACGATCTCGATCCGAGTTTAAATTATCACGCACCGGATTTAGAACCTACTCACAATTATTTAGCCTTTTATTATTGGCTGCGAGAAGAATTTCCAGCCCACGCGATCGCTCATATTGGCAAGCATGGTAATTTAGAATGGCTGCCGGGAAAAAGTATCGCTTTATCTTCAGAATGCTATCCCGAAATTGCCCTCGGTACTCTGCCTCATTTTTATCCCTTTATTATCAACGATCCGGGGGAAGGTTCGCAAGCAAAGCGACGAGGACACGCCATTATTTTAGACCATTTAACACCCCCTTTAACCCGTGCCGAACTTTATGGCTCTTTGCAACAATTGGAAGCCTTAATTGATGAATATTACGAAGCACAAACATTAAATCCAAGTCGTTTGCCTTTACTGGGAGAGAAAATCACTCAACTCGTTACAACAGAAAATTTAGATCGCGATTTGGGTATTGAAACGATAGAAACTGATGCGATCGCAGAATTTTTAACCCTTGCCGATGGCTATTTATGCGAATTGAAAGAAGCGCAGATTCGCAATGGATTGCATATCTTTGGCCAATGTCCTCAAGACGAACAATTACGGGATTTAATTATTGCAATTTCTCGTTCTCCTAGCAGCGATCGTATAGGATTGACTCGGGCAATTGCGGAAGACTTAAATTTAGATTTCGATCCTTTAACAGCCGATCTGAGTCAATTTATAAATAGTAAACTTGTTGGCGATCTTGTTGAAGAACTAGAAGAAAAAGCGAGCTATCTAATTGAAAATTTACTCGAATATAAAATCAACAATTTAGATATAGGAGAACATACCCGAAAAGAACTTGCATGGATTCAAAATATTCTGTTACCTAATTTATACCAAACTCAACAAGAAATTGACTATTTAATGAAGGGATTCAACGGGCAACATATCCCAAGCGGTGCATCTGGTGCCCCCACTCGAGGCAGACCAGAAGTATTGCCAACCGGACGCAACTTTTATTCCGTGGATATTCGTGCTATTCCGACGGAAACCGCTTGGGATGTCGGACGAAAAGCCGCAGAAACGGTAGTAGAAAGATATACTCAAGAAAACGGAGAATATCCTCAAACTTTAGCGATATCCGTCTGGGGAACGTCTACCATGAGAACGGGAGGAGACGATATTGCAGAAGTATTAGCATTATTAGGAGTCCAACCCATTTGGGATGGATTGTCGCGGCGAGTTGTCGATTTTGAGGTTCTCCCTTTGTCAATTTTGGGACGACCTCGGGTAGATGTAACATTACGCATTTCGGGATTTTTTCGGGATGGATTTCCTAATTTAATCAGTTTGGTTTATAATGCGATCGCTACCGTTTCTCAACTCGACGAATCCCCAGAACAAAATCCCCTCGCTGCCAAAGTTAAGCAAGAAACAATATTTTGGCAACAGCAGGGCATAAAAGTTGAAAAAGCAAATTTGCGTGCCTTAGAGCGCATTTTTGGCTCGAAACCGGGAGCTTATGGAGCGGGGTTACAGGGGTTAATTGAAAGCCAAAATTGGCACAATGATGAAGATTTAGCACGAGCTTATTTAAACTGGAGCAGTTACGCTTATTCTCCCACCGAAAATGGAACGATTCAAGGTGTTTCTTCTCCCGAATCTTTCGCTCGTTGCTTGCAGAATTTACAAATTGTTCTTCATAATCAAGATAACCGCGAACACGACCTCTTAGACTCCGATGATTACTATCAATTTCAAGGAGGATTAACAGCCGCCGTTCGCAGTTTAAAAGGAAAAAATCCCGTTACGTATTTTGGCGATAATTCTATTCCTGCGAACCCCCGAACGCGCCAATTAAAAGAAGAAATCGCTCGCGTTTATCGCTCGCGGGTTGTTAACCCTAAATGGATTGCTGGGGTGATGCGACACGGGTATAAAGGCGCCTTTGAAATGGCGGCAACAGTTGATTATTTGTTTGCTTACGATGCCACGGCAAACTGTGTCGAGGATTTTATGTATCAAGGGATTGCTGATACTTATTTATTCGCCGAAAACGTGCAAGAATTTATTCAAGAAAAAAATCCTTGGGCATTGCGAGATATATCAGAACGGTTATTAGAAGCACATCAACGGGGATTGTGGCGATCGCCGAGCCAACAAACTTTAGATGCGTTGAAAATGCTCGCCAATCAGGCAGAAGGGATTATTGAAGAAAATTGATAATATTACTTTTCCTCCCCAATTTCGCATTATTGTTGTAGGGACGTAGCATGCTACATCCCTACGGGTTCGGAGGCGATCGCGTGGATCGGGTTGATTAATTCCGATATCGTTCGTTAATAACCGTCCCATTTGCGGCAACTAATTTAATATGTAGGGGCATTTGTCCCGCCGCATGAGTAGAACAACTCAAACAGGGATCGAAACAGCGAATCCCCGCCTCGACGCGATTTAAAAACCCTTCGGAAAGATCGTTATTATGGATGTAATGTTTGGCAATTTGCGTGACTGTTTGATTCATGGCTAAATTGTTTTGTCCCGTGGCAATAATCAAATTGACTTGCTCAATTAAACCATCTTCATTAACTTTGTAATGATGAAACAAAGTGCCTCGCGGTGCTTCGCTTACTCCGATCGCTTCTAACTCGTTAATCCCTGCTTCAGCACGCACTCGGTTGGAGACGACATCAGGATCGTCAACTAAGTTTTGCATCGCTTCCAAACAGGCGAGAATTTCCACCAAACGGGCGTAATGATAGAAGAAAGAAGAAGTCGGAATTGCTCCCCCTCGTTGGCGAAATTCAGCAAGTTCTCGATCTGCCGCTTCCGTCCCGATCGCTTCGCAAACATTCAACCGTGCCAAAGGTCCGACGCGATAAATTCCCGCCGGATAGCCAAGAGGTTTATAATAGGGAAACTTCAAATAAGACCACTTTTCGACTGCTTCCCCGAGGAATTCTTGATAGTCATCCTCGCTGAGATTATCGGCGACAATCTTGCCGTCGCTATCCTTAAATCGCAAATGACCGTCATAATGTTCCCAATTTCCTTTCTTCGTCACCAAACCCATAAATAAAGAAGGAAATTTTCCGAATTGTTCTGCCTCAACGGTCATTTTGTCAAGAAGTTCTTTAAAAATATTTAAAGCCGTGCGGGTTGTTTCAAAAGACTCCGGCAGGCGATCGCGAATCCAAGTCCGCCCCTCTTCCGACAGGGGAGATCGCACTCCACCGGGAACCGTCCAAGCCGCATGAATTTTCCGTGCCCCTAATAGTTCGATAACTGTTTGTCCGAACTGACGAAGGCGAATTCCCGCCCGTGCTAAATCCGGATCTGCTGCAATCAAACCAAATACATTCCGTTTTGCCGGATCGCTATCCCATCCTAATAAAAAGTCCGGACTGCTGAGGTGAAAAAAGGAGAGAGCATGGGATTGGGTTAATTGCGCTAGATTCATCATCCGGCGCAATTTATCCGCCGCACGGGGAACTTTGACCGCGAGAATTTTATCGCCAGTTTTTGCCGCCGCAAGTAAGTGACTGACGGGACAAATGCCACAAATTCGCGCCGTAATTCCTGCCATTTCCGTGAAGGGACGGCCTTCGCAAAATTTTTCAAATCCTCGGTATTCAACAACATGAAAGCGAGCATTTTCAACTTCTCCCGCATCGTCTAAAAAAATAGATATTTTGGCATGACCTTCGATGCGAGTAACGGGATCGATAACAACAGTTTTAGACATTTTGGGTAATGGGTAATAGGTAGTAGTTAATCAACGATAAAACCAAGACACATTGCCGCAGTTGTTTATTCTTGATTCTCGATCCCGAACTTCACCTGTCAACTATCAACTATCAACTGTCAACTGTCAACTATTAGGTTGAGGAGAACAAGAACTCACAATGCTCAAGAATTCTCGAGAGGCTTGTTCGTCTTGATTAACGCGATCGGGGAGGGTTGCAAAATCTTCCAAACTATAGCGATCTTGGAATTGCCAAATCATGCACCGACAAGCTGATTGCGCCATGGCTTCGGGAAGTTCCGTTTGGATTGCCGAAGTTACGCAACTATTAATAAATCTGCTCGTCACTTCTTCGGGATAAGCATTTGTCGGAGCGCGATCGGGAATTTGCTGACTTTGTGCTGCTTTGGGAATAGAGATCGCGGTTGCGAATAAAACCAGCGTAAAAATACCGAAGCGCGATCGCGAATTGCGGAAGATTTTCATAAATTTGGAAAAAGAATGAGCATTATCCAAATTTTATCATTTCTCTCCCAGACATGTCGGGTTGCTCCCCTTTGAGAAGGGGTTCAATTGTAGCTTTAATGCGATCGGCAGAAGGGGGACAACCGGGCATAAAAATATCCACGGGAATGACTTCATGGAGGGGAATGACCCGCTCTAATAATTCGGGAACGATACCGGGTTCGTCGGGCAATTGTGGAGTGACATCTCCGAGTTCTAAATAGGCTCGTTTGAGGACGGAATCGCTACCGCCCAGCATATTTCGCATGGCGGGAACGTTTGCCGTTACCGCACAATCCCCAAAAGAAATCACGGTTTTTGTGTGTTGGCGAAGTTTGCGGGCAAGCTCTAAATTTTCCTCATTTGCGATCGCTCCTTCCACCAAGCAAACGTCAACATTTTCGGGATATTCTTTCAAATCGCAGCCCACGGGACTGTAAACCACATCCGCATATTGAGCCAACTCGATCAGCCATTCATCCATATCTAAAAATGACATGTGACAGCCGGAACATCCCGCCAACCATACCGTTGCAAAGCGCACTTTTACCATCTTAAAAACCTCCCAAAAACTAATAAATAATGTACGGACGTTGCCGGCAACGTCCCTACGAGTCATCTCACCCATTCGCGTTTTTCGCGGGCATTGACGAGGAATTCGAGTTTTTCGCGATCGCGGAATTTTTCTCCGGTGGTGGTACCTTTGCGGAAGATCGAACCCGTGGGACAGGCATCGACGCATTTGCCGCAAGACGTGCAAGCGGAAACGTCTCCCCAAGGTTGTTCCAAACCGGAAACGATAAAGCAGGAGGAGCCTCGACTGGCAACATCCCAGACGTGCGCCCCTTCGATTTCATCGCAAACGCGAACGCAACGGGTACAAAGGATACAGCGATTGTGGTCGATGCCGAACGCAGAGTGAGAGACATCAATGCCGCGACTGGGGAACTGATAGGGAAAGCGAGTGTGATCCATGCCGACGGCGATCGCCACGTCTTGGAGTTCGCAATTCCCGTTAGCAACGCAAATTGAACAAACGTGATTCCCTTCCGAGAATAAAAGTTCGATCGCCATGCGACGATATTCTTGCAATTTTTCGCTTTGGGTTTTCACCCGCATGCCTTCGCTAATTTTCGTGACGCAAGCGGGAAGAAGTTTGCGACTGCCTTCAATTTCCACCAGGCAGAGGCGGCAGGCTCCCACGTCGGAAACCCCTTCGAGATGGCAAAGAGTAGGAATGGGAACCTCTGCCTCTTTTGCTGCTTCTAGTATGGTTTTTCCCTCTTCAATGGCAATATCTTTGCCATCAATGGTTAGTGTTTTGACTGACATTTATTTGTTGTTGGTTATTGGTTGCTTGCACTGAGCGAAGTCGAAGTGTTGGCCTTCTCTCTTGGAAGGGATGGGGGATAGGTTAATCCCCCCTAACCCCCTTAGTAAGCAGGGGGGAGAAGTCCGATCGCCGTTCACCGACCGAGACATGCGGCTAAATCTGCGTCGGGAGTTGTAATTGCTTTGAGCTTGTATTGTTGGGAGAGTAGTTTAAACACATTCGGGGTGAGAAAGGCGGGTAACGTGGGACCCAAACGAATATCTTTGATGCCGAGATAGAGTAGAGTGAGAAGAACCGCGATCGCTTTTTGCTCGTACCAAGAAAGAATCATAGAGAGAGGCAAAGAATTCACGTCGGTTTGGAAGGCTTCCGCCAGCCCGAGGGCAATTTGAATGGCAGAATAGGCATCGTTGCATTGTCCGATATCCAATAATCGAGGAATGCCACCAATATCCCCTAACTGTCGATCGAAGAAGCGAAATTTGCCGCAAGCGAGGGTGAGGACGATGCAATCATCGGGAACTTTTTCTACGAATTCCGTGTAATAGTTGCGATCGGGTTTGGCACCGTCACATCCTCCCACGAGGAAGAAATGGCGAATTTGTCCGGCTTTGACGGCTTCGATGACGCGATCGCCAACCTCCATCACGGCGTTGCGAGCAAATCCCACTGTTACCTCTTTTGCGGGTTCGCCTTCGCTAAAACCGGGGAGATCGAGGGATGTTTGGATCGCAGGGGTAAAATCGGGGATTCCGTTCTCTTCGAGTAGGTGAGTTAAACCACTATAACCGACAGCACCGACGCTGAACAGCTTGTCCTCGTAATTTTCGTGAGGAGGCATCAAGCAGTTGGTCGTCAACACGATCGCCCCCGGAAATTTGGCGAAATCTTTGGTTTGATTCTGCCATGCAGTGCCGTAATGCCCGTAGAAATGGGGATATTTCTCTTTTAAACGCGGGTAGCCGTGGGCGGGTAATAGTTCCCCGTGAGTATAAACGTTAATCCCTTTATCGGCGGTTTGCGTCAGAATGGCATCCAAGTATTTAATATCGTGACCCGATACCAACAGGGCTTTTCCCGGTTTGACATTCAAGGGGACGGGAGTGGGGACGGGATGACCGTAGGTATTGACGTGACCTGCATCGAGGAGTTTCATGGCCAGCAGGTTCAATTCTCCCACCTGTAAAGCTAAATCTATCCAGTCGGGCAATTGGAGATCGCTGCGAGAAATAGCGGCGAGGGTTTCATAGGTAAATTGATAGATGCGATCGTCTTCTTCTCCCAATTCATAGGCGAGGTAAGCATAGGAAACCATGCCTTTGACCCCATATAACACCGTCAGTTTGAGGGCAAAAAGATCGGGGTTGCCGTCGGCGAGATCGAGGAGTTCGAGAGAGACATCATGACCCTGTTCTACCAAACTTTCGGCAAAATCCGGGGCAACATTGGCAATATCGGGCCATTGGGAAATGCGATCGCCACAGGTTTGCTTCAACCCTTCTCGCAGATCGATACAAGCATGCAAATATTCAACAAAGCGCTTTTTATCGAAATTCACATTTGTCATGGTTGCAAAAAGTGCTTTGGCCGTGAAAATATCGGCTTCCTGGGTGGAAACGCCTAATTCTCGTGCTTTTAAGGCGACCGGGGCGAGCGATCGCAAATAATAAACCAGCAAATCTTGCAGGGCATTGACTTCTGGACTCTTACCACAGGCTCCCCACTGATGGCAACCCTGGCCGCTCGCGGTTTGTTCGCATTGTTCGCAAAACATTTTTGTTATTGGGTATTGGTTGTTAGTTATTGGTTTCTCCCCTCTTGGGAGGGGTCGGGGGTAGGTTTGCCTTTCAACTGGTGACCCTTCGACAGGCTCAGGGCATCGCTGGCGACTGATGACTGGTGACTGGTGACTGGTGAGTGACTAATTCCTGATATTCCTCGGGAAAATAGTGCAGGGTACTTAAAACAGGATTAGGCGCCGTCATCCCCAGACCGCAAAGACTGGTATCCTTCACCATCTGACAAAGAGATTCTAAGCGTTCGAGATCGGCTTTATCGGCCTGCTTTTTGAGAATCTTGTCCAGCATGGTATAAAGTTGCACGGTTCCGGCACGACAGGGAATGCACTTGCCGCAACTTTCCTCCCGGCAAAACTCCATATAGAATTTTGCCACCTCTACCATGCTGGTACTTTTGTCCATGACCACCATGCCACCGGATCCCATCATCGATCCCACCTTGGCCAAAGAATCGTAATCGACGGGAGTATCGAGGAGATCGGCCGGAATGCAGCCTCCCGACGGTCCTCCCGTTTGTACTGCCTTCACTTCTCCCTCGGGAACGCCGCCTCCCATTTCTTCGACAATTTCCCGCAAGGTAATTCCCATCGGCACTTCAATTAAGCCATTGTTGCGAATCTTACCCGTCAGGGCAAAAATTTTTGTGCCTTTGCTTTTTTCCGTCCCGATCGCCGCATACCATTCCGATCCCTCTTTCACGATCGCGGCGATATTGGCAAAAGTCTCCACATTATTAATGAGAGTGGGATTCGTCCACAAGCCTTTTTCGGCGGGATAGGGAGGGCGGGGAACGGGATTTCCTCGCTTGCCTTCAATGGAACGAATGAGGGCGGTTTCTTCCCCGCAAACAAAAGCTCCTGCACCGATGCGAATGTCAATTTTAAAATCAAAGGGAGATTCAAAAATCTGACTGCCGAGAAACCCGTATCGTTTTGCTTGATTAATGGCTTTGTTCAGGCGTTTGATGGCGAGGGGATATTCGGCACGAACGTAGATATAGCCGTGGTTTGCGCCGACTGCATACCCCGCGATCGCCATGCCTTCGAGAACCAAATGGGGGTCGCTTTCCAAAACGCTGCGATCCATAAATGCTCCGGGATCCCCTTCGTCTCCGTTACAAATGACGTATTTTTGGTCTCCAGGCATCTTCGCTACCGTCGCCCATTTGAGTCCTGTCGGATAGCCGCCGCCTCCCCGTCCCCGCAAGCCGCTTTGGGTAATTTCTCGCACCACCTCGTCGGGGGTCATTTCATAAATGGCTTTGCATAAGGACTGATAGCCTCCCGCTGCAATGTAATCGTCGATGCGTTCGGGGTCGATTTTGCCGCTATGCTTACGAACGACGAGGGTTTGACCGGCAAAAAAGGGATGTTTTAAATCTCCTTGCACGGGTTGCGCTTCACCGCCGTCGAGGGCGGCAATGATACTGGTGGCCTCCTCGGGTTTGACTTCTTCGTAAAGTAACTCATTTGGAGAAACTTCGACGAGGGGGCCTTTGCCGCAAAATCCCATACAACCGACTCCGACCACATCCACGCGATCGCTCAGCCCTTTATCTTTAACGGCTTGGGCAAGGTTCTTTTTCACCTCGAGAGAATTTGCCGCCTGACAGCCCGTAGAGGTGCAGCAGCAAACTCGAATCTCTTTCTGTTTGGCTTTTTCGCCATCAGCCAAACTCAACAGTTCTTGTAAATCCATACTGGTGTTCTCCTCTCAAAAATTCTGGGTCGCGGGTTGCATTTTGTGAGTCGTCGATTGGAAACCCAAGGCAAAAGGCGATCGCGGGATTTTTTCTCCCTCCGCTCCCCCATCTCCCTACTCGATCCCTAACTGTTTCAAGCGTGTCGTTACACCTTCCGTATCGAGTTTTCCGGCGACTTCCCCATCAAAAACTACGGCGGGGGCAATGCCGCAAGCCCCAATACATCGGGCGGATAGGAGGGACACTTTTCCATCGGGAGTGGTTTCTCCAACTTCTACCCCCAGTTTGACTTTGAGGTCTTCAAGAATTTTGCCGCTGCCTTTGACATAGCAAGCCGTCCCCAAACAAACGACGCAATTATGCTCGCCACTGGGTTTTAGGGAAAATAAGTGATAGAAAGTTGCGACACCGTAAACGCGGCTGAGGGGAAGTTTTAAGCCTCGGGCGATATATTCCAAGACCTCGACTTCTAAATAGCCGAAAGATTCTTGCGCTTTATGGAGAACTTCAATGAGTGCATCTTGGCTGTAATGATTGCGTTTCATGGTCATTTCTAGAACTTTGAAACGCTTGTCAACTTTAGGTTTTGCTGCTTGAGGTTTTTCGGGTTTTGTCTCGGTTATTGTAGGAGGCATATCTAGAGAATCCTTATAGTTGAATCGCGATCGCGGTTGATGGCCGCAATAGCCGTTAGTTCATTTCTTTCTTTGTTTATTGTCTCCCTTTCTCTGAGTTAATCTACCTAAAGTTTAGAATTGTTAAACAATTGAAACTAATCTTTTTTTTTGAGTAAAACAACTTTTTTGTTGCTGGTTTATCGTCCAATAAAACAACTTTTTTATTGTTAATGATACCGCGTAATAATGTGGTGTTGCAAGCGCTTCTTTGTTTCTGCAAACACAATGAATTAAAGTGATAAGTATTAAGGTTTTGCTTTGCTTGTATTTTACCCTAAAACTTTATATTGCACCCTAAAACCTTCATCATTCTATTTTGTTAATAATTTCCCAGAATAAACCATATCAGATACTTTTTGGGTTGTGCCAGCCTTTAAGATTATTTTTGTTATTGCTGGAAATATAAAATCTATCTTAAGAAAAAAAAATAAAATATTGAATTCTCCAAGAAGACAGAGACTCGCGTTAGAATTAAGCCGTATTCATCAAAACAAAAGCAACCAACAACTAATACTTCAGCAAAGCTCAGCGCAAGCAACCAACAACTAACAACCAATAACACTTCGGCTGCGCGGTTGCTGAGCTTGTCGAAGTACAGTGCCAGCCAATAACTAACAACAAAATATTATGGAAAGCAAAGTTACAACTCCCGAACAACTAGAAGCATTAGTTCTACGGGTTAAAAACGCTCAGCAAAATTACGCAAACTTCTCTCAAGAACAAGTCGATCGCATTTTCAAAAAAGCTGCTCTAGCTGCCAATGCCGCCCGCATTCCCCTTGCAAAATTAGCCGCAACGGAAACTAAAATGGGGATCGTTGAAGATAAAGTGATTAAAAACCACTTTGCTTCGGAAATTATTTACAATAAATATAAAAGCGAAAAAACCTGCGGGATTATCGAAGAAGATAAATCATTTGGCATTCAAAGAATTGCCGAACCCGTGGGCATTTTAGCGGGAATTGTTCCTACTACTAACCCAACTTCAACTGCAATTTTCAAAGCATTAATTGCCCTGAAAACGCGCAATGCAATTATTTTTTCTCCTCATCCCCGAGCGAAAGAGTGCACCATTGAAGCGGCAAAAGTCGTGCTGAAAGCTGCCGTAGAAGCCGGGGCACCGGAAAATATTATTGGTTGGATCGACGAACCGACGGTTCCTCTTTCTCAAGCCTTAATGCAGCATAACGATATTAAATTAATTCTTGCCACTGGGGGGCCTGGAATGGTCAAAGCGGCTTATTCTTCGGGGAATCCTTCCCTCGGAGTCGGTGCCGGCAATACTCCCGCTTTAATCGATTCTACTGCTCATATTAAAATGGCAGTTTCTTCGATTATTCTCAGTAAGACGTTTGATAATGGCATGATTTGTGCCAGCGAACAATCAGTGGTCGTTGTCGATCGCATTTATGAGGAAGTCAAGCAGGAATTTCGCGATCGCGGTGCCTATTTCCTGACTCCGGAAGAAACGGAGAAAATGCGAGGTAAAATTATCATTAACGGGCGGTTAAATGCAGGAATTGTCGGTCAGACCGTGGATAAAATTGCCGCTTTAATCGATCTCGAACTTCCTCTCAATACGCGAGTTCTTATTGGCGAAGCCGACAAAATTGATGTCAGCGAACCGTTTGCTTATGAAAAATTATCGCCGATTTTGGCCATGTATCGGGCAGTCGATTACGATGATGCCGTCATCAAAGCCTGTAAATTAGTCGAATTTGGCGGACGGGGACATACTGCGGCATTATATACCAATCCCAGCAATAGCGACCATATCAAACAATTTGAAGATCGAGTCGAAGCCTCGCGGGTGTTAATTAATACTCCTTCGTCTCAGGGTGCGATCGGAGATTTGTATAACTTCCGTTTGGATCCCTCTTTAACGTTGGGTTGCGGAACTTGGGGAGGGAATTCGGTTTCGGAAAATGTGGAACCCTATCATCTCCTTAATATTAAAACCGTCGCGGAACGGCGAGAAAATATGCTGTGGTTTCGCGTTCCTCCCAAGGTTTATTTTAAATACGGTTCTCTTCCGATTGCGTTGCGAGAATTGGCAGGCAAACAACGCGCCTTTATCGTGACAGATAAACCTCTTTACGATTTAGGAATGACGGCAAATGTAGAAGACGTTCTCGATGAAATTGGTTTAAAGTATGACATCTTTTACGATGTCGAACCGGATCCGTCTTTGGATACGGTACAGCGAGGCTTAGTGTTGATGAATACCTTTAAACCCGATGTTATTATTGCCCTGGGTGGCGGCTCGCCAATGGATGCGGCAAAAATTATGTGGTTGATGTACGAACATCCAGAGATTGAATTTGAAGGTTTAGCAATGCGTTTTATGGACATTCGCAAGCGAGTTTATGACTTGCCACCTTTAGGGGAAAAAGCAATTATGGTCGCCATTCCCACCACCTCGGGAACGGGTTCGGAAGTGACACCTTTTGCCGTTGTCACCGATCGCCGCAACGATATCAAATATCCTCTCGCGGATTATGCGCTAACGCCGAATATGGCGATCGTAGACCCGCAATTGGTCTTAAATATGCCCAAAAGTCTCACGGCGTTTGGCGGTATTGATGCCTTAACCCATGCCTTAGAGGCTTATGTTTCCGTGTTGGCTTCAGAGTATACCAATGGGTTAGCTTTAGAAGCCATTCGCTTATTGTTTAAATATCTCCCCAGTGCTTACAAAAATGGGGCAAACGATCCCAAAGCACGGGAAAAAGTCCATTATGCGGCGACAATGGCGGGGATGGCTTTTGCCAATGCTTTCTTGGGAATTTGTCACTCGATGGCGCACCAATTGGGGGCAACGTTTCACATTCCTCACGGGTTAGCAAATGCGTTGATGATTTCCCATGTCATTCGCTACAATGCGACGAATGTACCGTTCAAACAAGCGACGTTCTCCCAATATAAATATCCTAATGCTCAGTGGCGTTATTCTCGCATTGCCGATCATTTACAACTGGGAGGAGAAACCGAAGAAGAAAAGGTGAATCTGTTAATTGCAGCCGTAGAAGATTTAAAACGTCAGGTGGATATTCCCAGCAGTATTAAAGAGTATCTCAAAGACGAAGATAGCGTCTTTTACGCACAGTTAGAACAGACCGCCGATCGCGCCTTTGACGACCAGTGTACGGGATCGAATCCCCGCTATCCTTTAATCAGCGATTTGAAACAACTTATTAGCGATGCTTACGAAGGCAAGTCTCCCGTTAATGGGGAAGTTTCTCTCAATGGGAACGGTCATCATGGTTCGGTGAAATTAGAGGCAGAAGGAGAAGTCGTTTTGCAAAGTTAGTTTTAGAATCAATGGCGATCGCTTTTGCGGAGGAGATCGCCTGCTCGATTCTATTGAACCAAATCAGTTATGTCACGCCACTACTGGTTAGACTGGCTAGGCTCAACAAAAAACCTAGGTTGTGTGAAATATCGGCCGCCACAATCTGAGTTTGGAGGCCATACACTTTCTGGAGGAGATGGACAGCCCCCTTCATCCTCGTCACAACAAATTCCCCAAACCATCAGAGGAGGTGATGTATCATCTGTAGTACCACACCAACCAGACAAAAAACCACAACACGGTGGCTTATCAAAAGGAGGCTTATCTACTGGTGTCACAACAAACTGGCCTGGTGCAAAACAATCATCTGCCGCTAACGTTTTAGGAATATGGTATAAATACATCCCTAAAACTAAAGAGAACGATACCAGAAAATAGACTAATCTTTTACAGTGAGTCATCCAAATTATACTCCTTAAACGCTAATTTTCTTTCTCTAATTTAGGAAAAAATTATCAAAAATCACAAGTTGATGTCAACCTCTTCTTACTCTGCATCAGAATATGGTAGCCCAAACATAAAGTTAGAGCGATCGCCAAACTGGAAAAATATATAAGTCCAACCGAGTGAAAATTTCTCGGACGCGCTAAACTTTCTGGCTCTCATTTATTGATTTGATTGTAAAATCCGGTCGTATTCAGACCGGATTGTTTTTGTTTTGATTGGGGTGACGCATCCCCCTTCATGGCATAGAAGTCAAAGACAAGAGCGATCGTACTGGAGATCGCCACCTAATCCCGAGAGCGCATCACTTTTACCCTCGCGACGCGATCTCTCTCTTCCTCTATGGGACTCATCGCCATCCCGATTTTTGGCCGGAGCTAGAAAAATTAGCTCGCGATCGCTGACAATCCGAATGAGAAGGAGCATGACGATTCAAAGAATGGGACTGGATATCTGAAAATTTTTAGCGATCGCTCTCTTTCGCGATCCGCTTCAGGGAAAAATAAGAACTGTCATTGTCAGTATTCAACCTTGAAAGTGAAACCCAAACGAGTTTTCGATTTCATTTAAACTTGATTTCCATTGAGGTAAGTTGTATATATAAATCAACTTTTGCCGACAGCTTATCCAAAAAAGTCAGGTTTATGTCTTCTATTCCAAATTATGATGTTACGGTTATTGGTGCGGGACCTCAAGGTTTATTATTGGCAACTTGGCTCAAAATCGAACGGCCTTCACTCAATATCCTCGTCCTCGATCGCGCCGAGTCACCGGGTCATAAAATTGGCGAAAGCACCCTCTCTGGCTTTTGTCGAGCCATGCGCTCCACCGATATCCGCCACGAAGTTCTCCAACGGTTGTTCTATACTAAAAATGGTCTGGGATTCTTTCACTCCGATACCGACACCCCCGATTTACAAACCGCGCCCGAGTACATTATCGAAACTTTCGACGAAACCTTTCAAGTAGAACGTCGTGCCTGCGATGGTTTATTAGCAGCCAATGCCGAACGCGTCGGGGTATCCGTGAGATGGAATCATCGCGTCGAACCCGAGGACTCTACATTTAAGGCCGGTGCCAGCTATCTCAAATGCAAAACGCCCTCGGGTAGCACCACCGTTACCACGCGCTTGATTGTCGATGCGTCAGGACCCGCCAGCGTTCTTGCCCGTCATTTTGGCGGCTATTGCGAATCCAATGTCCCCTTCCAAACTAGCGCCACTTGGGCGTATTTCAAAAATGTCAAATGGCTGGACGAGTATCGCGGCTGGCAGAATGCGGCGGAATGCCCTCGAGATGAATATACTCAGCATATTTGTTTTAAAGAGGGTTGGATCTGGTATATCCCGATCGTCTCTTGGCAAAAGGCTGCTGATGCCAATCTTAAAGCGATGCTCGACTATCTCGCCGAGCCAGAAAATCCCGTCCTGATTCGCGACGAACTCTCCCAAAAATTTGATTGCCCCTACGAACAAATTTGGAGTATTGGCATTGTCTTGCGGAGCGATCGCGATCGGGTCTCCCCCCAAGGACCCCAGGCAACATTCGAACACTACCAACGCAAACTCCCTGTTTTTGCCAAACTCCTCGAAGGTGCAGAGATCTTAGAAAATCATTACCCCAATCACCATCCTTATGCAATCCGCAAAAATATTCGGCGTTTTGCCCGAGAAGTTGCGGGGGATGGCTGGTTATCCATCGGCGATGCGGCATTTTTTATCGATCCCCTGCGCTCCCCCGGACTCACTGGAGGTGTTGCAACGGCTTACTATGCCATGGGAGAAATATTAGGGGCGTTCGATGAGGGCAATCTCTCCCGTTCTCGCTTCAATCGCTATGAATCTTTTGTGCGAGATCTCTATGAAATGTTAGAAGAACAAAACCAGATCGCCTATATGTCTCACAACCATCCGCAAGCCATTTCCTTGGTCAGGCGTTTTGGCGAAGTGTCTTCTCGCGCTCATTTCAATGGAGTTTGCGAGGGGCCCTACCAAATCGAAGATACTAATGTTTGGGGTCATCTCCATCCCGAACATCGGTATCGCCAGCGCGAGATTTGGCAAATCATGCGAGAAGAAGAGGTGGAGGTGGGCGATCGCCGCACCCTCGAGAAGCAAGACCCTCGAGACTACGAGCGCATGATGTTTCGATTGCAACAGGCCGTAGGCGAACACCTCGATCGCTATATGGGCCTCACGCCCTACATTACGAACAATCAGTGCGAACAAACCCCATTGGCACTAGCAGAAGCTACACCCAAACCGCATTGGGTTCATCCCGCCGCGATCGCCGATCGCCAACCGACCCCTCTCGTTGCAGGTTGGCGATAAATCGATAAGGGCTAGAAGTCAGAGTCTCGACTCTAGTCCCTCGATCGATAATCTAACAGAAATTTACAGGAGAAATTCTCATGACGCCAACGCAACTCGATGATTTCGTGCAAAACTTTTTGCAAGTATGGAGTCGTCACGATATCGATGCCATTATGGATTTGATGAGGGATGATTGTGAGTTCGAGCCATCTTCTCGGGCTTGGGGAACGCATTATCAAGGCAAGGCTGCCGTTAGAAGCGCGATCGAAGGATTGTTTAAATCGGCTCCCGATATTCAATGGCGTGCCGTACGCTATTTTGCTATCGGGGATGAGATTGTTATTGAGGTTTTGGCGACGGGAACGAACGAAAAGGGCGAACCCTTCGAGATCCCCGGCTGCGATCTTCTAACTCTGAAGGACGGTAAAATTATCTCAAAACGGGCATATCGGAAATTGTAAGGGCGATCGCACTTCCCGAAAGAGTGCGATCGCCTTTGCCTTCAAAATAATCTTTGCGCTTCGATCTCGGATTGGGTCAAAACGGCTCGTTCTATTTAGCTTGAGTATCCTGAATCTGAGAATAGGGCTGAACCTTAGAGATGAACATTGTGCCTACATCCCCGTAACATTGAGAGCTGTCGGTATCAAAGTTGTAGACTGTACTAATCGCATTGCGCGCCCTTGTAATAGCGCCCCACATTGTGGATATCGGTTGGCTCGGATTGTCAACAGAAGCAAGTTCAAACTCAACAAAGTTGTCATACTTTCCCGATAGCCAACCCGTGAAAGTGCGCTGGGGAGAGCATTTGGTGTTGCCCACTAAGGCCTTGCCGGATATGCTATCTCCATTTTGATTGATATACAAAGAAATCGCGCCGTTGTACGTTGGAGCATTCAAACTCGTCCAAGTTCCAATCCAAGTTCCGCTGAGATCGGCGTTCGCTTCTGCTGTATTAACATGAGTCGTCAATAAAAACACTGAAGCAACCAAAATAATTGCTACACGAAAGATACGCATTATCTTCTCCTTGAAAAAAGTTATGGAATATTGATACATTTTTTAAACTGTTCGGTAGGTGTTTTGAGAACCCTAGCATTAAGGGTAAGCCTCATCATTTGGGAACAAAAATGCTATCCATTCACGATTACGGTACACTATCCAAGATTCTTTAGCAAGAAAAAGAGAGTAGGTCGGCACTTATTGCTATATTGTTGCGATCGCCCTTTCTCCTGAAAAAGGCGATCGTCAGAGTAGGATTGGCTTAATACCAGATGAGCGGGACTTTATCGACGACCGATACGAACGACATCCCCATCAAAAGTCGGGACCGACATCACAAAGGGATCGGTAGAATAAGTCAACGCCTGTTCTTCGAGAATGCCGAGAGCAATTTGTTCCCCCATGCGAATACTATCGTAGTAATCGCTGAAATAGTGAACCCCCGCCATATTGCGACCGATGGAAATATTGGCAGCCAGTTTATTCAGTTCCCCTTCAAGGGTTAGAGGAGTGGAAAGGTTACGATCTTCTTCGAGGTCTTTTGATTTGGCACCATTCAACGTCGGCGCACGGAAAACAATGGGTTTATCGCTTTTATCCATGCGTTTGAAGCGAACTTCCTTGGTTTGCGTTTCCACCAGTACCGCACTGGTATCGAAAAACGCTTTGAGAATGGTGACGCATGCCCCCGCAACGGTTGCATGCCCCGCACCGTAGGCTGGGTGCATGGGAGAACCTTCTGGAAAAGCCATCGGTAAGAGAAGCGTTCCCAGATTGAGTTCCGCGATCGCCTCAAGAGTAAGCCCCAGTTGTTTTTGGAAGGGTTGGATAGCGTTCAACAGGCTTTCGGGTACCCAAGCCTTCGGTTCGCTTGGAATCTTGCCATTGTTATACAGGCGAACTAATTCGATGCGGGCTGCAAGCGCTTCCGGTCGCAAGCGGATGTGGTTGTTAAACTTCTGAAAGCGAACGGCTTTGAGGGCGCGGGTTGCCACTTCCGTTACCAAGGTTAAAATGTGAGGACCGCCATAAAGGGCAAATCCACTGGCATGGCGACGAGTTTGGGGATTTCCGGCGGCGACCCCTCCCCCCGAGAGATTGTCGAAACCGGGATCGAAGGGGGTTCCCATGCCCAATAAAATAATGCAAGCGTTGAGGTAAGCCTCGTAAAGGGCATCGTAATGGACGTAAGTGGCCAGATCTCGGGGGGTCGAGATAAAGCGACGCGCCGCACGACCTTGAGTCTTTGCATAGCGTTCTCGGGGTTGCCGAATTCCTCGCTGAACCCGCGCGTAATTATCCATATCGGTCATGAAGTTGATTTTGGGTTCGGCAATGGGGACTTTTTGGTCGATTTCCAAAACGCCATAGGTGATTTTTCCATTCTTGACGCTACCATCACCATTGAGATCCGTATTGCCAATCAGCAAAAATTGAGACAAATACGGTCCGACTTCTACCCCCGGAGAAGAGCCGCGAAAGATAGTTTGGCGATCGAGGTAGCCTTGAACGTTAACCTTGCGAGGTCGTCCGGTTTGGTTGCTGCGATAGTCCAGTTCATTGAGACGCTTAATCGCTTTGATGATAGAGTCCGATCGCGACGACGTTGGGGACTCTTCAAAATCATTCAAATCTACATCCCGCAGAATGGCTAGTTCATAAACCTCTGCCATCTCAAACATCAGTTCGGGGTTAGGATTGCCCGCGAGGTCTAACAGAGGGGGTGCGGGAGGCATGGTGACGGCTTGCGCGTCGGGTCCTTCTAAGTCGTAGACAACCCCTGCCGTGGGGGCTTCCCACTGCCTGAACCCATTCAGGGTTTTCTCATCTGTTTCCTTTACAATCGTACCATTGGCATTCACTTTGTACTTGGCACCGTGACGAACGCGATCGGTAAACGGATCGATAAAACCCTCATCGATCGCCTGACGAAATTCTGTGAAATCTCCTTCATCTTGCAACAACCCAGTATGAGGATTATGGGGCAAGCCTTTAGTGAATGACATAAAGTACAGATCGCCAGCATAGCGTTCTTCGTCCCCATTAGCTTCATGGCTGGGGTGTTGGCGGTTTTGGGCTAATTCTGCGGCCTTAACGCGAATATCGTAAGACTCTTGGCGACGGTCTCTCATAAAACTATTCTCTTTGATGTGACTTATATTTCTTTTATGACAAAAAAATAATGAGTCGCGACGGATCGAAATCTAATATTTTTGTGTATAGAATCATTGACACTCTTAGTGTTTAAGTCTAGCGACTCAAATAACTATTAATATTTAAATCCTCACTGTAAATTGCGCTTAAGTAGAAATACCAAGAGTTGAGAACAGTACAGTATGAAAGGCGAGATTTTTAGATAAAGTTATCGTTAAAAATCCGCACAACCAGAACATCTCCAGAAGCCGTAAATTAAAACAATAGAAAATTCCCCTGATGAGCGATCGTTTGTCGCTAAGTTTGACGTGGGTATTCATCTGCCCTATCGCGGAAAAACAAACCTCAAACCCTCAGTCTGTGAAAGGAGATTGGTCAATGGCTAAACTAAAAGTTGCGATCAACGGTTTCGGTCGGATCGGTCGCTTGGTGGTGCGATCGGGGGTGAAAAATCCCAACCTAGAATTTGTCGGTATTAACGACCTCTTTCCCCCAGAACAACTTGCCTATATGTTCAAATACGATTCCACTCACGGCAAGTTTCCGGGGACGGTAGAAGGAAACTCAGAAGGAATCACCATCGACGGTCATTTTATTCCCTGTACCGCCATTCGCGATCCGGCGGAATTGCCTTGGGGCGATCGCGGTGTTGATTATGTTGTCGAAGCTACAGGACTGTTTACCAAATACGACGGTGCCAGCAAGCACGTCCAAGCCGGAGCAAAACGGGTGGTTTTGTCGGCACCGACGAAAGATCCCGAAAAAATCAAAACGATGGTGATGGGAGTCAATCACGAAGAATTCGATCCCGCTACCGATATTATTGTTTCTAATGCCAGTTGTACGACCAATTGTTTGGCACCGGTCGTTAAAGTCATTAACGATAATTTCGGCTTGGCAGAAGGGTTAATGACTACCGTACACGCCGTCACGGCGACCCAACCCACCGTTGACGGTCCCAGTAAAAAGGATTGGCGTGGGGGACGCAGTGCGACGCAAAATATCATCCCTGCGTCTACCGGCGCCGCAAAAGCTGTAACGCTAGTTTTACCGGCTTTAAAAGGAAAGTTGACCGGGATGGCTTTTCGCGTTCCTACCCCCGATGTTTCTGTCGTCGATTTAACCGTTAAAACGGAAAAAGCAACCAGTTACGAAGAAATTTGTCAAGCCATGAAAGCGGCTTCGAAGAATGGCTTAAAAGATATTCTCGGTTATACGGATGAATCGGTCGTATCGATGGATTTTAAAACCGATCCTCGTTCGAGTATTTTTGATGCAGGGGCGGGTATCGAGTTAAATTCGAATTTCTTTAAGGTTGTCTCTTGGTATGACAATGAATGGGGTTATTCTTGCCGCGTCGTCGATTTGATGCTTTCGATGGCTCGCAAAGAAGGGATTCTCTAAAAAGATAGTTTCTTCCCTCGAAAATCAATTTTTACTCTCGCAAGTGGGGTGCGTTACGCTGTCGCTAAGCGCACCCCTACGAAAATTTTCTTAAATTAAAATAAAAAAATTTGAGTTTTGAGAAAATTGACATAATATAAACATATCCTTCATCCCTGTCCGGGGCAAGCGCTTTTAGTTTGCCCCCCTTTTTATTATTATTTCTTGTATGAGTGAGTGTTCGTTGGCAAAACCTTGATTTTTAATTAGCGATCGTGTAATAATATAAGACTTTCTAAGTATTTTTTATTATGTCTGTTATTTCCCACCCCACTCAATTTCAATATCAACCCTTATACAAACCCAATCAAGTTCTCTGCGGAATGGGTCAAACGGCGATCGTGACGGGATGGACGGTAAAAAGTATATTAGCTAAGCATTTAGAGCTTTCTGAATACGCAGCGATCGGCCAATTATACAGTCCGACGAGAGGAATTAGTTTATTATTACGCAATTTACTTTTGAATCCTCACGTTCGTTTTTTGGTGGTACTCAATGCAACGCAAGAGGATCGCAATGCTGGTGGGAGTCAGTGTTTATTAGATTTCTTTCAACACGGTTTTAGAGCAGGAAAAAGCGATACGGGGCGAGAGATTTGGCAGATTGAGTCGAAGATTACAGGGTATATCGATCGCGAAATTCCCGCCCTTATTTTAGAACAGTTGCGGCACGATTTCGAAGTACGAGAAGCGAGTGCGATCGACGAGGCGATCGCCATTGTTAAATCTTTTGCACAATCCCCCCTAACCCCCCTTTCCAAGGAAGGGAAAGAGAGAGAATGGGGAGAACCACTAGAATTTCCTTTATCTCAAACTATTCCAGAAATATTGCCGGGCGATCGCTACGGACATTTAATTAAAGGAAAAACTATCGCCGAAACGTGGGTAAAAATTATCCATCGCATCAAAACAACGGGAACGATTCGTCCGACGGGTTACGATGGACAATGGCAAGAACTCATCGATTTAATGGCGGTTGTAACGGACGAACCTCAAAAATTTTATTTTCCCGAACCGAATTATTTACCCTGCGATCGCGCTTTTATTAAGGAGTATATCCCGCAAATTCTCGACGATGCTCCTTATCGAGAAGGGGTAAAATATACTTACGGACAACGCTTGCGATCGTGGTTTGAACGAGACCAAATCGAACAAATTATTCAGAAATTGATTAAAGAAATTGATGCAGCAAGTGCGGTAATGTCTTTATGGGATGTTCGCGATCACGATCGCGGTGGAAGTCCCTGTTTAAATCATATTTGGGTCAGAGTTGTAGAAGACGAATTATCATTAACGGCAACAATTCGCAGCAATGATATGTTTTCTGCTTGGCCATCAAATGCAATGGGGTTAAGGGCATTGCAGCAGTATATTCGCGATGAAATTGCTCGACGTTCCCAATATAATCTAAAAATGGGTTGTTTGATTACTATCAGTCAAAGCGCTCATATTTATGACGATTGTTGGGAGAATGCCGATCGCCTGATTCAACAGCAATATTCTCGTATTATTCGAGAACGAGATTATTTCGATCCTGTAGGAAATTTTTTAATCGAAATAGAGGATAATCAAATTATAGTCAAACACACCACACCGGGAAGTGGCGAAATTATTGCCTCTTATTCAGGGACTCATCCGTTAAAACTGGTCAGACAGATTTGCGAAAACTCTCCTGCTATTCGACCCGATCATATTGGATATTTGGGAATTGAATTGCAAAAAGCATCAATTGCTTTAAAAAACAAGCAAGAATACATTCAAGATCGTTAAGATCGCAAAAAAAATCAATAATAGGAGAATTTATGACAGTATTAAGCGATAATGATACTATTGCTTATCTTCGCTTTTATCGTTTGGAATCTAAAGCCTCCCCAGAATTATCTCCACCAGATTTAGATAGTCCAGCAAGATTGGATGTGATTCCTGAAAACGCTCCTAACAAGTTGGTATATTGGATTAACGATCAAAATCATTTATGGAGAAAAAGTCGTGATGCTTTAAATCGAGAATTACAAAAATCTCCCAAGTTTAAAGCAGCAAAAAGTAAACTCAATCAGACAACTCTATCTTATCAAACTCAATCATTTATAAAAAAATGGTTAGCCCCTATCTCAGTATCAATTTTAATACTTGTTTATTTGTTTGCTAATCAAAAAACAGGGTTAAATGAGCTTATTTTAGCACTGATTCCTGTTGTGTACACAATTATATCTGAATTCCAAAAATCTTAGAATGTCTTCTCACAAAAATTCATCACTTCCAAGACCAACTTGGAATGAATACTTTTTAATGCTGGCAAAATTGGCAGCAATGCGCTCGACTTGTTTGGCTTTTCCTGTGGGTGCAGTTATTGTTAAAAATAAACAAGTTGTAGCGACGGGCTATAATGGCTCTCCATCGGGTACCTCTCATTGTATTACTCAAGGATATTGCTATCCCGGTTTAAATAGTTGTGATGAAAGTAGTACAATGCCATCGCGAGCGGTTCATGCTGAAGCGAATGCGATCGCGCAAGCTGCAAAACATGGAATATCCACTCATAATGCGAGTATCTATGTAACTTTAGAACCGTGTTTATCTTGTTTGAAATTGATTATTTCTGCCGGAATTACCGAAGTTTTTTATGAAACAACTTTTTACAAAAAAGAGGGTAATTTTGTTAGAGACTCTTTTATTAAGGATGGATTGATCGAATTAAATCAAATTCCTTTATCGGAGTCCGTAAAAAAACAAGCTGCATTTTTTTTAAGAAATCCAACAGTGTCTGCAAGACAGAAAATGCTAGAATAATTTGAAAATGTTCTAAGATTGACAGCTATGAATAAATTACAAGTCTATATTTCTGGTGCATTAACGGGAATTTCAAACCCAGAAAAAGTCAAAAAATTCTATGAATCTATTGGTCTTTTATGTGAAGAACGGGGATTGAAATCCTATATCCCGCATTTGAATACAGATCCAATTAAAAATGCAGATATCACTCCCGATCGGGTTTTCAAAACTGACAAGCATATGGTTGAAATATCCGATCTTGTCGTTGCTTATCTAGGATGTCCCTCTTTAGGTGTTGGTATGGAACTTGCTTATGCTGAAAGTAAAAATATTCCTCTCATTCTTCTCTATGAAAAAGAGAAAAATATTTCTCGATTTCCTCGAGGTATTCCGACCGTTTTTGCAGAAATAAAATTCAAAAATTTTAGTGATGCGATCGCTCAGCTTAACATTATTCTCGAACAATGGAAATTAAAACAATATTAAAACATAATCAATCAGAGCGATCGCCAACTTTTCCAACCCGAAAAAAGCGCGATCGCTCTCTTTCATTCTGCTTTTATCCCCGCTTTTAACCGTTGAGAATCGCTCACAAAACCAAAACATTGCTTGACATTATAAAGGGTTGCTTGCAAGCAGTATTCTGGAGAAGTCGTCGCCGCACAGTCTTGCAATAAAATGCAATCGTAACTCAAAAAATTGGCATCTTGTAAGGTTGCCATGACGCATTGATCGATGTTCACCCCAGCAAAAAAGAGGGTTGTTTTACCCAAATTTTTCAAAATACTGTCGAGGGGCGTGTCCCAAAACCCGCTCATGCGATACTTATGAATGCGGATATCTTCCGGTTTTTGTTCCAATTCATCCACTACCGCAGCTGCCCAACTATCAAGGGTTAACACGGGTGCGTTATTTTTCGGGAGGGGATCCCCCAAACCGACCCCCTCTCCCGTCGGATTGTAAACGTGGCGAAGACCCGCGCTAATATTGAGCAGATCGGGACGATTGCCCCAATTAACCCAGAGAATGGGAATATGATGCGATCGCAATTGTGGGAGTAAATTTTGCAAGGGTGCAATAGGGGATCTCGCAGGATTGACATCCACCCCAATACTCGCCAGCCAACCGTCAGGATGACAAAAATCGTTCTGCATATCAATAATGAGAAGGGCAGCTTTGGCTAAATCCAAGCGCAATGTTTTCGTTTCCGTCGGCAAAGTAATAATATGAGGTTTTAAAGGAGAGCGAGTGATGTCGGCAATTTCGGCATTCACCTGCCAAGCATTGGGAGGAGTCCCTAGAATGTGGAGGGGTTCGTTCATAGTCTGGCGATCGGCAATCTAACTGAATGGGATGTTTTTTATTCAGCCACATCTCGATTCAAAATACGAACCATCCTTAGCAAAATTTAGCAAAATGGATAATTTATCCCTTCTTTATGCCAAAATAATGCAGAGATAAGTCTTGGAAGAGGTATAAACCGTTCGCCAAATATGCTAAGATTGCCGCGATTATCAATCGATCGTAAAAATAAAAATTGATAATTATATCTTTCACCCCTTTTTCTATCAATAATTGTTATGGATTTCACGATTCAAAAGGTTTTAATTCTCACCGATACGGGATATCGTACCGTTGATATTCGCATTGAAGGCGATGCGATCGCTCATATTGCGCCGGATCTCGAAGCGCGAGGAACGATCGTTAATGGAGCAAATAAGTTATTGTTACCGGGCTTTATCAATGCCCATACTCACTCTTCAGAAATGTGGCAGCGCGGATTAATTTCTCCCTATCCTTTAGAATTGTGGCTAACGCAACTTTACGATTGTCCCGTCATCAATCTCGAACAAATTTATCTGAGTGCTTTGGGAACGGCAGCAGAAACATTATTATCGGGAGGGACTTGCGTTGTCGATCATTTAGTTCTCATTCCGGGTAAAGAACTGGAAACCGTTGAGGCAACGATTCGCGGCTATCGAGAGATTGGCATTCGAGCGTTTATCGGTCCTTTAATCTACGATCGCGCACTCGATGCGGGTATTCCCGATGAGGGTGCAAATCGGGAAATCGAGCCGTTTTATTGGACGGCAGAGCAAAATTTAAACTTCCTCCAAGCTGCAATTGAAAAGTTTCATCGTCCCGAAGAAGGGATTGGTATTATGACAGCACCGACGGGGATGCAGTTGTGTTCCGATGCACTTTTTAAAGGCTGTATCGAACTCAGCGATCGCTATAATTTATGCCGTCATACCCATTTATTAGAAACGAAAGCACAGGAAAAATTAGCTTGGGAAAAATACGGTTGCACGGCGGTTGCCTATTTAGATCGCATTGGTTTTTTGAGCGATCGCACTTCTTTGGCCCATTGCGTCTGGTTGAATGATGAAGATATTTCTCTCTTGGCAAAAACGCGATCGACAGTAGTACACAATCCCTTGAGTAATTTACGTTTGGGTAGCGGTATTGCTCCAGTTTTAAAATATCGTCAAGCAGGGGTTAATGTGGCTTTTGGTTGCGATGGAACGGCCAGTAGTGACGGTCAGGATATGCTAGAAGCCATTAAAATCGGTACGATGTTACACAATACAACGGATTTTGAGTATCGCAATTGGATCGATCCCAAAAAAGCGGTAAAAATGGCCGCTTTAGGAGGTGCAACGGGAATTAAATTGGCAGATAAAATCGGATCCTTAGAAGTGGGGAAAAAAGCCGATTTGGTTCTCTATGACTTAACCAATTTATCGTTATTACCCCGTACCGATCCCGTCGGATTGTTGATTTTTGGCCGTCCGACTCGAGTTGTGGATAGTGTTTGGGTCAATGGCGATCGCATTGTCGCGGAAGGAAAACCCACCCGGATCGATATAGAGAAATTGCGTCAAGATTTGTTTCAGTATAGTGATTGGACTGGCGATACAAAATCTTCAACAACTCAGAAAATGGAGGCACATTATCGTCACGTTATGGGACTGCCTGGCAGTTAACACTTGAATTTAATTTAACTATCGTTTATCTATCGTTTATCTTTTGAGTTAATCTAGCTGCTCTTCTCCAATATCGACTAAGGCAAGCGGTGCATTTTCTGGATATCTTAAATCTTCAACCAATTGTTGGACTTCTAAAGGCGGAGGAGGAGTGAAACGGGAGACCGATAGGGTTATCGTAAAGTTGAGAATTGCCCCGACTGCACCGATTCCTTGAGAACCGATGCCAAAGAACCACGCAGGCATTCCCAAAAACTGTTCGCCGATGATATAAGAAGCGGTAAAAATTAAACTGACCAGCATCCCCGCGATCGCCCCTTCTTTATTGGTTCGCTTGTCGAAAATTCCCAATAAAATAACCGGACAAAAACAGGCCGAGGCAAAACCGATAGACATGGTGATAATTTCCCCCACAAATCCGGGGGGATTAATGCCAAAATAGCCGGCAATGACGATCGCGACGCAAACCATGACTCTCCCTAAAAGCACCCGTTTTTCTTCGGAAGCCTCGGGATCGATGAGGCGATAATAAATATCGTGGGCAATGGAACTGGAAATCACCAAAAGCAGTCCCGCTGCTGTCGAGAGGCAGGCAGCCAATCCTCCTGCCGCAACGAAGGCAATGACCCAAGGGGGGAGTTGGGCGACTTCGGGGGTAGAAAGAAAAACAATATCGCGATCGATGGTAATTTCGTTACTATTGTCGTCTGGGGTTAATTCGATGCGCCCGTTGTGATTTTTATCGTCAAACTGTAATAGCCCCGTATTTTCCCATTTTGTCACCCAGTCCAAAGCATGAATTTTCGTGGGGGTTTTGTCGTGTAAGCTGGTAATGAGATTGTAGCGGGAAAATTCGGCGATCGCAGGAATTGTCGTCACCAGAATCGCAATAAAAAGCAATGCCCAACCCACGGAAAACCTCGCCGCCCGAGGACTGGGGACGGTATAGAAACGAATGAGAATATGGGGCAATCCTAATATTCCCAGGGTACTGGAGAGGCTAATAAATAGAACGTCGAGTTGGGATTTATTGACAAAAGGCCGAGTGTATTCGGGAAATCCCAGATCGATGGCGATCGCATTGAGTTTGTCTGTAATATCCCCAAAAACAAAGGCGAGTTGAGGGATGGGATTTCCCGTTAACATCCATGAGATCGCCCAAGCTGGAATTAAATAAGCGGTAACTAAAACAATATATTGGGCCACCTGCGTCCATGTAATTCCTTTCATTCCGCCTAAAACGGCAAAAAAACCCACGATCGCCATGCCAATAACGACTCCCGCACTAATGGGAATTTGCAAAAAACGGCTGAAGACAATCCCCACCCCGCGCATCTGTCCGGCAACATAGGCGATACAGATAATCAGGGAGATGGCCACGGCAATGAGGCGGGCGATGGCAGAATAATAGCGATCGCCGATAAAGTCCGGGACGGTATATTTACCGAATTTTCGCAGGTAGGGGGCAACCAGCAAACCCAACAGAAAAAATCCTCCAACCCCAATGTAGATCGTGCCATCGTAACCGAGGAAGGCGATTAATCCGGTAAAAGAGATAAAAGTGGCGGCAGACATTGTATCGGCGGCGGTGGCGATACCGTTGGCAATGGCGGGGATGCCTTGCTCGGCCACAAAAAAACCTTTCGTATCTCGAACTCGCGATCGCCAACCGATATAGAGATAAACGAGAAAAGATAGAATAACAAAAAGAAAGGTCCAAGACTCGGCATTCATCATTATTTTTATTACAACTCGAGTTCGAGAATTAATCTAACTGTTCTTCTCCAATATCCACTAACCCACGAGGCGCATTTTCCGGATATCTTAAATTTTCCGTTAATTCCTGTATCTCTAAAGGCGGGGGAGGAGTAAAACGGGAGACCGATAGGGTTATCGTAAAGTTGAGAATTGCTCCGACTGCCCCAATTCCTTGAGAACCGATGCCAAAGCACCACGCAGGCATTCCCAAAAACTGTTCGCCGATGATATAAGAAGCGGTAAAAATTAAACTGACCAGCATCCCCGCGATCGCCCCTTCTTTATTGGTTCGCTTGTCGAAAATTCCCAATAAAATGACTGGGAAAAAACTCGCCGAGGCAAACCCAATGGACATCGTGACGATTTCTCCCACAAATCCGGGGGGATTAATGCCAAAATAGCCGGCAATGGCGATCGCGAAGCAAACCATCACTCGCCCTAAAAAGACCCGTTTTTCTTCGGAAGCCTCGGGATTGATGAGACGATAATAGATATCGTGGGCGATGGAACTGGAAATGACTAACAGCAGCCCCGCCGCCGTCGAGAGAGAAGCCGCCAGTCCTCCTGCCGCAACGAAGGCAATAACCCAAGGGGAGAGTTGGGCGACTTCGGGGGTAGAGAGGAAAACAATATCGCGATCGATCGTTATTTCGTTACTACTGTCGTCTGGGGTTAATTCGATGCGCCCGTTGTGATTTTTATCGTCAAATTGCAATAGTCCTGTATTTTCCCATTTTATCGCCCAGTCTAAAGCGTGAATTTCCCTCGGGGTTTTGTCGTGCAAACTCGCGATCAAGTTATAACGAGAAAATTCTGCGATCGCGGGCATGGTTGTTATTAGAATCGCGCAAAACAGTAACGCCCAACCCACGGAAAACCTCGCCGCCCGAGGGCTGGGGACGGTATAAAATCGGACGATCACGTGAGGCAGTCCGGCGGTTCCGAGCAGGATCGATAGATTGCTAAATAAGACATCCAATTCGGATTTATTGACAAAGGGTTGGGTATATTCGGGAAATCCTAGATCGAGACTGATGGCGTTGAGTTTGTCGGTAATATCGCCAAACACAAAGGCCAGTTGGGGGATGGGGTTTCCTGTTAGCATCCATGCGATCGCGCAAGCCGGAATTAAATAAGCGGTCGTTAAAACCCCATATTGTGCCACCTGCGTCCAAGTAATGCCTTTCATGCCCCCTAAAACCGCAAAAAAGCCCACGATCGCCATGCCGATAACCACCCCTGCATTAATGGGAACTTGGAGGAAACGGCTGAAAACAATACCTACACCTCGCATCTGTCCCGATACGTAAGTGACGCAAATGAGGATGGCGATCGCCACGGCAATAATGCGGGCGGTGTTAGAATAATAGCGATCGCCGATAAAATCCGGGACGGTATACTGCCCGAATTTTCGCAGGTAGGGGGCAACCAACAACGCGAGGAGAACAAAGCCCCCCGTTGACCCGAGCAGGTAGATATTGCCATCGTAGCCGAGGAAGGCAATCAATCCGGCATTGGAGATAAATGAGGCGGCAGACATCCAATCGGCAGCAGTGGCGGCGCCGTTGGCAATGGCAGGAACCCCCTGTTCGGCCACAAAAAAGCCTTTTGTATCTCGGACTCGCGATCGCCAGCCGATATAGGTATAAACGAGAAAAGAAAGGGTAACAAAGAGAAATGTCCAAGCTTCTACAGTCATTCGATGGAAGAGCGATCGCGTGCAAAGTTCCGTTCTAGTTTAAGGGATTTTGGGATTGTTTTAGCTTTGATTGGCGATCGCGACAAATCCGTATTCTTCAAAGATGGTTTTTGCGGGTTCTGTGGCTAAAAACTCAAGGAATTGACGGGCAGAATCCAGATTTTTACTTCCATTGATAGCAGCAATCGGGTAAACAATCGGTGAGTGATTTTCTGGGGAAGCTACAAAAATAATTTGACAATTTTTACAGGATTTGGCATCGGTTGCATAAACAAATCCCGCGTCAACATTTCTCGTTTCAACATAGGATAAGACTTGGCGCACATTTTTCCCAAAAACAAATTTATTTGCCAATTTTTGATAAAGATTGGCGGAGTCTAAAACTTCTTTACTGTAATGTCCTGCGGGAACGCTTTCCGGATCGCCGAGGGCAATTTTAGCGAATTTCTCCTGCGTTAATGCTTGCAGTTCGGTAATTTTTTTAGACTCTTTCGGTGCGATGGCCACAATTTCATTTTGCAATAAATCTTTATGGGTATCTTCTATAATTAAATCCTTGTCTCGTAATGCCTCCATTTTGCTTTGTGCTGCCGAGATAAAAATATCGGCGGGTGCGCCTTGTTCGATTTGGTGTTGCAGGGAACCTGAAGAACCAAAATTAAAGATTAATTCTGTATTGGGAAATTGGGCTTCATATTCTTGTCCTACTGCCGCGATCGCCTCTTGCAAACTTGCCGCTGCCGATATTGTCAAGGTCGCGGACTGTTCCGAATGGTTGCTGGGTTCAGTATTGCTAGCAGTATTGCTACAAGCCGCGAAAAACAAGGCAAAACCCAGACCCAAACCCCAACCCAAAATATATCTTCGCGCAAATTTCATAGTTATACCAACCCCATATTAATTCATTTTCAACTATATTGTCTAACTTCCCAATAAAAAAGTTCTCTAAGCTACAAAAAAATTCAAAATTGTAACCTCTTCCTAAAGTCAGAGGCTTAAAATAGAGAAAATCTTTTTTATCTTTTTCATTCTTAAGAACGAAATTTTTGAATTTTGAACTTTGAATTTTGTTCAAAAAGGGTCAATGCTCGCTTACAAAATGGCATCGGGTTGAGTGCGTTTAAAAATCACCATTTCTTGACCGACAACCGGACTTCTTGCGACCATCTTGCCTTTTTCGTCTAATATTTCAATCTTGGTAAAGTCTAATTGTTTCGATCGCGCTAGCACTTCATTGGCTAATTCATTTTGTTGGGGGTATTCTAAAACATACCATTCCGGGCTGACGGTCACGGTTAAAGCACCGCTAAAAAAATTGGCTTGAATGGAACTAATTAAGCCGTTGGCATAGCGATCGGTAATGGCGGCAACTTGTTCTTGGATGGCGGCAATTAAACTCTGTTCTGGTGTTAGTTTGGGCTGGGTAAAAGGCAGGGAAAATTTGGGTTTGGGTTTGGGGACGATGAGGGGTTTGGGGGGTGTCGGTTCGGTTATTTCTGGCGGGAGTTCCTCGATCGCTTCTTCGGGTTCTGGGGTGGGTTGTACTGCGGGTGCGGGTTCTTCCATCGCAGGCGAACTTACATCCGGTGCTTGTGCGGTAGTTTGCGGTTTTTCTCCGCTGGAAAAAGCGATCGCTCCCACGAGAATTGCGGCCGTGAGTCCCCCTAAAATCCCCGTCAATAAACCATCTGAGAGTTGTTCTTCTACAGATTCGGGCAATACGTCCCGCACCTTTTCTAAAATCCAGTCCCACGCATCTTGGAGTAACTCCCACGCATCTCGGAGAATGGGCAGGCTTAATAAATTTTTATCTTTATCGGAATCGGGTTCTCGGGGCGATTCTTCTGGGGAAATGACTTCCGCAACAGGTGTAGATTCCGCTTCAGAGGCAACGGTTGAGGATTCGACTTCGGCTTCGGCTCTTATCGGGATCTCCATTTCTTGGGAATTTTCCGGCGCTTCCAAGGCGGTCGCCAATCCTTCTACACTGGCTGCGAGAACTTGCAAAGCCGAGTCGGGGAGAGGGGTCTCCGGTTCTCGGGCGAGTTGAGTGGCGATACTCTCCAGACGCGCGATCGCTGCCTGTAACTGCTGTACCTCATCCCTTGAGGAGACTTCTTCGGCTTGATTTTCCCCCGTTACGGGTTCTTGTCGTTCTTCCGGCATAAATTTGTCCTCCAGACCCCACCGACGCGAAATTCTGAGATAATTCTTTACAAACAAACCATCTCAACAAGCCAAATTTATCACTATCTCTCATTCTATTGCCCAATTGTTTAACGGGAATCAACATTTTTTATGAAACGCCGTCAATTTTTCTTTCTCTCCGGGGGAGTCGCGATCGCGGGACTCGATTCTCTCGCCAAATCTGCCAACTCCCAAACCTCTCCTTTGGATTCCGATTATCTCACCGAACCGCCTTATTTCCGCTTTGCCTCCATTGCCGATAGCGGAACGGGAACGCGATCGCAGTATGATGTAGCCGAGGCGATGAAACGCTATTACGATCGAAATCCTTACCCTCTCGTCCTCATGGCGGGGGATAATATTTACAACCAAGGGGAAATCGAGAGAGTTGAACTGGTTTTTGAGCGTCCTTATAAACCTTTACGCGATCGCGGCGTTCGCTTTCAAGCAGTTTTAGGCAATCACGATATCCGCACGGAAAATGGCGATCCTCAAGTGGCTTATCCCGAGTTTAATATGGCGGGGCGTTACTATACGTTTAGCGAGGGAAATATTCAATTTTTTGCCCTCGATACCAATTATAAAGCCGATTGGGACAATCAATTAGTGTGGCTGGAAAATGAGTTAGCTCGCTCTAATGCGACTTGGAAAATTGTCTTCGGACACCATCAAGTTTACGGCTCCGGACATTATGGTTATAACGAGTTTCTGGCCTCGAAATTAACCCCATTATTCGCTCGCTATGAGGTGCCACTTTATATTAACGGGCACGAACATCATTACGAACGCACCCATCCCATTCAAGGAACAACTTATCTCATTTGCGGCTGTGCGGCGGGGTTGCGTCCGACACGACGATCGGTTTGGACGGCGAGATCGGCTTCTCGTTTGGGTTTTGCGGCTTATGAAGTCTATGAGAAAAAAATAATCGTGGAAGCGATCGCGCCGGATGGAACGGTTTTCGATCGTGGCATTATCGACCGTAAAATCGTGTAACTTTTGTTAGTCAAAACATTAATAAAAATCGAGATCGCCCTTTCTCGTTAGTTTGGCGGTGCGATCGCGACTGGAAAAAACTTGATCTCGAGCAGAGGCGATCGCTCGGTTTTTGAATAATCTAAGTCCGGGTTTATCTTTAACGCCAACGCCTCAAACCTAGTAGAAACAAGGCATGCCTTGTCTGTTGGTCGCATCGGGAAAAACTTCCTCAACAAGGTGGATTGGGTATCGTGTTAGCGGTATTGGTTTCTTTTGGCGACGTATAAAGCGGATCGTGGTGATAGGGCAACGGAGCACCGGATGCCAAAGCATTAAGAATAACCGAAAAATCGACCTTGGGACGAAACCCCAACACCTTTTCTAATTTTGAAGCGTCATAGACGCGATCGATCTGCTGGGGAAGACTCCAACCCCTTTCATCGTAGAGTTTTTTCGCAGTCGGAAAATAGCGTGCGATGACACTCGGTGCATCTGACGCGAGGGAATGAACGTCATCCCGGCTAAATGGTGTCGGTGCGGATAGGATAAATGTTTCGCATCCCTTGCCTTTGATTCCTGCGAGTGCTGCAATATGAGCTGCTGCGACATCCTCAACGGTTAATCTCCGATTCAGAAACTCGTTAGCCTTTAAATTCGGACCGCTCGGAAACTTCAGGGTGTCGTCTTCCTCTGGGAAAAAACGCCCGGCACGTAAAATTGCGATATTGAGTCCGCGATCGCCAGCAAACAACTGACAGAGGTGTTCTGCGGCAAGTTTCGTGACACCGTAGATGTTGCGAGGTCGGATCGGCCCGAATTCTTCATCGATCCAAAACGCTTTTTTTGCGCCACCTTTTATACCCGCTCGCACTTCGGCTGAAATCATGAGGGATGTGGTCGATGTAAAGATGAAGCGATCGCATCCTGCGGTTGCGGCTGCTTCAAGCAGGTTGAGGGTTCCCGATACGTTGACATCAACGAAGGTTTTATTGATAGAGCGAGTAATGTCGGGTTTATGAAGTGCGGCAGTGTGAATCACGGCTTCGATGTTATACTCTGCGAAAATTTTGTCGATTAATGGGCGATCGACGATACTCCCGGCGATCCTCGTGTGGGAACCCGGGGCAATATCGAGTCCGATGACTCGATAACCGGCTTGACTTAACTCCGAAGCCAAAAAACGCCCCAACCAACCTGACGATCCGGTGAGCAAGATATTTTCCACATAACCCCCTATCTACGGATTTATCTTAAGATTCTATCTATATAATCTCCCGATACATATTTTTATGACGTTTTGTAGGGCTATTGTTGCGGAATGCGATCGTTATTCGTGTTGCTTAGGACGAATTTCAAATAACGGGGCAATGTTAAGATTGAGACTGAAAGAAAGCGCGAGTTTGCCAATTCCTGTCGGGGATGAAGTTAAAAACTTTTGCCACAAAAGAATTTTGGTCGTCCTTTCCCAAAAATCGCCACTTTGGGCACCAAGCCGTAAAAACCTATTATGCGCTCGCGGAAGCCTGTCTCATTGGGGCCGTTTCCGGGGTTGCCGCCCTTTTACTCAAACAAGGGGTAGGCTTGGTCGGTCGATTTCGCCTCTCCCTCGTGGAAGAGCAAGGAATTTGGATTCTGCCCCTCTTTGGTTTTACCCTCTGCTGGATTGCCGGCTGGCTGGTCGAGCATCTCTCTCCGGCTGCTAGTGGGGGTGGAGTTTCCCAAGTGAAAGCCGCCCTAGCTAAATTTCCCATTCCTCTTACCCTGCGAGTTGCCGCCGTGAAAACCATGGGCGCGATCTTGGTGCTGGGAGCGGGTCTCACCCTCGGACGCCGGGGATCCACCGTCCATATCGGAGCCGCTTTAGCCGGACAACTCAGTCAATGGGTGCCCACTTCTCCCCAACATCGCCGCCAAATGATCGCCGCCGGAGCTGCTGCCGGATTGGCTGCCGGGTTTAATACCCCGATCGCGGGAGTTCTCTTCGTTGTGGAAGAACTCTCTCGGGATATGTCGGGATTAACTCTCGAAACCTCGATTCTCGCCTCCTTTACCGGTTCGGTGGTTTCTCGCTTATTGGGATCGGCGGCGCTGGATTTACCCCAAGCCATGCTCGCGCCGCGTATCGCCAATCACTTTACGGCTCTCGACATTCCCTTCTACATTCTTTTGGGAATTGCGGCGGGGGTTTTGGGGGTTGTTTTCAATCGCGGGATGTTATTGAGTCGAGAGTTCCATCGCAGTTTAAATATCCCCATGTCTTGGCGTTTGGGGGTGGTGGGGTTGCTTTCCGCGACAGTCGTTGCTTTTGCACCGGAAGTATTTCGCAATAATGCGGGGGTGCGGGATGTCTTAATTGCCGGAGACGCGGATCTGCAACAAGCCGAGATAGCTTTTCTCCTGCATTTTACGTTGACCATGTTGGCTTCTGGGGCGGGGGCACCGGGAGGATTATTTGCTCCTTCTCTGGTGATCGGTTCTGCTTTGGGATCTTTGATCGGTGCATTGGGAGGAGTGAGTTCGCAAACGACTTATGCTTTTGTGGGCATGGGGGCCTTTTTTACGGGAGTGGCGCGGGTTCCCGTGACGGCGATCGTGATTGTTTTTGAATTAACCGCCGATTTTCAATTGGTTTTGCCGTTAATGATTAGTTCGGTGGTTGCCTATGGGGTAGGGGAAGCCTTGAAAAAAGGGTCTCTTTATCAGCATCTCCTCGAAGCCAGCGGCATCAAGTTAAAAGATGAAGAGGGAAATCGCGACGTTCTCGAAGATTTAATTGCCGCTGATGTCTTGCAACCGCGAGTAGAAACTTTACCTCTCGATATTAGCGTGGAAGAGGCGCTCCAAGTCTTTTCCGAGTCCGAACATCGGGGTTTTCCCGTGGTGGATGAGGGGAATCTCGTGGGCATGGTGACGGAATCCCAGTTGGCAAATTTGGGAGGGATTTCCCGTAAGTCTCCCCTGAGTAAACTGATGACTCCCAGACCGATCGCGGTACATCCGGAGGCGACTTTAAGCGACGTACTCTATCTGATGGATCGCTATCATATCTCTCACCTTCCAGTGACCGAGGGGCAGAGATTGGTCGGAATTATCACTCGCACGGATCTCATTCACGCTACGGCAGATCGCTTAAAAGTCAACCAATCTCAAGGCGATCGCGAACCGGATCCTTCTTATTCCATCTATCACGTCCGCGCTCCGGCAACAGGGAAAGGGCGCATTTTACTCCCCCTTTCCAATCCAGGGACGGCAGCCATGATGATTGAAATCGGCCTCGCCATCGCCCGAGAGCAAGATTGCGAGTTGGAATGCCTGCACGTTATTCTCGTGCCCCTCCATATTTCTCCCCCTCGGGCAGCGGTGGATGTTGGAGAAAGTCACAAGTTATTAGAGATAGCCAAGGATCTGGCTCGGGATTTGCACGTTCCTTTGCACCTGCAAATTCGCGTCGCTCACGATGCCGCTCGAGCCGTGTTGGATGTGATTCGCGAACGTCATATCAATCTTTTGCTCATGGGTTGGAAGGGATTTACCGCCACCCCGGATAAGATTTTTGGAGATGCGATCGATACGTTAATTCATCAAGCAGCTTGTGATGTGGTTTTGGTTAAGTTGGGGAACAAAAAACAGTCTTATCCTCTCGCGCCAACCAATGCCAGCACTTGGTTGATTCCCACGGCAGGGGGACCAAATGTGAAACGCGCCATGGATTTATTACCCGCCTTGGCTTTGCTCGCGCCTTCTCCTCGCTTGCTCGTCTGTCAAATTTATCCCCCCAATGGCAAGGAAATCGATACAACTCTGTTGGATGAAACGGCAGATCGTCTCGGGCGACAAATGAAAACCGCCGTACAAGCGGTATCGTGGCGCTCCGATGCTCCGGTAGACGCGATCGTTCAGTTGGCAGCCGTACAACACTGCGATTTGACCATTATTGGGGCGAGTCGGGAGGGATTGCTGCAACAAGCCGTTCATGGCAATATCCCCGAAGCGATCGCTTCGGGGATAGACAGTACGGTTATTTTAGTTAGGGGCGCGCTATAGCAAGGTAACAGGAAGGATGTAGCTAGCTGTTTGAGTGAGGATTACTAGGAGTTACCAAATAATTAAGGAATGAAATACATTCGAGTCATCATGGTAATTACTCCCAAACTCATCATAACCAAAGCCATAGCTAGACCGACGGATTGACCGATATGGTTTTGGGATGGAAATTTTATAGTCATTATGCTGATTTTTTTAAAAAAGTTTTTTGTATGATGTTAATAATATCAAAAAAATGTAAAGAACAACAAACAAAGAACAATTTTTTTAGGGAAACTTTACAGTTCTTGTCTTAATATTTTCTTTATTATTTCGGGATCGCTTTCACAACAAGGTTTTTGCAAATTGAGAAGGGGAATTCTAAAATAAATCTTAAGATTTTCTGACTTTTGGGGATCCCTCGTTTGTGGGGAGCTTTCTGGATTTTGGTGCGCTAAGCTACATTATGCGATTGGGGAGCGCACCTCATATTAAAAGCCTTGTTTGTAGGCTTAATAATCTCCCGAGAAAACTTAATTTGTCAAGCCGTGTTCGAGGGCATAGCGAACCAATTCCGTGCGACTATTCGTTCCAGTTTTACCGAACAATCGGCTGACATATTTTTCGACATTGCGAACGCTCGTTTCGAGCTGGCTGGCAATTTCTTTGTTCATTAAACCTCGAGCGACGAGATCGAGAACGCTTTGCTCTCGCGGAGTCAGTTCGATTTTAATGGGGGAAGGGGTGGGAACAATACCGGGATTTTGATTGAGCATTCCTTTGATGGCAGCGAGTTCTTTGACAATTTCATCGAGTTTGGAACTTTCTTCTCCCGTGTCTCCAGCCGTGCGTCGTTGCAGGAGGTTGCGGACGATCGCCATGAGTTCTTCCGGTTCAAAGGGTTTGGGTAGATAGGCATCAACTCCGGCTTGATAGCCTTGGATGCGATCGCCGGTCATGCCTCGGGCAGTGAGAAAGACGACGGGGAGGGTTTGGAAGCGGGGATCGTCTCGCAGTTGTTGCAAAAACTGGTAGCCATCGACTTGCGGCATCATCACATCGGAGATAACGAGATCGGGGGTGCTAACTTCGAGGATTTTCCATGCTTCCTCAGCGCTGGGGACTGCCGTTACGATAAATTCTTCATCGTCTTCGAGGTAGGCTTGTACGGCATCTCTGAGACTGGGTTCGTCGTCTACGAGCAGGAGTTTGGGAATATCTGACATGTTAATCACCGATGAATGGGGATCGCTATATTTTTCACTCTAGCAAGTTTGCGATCGTCTTGACGTAAAAAAGGTTCGGTTAACCGAACTAAATTTTTGGAAAATGTTTTGAATGACTTGATTTAAAAGCATTTTCTTGGGAGCTCAAAAAGTAGTGTTGACCGAACAAGAGCGGTGCGGGGGATACCTCCTCAGAATTTCTTCAATCGTCGAGAGGTAGGAAGAGCGATCGCGTTTTTACCGATAAAAGCGATCGCATTGATGTCCAAACGAGAATTATTGAGTGTTGGAAATCCAGTCAAATCGAGCGTTAACGGCATTCCAATTCACAACATTCCACCAGGCTTTGAGATAATCCGTTCGATTATTTTGGTATTTTAAGTAATAAGCATGTTCCCAAACATCATTACCGAGAATAGGGATTTCTCCGAGAAGTAAGGGGCTGTCTTGATTGGGGGTGCTAATCACATTAAGAGAACCATCTTTATCGAGTACCAACCAAGCCCAACCGCTTCCAAAGCGCTTGCCTCCCGCATCGTTAAAGGCATTTTGGAAGCTCTCAAAATCGCCAAATTCTGCCGCGATCGCCTCGGCAATTTTTCCGGTGGGTTTCCCGCCGCCATTGGGGGACATCATCGCCCAAAATAAACTATGATTGGCATGACCGCCGCCATTATCCCGCACGGTTTGGCGAATGTCTTCCGGGAGGCGATGGAGATTGACTAACAATTCCTCAATCGATTTACCCTTTAATTCTGGGTATTTGGCGATCGCGGCGTTCAGTTTTTTCACATAACCAGCATGATGTTTGTCGTGGTGTAACATCATGGTTTGAGTGTCAATGTAGGGATTTAGCGCATTATAATCATAGGGGAGAGGTGGTAGAATAAACTCACCTTCATCGCTAGCAATGGCATAATCGGGCAATCCGTACTCTGCCGATAATACTGAGGGCTGCCAAAGGGGCCAAATGAGCAAAGCAAGAGCAACGAACAGTCCTAAAATACTCCAACGTTTAACGTTCATTTTGTTTGATCTCTATTAAGTCAGAAAAATTGTACGAAAAGTTTTCGTCATCCAATTTTTGCATTTTTTCGCCGCTAAATTTCGGCGATCGCTAACTTTGTGATGAGAGTAGGGGGAGCGTCGGGAGCGTCGGGAGTCTAAGTTCGGATGATTATGCGGATTCAATCTCGGGATCGCAACGAATTTCTAACATAAAACCGTCGGGATCGTAAAAATAAACTCCTCGTCCGGTGGGACGAGAAACTGGGTCGCCGTCGAGATTAACGTTATGCTGTTTTAGTATTTCAACAGCGCGATCGAAGGACTCGGGGGCAATATCGAAGGCGAGGTGATTGGCGCGAGTGAACTGACATTTGGGATCGGAGGCGGGAGGGGATAAGTCCGGTTCGTAAAATAGATCTAATACCATCCCGTCGGGGGTGACGAAATTGGCGACTTTTCCTTCAGCGACAAGGGTTTTTAAGGTACTGGGAATCTCTTCGCCTGCGAGTTCGTGCAGTCCTAGGATTTGCCCGTAGAAGTGACGGGAGATGGCTAAGTCTTGGACGTTGAGGGCGAAGTGATGTACTTTTCTCAACATCCCCGCAGTTAGGGCGGATAAGGGTTTGGTTTCGATGTCAGTCATTTCAATTATCAATTATCAATTATCAATTCAAAATTGGGGGAGGTTGTCGGGATCGAGTCCCATTGCGATCGAGCGATCTCGCAATTGTTGCAATTCTATTTGTGCTTGTTCTTTCTCCCGTCGTTCTTGCTCGGCTCTCTCCTCTCCTGCCAGTAGCAAATTACCCTCACTATCCCACCAGCGCAACCAAGGAAGCGTTCGGTTTTGGTAGCGTCCTTGCCAAATACCTAACTCTACATTTAATGGATTTATGGGGAAATGCCCGCGCGCATTAGGGGTCAGGAGTCGATAGCGTCCATTGACTAAGCGATACACTTCTACGCTTTCCCGTCGTATTTCATAGATGCCATAATACTCGGGTTGAATTTGGGTCTCGTATACCCAAAATTTGCCCGTTTCCCGAGTGCGATCGCGCTCCTCGCTTCGGCATCGCTCAGCGACCACTGCTCCACTCCCCGATACAAACTCTAAAACAATTGAGGGCGGGATTCGCTCTTGCCAGAGAACGTAAGAGCGGCGTATTTGTCCGTTTAGCAGGGGTGGGATATTGGGGACGTAAAACCAATCGGGAGAGACGCAGCCTTTGAGGGGAGGATGGGTCACTTTCCAGTAGATGCCGCTATCTTGCCCAATATCGTACTGTCCGTCTGGATGAAGGCGATCGAGGAGCGGACGGAGCGAGGTCGTCAGCAGGATACTTTGAGGATGTTCTTGGAAGTTCTTCACGGATGTACCATCTTCGCACGGGAGTTGTGTATGGTCGGGTAAGGGGGTTTTTGTTTTACTCGCCGTCATGGTTTTGAATGGTTGGGGAATTTTCTCTATCTTAGACATCTTTTCTCGTCGCGATCGCTAATGAAGCCTGTAAGGTGTGTTAGCAACAGCGTAACGCACCAATTTTTTAGACTTTGGGGAATTTTCTCTATCTTAGAAATCTTTTCTCTTCGCGATCGCTAATGAAGCCTGTAAGGTGTGTTAGCGACAGCGTAACGCACCGATTTTTTAGACTTGCGGGTGCGTTACGCTCCATTCCATTACGCTAACACACCTTACTTTTCCAGTATTACTTTTCAAGTATTGTTACTCTCATTCTTGCACAATTTGCAGGAAATCCCGAGCGATCGCTTTTCAATCCGATGAAGGGCGATCGCTTTGGGAATAAGGGAAAACAAGGGTTTAGGAGAAGTCTTTTAGGGTGAGGGTGAGGCTGTCTCCGAGTTCTCGCAATGTGTCGATTTTCTCTCTATTGTTCTCGTTTGGAGGCAGGCGATCGGAGATTTCTTGGACGATCTCGGTCCAGGCGATCCCCTGACGGAACATCACGCAGAAACAATGAGCAATGAAGGCACTTTTGGCGTTTTTCAGGTCTTGGAGGCAATCCATATGCTCGAATGCTCCGCGATCGCCGAGTTCGTTACAAATCTCTTCGATGAATTCGTCTTTTTGTTTTTGGCATTGCTGCATGGTTTTTTGGACGAGTTCATCGGGAGAAGCGTGGAAAACAAGGCGCTTGATGAGATGGGTGAGTTTGTAACGGGTTTCGGTGATTTCTTGCAGGAGATGCGGATCGATGGCGATCGCGTTTGGGGGTTCTGGGGGGTCTTTATCAATGAGGGTCATTTTCTGCGATCGGTTATCTATAAGGATCGACTTTGAGCTAACGTATTAGCGCTTGTCAATACAAAAATAAGAAAAGCTAAAAGAAATTGTTGTTTGTAATCGCCAATAGATTATAGTACAATGATGCTGTATAGTGACAGCATGGATATGCGTCAACTACGAGAAAATCAAGGGCTGAGGACAGTAGATGTCGCCAGTAAGGTTGATGTGGCTGAGTCTACCGTCCGCAACTGGGAATATGGCAAAACAATCCCTAGGTTACGGATCGACCAAATAGACGCATTACTCAAACTGTACGGATGCACATTTGACGAACTTTTCGCAGCCGTCAAAGAGTCCGGAGAAAATGCGAAAAAATAAGATCGATTGTCTTAGCCATGACGCTGCAAGGATTTGCATGGGGGTGCGTCGTGGTGCTTTCCGTTTTATTGATTACTATATTAATCGCTACGATTGATAATGTCAACTTTTACGATTTATATATCTGTTGATACGATAGATATGTCCGTCAGACTAACAGATAGCCCATTCGAGAGAAGGAGTACAATATGAACGATGCTCCAGAAGGGTTAAATATGCCGATAAAGTGGCGACTTGCGGTTATCATGGCGGATCGAGAAATTGATTACAAAGAATTAGCAGAGTTGACCGGATTCCATGAGAAAACGGTTAATAAGCATAAAAATATGAGAGTCATGCCCAATCGTCTCGAAGACACAACCCTGTTACAATATTGCAAAATTCTCGAATGTCAGCCCGGCGATCTACTTGTATACATTCCGGATAAGGATGAAGAGAAAACGTGATAAAAAGCGATCGCGCTGAGAGAATAAAGCGGTTAAGTTGAATGGGTTAACAATGGAAGTCGAAAGAACCAGACGAGTTAAACCAGAAGGGTTAGGACAGCGTATCAAGCAAGCTCGACAAAACGATCTTCGAACCATGAAGGAGTTATGTGAAAGAGCTAATTTAACCCCGACTCACTGGTATGACATTGAAAAAGAAAACGTCAAGATTCTGCCAGAAGAGACATTGCGACGAATTGAAGCGGTTCTAGGTATTGATTTCGGAGTCAATTTTGATGACGATTAATTCCAAATCCTTGTGTATTACGATGTAGAAGAAAATATGATTTCTGTCGTCTACATCCAAGCGATCGGAGTTAAAAACCGCAATCAAGTGCAGATTGGTAAGGAGGATATCGAACTATGAAATCGATAGAATTAAAACAAGCAACCGATGCGTTGAGCCAATATATTCAAACATTGGGAAAAGAGCCATTACTGATTAATATTGAAGATACTCCCGTTGCAGTTCTCACTCCGATTGCGGATCTAGAAAATTTGTTCCCAGAAACCGAACTCGATTCGCTGACATTAACCCAACAATCTTGGCCAAAACAATCCTCCAATGGTCAAACTTCTTTAAGCGATTGCGTTTTTGCTTTAGGAACAGAACCCGCGATCGCAGAATTGCAGGGTAAAGCGATCGCGGTTTTAGTGGCGATCGCCGATGTGGAGACGGTTTCTTTAAGTCACAATCCTCAGTTTTGGGACATTATCGAACGCTCTCGACAGCAACAAAAAGCAGGTCAATCTTTGAGTAGCGAGGACGTGCGAAAAAAATTAGCTTTGGAATGAGTTGATGAGATTGCTTAATGTAAATTGCAAGATTAAAGAACGCTCGGTTGCTCTAATTCTTCGGGAAAAGCGATCGCCTGCTCTCGGGTAACGGTGGGAAATCTGTCTAAAAAATCGTTAATCGATTCTCCCGCTTTGAGATAATCCCAAAAAGTCTGTACGGGAACTCGAGTCCCTGCAAAAATAGGAGTTTCACTCATGATATCGGGAGATGTGCTAAGGGTTGAGATAGTTTTGAGCATGAGTTCTTCTTTCTGCGATCGCTTATTCAATCGTATCAAATAGGGATTTTTGCTATGGAAACTATGGATTATCAAAATATTATTACCATTGAACCGGGAAAACGAAGCGGCAAACCTTGCATTCGGGGGATGCGAATTACGGTCTATGATATTTTAGAATATCTGGCAGGAGGAATGAGCGAACAAGAAATCTTAGAAGATTTTTCCGAACTGACAGCTAGTGATATTAGAGCCTGTCTTGCTTTTGCTGCCGATCGCGAGAAAAAACTATTTGTTGTTGCCTTGTGAAACTTCTTAATTCTCTATCCCCCCCTTACAAAGGGTAGTAGGGGGAATTTAATCTACCCGCCATCGACCAATTTAGCAACTTCAGGATTGTAAATTCGTAAATAATTCCAATAGTTACTAAAAACAGACTCCACATAATTTTTAGTTTCCCCAAAGGGAATTTTTTCGACGAACTCATCGGGATCGTTGAACCCGAAACGCTTGACCCAACTGCTCACATTACCGGGTCCTGCATTATAACTGGCGATCGCTAACATAGAATTATTTTGATATTCATCGTGGGTAAAATCTAAAAACCACGTTCCCAAAGTAATATTATTTTCTGGATTAATCAAAGAATAATCTTCTAAAGCAATCTTTTCCGCAATCCATTCCCCTGTTTCCGGCATCACCTGCATCAGTCCGAGGGCCCCAGCAGAGGAGCGAATTTCCGGCTCAAAACGGGACTCTTGGCGAATCAAAGACACCACCAAAATCGGATTGATTTGATGTTCTTTCGACCATTTTACAATCGTATCGCTGTAGGGAAACGGGAACAATGCCTGCCAATATTCCGGGGTTTGTCGCAATGCTTGCCATTCCGCTCGCTCTTCCGGTTTTTCCCGCTCTTTTAAACTCCAAATTAAATTAATTCCTTTTAAATAATCTCCCGTGGTTTGTAACAATAATCCCTCGGTAAACTGTTCGGAAACCGTGAGTTCTTGTGGGTTGGCTAACTCCGCTTGCCAGAGAATCCAAGCATCATTATCTTGGCCGAGTTGATAGAGTTCTTTAAATAACTCGGATCCGGCGGGAGGAAGAGTGCGAATGGCGGGTGGTGTGACTTCTACTTGTTTGTTTCGCACTGTAGTAAACGTTCCCACATCCCAACCCAACAGAGACGCAGATCGCCAAGCATAGTAAGATTCGGGATGCTTGGCGAGGACGTACTTATAAGCAGCCTCCGCGTCTTCAGGGCGATTCAGTTGAGAAGCCCATTTTCCCACCCAAAACGCCGCCTTAGCGGCCAAACCGCTATCGGAATTGTTGGTGGCAATGGGGTGCGCCCATTTCCACGCCTGTACGTATTCCCCTTGCTTGGCTAACTTTTGTGCGGTCTCCCAACGGTAGCGGGCGGTGGCCTCCGATTTGGGATATTGATTGAGAATGCGCTGTCGGGCTTCCCCTGCCGCTTTGCCATCTCCTCCCCTTTCCAATAACTTCGCCTTTTGCAGGAGGGCATCGGGGGCGCGATCGCGATGATTTTGAATAGCGCGATCCAAATATTGTAAGGCTTCTGGGCGATCGGACAGGCGGGCGAGATGGAGGAATGCCAAGCCGTTTTCTTCCGCTTCGGGAAACTCGCTAACGAGCTTTTGATAGCTAATTTTTGCTTCTACCGGACTATTGCCCAAATCTCGCCCTCGAGCGGTGCGATAGAGGTTCGTCGGGGTAGGAGGTGCTTTGGCGTAGGCACTGCCCGCTTTTCCGTACTCCCACTGTTCCCAATAGCCGTAAGCGATCGCTTCCCAATCTGCCACACTCAGGCGATCGCGGTAGTTTTTCACCAAAGCATCGCGAATGTCGCTCATTCCGGGAGCATCGGGGGTATTTCTCGCCAAAAAGAGCAACAATTCCGGCTGGTCTCGTTTCCCATCCAAACGCTCCCGCACCAGTTCGTGAGTGAGGGGATGTTGGGGGTATTCGGCGATGGCGCGATCGCCATATTCCGGCTCGTATTTGGCCAGGCGATAATATGCCTCTGCCACGGCGGGAGACTCGGGATAGGCTTCGAGGAGGCTCTCTAAGGTGGCTTTCGAGCGATTGAGGTCATTTGTCAATTCATAGGCTCGCGCCCGTTTGAGGAGAATATAGGGGGCAAGGAGGGGATATTCGTCCTCGAGGTCGTCAAGGAGGCGAATCGCTTTACCCCCTTCCAACTGGGCGAGACGATCGCTTGCCAGCAAATAACGGGCGCGACTGCGTTCGATAGAAGGGCGATCGCTAAAAGCAATTGCGTCGAGTCCTACCGCGCGGGCTTCCGGGGAGAGTAAGGCGAGGGGCAGCACTTGCGATCGCCCGTCCTCGGGTTTGGGGGTAATTTTCCCGACGGGGAGTAAATTTCTCTCAGCGATCCACTGTTCGATGCGCGCAAAGGATCCTTGTTTTTGTGCCAAGACGAACGCCGATCCGAGAATGGCGGCGATCGCAATACTCATACTAACCGTTAAAAATGTTTGAATGGGTCGTCCTTTTTGCATTCATCTGCCCTCATCCAGCCCAAATGTCATAATAGCTTAATTGGTTATTGGTTATTGGTTATTGGTGTTGGTTGTTGGGAACGATGAAGGAAGTTTCTTCCCCATCTCCCCATGCTTCCCGCGCTTCCGACGCTCTTCTTGCTCTCTCAATTCGTGCAAAATATGCAAGTACAGGAAACTCAACTGACATCGCGAGATCTGCGAACCTGCGGGATTAATCCCGATCGCTGGTATGTCGTCGCTCGCAGTACGGAGGTCAAAGATACTCCCCTCGCCGTTACCCTTTGGAAACAGGCGATCGTCCTCTATCGCGATACAAAAGGGAAAGTTATCGCCCTCGAGGATCGCTGTCCCCACCGTCAAGTACATTTGAGTTCGGGAAAAGTCGTGAAGGATTCGATCGAATGTTCTTATCACGGCTGGCAATTCGATCGACAGGGGGAGTGCGATCGCGTTCCTTATTTAGCCCCCGAGCAAAAACGTCCCACCTGTAAAATCCGCACTTTCCCCGCGCGAGAACTTGACGGTTTTATCTGGCTGTTTCCGGGGGAAGGAGATCCGGACGCGATCGCGCCTTTAGGCGTACCGGAATGGGAACATCTCAATTATATTGCCACGGTTTCCACCATTGATTGTCGGGGACATTATTCCTTTTTAATTGAAAATTTAATGGATATGTACCACGGACACCTACACGACAACTATCAGGCATGGGCATCGGCAAAACTGGACGCTTTAGAAATCGGCGAAAATAGAATTGATGCGCGTTACGAAGCGCAAAGTTATTATCGCATCGATCGCATTTGGTCGATTTCCCAATTATTTTTCCCTGCCCTGCGCCGCCTTCATCCAGAACCTCTCGAGGTCAGTTATATTTATCCCCACTGGGTTTCTACGTTAGGACAAGATTTTAAAATTTACTGTCTCTTTTGTCCGGTTGACGAAACCCATACACGTGCTTATTTGATTCATTTTACCTCCTTAAATGCTTTTTGGCGCTTGCATAAACTGCCCATTAAATTTCGTAAATTTCTCAAAGATCGTTTATTCGGTTCGGCCCAAAAACTCTTAGATGGTTTGGTTCGACAAGATGTAGACATGATCGAACAAGAACAGCAATCGTTTTTAGCATTTCCCCGCCGTCATTCCTACGAACTCAATCGCACCTGTATTGCCGTTCAGCGTTTAATCCTCAAAATGAACAATTCTTAATTCTTAATTCTTAATTCTCAAGATGTTACAGATTTTAATTGTTGATGATGAAGAAGCAAGTCGTTGCCACCTCATCCAAACTTTAGAAAAGATTGAGGATGAGATTGTCGTGCGAGAAAGCGAAACGATGGACGACGCGATCGCCATTCTCGCAACAATAAATATTGATTGTATTTTTCTCAAAGAAACCCTTTGCGATAGTCCCGCTACTTTACAACCCCTATACCCACAACATAGCAAAACGCCCATTATCCTTTTAACAGAACGAGAAGACCGCAAAACTCGCCGGGAATGGCTGGAAATTGGCGTATCGGATACCCTGCATCAATGGGAGATCGTCCCGGCAATTCTCTCTCGCAGTCTCTATATTGCCATTGGCATCGATCGCGCCCGACAAGAAGCGACTGAGAATTTGCGCCAAGTCAATGCGAGGTTAGCCGAACAAAAACAACATCTCACTACATTACACAAACTCACCAATCTTTTAAACCAGCGCTTGGCTAATTTAACGGATTTGCTGGAAGTGATGGCGCGATCGATTTTAGAAGCGATCGCGGGGGCGAAATTTTGTTTTATTGCCCTTTACGATTGTCTCGAATGCCAAACCAGTCTTACCGTCACGGCAGGAGAAGAAGCCGATCGCTTGCCCCTCGATCGCGCTTTTTCAGCGGGAGGATGGTTGCATCGGGTTTTTACCACGGGGGAAACCACCCTCATGCAAACCCCCACTCATCCGCTTTTTCCCTTTCCCGCCGCCCTTTATGCGGTTCCCATTCAATCGGTAAGATCGGGACGTTTGGGAGTCTTGGGGGTGGGACATTGGCAAAATCTCGAAGCCTTTACCCGAGGAGACGGACTTTTGTTACTCGCTGCGGGAGAACAAGCCGCGATCGCGATCGACAATGCCCAACTCATTCAAACCTTAGAAGAACGAGAAGAACGCTTAGAACGACAAAATCAAACCCTCGCCCGACAAAATCAAAAATTAGCGACCCAACGCCAACAAATTCACCGGAAAAATTTACAACTGATTGAAGCGGCGAACATGAAATCGCAATTTTTGGCTACCATGTCTCACGAATTGCGTACCCCAATGAATGCCATTATTGGTTTTTCGCAAGTCTTATTGCGCCAGCGTTCTGCTTCCCTTTCTCCCCATCAAGTGCAAATGCTCGAACGGATTCATAGTAACGGGAAAAATTTACTGGAATTAATCAATGATATTCTCGATCTTTCCAAAATTGAAGCTAAAAAATTGGAAATCAAACTAGGTTCTTTTAATGTGGTACAATTAGTTTGCACGACCCTAGAAACTTTGCGCCCTCTTGCTGATGAAAAAAATTTAGTATTGTCTTGCGATTGTCAGTGTCATCTCGAAAATCAAGAAATCGTTAGCGATCGCGATCGCCTGCGGCAAATTCTCGTCAATTTACTCTCCAATGCCATTAAATTTACGGAAAAAGGCAGCGTCACGGTAAAGTTGAAAGATGTCGGCGGCGATCGCTTAAAACTGGTGGTTGAAGATACAGGAATCGGAATTGCACCAGAACGCCACAAACGGATTTTTGAAGAGTTTTACCAAGGCGATCAAACAACAACGCGAAAATATTCGGGAACGGGTTTGGGTTTGGCCATTACCAAATCTTTGGTGGAATTAATGCAGGGTAAAATTGAACTGGAAAGTCAATTGGGGAAAGGAACGACTTTTTGTATTGAATTACCCTACAAGCCCTAGAGATACGGCATATTTTATCTCTACTCATTTTTGTTTCTCAGCCAGTTGGACAAGTCTTCTAAGCTGGAAAAATTCAAACTTGCTTTTACTAATTCATCTAATTCTGCGAAGGAAAGCCGTGCGATCGCTTCTTCAACATCTGGTGAAAGTTTACCCAGCCTTCCGAGAATCTGGAAAATCACTTTTATTTGTCCTTTCTTTTCGCCTTCCGCAAGACCTTCTTCTCGAGCTAAAATAATAGAACCTCGTTGATCTTCGAGAAACATTTCTCGTTTGTCCAGCTTATCCAATTCGTCAACGCTCAAATTTGCGCGGCTGGCGATATTCAGTGCTTTTTCCATTGCGGGAATTTCGCTCAATGTGGAGGGAATGAGTTCTAATGAAGGGGCTTCTTTCATGAAGAATATCCATTTTTCGGTTAAAGTTTGCAAATCTTCGAGTTTTTTGTCGAATTTGGGTAACTCGACGAAAATCATTTCTAATTCGCGATCGCGATATTCAAAGTTTTCTTCGGTTTCTCGAAAATGAAAGCGGGTGATAATTTTTTCGGTATTCTCAAAGAGTTGGAAATCGGTTATCGTTAAAGCAATAACGGGTCTGAGATAAGAGTAACCTTGACCGGATTTTAACTGATTGGCGTAGGTTTTGGATAGGTTATAAATCACTCGTTTTTCAAAGGCCGCGACGTTTAAGACCTGCATTTCGATA
>JAGHZQ010000052.1 GCA_017746715.1 Cyanobacteria bacterium SBLK
AGGTTTCAAACCATTCTTGGTGTCTTTAGCGCAATAGTCCCACTCCGACTCCATCCCGAACTCGGTTGTGAAATGTTGCCGCGGCCACGATACTTGGAGGGTTGCCTCCCGGCACAATAGCTCGATGCCAAGTTCATTTTTGGAAACCCTTTACCTATTAGGTAAGGGGTTTTTTAATTTGTTTGATTCTTCGATTTTTCACTATTAGAATTTTCTTTTTACTCTTGTTTGCACGAATTTTTGGAAGAACTGGCAGTATTGTTCGTGACCTTCTGGAAAAATCACATTTAATATTAATGGGTCATTTTTATCGCGAGGATCGCAAGGTCCTTCGATGACTTTTAATTCTCCATCAATGCGATCGCAGCGCACGGATTTGCGATTTTTCACTTCTCCTCGGGAACTATCTATGTAGACTACGATATTATCGCGATCGCATTCTTTGCCAATAGACTGAATGAACTGCAAAAAATTGCGATCGCTGCCTCCCCGTCGCACCGTAATTTGACCATTTTTCTCTTCTATCGTACTATTTACCGTATCGCCAACGCCAACAATAAGCGGCATTTCTCGAAGGTCAAAATTTTCTTTTGCAAGTTGTAATAATTCTGCTTGTTTTCTCGGCGATCGACGAACGCTGAAATTTTCTCCTAAAGGATAACGACTCGTTCTTTGAAAATAGTAACGATTGAGAATGGCGAGGACTCCCACCTCTTTCACCGCACCTTGTAACATAAACTGAAAATCTGTCGTTCCCGAATCATTTTTATCGGCAAAACGCACAATTTCTTTTCCCGTTTCATCTCGTCCTAAATTGGGAGCGTAATGCACAAAAAACGAATTTTGTAAACCCTCATTTTTCGCTTCTTGCAAGAGTCGAGCCATCAAATTTTCCATCTCTTTTTGCAAAGCAAGATAATCATTCGGACGATTGCAAAGTTGCTCGTAAATTGTATTGAGATTTGCCGTTGGCGACACTTTATTATCCAATACAGAAGCATCAATATAAGTCTCAATTTGATGTTCGGGTAATAGATCGGGATGCGTTTGAAAAAAAGAACTTAGTCGATCGCGAATGCGTTGAGGAACTCGCGTTAAAAACGTTAATTCGCGATCGCTAACCCCCGGATGCGAAACATTCCCGTAACAATCTTGCCACTGAACGCCTCCCGCACCCAAACCGGGTAAATATAAGCCCTGTTCTTTCACCAAATCTGCATTGCCAAATGCTCGTTCGATAATCCCTCGTACGCCTCGTTTACCGATATGTTCTCCATTCGTCAAAACGTAAAAATGTCCGAGAAGCGATCTCGCTGCTTCTACATATTTTGGCTCGATCGTTCGCGTCAGGGGATCTTTGACCAAACCCATGCAAACCCCATCCAGATCTTGGATGATTAATACATTTTCTATCTCGCTTAAAATGCTTGCCAATTCATCGTGTTTTAACGAGAAAGAAGATTGGTTCAAAGCAGCAGAAGGCATAATCAAGATTCTCAGCATAACTCTTTGCCCAAACTGTATCATGGTATCGATTCGTTACGAATTGTGAATTGCGTATTGCCCGTGAAATTGCGTATTACAAACTCCCCCATGACAAAATGACAATTTTTTGATTTGATAGAAAGGATTTTTAGGTGTCGTGCGAGTGAACAATATTCCCCCCCTCGATCTAACCCGACAGTATCGACAGATTGCAGAAGAAGTCGATGCGAAAGTCCTCAATATCCTGAGATCGGGTCGTTATATTGGCGGTCAGTCCGTTGCAGACTTTGAAATAGCTTTTACTGCCTATATTGGTACGCAAGAATGCGTGGGTTGCAATTCAGGGACGGATGCGCTGTATTTGGCACTCCGCGCCCTGAATATTGGCGAAGGAGATGAAGTCATTACCAGTCCCTTCACTTTTATCGCCACGGCGGAAACAATTTCGGAAGTGAGGGCAACCCCCGTGTTTGTCGATATCGATCGCTCTACTTTCAATCTCGATAGCGATCGCCTCGAGGCGGCAATTACCCCAAAAACCAAGGCCATTCTCCCGGTTCACTTGTTCGGTCGTCCCGCAGATATGACGGGTTTAATGGCAGTTGCCCAAAAATATAATGTATCGGTTATTGAAGACTGCGCCCAAGCAACGGGGGCGGAATGGATGGGTCAAAAAGTCGGGAATATCGGGAATATTGGGTGTTTTAGTTTCTTCCCCACCAAGAATTTAGGGGCGTTTGGGGATGGCGGTGCCGTAACGACGAATGACCCAGAAATTGCCGCGATGGTACGGATGCTGAAAGAACACGGGCAAAAACAACGCTACATTCACGATGCGATTGGAGTAAACAGTCGTTTGGATGCCCTACAAGCAGCAATTTTAACAATTAAATTGCGCTATCTCGATGAATGGAATGAAAAGCGATCGCGCCTCGCCCAGCGCTATCGAGAACTACTGCAATCTTGTTCGCAAATTGCTCTACCCTCAACCCCAGAACAAGGGAAATCGGTATGGAATCAATTTACCATTCGCATTCTCTCGGGAAAACGAGATGAAGTGCGCGATCGCTTGCAAGAAAAGGGCATTAGTTCGATGATTTATTATCCCCGCCCCCTTCATTTACAGCCCGTTTATCAACATCTCAATTATCAAGCGGGACAATTGCCCAATTCCGAAAGCGTTGCCGATGAAGTGCTTTCTCTCCCCATGTTTCCCGAGCTTTCCGAAGAAGAACAGGATCGTGTCGTTTATGGATTGAAAGATTGTTTTTAAGTTTAATCATGGCGATTGATGGTAGTCTTACTTTAATGCTTCTCCTTTTTATTAATAAAAGTTAAACAATCGTGGCTACCTTAAAATTACAAAGTTTACGCAAACAATTTGCCCCCAATGTCGTTCCCGTAAAAGATATTAGTTTAACGGTGGAAGATGGGGAATTTTTAACGTTACTCGGACCGTCGGGATGCGGGAAATCGACGTTACTGCGTTTAATTGCGGGTTTGGAACAACCCACGGCAGGGCAAATTGTCGTCGGAGAAAATAACTTAACCCATGCGCCCCCGGGCGATCGCAATATGGCGATGGTATTTCAGAGTTACGCTCTTTACCCTCACATGACCGTTGCCGAAAATATTGCCGCTTCCTTGAAAATTCGCAAAACCCCCAAACCGGAAATTCAACAGCGCGTTAGTACCGTTGCCGAAACATTGGGACTCTCTCATTTACTCGATCGCAAACCGGGTCAGCTTTCTGGTGGACAGCGACAACGCGTTGCCTTGGCTCGCGCTTTAGTGAGAAATCCAGAGGTATTCCTTCTTGACGAACCCTTGAGCAATCTCGATGCACTTTTAAGAGAACAAGTTCGCGAGGAATTAAAGCAATTATTTGAAACTCAAAATAAACCCGTTGTTTACGTCACCCACGACCAAACCGAGGCGATGACGCTATCGAGTAAAGTGGCCGTTCTTCTCGATGGGTTAGTACAGCAATTAGACCCCCCCAGTCGCATTTATACCCATCCTGCCAATAAATTTGTTGCGGGATTTGTGGGCAGTCCCCAGATGAATTTACTATCTTTGAAATGCCAAGGATATCGCGCAATTTTAGGCGAATTTTCCCTACCTTTACCGTCTTTGTCTTCTCAACCCGAGGCGATCGATATTGGCATTCGTCCGGAAGATTTAAGCCTTGCAACAGAAGACGATGAAATTACCGTTCGAGGCGATGTTTTCTTGGTTGAAAACTTCGGTCGAGAATTGTTAGCAAGCATGAAAATTAACGGTTCAAATGATGTTCTTCGCATTCTTATCGAACCCGATCGCCAATGGGAAAAAGAAGGTTTAAAGTTGGCAATTAATCCCCATCGCATTCATTGGTTTGACGCGAAAACTGGCGATCGATTGAATTAATTATCAGTGATTAGTAATCGATTGGCGATCGCGTCGATTTCGGTAACGAGGCGATCGTTGTGCCAATTTTCCCGTAAATGTGCCGCGATCGCGCATCCTCCCGCCCCGACTCCTTCTTTCACATAACCTCTTTCATAAGCGCGCAAATTCTCAAAGTGAGAATAGGTAAAATCGAGTTGCGTTGCTAAAAGAGGCACATTTGCGATCGCTTCGGCTAATCCGACAGTATCTCCTGTCGCATCTTCGGCAACCCATCGCGTGGTGCCGACAACAATACGATCGCTGCGATAAGGTAATGAATGGAGGTTTGCGATCGCTTCCAAAAGGGCGTAAACTGCCAGCATTTGCGTTCCTCCTGCCAATAAAACCCCGCATTGACGACTCGCGGAGATCGCCATCCCTGCAACGACGATTTGCATGGGATCCCCCACGGCAGCCACTAACTTTAATGGATCGCTTTTTTGTGAAAGAGAGATTGTATTTAATCCTTGTTGCGCGATCGCCCATTTTTGTTCGTGGTTGCAACTGGGATGAGAACTGTTCGTTTTTCCTCTCGCAGCAAAACCCAAACCCGTTAGCACGCTTAATGCTGTCGTCGTTCCTCCCACAACGCATTCTCCAATAATTAAGTAACTACTGGGTATTTGTCGTGTTAATTTTTCCCCCCAAAAGAGACCGCGATCGAGTAAGTTTTTAACGATAGATAGGGGAAGTGCTTTCCCAGTAGAAATGCACTTTGCCGGTTGTCCTCCCAAGGCGATCGCGGGGACGGAAGGAGGGTGAGGCAAACCCGCATCAAAGAGCCAAAGGGGGATGTTTAGCGTTTCTATAACCGCCCGAGAAATGAGGACGGGAGAGGCTCCAATATGGAGAGGAGGAAGAGGATATTGAGGATTGGGTTTAACGCCGTTTGCGAGAAATTCAGCATCGGCGATCGCGGTATATTTACGATCTTCTGGAGTCGCACCAGCAGCCGAAATTCCCTCAATTAATCCGGTTTCCGTAAAGCCTAAAACACAGACAAAATGCGGCAATTTTCGGCGATATTTCTCGAGCCAGTTTTGTCCCCGTTCTAGTTGAGTGTAAATTTTTATCAAATTTGTTGTTTGTTGTTTGGCTCTGGGAGTAATTGGTTAGATAGCGATCGCAATTCTTATCATTATCAGACCTGCTTTACTGATATAAATCATCCAAATGAACAGGAGTTTTAGAAAATACTTGTCTCAATTGAGCGCGAATTTGACTTCTTTGTACTCGTCCTGCGATCGCTTGACAAATATCGGCATGGGAAACATTATTTTGATTGGCCGTATCGTACACGCAAAATGCTCTGCGATTGTCATCAGTTTTAATGGATCGAATATCAGAACAAATCGCGAAAATCGCTCCAAAAAAAGTTCTTGTTTTACCTCGTTGTTTGTCCAGATTTAATTTGTATTGAACTTTCTCAAATAGTTCTTCTTTGGAACAATATGCTTGGCGATTGACGGACATTCCTTTATTTTCAACATCGTCAAAAGCGAGGGGTTTAATTGTCCCAGTTTCTTCATCGATATGAATTGGTGAATAAATCTGTCTGATTAACCTTTCCTCATCTCCTACAATTTTAGGGGAGTAGCTGCTAACTGAAACAGTTTCACAATTACATTCAGGATCGTTAGTTTGTACGAATTTGCATTTTGATGGTGCTGTCAGGATATCCGAGCAATTCATAATAACTCAATGAAATTTTTTGCAGTAGCTTGTATAAAGCTACAGGAAATTGCATATCTGGGATAAGAGTAATAGATTCTTCTCCTATTTCAAACTTTCCATCCGTCCCATAATACCAGAATGTACTATCTCCTTCAAAACAAACTTCCGCATAAATATCATCTTTTTCCCAATATAAACCCACGGTTCCACTTCCTCCTATCATAGGTTTTGGAACTTTGATAGATTGAGGTAGTTGCTTAACAAAAAAAATGCAGTCTTGAATAGTTTGTGTTGTAGGGGCGACACCATCATAACCGTCCCAATCATTCGGTAAAGTCAAGTAGGTATTAAGAGTTTTTATGAGAGAAGTACATTTACTGTACCAAGTTAAGGGCAAATCTTGTTTAACCAGAAATTTTTCTTTTGTTTCTTTTGAGAGATTTTGAAGATAACTATTGTCATCTTCAAACCATTTTATAGCTTCTTCGTAACTAGGTTGATAAGGAGGGAAGAATAAATTTTTCACAAAATCAAATAACGAAATAACTATAGCTAAGACAATAGCTACAGTGATAAGAATTATGAGAATCAGTCCAAATGGTATGGCAAGAATCGCAATAATATACTTGGGAACATTTATATCTAGAGATGAAGAATCAGAAACAGTCAAAATAACTCTAGAAGTTTCTGGTTTTGTAGTATTTCCTTGTCCAATACCAAATAATAAATTTTTGACAACATTTAGTTTTATTCCTGTGAATTTTTCATTTTCAATTTTTTGAATAGGAAAATTCTCAATAAGATAAACCATTTTAAACCTCCTTTTCAAAATAATTTCTTTTTCCAGAAAAGCCCTTCATTTTATACTTAAACCCTAAATTTTTGTATACCTCAATAAGTTCTAAATTTGGTTCGATCAATCTCAAATATTTTTTCCTCATTAATTTGGCGTATTCCATACCAACTACAAGAATTATATTCAAGATGTATCCTTTCAATGGCTGTGTGAGCAGTAGAGACTCCTCAAGATAATGAATTGCATGATAAGTAGAGTCTTTGGATAAATATCCCAAAGATAAGCCACATAATTCATCTTGACTCCAGACTGCAACATCAAACCGTCTCTTTTCTGGATACTGCTTATCATTATACTGTTTTTTCTCAATCCAAGACAAACTACCATTCAGTAGTTCGCGATCGCTATTAGATTTCCACGTATTCGACCAAGCCGTTAAAGCGACATCATCGATTCTACTCAATCTTACGGGTTTATCCAAGATTCTAGTAAACTCGCCCTCTACATATTCAAAAACTGCATCTAACGGAGTTTTTTGTATTGGTGTCATAAATCATTAAAAAATCATAGGATTTTGATTTATAGTTCTATTTTGTGCACGACATCTAAACCTTGCAAAAATCCTCGATCCTCGCTGATATGAGGGATCTTGAGATGACCGTCAGACATTCCTTTATTTAGTTGTCGCTGACGCACGATCGCAAAACTTCCGGGGGCTAAAATTTGTAAGCGAGGGGGAGGAACTTCCGACGATCGCACCGTTGTATAAGGATTATTAAATTCCCCCAACCAATACTCAAAACGCTGGAGAAATTTTTGAGGATCGTCTAAAGTTTGTCTGTCGGTGAGTTCGATATTCACTAAATAGCGAGAAGGGAACTCATTGTCGGATAGAGTAATGCAAAAATCATCCAAATCTAGATTAAATTCTTGACTCAATACCTGCATAACTTGCGTAGCGTGAAACTCCGTTGTTTTTTCCGTCGTTGCCGATAATAACCCTCCGCGTCGGTGGCGAAAAACGATAATCGGAGTCTGTTCGTAGAATCCCAAAATTTCCACTACATCGCCGATATCATAGCGATAAATGCCGCTATAACTGGTAACGAGCATGCGATAGCGCTGACCGATTTTAACTTCAGTCGGTAACAGAGTTGTTGGATTATCCTTATCCCAATCTTCCTCCGGAATAAACTCGTAAAAACCACTCTCAATCGATAAAATATTGCCTTCTTGGTTCAAATCGTAACCAATGCCAAAAGTCCCTTCCGCACTGCCATAAACGCCGCCAAAAATGGGTGTATCTCCGAAATAATCGGGGAAGCGCTGGAAATAAAAATCCGAGGTGCCTCCCATAGCCGTGAGAACTAAAGCCAAATCCGGCCAGGCTAATTTAGGCGTTAGTTTTCCGTGGGAATCTAAGATTTTTTCTAAGCGATCGGCGCATTGGGGATTTGCCTGTAATCTTTGTTCTAATTGGCTGCGTAACTCGGGAGCAATTTTGACCCAATCCGCGATCGCTCCTCTTCGTAAATCCGCCACTAAACCCGCCGCATATTTCTCTAAATAACCGCAAGTCCGCAAAATTAACATCGGGAAATTATTCGCAATTTGTCCCACCGCAGAATTGCCCAAAGCAAATAATAAGCAAACATAATGGCGCGACACGCTATCGGCAATTTTTAGACAATCGTAGGGCATTGCTAAAAGCGGGCGATACATTAAATGATTGCTGCGAATGCTGCCCACTGTCACGGGTCCGTAATTAATGCCGCCATCAGTAATGCCTTGAATATTGATAGAATTTGTATTTAAAACTTTACCTAATTTAAAGGAGCGTTTCCCTCCTTCATAAGGAGGGAGGTGATATGGTCGCTCCCCCTCTGTTCCCCCTTCATAAGAGGGGAGGTGATATGGTCGCTCCCCCTCTGTTCCCCCTTCATGGTGACGCAACGTATCTTTAGCGCGTTTTTCCAATGCTTCGATCGCAAAGCCAAAAGCCGCTAAATTCGGTTTTGCTAAATTCTTTTGATAGCGTCGGGTGACGGGAATGCGCTTGCGTTTCCCCGTAGAGCCGCTCGTTAAACTGACATAAATGACCGGATCGGGATTGAGAATATTTTGTTCGCCTTTAGCAATGCGTTCCGTATAGGGATCGTAACTGCTGTAAGGAAGGATGGGAACGCGATCGCGAAATTGCTCTACTGTTGTAATCTTGCCAAGACCGAATTTTTTTCCCAGTTCTGTCTCTTCGTGCGATCGCAGCATCTCCAGCAAAAATCGTTCCTGTACGGCTTCAAGTTGTTGCGTTTTGCGAATGAAATCATTTTTGGCACGTCGAGTGATAGCACGAAGAACGGGAAAAATTAAATCCATTGGTTATTTACACTGAGGGCAGTCGAAGTGTTGGTTATTGGTTATCAGTTATTTACACTGGCTTTGGCAGGCTCAGCAGCCGCGAAGCCGAAATGTTGGCGATCGGTTATTGGTTTTCCCTCTTGGGAGAGGATAGAGGTGGATTGTTATTAATTATTAATGGAAAACGAACAACAAACAACCAATAACAAAACAACCGCGCCTAAGCGCGGTTGTTTTCGGTTTAGCTTACCTTGTCCGTAGAAGCATAGATTGCCTCTCGCGTGGCGACCATTGCTTCGACTAAGCGATCCATATCCTCGCGGGTATGGAGGGCATTCGCCGTGATTCGCAGGCGTGGTTTGGCGATGAACCAGATGGGGGACACCCAAATGCCATATTCTTCCATCAAATGATTGGAAAACTCTTTGGGATTGAGTTCGGGTGGCAAAATAACCGGAATGACATTGGTTTCGCCAATGGGGTTAAATCCTTCTTGATTCAAAAGCGATCGCAGATAGCGAGTATTCGCCTGTAATGTCTGAACGAGTAGGGGATTCTCTCTGACTTGGCGAATACTGGCTAAAGCGGCTGCAGTGACTGGAGGGGGGAGAGAAATCGTGCCGATGGACGTTGGAGAAACATCCAACAGATCGATTAACTCCCGAGAGTGACTGCTAATCGCAGCGCCAGCAGAAGCGGCAAATTTTGAGAAGGTGGTCATAATAATCGGAACCATGCCGCGATCGATAACGGATTGGGGCGTGATGTTGAAATAGTCATAAATTCCCCCCCCCGACTTACCGATCGCTCCACTCGCATGAGCCTCATCCATGACAATGACACTACCGGGATAATTTTCTAAAATATCCAGCATTCCGGGCAGGGGGGCAATGTCTCCGTCCATCGAGAAGACAGCATCGGAAACCACCATCAGGCGATCGCCCGGACGATAATAACGCCGCAATTTGCGTTCTAAATCATGCAGATCGCAGTGACGATAGGCCTTAACCCGCACCTCGGGACTTTGAGAAAACATTTTCCCAGAGCGATTATCGGCATTGGCGACGGCAGAAACAATACAACCGTGATTGAGAATATCGGTTAAAATTAAAGTTTCTCGCGTATTGCGGAATCCCGGGACGGGAATGGCCAAGTGACAAAATCCATCCATTAACGCCTGCATTGCCATCCAAGCATTGAGAAATAGATGGGTATGGGCAAGATGCTTAAAGGCAGAAATTTCTTCTTCGAGTTGGCGGTGGAGGTCAATGCGACCGCTCAACACCGAACAAGAACTGTTAGAGGTACCATACTGCCATATTGCATCTACGGCGGCTTGCTTGACTTCCTCTGACTGAACTAAGCCCAAAACATCATTCGTGCAGAAGGTGAGGAGCTTGTAACGCTTCCCTGTCGCCGGATCTTCAACGCCGATCGAATTGCCCTGCTTGTCATGGCAGATGAATTTGTCTGGATAAAGCCCGCTCTTGTAAACGGCGTGCATATAGTCTTGGACAACTTTCACTGTGGATTCTCCTCATCTCCTAGTCTCTTTGATGATTCTAATAGGGTACATTTCCGCGTGCCGATTTTGGGGATCGAGGGGACCATTTCCAATCTGGACAAACAAAATGGTGGCCTCAACGGAATTATTTTGCTCCCCCTGCTCCCCCATTTCCTCCTGCTCCCCACACTCAAAATCCTTCTCCCTCATCCCCTTCTGCTTTCTTGCGAATCTCGTCAAACATAATTTCCTCAAAAATGAGCGTTCCGACGATGCGATTGAATTCTTCAAGTTGGCGCACGTCGCGATCGCTAAAGCTGGCGCGAAAGCCATCGGGAACTTCTGGGGGATCGCCCTTGACGGTTGCGGGGTCGGGATAATGATATTCCAAGGGATAACCCGATTTTTTCTTGTTAACCAGTTGCAAAATTCCCATGAGATCGTTTTCTTGATTGAAAATGGGCATACAGAGCAAACTGCAAGTTCGATAGCGAGTTTCTTTATCCGATCTCATGGCCATGGCAGATCTTGCCGTGTCGTTATAGAGATCGAAATCAACTTTCAGAATTTTGGCGCGCTCATCCCGACGATCGCGAGAATTTAAGGCGTATTCTGCCGCTAAGCCCGCATAACCGGCACCAATGGGGAGAGGAGGGATTTGAATGAGTTGCAAGCCTTTATTGCCCACGTAGCCCTCGCTAACTAAGGTTTCGTCATCGCGATCGAAACGCCAGAGAGTACAGCGATCGGCGTTGACCAATTCTCGGGCGGCTTTCATCACTTCTTCAGCACTATTTTCGCGACTGGCATTGAGAACCCAATGTTGTGCTTTCATTAAGGCGGAGGCATTCTGTTGCACCTGAAACATTTGACAGAAGGACATACAGCCTTGAAAAAAATGAAAAAATGAGTCGGAGGTGCGATAAAAGTTATCAATATCCGCATGGACAAAACCCCGATAATCTGTTCGTTGTTGTGGGTTGTTGGGGTCTTGGTGCGCGTTCCCTTGGCGAATTCGTTCGCGTTGGCGTTCGCGAGGCATCTCCGAAGGAGCGATCGCTCCTGTTGCACCGCTTGTTGGTTGGGGGTTGTCGGTCTCTTCTTTTCCCCCCTTATAAAGGGCTAGGGGGGATTTAGCGTTTGCCTCTAAGAAATTGTAACCTCGCATTAACTTGCGCGAGGCTTCCACCACGGCGATTAATTTACCCCGGCGATCGCTGACGGGAAAAAAGACGGAAGAGCGATCGTATTCGGCATTGGGAATCGTACTGGGAATGTGAACGTATTTGCTTTTTTGCCAGCGCGCGACGAGAGCGATCGCGTTATCGTCCTCGAGGGAGTATTCAATGCGACGAAAGCTGGTAGATTGGTCTTTGCGCTCGGGTAAAATCGTCCAGAGTTTATCGATCTTGGTATCGAAGAGATAAACTCGCGCGGTTTTTGCCCCCAAGGAAATGCGAGCCACTTCCGACATATTTTTAAGACTGGAATAGAGAATTTCGTAATTCTCCAGTTCGGAAAATTGTCTGGCATTTTGCAAAACCATCGCTGCTTGGGCGTTAAAGGCCTCCATTCGCCGTTCGTCATCTTTGCCGAAGCTAATCTCAAAACACTCCGGGGCATCATCGACATACCCAGCAGGCGGTTTGCGAAAGCCCTCTCGGGTCTTATTGACCAGTTGGGTCACGCCGATGAGTTTTTTGCGTTGGGGAGAAGATTCGTCATAACCCAAAACGGGCATGCAGAGCAAACTACAGGTACGATAGTCATTTTCGAGATCGAACTGTTTTGCCGTGGCAGAACCGACTTGTTCGTAGACGTCAAAGGGAATATTCAAGGGTCGGTAATTGCCTTTTTGCGCTTGCTTGGCGACTTGACCGGCAAACCCTTGACCGACTTTAAGATAGGCTTCCCGCACGCCGCCATCTTCTGTAGGAATTTCCGTCCACAATTGTTGCTTGCTAAAATCTAAAATCCATAAGGTCGAGCGATCGGCATCCAACATTTCTTTGGCAGCATTCATAATCTGTTGTAAGGCTTCGCTAAACTCATTACTACTTTGAGAGATGGCACGGGCGGCTTTGGTAGATTTGACGCTCCCTTTGAGGTGTTGAGTCAAGTTGTAATAAGTTTGAATGCTCTCGAGCATTCTCAGAATCGTTGAAGAGGAAACCAATTGCAGGAATTTGTTTTCATCTTCTTGAGTAAAACCGAGGCGACTGTATTTTTCGGCATCGGGTTCTTGCGGATCGAGAGGCGGGTTTGTCTCCTCTGTGGGTTTGCGGAGTTTATTAATAAATTGAATGACGGCAAAGACTTCGCGTTCTTCGTTTTTTAAAGGAATCGTCAGTAAAGTATGGGTTTTAAATCCCGTTCTGGCTTCCTGTTTGCGGATTTCTCGGGAATGCTCGTGTTCTCTGGCTGGATAGGAAATACGAAGCGATCGCCCCATTTCCGCGACTCGTCCGGACACTCCTGCTCCCATCGATACGGAAATTTCAAAGGTGGGTTGTTTGTTTCTCCTCTCTTGGGAGGGGTTGGGGGGGGGTTGTTGTTGTTTGTTGGTGTCTTGGTGTGCGTTCCCTTGGCGTTCGCGAAGCGTCTCGGTCGGAGAAATTCGATTCACCGGGGTCGCACCGCTTGTTTGGGCGAAAATCGACCAGAGGCGATCGCGATCTTCATTGACAAAATAAATCGTCGTGCGTTCGGCTTCCAACCACGTCCCGATATTGCTGGCAATAGAACCGAGGGCGAGAGAGTAAACCCGTCGCAATTCTTCGAGCCATTGAATATTTTCCTCGATATTGCTCGATTGAATGATACTTTGACGCTGTTTGCGGAGTTTGATCACATCTCGAGAAATTTCTTGCTCGAGATGGGAGATCGCTGCTGCGAGAGGGGAAGATTCTGCTGAGGGAGGAACTTCGGACTCTTGGGTAGATTGATTTTTGACGATTAACTGAGGTACGAGAGGTTGGGGAAGACCGTCGGTCAGTTTGACCCGTTCTGCTTGCAAAGCCAGACTCCCCATTTCAAAGGCCTCGTTAATGCCCTCGCCGTAGCCGATCCAGCGATAAAACTCCGTGGTAAATAAATTCGCGGCTTCGGCTCCCATATCGGCATCAATGGCGATGGTGGCACGAATGCAGTCGGAGATGGCATCGGCTTGCAGGACGGACAAACAGCGATCGAGGATGACGCATTTGACCGATCGCCCGAATTGCTCGAATAGTTGCACGAGTTGCCCGGGATCTAACAGTTGAGCATCTTGGGTTTCGCTGGCAAATATTAAGCCTTCCAAAGCATCGGCACCGCAAAAATGAATGAGATTGGGTTGTTGGTGGGCGATCGCGAGGGTTAAATCTTCGTAAAAGATAGCGGGCAGTTTTTCAACGATGATGTCTTTGCCTTGGGGGGTTTTCTGGACTGCTTGTTTGATTTTGGCGGTTTCTCGCTCTAATTCGTCGGGTTTGGTGGTGTGGGGGCGGGCGGAGGCCACTAGGATTTTACTAATGGAGAGGCTGGGCTGGCGACCGGAGGAAGTGGGGGAGAGTCGCTCGAATTGAAAGCCTTGCGTCCATAAAGTCTTATGTTTCCCCGTCGCCAAACCGCGAATGGTCACGCGTTCGATTCCTCCCGGTTTCAGGGCGACCATTTGTTTGCGAAGCCAGCTAAAGAGCTTGTCGGGTTTGTAGAGTTGAGCGCCCTCGAGGAAAATTCGCAACGTGCGTTCGCGGCGATCGATGCGACTATCCATCCCTTTCGGATTGAGTTTCTCGTTCAAGAGGAGCGCGATCGCTTTGGGATTCCCTTGTTTGGCTTTCTGAAATAAGTTCGAGGGCATGGGGAAAGAGGGACAGGGGAACAATGAGCTTTTATCCCTCTCTCCTTTTTACTCCGAGGATAGAGTTTTTTTCAATAGAATTGCGATCGTCTTCTCCCGTCAAATCAATGTGAAGGAGTCTATGGGAGGAGCGATTTCATGGCTCTTCGTTAAAAGGATCGACAGATTTGACTGTGGGAATTCATCAACATATGTTTAATAATCTGACAGATTATAGGAAAGAATTTGCATGGCTGCTAAAGGGTTCGATAAATAAACGCAAGAAAGAACAAGACGAAAACAATTTATGATATTTAAGTGACTATTTTTGGATAATAGAAATCGTTACTAATGGCGATCGCGGCGACCCATTGCTTGAAGATAAGTTTTTCGTTCGAGAGGAAGGCGATCGCTTTAAAATACCCTTGCTTTATTTCCTAAAATAAGTTCTAAATTTATGAGAGAAAAGAAAAGAATAAGCCTTTCTTCTTTTTACTCCGAAGATAGAGTTTTTTCAATAGAATTGCGATTGTCTTCCCTCATCAAATCGATGAATTGTTTGAATGCGCCATTTTGCTTAAGCCGATATACTGTAATTTTTAAATTGAGGTTAATTTGAGCTTAAAAATGTTATAAACTGATGTAGTTGTATTCATAAGAATCAATCTGAAATTCTCTACATTTGCTCCCATTAGATAAAAAAGCATCATGACTTGTAAAATCTTTAGAGCTGCACAATTTTCTCAAAAATCTCCAGAAAGAAAAAATAATGAGCAGTTTTCCACACGATCTTCTGTTGTTCGACCTCGAGAAAATTCTGTTAAATTCGATGCTCTTGAAAATCGAGAGCATTTTAATTTTCAGCAAAATAAATTTGAAGCGGAAGGATTGCAACTCAAACAAAAATGGGGAACGATCTCCCCAATAGAACAAGCAAAATTAGGGATGTTGCAAGCCAAAATGGAGGAGTTTTGGCTGCACGGGCAAAGCCAAACCGCTCATATCAATCGCGACTTGGACGGGATTGCGGCTCGCTCTGCGGAACAGTTTGCTACATCTCAGTCTTCTTCTAAGTACACTCTTGGAAAACTGGGAGATAAGTACGAACGGGAGGCCGATCGCGTAGCCAATTTCGTCACCCGACAGATTCACGCTCCAGTCCGGGAAACACCAAGCGATGGCGAGAGTATTCAAAGAATGCCGAGTTTGCAGCGAGATGGGACAGGAGAAGCAACAGTGTCTTCTGAGGTTGAAACCCAAATCGATCGCGCTCGGGGTGGCGGGCAACCGTTAGATAATAAAGTGAAGGAGTCTATGGGAGGGGCGATGGGAGCAAATTTCGAAGGGGTGAAGGTACATACCGACGGGACGGCAAATCGCCTCAATCAGCAGCTGCATTCGCGAGCGTTTACGACGGGACCCGATGTATTTTTTAAACGGGGAGAATATCGACCGGGAAGCACGGAAGGCGATCGCTTGATTGCCCACGAGTTGACCCATGTGGTGCAGCAAGGAGAAGGCGTTCAAAAGAAAGATGCCTGCATTCAACGTTCCCCATTAAAACCGGGATACTTGAATATTGTTGGGGAGAATCATGACGAAACAGGAGCAAGAGAAGGTTTTGAGAATAAGTTTTTGAAATTTTTCCTCTCAGAGCATGAAGATGCAAAAAGTTTTGGGTGGGGAGGTATCAAAACTGAGGGTGATGCAGCCTACTATAGTCAAAACAAAAACGATGAAGAAACGGAAGAATATAATAATGATAACAATGAAGAATATGATGACGAAGAGGATGAGAACTTGGTCAAGCTCCAAGTCGATTCATCTTATTATCGAGGCTTACAAGGTTTGGTTTCTGGTGTTAGCTCGGCCCTTGAGTTGAAAGAGATGGCTCAGAAAGATTTCGATCGTATATCTCAGCTGGATGAAAAACAAGCGATAACAACAATTCAGGAAATCTATGGAATGTATGAGAGGCAATGTGAGATAATAATTGCTTCTCTTCGCGATGCTCGGGAACTAGAGAGTGTGTCTCAGGATTACGATGATGACTGGAACCTAAAAACAATCCGCAAGATGAAATCAGCAGAACTGGATAGAGTTGGTATAAAGAGCAAAGCCTTACAACAGACAATAGCAAATCTGATGGTAGAGATAGAGGGGCTTGAAAATCAGTATCAAACAATACTAAGCTCTCTGAATAAATTTTTACCCCAAAAAATAGATAGTAACGATGAGAATTCTCAAAAAGCCTCTAACGCAAGCAATGATGAGATGAAATCAACCCGAGATCGTTTTAAAGAGATAGAAATGCTGTGTGAAAAATACGCTTGGGAAACATACAGAACAGTTCAAAAATACTGTAAACCTACAGCACTTTCACAAGATAGCGGGTCGAATAATGAGGAATTGCTAATTTCCGATATAGCTCATAAATCAGCCCTTGAGTTTTATGTCAAAAAAGATGCGGTTAGCGATGAAGTCAGTTTTATTCGAAGCGAAATTATGCTTGATAGTGTTAAGAAGTATCAAAAACAAGACTTAGGCAGTCTAGGAAAAGTATCGGAGGTTTATAAAGTTGGCAACGACCATATCAAGGAGATGTCAATCTATATGCGAGAGGTTCTTATATATGCTCAAGAAGACAATCCATCGACAGAACTCGATAACTTAAAAATTAATCTGGTCTCGCGGGATGAGTTCAATTGGCAACTTATGGATTGGGCATTTAAAACCAACTATTGGAAAAATGAAGACGGATGGAAAAAGATGGTTGAAACAGTAAAAAACAAGTCTCTGCACAAGAAAATCCTTCAACCTTTTGGACCGGACTGGATCGAAGAGAATTTAAATGAAATTATTTCGGAGTATGGTGCGGATCGAGACTTTCTCACTTGGCTGGGAATCACTAATGATATCCTAATCAATAAATAAATATCAGTTTGGTTTGCTGTAATAAGTTCGCGGGTAGAGAAGGAGAGGACAAGCAGAAAAATCTATCTTTTTTCCTCTCTCCTTTTTCTTCCGGGGATGAGAATAGAGTTTTTTCAATGACTCGAGGATACCAAATGCTAGAGCGATCGCACTCCTGAAGCAGGAATTGATATCAAATTGATTCGCAATCTTTAAATCCTTTCAATTTTGGTCGTGTTCGTTGTCATAAAATCCGAGAGCGCGATTAATGATTCTCAGCAGATCGGCGGTTGATATCCCCAGATCGTGAGCCAATTCTACGATGGTAACATCATCGGGGCGGATGCCGTATGTCAGTTGTTTGAGAACGTGTTCTGTATTGAGCCAACTGTTCACGGCAAATTCTAAGCCGTCGCTAATGGAGAGGCTTTGGTTTTTGCAATGATTTTTAAATTGTGATGCGATCTGTTTTGGGATATAACCACTCACATTTTCGTAGTTCGGATTGTCTCTTTTTGTGACCATTTTTCAATTCAAGGTTTAAAGATGGCTAAAACCATTCTACAAGATTTCTTGAAAAAATCAAACAAATTTCTTGAAATCAACGATTATCAATGATTTAATCGTCAATAATGAGACTGCTTGCGATCGCGCTGAGGGTTTCGCGATGTACCAAAATACAGCAATTTTACTCACTTTTATTTCGGGAAGAAAAAGCCAATGAAGGATACGCCAGATCTGGAAATATTCCTCAAAATCATCAATCAGCCCTTGTGGGACTGGGCGATTATTCCGGGGCGAGATGTGCGGATCGATTGTCCCAACCAAGACGCGGCACGGGATTTCGTTCGCAATTGGTATGAGAGTATTAAGATTTTTACGTTCAATTTCGACTGCGATCGCGCTTTAGTTCGTTATCCTAATTGTCAAGTACCCTTTGAGCTTGCTTTTCGCGTATTGGATGAGGAAGCGAGAAGGGATAAACGGCGATCGATTCATTTAGGTCTTATGATTACCCCACAAACTCCCAACCTTACGCGCTTTCAGACCAATATTCCCGGTGTTGGCGAGACGATTTTTCCAGACTTCTTGCAGTTCCTCGCAGAGGAGACGAGAAAGGGACGGTTTTGGGTAGTTTCGGAATTTCCAAGCGATCGTGTTTTGTTTCTAACCGATAATACCGATCCCAATTGGGTAAAAATCCCGACTCATCAAATCGTCGGTATGGATCGGATGAACTCTTGGCGAGACAGCATGGACGATTACGATCGCTTACAACATCTCTTGGTGACTGATGGGGTTGCACCTCAGTTTGTTAACAAAGGCTACAGACTTGATGATTCTTTTTGTCAATTTCAAGCGACTCACTATTTGATTGATGGTATTTTCGGTACGCGATGTCGTGCTTGCGTGTCGGAGGGTCGAGAGTTGTTGAGACTTCCACCCGATGTGAAATAGTTAGTAAGGTGCGTTAATAACGCACCCTACGAGATTACGAGATTGGCGATCTGGATATAAATGATGATCGTCATAAAGAAATTTTTCTCTAAGCCCCTTGTCAATCTTGTGGGAAATCGTCTATATTTATACTTAGTGTTAGTGGGTATACGAGGTCTTGCAAGAAAAAAGCAACATACAGAAATTCAAAAACTTAATATTTGAGAGTATACAGAGGATCGGCAGTTCGATTCTGCCAAAGCTCAGGAGGAAAGTATTCTCCTGATTTGCCCCTACTACCGACCGGCTGGAACTGGTCTTATCCAATTAACGAAAAAATTGCTTATGCAAAAAACCCTGTTTGAACTTATTCTTAAAAAATTTAAAGGAGAAGAAAAATTCAAAGAATATTTAAATAACTTTGTTAAAGTTAATTGCGATGGTTCGCTTCCTCTAATTATTTAAGCAAAACCCCCTAGTCAATAGGGGGTTTTCTCATTAGACAGTAAGATGTGTTACTAACGCACCTTACGAGATTATCCATCCAACAAAACGAGATTAGCGATCGCACTGTTTCCTCCTCTAAAGCTAAAACCTCATTATAAAATTAATACGAGTAAACTTCCAGTGACTGACGAACAACACGATCCAGAAGATGAGCAACGCGATTCAGAAGACGAACAACACGATTCAGATTTTGAAAATTGGGCGAAGAAATGTAAATTAAATCTTAACTCTCCTACAACTTCTCAACTGTACGAATATCGAATGCTGACAGTGCAAGAATACATCAGTCGCTTCCGACGTGGTAATATCAAAGCAGTACTTCCTAACACAGCTAAATCTATGACAGTAGAAGAAGCGCTGAGACAAGGGAAGGTTGAGAAAGTAGACATTCGCAAACTGATGATACAAAAACGCAAAAAGTTCCAAAAGTGAGGTAAAAATGGAAGTTTCTTTATCAGAAAAAGATGATTTAACAGAAAAACTACGACAAATTTTGTTAAGAAATATTGTCGTGATTAAAGAAACCGATTCTGCTGAATTGTCTCTCTGCAACTTATCTTTTCAAAGTAGAGTTTATCCGGAAAGACATATCTGGATTGATACAGATTGTGATGAAATAGACATCGATCTAGAAAATTGGCAATATGAATATGAATGGGATAATGCAATTGCTCGGGTTAGAGTAGATTCTTTAGAAGAGGCTGTTGAGCTTATCCGAGATTGGGTGATACAACCAGAAATTAATGATTATTATTATAACCTTAACAAGAACTATGAAAAAGTTTGGAATATTCGCCATGTTCGGACTCAGATGACTAAAGCAATAGAAAACGAAAATCTAGAAATACAAAAAATTTTAGGCTTAACAGATATCCAATTTTCAGACTTAATCTCTCAAGCGAAAAAACAGAAAAAACAAACAAAATTAACTCCCAGAGAGCAGTTGACTTTAACATTATTTCATTTTCATTATTCGCTCAGTTTTCAAAAATTAGGATTTTTGTTTGGTGTCAGCGAAGCAACAGCGCGAAATTGGTATAAATATTGGATTGAGTTACTAGACAAGCAAATTCAAGGGCGATCGCAAGAGATACAAAAAACAGGTAAAGAGTGGATCGAAGAAGTTTTAGAACCTATTTATCAAAAAGAATTAAAAACAGTATGAGGTAGTCCAGTAAGGTGCGTTAGTGGAATGTAACGCACCTTACCGATATCTGCGATCGCATGCGATCGCGACCCCACCCATAGCACTATCTAAACATTAGACAGTTCTTAATCTCTTTTTAATGTTAAGAAGTATAAAGAAACAAAGCCGAATCGTTTTTCTATGTTAAAAAAGCTACTAACAACCTTATCCTATAAAAACTTAAGAATCGTTAAAACCATGAAAGCATTACAATCTGCGCTGAGTCGGATTTTAGCCGCCACTGTCAGCACTTTACTGATTCTCTGTCTGAGTTTTGTCGCCGTTACTCAGGTTGCTTCTGCCAGCCCCATTCTCACCGTCAACTTTGACCAAGATCGCGCGGGTGGAGACTTCGATCATGAAAGAGTTATGGCTTTGGAAGAGTGCTTGGAGATCTGCGGAGACGATTTAGACTGTAAGGCTTATACTTACAACCCCCAAGGAATCGGTGGGGATGGCGAACCTGTCTGCTGGTTAAAAGAGAAGGTCAACCCACTGCGCCCTGTTCCTCCTTACGTAGGGGCTGCAACGGGTGTCGTCCTGAGACGGTAATCCAGTTAGGTGCGTTACGTTCTGCTAACGCACCTTTACGATATCTGCAATTCCTGTAGGGACGTAGCATACTACGTCCCTACGACGTTTAAGGCGATCGCCAACTCTAATTAAAGTGCTCGACTGGAGATAGACGAGCGACTTTACTCAATCGGTTCGGCTTTTGGGAAATGCCACGTACCATCCAAGATTTCCTGTCTGGGTAGATATAAGCGAACAACATACTTCCAGCCTTCGGGAGTATACAGATAGTTTTCGTCGTTTGTCAGTCCAGCCTTGTCTTTAGCAAAGTAAAAGGTAAAACTTCCATCCGCCTTTTGCGTTGCAGAGACATTGCTCGAGGAATAGCTATTGTATGGGTTTCGCTCAAAAAAGCCATCGGCGTTATAGACGCTGATAGACCAAAAGCCATCCACAGGGACATCCTTGACGGTCAAAATATGGGGAGTTTCTCCATCATTTTTCTCTGGTGTGACATTGAGGTATATCGCTGCTTCAGGGGGGCCTCCTCCCCAAGCACCTGCTGTCCCGATAAAGTGCCGGATCTCGTCTACTTCCTCTTTAGACCCATACACCCCATTATTATCAGGCACAAATGGAATCAAATCTTGAGTGGCTGCACGCAGTTGCTCCAATTCTTCCCAATTCCAATTGGGCAACTCAAGAGAGCCAGGATCCTCTTGTGTAAAAGTCACCCGAGCTTCGATCGCGCGCGCAGCTTCCACATCTGCCTCGTCATCGGGATTGATAAAAGTACGAACATCGACTTGAACATAGCGCGTGCCAACTTCCGCTTCAGTGAGTCGATACTCACCGGGAACAGTCGTGTCCTCAACAATATAGTGATCCTCGTTGACGATGCGAATTTCTTGGAATCGCTCGTTCTGTTCTGGCAGAGTAATAGTGACAGGTGTTGTCAGGTCGAAGACTCCCCAATAGTGTAGTAAATCTCGATTGGGTATCTCTAGGGGTTGATTGTCTACACCTACAAAGTCTTGAAGGGCGAGCTTGCCAAATTCGCCACGGTCGTATCGTAGCTTGAAAACGCGATCGCTCTCAGCACGGATATAGTTATCCACAACGATCGCCTCGGTGGATGGTTCTGCTGCCAAGACGGATGGAATAGAAGTTCCGAAGAACAAGGTCATAGCGATCGCAAACATGGCGATCGCTCTCCCAATGCGGTTCAAAAACATGGGTAAAACTGGATAAAAAGAGTTAACAAAATTCGGGACGCATCCCAAAACAAGAGATGAATCGTTTTGGGATGGTTGGTAAAGAGGCGATCGCAGAACTCGCTGCTAGAACAGTTCGGTCTCGTTAAATGGATCGATATCGATGGTCACCTTCTCAATCTCACCTCCCGTAAATTCAAAAGGAGGTTTGTAGGTGTCACTGACTGGAGCCTGTAGGTCCATTCCCACATCCTGAGTATCTACCCCAAATCGACCCGGAAATGTTGCCTCAATTCGGCCCGAATCTACCGGAGTGGTCATATCGTTGACATAGAAAAAAGCCTCGCCACCACAGCCAAATCCTGCGGAGCAGATATCGCCATCGTAGACAAATTCAACCTTAACGCGAGTCGAGCCATTCGATAGCGGAATGGGAGCAGTGAGACGGGTTCGCTCAACATCGACATAGTTATACTCATAGACCAGATGATGGTCTGGCGTGACATAGAGACTATAGCCTCCAGTCGTCCCTCCATTGGCCAAAATAGCGCCTTGAACGGTTTCCGCATCGCTAATATTTAAATCTGCGGTAATGATGTAAGAGGTGTTGGCAACATTAGGAGCAGAAGCAGCAGGCAGATGGATGGCGCCTGGATAAAACTCGAAGGAGGTGCGATCGCCCAAAACAGTGGGTCGTTTGACCAAGTAGCGCTCGGTAAAGCGATCGTCAATGGGAAAGACATTATATTTTTCGGCTTCACGCTCGAATAGAGCTTGCAGTTCTGCTAATTTGTCTGGATTCTCGGCTGAGAGATCGTCATGTTGGGTAAAGTCTTCATCCAGATTAAACAATTCCCATTTATCGTCATCGATCGGACTCGAGCCAGTGGTAATCCAAGGAATGCGGTGAAATGCTGATGCCATCCAACCATCTTGGTAAACCCCGCGATGGGCAAACATCTCGAAATACTGAGTATCCCGAGGTGCGGGTTGACTTGCACCATCATGCCCGAAGGTATTGTAAAAACTCGCGCCTTCAATGTCTTTTTGGGGGATGCCATTGAACTCATTGGGAGGTTCAATGCCAATGATATCCAAGATTGTTGGGGCAACATCAATCACATGGAGAAACTGATCTCGCAAATCTAGGTTTCGGTCTCCCGTAGCTTGGATGCCATCGGGCCAAGAAATCACCATGGGATTGCGAGTGCCACCAAAGTAGGAAGCAACCTGTTTGGTCCAACGAAAGGGACTATCTGTAGCCCAAGACCAACCAATGGCAAAGTGAGGTGACGTTTCGGGGCCCCCCCACTTATCTTTGCACTCCAAGTTATCTTCCATTGTTAAGGGAGCGCCGCCCAAGTTGGCAATTTCATTACAGGTGCCCGGAAGACCTCCTTCTGCACTGGCTCCATTATCACCAACGATGTAAATAATTAAGGTGTTCTCTTTTTCACCCAATTCATCAATGGCATCGATCACCCGGCCGACTTCCTCATCTGTATATTCCAAGAAGCCCGCATAGGTTTGCATTTGCAAGGCAAGCAAGTCTCTTGCGCCTTCAAGATCGAACTGAGGGTCATCCCAAGCTGGAATGCTTTCGGGTCGCTCCGTACATTTGGCATCGGCTGGAATCACTCCCATCTCTTTCTGCTTCGCACAGATAGCGGCCTGTTCCACATCCCAGCCATCAACAAACATACCATTCGGTGCTCCTGCTGCAATGGCATGTTCTCCGCCAGCTTTGTACTTATTTACATAAGAGGGGGGTGGCTGGTGGGGAGCATGGGTCGCTCCGGGGGTGAAATAGAGAAAGAAGGGATTGTCTGGAGACAAAGAGTGATTATAGCGCAGCCAGCTAATGGCCTTATCGGCTAGATCGCGGTTCAGGTTGTAGCTATCGTCAAGCTCCTCCGTAGGGTAAGACGGTTGATCGATGGGATTGCGGTTTTCATACAGGGTGGGATACCACTGATCCGTTTCACCCCCAATAAAGCCGTAGAAATAGTCGAAACCGAGATCGTTGGGCCACCGCGTGAAGGGACCAAACATGCTGGTTTGATTATCGGGGACGTTATGGTTTTTACCAAACCAACTCGTGCTATAGCCGTGAGCCTGCAAAATTTGGGCAACCGTGGCCGTGCTCTGAGGAATGAGTCCGGTATAACCCGGAAACCCCGTGGCCATTTCTTGAATGATACCGGAAGCAACAGAATGGGGGTTGCGACCGGTTAACAAGGCGGCGCGGGTGGGAGAACAGAGGGAGGTGGTATGAAAGCGGTTGTAGCTCAAACCATTCTGCACCAAGCCGTTGAGGGTTGGGGTGTGAATCGGCCCTCCAAAGGCTTCTGATGCGCCAAAGCCGACATCATCTAGCAGGACTAACAGGATGTTCGGTGCGCCTTCTGGGGGTTGAGGACCGAGGAGCGTATTATAATCGGCCTCTGATTTGTCGTAGGTTTCGTTAATGGTGCCGTTAAAGTCCGGGTCTGGGAGGGGCAAGTCTTGGGTCAACCCAGGAGGGACGGCGATACTCAATAAGAGAGGGAGAGCGATCGCCATCGCCACTACTCCTTTCAAAATTCGGTTCAAAAACATCAGTAAAATCTCGTAAAAAGAGTTAACAAAGTTCGAGACGCATCCTAAAAAATGTATGGGGGAGCGATCGGAGCGAACAAAACCCACCAATTAGCTCGCATCACCAGCAGGTTAAGCCGGACCGACATTCGTCAAACCGGGAGGTTCCCAGTACTGGGACAAGATGGGGTAGCCCGGTAAGTATAGGCGCATGAACATAAAGAAATCGCCTGCGGGTGCGGGTAACCAGTTGGAGAATTTTTCGGATTCGCTGGGTTGCTCGTGCTGAATGTACATCGTGAGACTGCCATCTTCACCGGGGGTCATACCACTGCGATCGCCGAGGGAATGGCGATCGATGTCATTCGCCACCAAGTTGTATTGATGGTCGTACAGGGTGATAGACCAAAACGCATTGACATCGGGTAGATTTTCAGCCTCGAAGTGAAGCTCGTAACGATTTGCCCCAGATAGAGGATTGCCATCTTTATCGATGTATACGCTCATGTAGACAGCCTCGATCGTATCGTTGGCGACAAAGCCCGCTTGGGCCTGCATTGCACGCAGCAGCCAATCCCGTACTGATGAAGGTCGGCCCAAGTATGGAGGCGGATAGTTCCACCCATTCACTTGTTTTTGGCTGTGTCCTTGGACGAAAGCCTCATCGACGATCTTTAAACCGTCTACAGCAGCACGCTCGAGACCGCGCTTGGTACTTTCGCTCTGAACCTCAATATCCAATCCCGGCCCGACACCAATGGTCTCGAACAATTCGAGCAGGCACGCATCATAGGAATCCGGGGGAGGGTTATCAGCCATCGCGCGGTTGATATTCTTCCAGTCCGCAAGGGGATCGGTTTCGCGATCGTGAGGTACCCAAAGCTCATCGACAGGTTCGGGGGTGGCATTTGGATCGTTCCACTGGGATAGCGGTGTCAGCACGTACAGATCCTGAATACCATGGACTGTATCCAAGCTCGCGTCTCCGTTCCTTTCCGCCTCCGTCAGTAAGTTTCGCGCCGAGAGAAATGCCCAAGGTGTCGGTGAAGGACCTTCAAGCTCCTGCACGCCTTCAGGTAAATCCCCCTGCCAATTGGGTCCGACAATGGCAAAATTACCTCCTTTTCCTCCCGTGGCGCGGGTACCCACGTAAGCAAATTGGTCTCCTCGGTAATCGGTAAATTGTACGTTGTGGAAGCGATAGTCTGGGAGTGCGGGATCTGATGGGAGTTCTGGAAGCGAGAGAATCAGGGGTTCGTTACCCAAATATACAGCTGCTTGAGAATACAGGGTGTCATTATTAGGTGCGCCGCCGAGTTGGTGGGATGAATCCTTCAGCTCCCGGAGGTGGGTAAATTGGTTGACGATACCATTGTTTAACTCCTGACGATCGTAGTAGGCTTTGGGCATGTAGGCCCAAGGAAAAGCATAGATGAATGCTTGCACTCCGAGAGTGTAGGCGTATTCTTCTTCCCAGTCCCAATCGGATGTTTTCTCAATCGAAGACATAAAGATAACCTCATCAAAAGAGACGATTTGTTGTTGTTAGCGATATCTGCGATCGCCCTCGGGGACGTTACGGGTAACGTCCCGACAAGGCGATCGCGCTACGAAGCGGGCTGCAATTTACACTCGAAGTTCCGGTCAAAATCCTCGGGGGTCCGATAATACTCACCTGTTGGGTAATATTCGCCCATCACTTCAGCCTCTTGGCCGGGCCCTGGGATGTTTTGGGGGGCGTACGGAAAGTCATTGAGGGGCAGTTGCCAACGATTGCGAATTTCCCCCAGCCACATATCGCCAAACCCATCACCGGCGGCGGGAAACTCCAACCAAGCGTAACCGCATTCATAACGGGCTTTCTTGGGACGGTAGGAGGGTCGGCTGACGACGATGGTGTAATAACCGTTTTCATCGACGGGCATCTCTTCGTCAAAAACGCTATCGATGACTTGCGATCGCGCTAAAGATTCATCGGTTACCCAAGAGAAATAGCGCATTTCTGCATCGGATTCGTCAAAGGTGGGATTGTTGAAATAGGTCTCGGGCGTCTTGGGTTTTTTGCCTCGCAAGACTAAGACTTCGCCTAAATCGCGATCCATCCACGTCACCAGATAAGATGTTGTCGAATTGATAAATCCGCCGGAACCGATATCGGGATCGACAGGGTCGGGACAATCACTTGCATTATCGGGACCCAGCTCGAAGTTGGCGCAGAAATTGTACTTCGCAGTCCACTCGCGGATGATGTAGGGGGGGTCTTGAGCGGGCCAAGTATTGGGACGATCTTGGTTGTACCATTCCGTGCGATCGCGCTCCTTCCGATAAGCAACCGGATCGAATGCGGGTGTGGGATAAACGCTACTCAGATCGCCTTTGAACTGAGAGTATTCCTCTTCGCAGAGTGTATCGCCCTCGACGACGCTCCCATTCTCTAGGATAATCTTCGCCTCGGGTAATTCCGGACCGCCCAGCATGTTTGTTCCGCGATCGGGGACATAGATTCGCATCGCTACGAGATACCCCATCTTGGGGAACTCTTCCTCCCCGATATATAAGGTATTGGGTTCGAGCTGCAATTTTTCTGCTTGTTTGGGGAAGGCTTCGGTAAATAATTCTTCAAAGTCGGGAAGACTCTCGGGAATCCTTGGCAATTGTCCGACCAACTTAGGTAGGACTTCAGCAATTTCAGTTTTGAAGTCTGGAGAATTTTCGGGGATCTGTTGCAACTTTTCTGCCAACTTAGGGAAGGCTTTTGCAAAGCGTTGTTGGAATGTCGGCAGATTCTCGGGAATCCATTTCATCGTATAGGAACGATTCTCGGCGGTGCGATCGCCTCCGTTTATAAAGGGGTTTTTCGAGCCTTCATCGGGTTCGATCTCATAATCGAGGATCTGATGATCTCCACCCACCAAGGTGGCGGAATCTGGATCGTAAAAATAACTGCTAAAAGTCATGGAACGAGCGTGAGGAAATTCACCCGTTACCTCGACGTGACTGCCCTCGGGGAGGGAAAATAAAGCGATGGGGTAGGCAGTTTGTGCATCTGGATAAAAGGAGTTGTGATAGGGATCGGCACTCAGGGTCATTTTCCAGAAACAGTTTTCGATCGCGACATCCGGGCGAAACTCCCGACCGACGTTATCCGGATCTCCATTGCGATCGAAGGGATCGAGTTCTTCTTCCCATTCAGGCAAGAGGTTATCGACAGTACCTAACTGAGGAAGAAAGCCGGGTTTTGCTAAAGCTACACTCGGAAACAATAAGACATCTCCTAATAAAAGAGAAACGAGCATCGCAAATACCGCGATCGCCCTCCCAATGCGGTTTAAAAAACCGTTACAAAACATTAATAAGTCCTCACAAAAAGAATAAAAAAATCTCGGGTTGTTGTCCGGAGATTGCAAGGTCAGTTTAGGGGTAAGTCATTTCTGGAAATAGACAAAAATTCCAACTTTTTCAGCCATATAAATTAAAAAACTCATTTTTAAAAATCATAAATACCACTTATAATAAGATTTATTGTTTTGTTTTAACCGAATGTCGTACAAAGGAGTTTGTGGATGGATGTCAGCGATCGCAAAATTGCCCGAGATCGAACCAATATCGAGACGAGCGATCGCAAGATTGTTTCCAGATCCTTTACAGATTTGGATGGTTTCAAAGAGTTTTTTGAGTATCAAAATAAAGAAATAATACAACTCACTCCCGGATCTCTTCAAGCAGAGTTTTTATCAATTCAGATTGGTGATTTACATTTCACATACAATCAGGCAAATCAAGGCATTCAATTTTCAGGTGATGGTACAAAAGGATATATCTGTTTTGGGATACTTTGGTCTGAGAAGGAAAAAGAATATTACTCTTTTCGTCACGCGGTCGAGCCTCACAGAACTATTTTTGGTTTCAATAATCGGGAAGCCGACGAAATATTTCCTCACGGTGTAACCGTGACACAGATTGCCATCCCCGTTCGAACTTTTGATACTTATGCCGATCGCTTGAAACGTTACGATTTAGGCGATCGCTTCCGGAATAAAAATCATGTGAATTTGCTCCCCACTAGAATGCAGGAAATTAAAGATTACTTGCAACAATTGATTTGGTTAGCCGTATACAAACCGACTTGGTTGCACCAACCTCATATTGAAAAACTCGTTAGCGATGATTTCCTACCTTTGTTAATTAGTCAGATTCCGCTTAAACGAAATTCTCAGGCTTTTCTTAAACCTTCTCGGCGATCGCAGTTGATTGTCCGAGCCGAACACAATATGTTAGCCAACTTAGATAAACCTTTGACTTTAACACAGCTTGCTAAAGATTTAGAGTCGAGCAGTTCGGCATTATCTTATGGTTTTCAGGACTTATTTGGTTTGAGTCCCATGCGCTATCTCAAAGTCCGACGATTGAATGCCGTGCGACAACACCTAAAGGCAAGCGAACCGGATAATTGCGCGATCGCCACTCTCGCCAGTCAATTTGGATTCTACCATCCCAATCATTTTACGAGAGATTACAAGACGATGTTTGGGGAGTTACCTTCAGAAACGTTACAAAATACGGCAAAAGTTAACGAGAGTCACGATGAATATCATCTTGAAATTAGAGGTCATCAACGGATCGCAGATCGATGTATGCTCTAGAGCGCGATCGGGTTGATCTCAAATTTATAAATTGATTATTCAGGGAATCAGAGAAAACCTGATAATTGTGAAACAAGCATCACTTCGGCTTCGCTCAGTGACCACCTGCTTGTTCGAGAATTTTATTGAAAAATACACGGGCAGGATGCCATTAGTGTCAAGTTAGGGTTCTCTGTTCTTCGACTGCGATCGCGCCTTAGTTCGTTATCCTAATAGCAAGAAGCCTTTTGAATTGCCCTTTCGCATTTTTGAACGGGAGGCAGGGAAAAGGGCGAAAAAGCGATCGATTCATTTAGGTCTCATGATTACCCCACAAACCCCCAATCTCACCCCTTTCCAGACCAATATACCCGATGTTGGCGAGACGATTTTTCCCGATTTCTTACAATTTTTAGCAGAGGAATCGAAAAAGGGACGGTTTTGGGTAGTCTCGGAATTTCCGAGCGATCGTGTTTTGTTTCTAACCGATAACACCGATCCTAATTGGGTGAAAATCCCGACTCATCAAATCATCGGTATGGATCGGATGAATTCTTGGCGGGACAGCATGGACGATTACGATCGCCTACAACATCTCTTGATGACTGATGGGGTTGCACCTCAGTTTGTTAACAAAGGCTACAGACTTGATGATTCTTTTTGTCAATTTCAGAAAACCCATTATCTCATTGACGGATTGTTCGGTACACAATGCCGTGCTTCTGTTTCCGAAGGGAGGGAGTTACTAAGACTTGCACCCGATGTGAAGTAGTGAGTAAGGTGCGTTAATAACGCACCCTACGAGATTACGAGATTAGCACCCTACGAGGATTACTAGAAGTTGTCCGGCAATATGGGTATTTGGTCTAGCGGGCCAGCATCATCTACGTCATAATCTGGACTGAAGTAGGGGTTCCCCTGAGCATCTACGAAGTCAGGCTGGGCTTTGAGCCACTCGCTAAATTCCTGCTCCTCTGCATAGGCAACAAGCCGCGCTTCAAGCTCTGCCACGATATCTGGGCGATCGGCGGCAAGGTTATTCTCCTCCTCCTTGTCCTCAGAGAGATCGAATAGCTCGGTCTTACCCGGAAGCGTTGCGTACTTGATGAGCTTCCAATAGTGCCCACTGTCTTTGTCTTTGCGGATGATAGCTCCGCGATAGCTCTCGACGTTGATCAAAATCTCCTCATGGGGTGAAGGCGCCTCTTCCGCAATGGTCGCCCATGCGTCTTTCCCGTCGAAAGGATGAAGGAGACCGCCCTTACCCCCGGCAAGAGCCAGTAGGGTAGGCATGATATCTACATGATGTAGAGGTTCGTACACCTCTGCATGCCCGAGTTGGGCTGGCCAGTTCACGATGGCAGGTAAACGCACTCCGCCCTCGTAAAGGGTTATCTTTCCACCTCGGAAAGGCTCGTTAGAGCCTGGCGGTTCGTCTGGAATTTCGCCATCTGGTGCGGAGAATGTTGTTTGCGCATTGCCACCGTTGTCAGTGGTGAAGAAGATCAGCGTATTATTGCGCATACCTTCCTCTTTGAGAGCATCAAGCATACGACCGATCTGGGTGTCGATACTGGTTATCATCGCTGCGTAGGTGCGCTTATCCAGATTCTCATCACCTGGGAACAGATCCTCAGCCTCATAATATTCGATATCTTCTGGGGGGGCATCTAATGGAGTGTGGGGGGCTTGGGAAGCGAAATAGAGGAAAAACGGTTTCGACTGGTCGTGTTGATGGATTAGCTCTACCGCTTCGTCCCCAATCAACTCGGTGTAATAGCCTTGTTTGAATGGTTTAATGCGTAATTGTTTGCCGTTGCGCTGCCAGTCAACTACATCTCCACGCTCCTTAGTAAAATAATCTACCTCACCCATGACATTGCCATAGAAGTGGTCAAAGCCGCGATTCTGGGGCCAGTAATCCTTAGAAGCGTGTCCGAGGTGCCATTTGCCGACCATTGCCGTTTCGTAACCCGCTTTTTTAAGCGCGTCAGCCAGAGTCACCTCATCCGTGGGCAATCCATACCGGTGTGAGGGGAAGATAACGTTAGTCTGCAAGCCGTAGCGCATGGGGTAACGCCCTGTCATCAGTGCTGCTCGTGCCGGAGTGCATACGGGCAAACCGTAGTATGATTCCAACTGCACGCCGTTCTCAGCAAGGTCGTCAATATTCGGTGTCTCGATCTTGCTGCCGCGATAACCGAGATCGGCATTACCCAGGTCATCTACCAAAATCACAAGGATGTTCGGCTTAAGCACCGGGGTATCGGCAAGAGCGGTCGGGCTTCCTGACAGCATTCCCGAAAAGAATAGTAGCAGGGAGGTCGCGATCGCCACGACTCCTCTCAAAAGTCGGTTCAAAAAACCGTGAAAAAACATAGATAAAACCTCATAAAAAGGGTTGACAAACCCAAAGCCCGTGCGTTGGCTTTGGGACGGGCTAGTGCTAGAGCGCAATTCAGAGATCTCAAAGTGAGTTTAGTGGTAAACTATCTCCGGAAGTAATCAAAAATTCCCACTTTTTTGAACATAAAAATTGAATAATTAAATCTAAAAAAATATTTATTTTTCTTATGGAAACGATTGGTAGGAGTTGAGTTAATGGATGACAGCGATCGCAAAACTGCCCGATCTCGAGACAATATCAGGACGGGCGATCGGCAAATTACTTCTAAAGTCTTTACAGATCTGGATAATTTCAGAGAGTTTTTTCGCTTTCGCGGACATGAAATGATACAACTTAATTCTGGTTTCCTTGAAGGTGGTTTTTTTTTAATTAAGTTTGGCGATCTATATTTTGCATATCATTGGTCAAATCAAGGAATTCACTTTTTTGGCGATGCAAACTCAAAGGATCGTAAAATTTTTAATATAGTCTGCTTTGAGAATGGAGGAGAATGTTTCTCATTTCGTCACCCCATCGAGCCTCAAAGAACTCTTTTTGGTTTCAATAGCATGGGAGCTGATTTCGTCGCCAATCGAGGTGGAGTGATGATGCAAATTGGTATCTCTTTAAAAATTTTTCATACTTATGTGGAGCAACTGCAACGCTACGATTTAGACGATTGTTTCTGGCGTAATAATAATGTGAATGTGTTACCAACCGGAATGGCAGAAATTAAAAATTACCTACAACAAATTTTTTGGTTAGCCGCATATAAACCGAATTGGTTGTACCAACCTCATATCGAAAAACTTGTCACCGATGATTTTATTCCGTTATTCATAAGTCAGATTCCCATTAAGCGAAATTCTAAGAGTTTTTTTAAGCCTTCTCGACAATCTCCGTTAATCGTCCGAGCAGAACAAAAAATATTGAACTATTTAGACAAACCCCTGACCTTAAAACAGCTTGCTGAAGATTTAGAGTCAAGCAGTTCGGCGTTATCTCGTGGTTTTCGAGACTTATTTGGCATCAGTCCCATGCGCTATCTCAAAGTCCGACGACTTCATGCCGTGCGGCAACATTTGAAAGCAAGCGAACCCGAAGATTGTACCATTGCCATCCTCGCCAATCAATTTGGATTTTACAATCCCAGTCATTTCACTAAAGATTACAAAATCATGTTTGGAGAGTTACCTTCAGAAACGTTGCGAAACACGGCAAAAGTTAACTCGAGTTGCGATGAATATAATTTTGAAATCAGAAGTCATCAACGGCTCACAAATCGATGTATGCTCTAGAGACTTATTATGCCTTTGGGATTGAGTTTTTCATTCGAGAGGAGCGCGATCGCTTTGGAAAGAATAGCTCGATATCGAATTGATTCGCAACTCGCCAATTATCTTACTCATGGAAGCAGCATATACGACTACTTCAATCCAAACTGCGCCTTGTTCGCCAATTTGCCGTCTTGAAAAGTAAGCGTAATGTTGCTTGTTGGTGGGTTGTTCTCCCAGATATGAATCTCTGTTTTGATTCCTGCAACCTCGCTCGAACTCATCTCTTTTCCATTCGAACCGAGCAAAGCCTGCGCTTCTTCTAGCGAGATGCCATTAGGAATCGCATCGTAATCTGCCATTGTTAAGCTCTTTTGCGCTTCTTGAATTTTTTCTTTGATTTTTGCCTCGCTCTCGGTAAGCACGGAAGTATCAGGAGATACTGCATTTTGACAGGCAACGAGAGAGACGGAGAGGAAGAGTGGCAATAAATATCGCATGATATCGACTTCTAGCTTTCTTATTCATCGTAGAGGAAGAAAACCAAAAAATTCAGAGTATATAAGAACTACAAGCGATCGCAAATTGCCATTTACAGCGAGACAACGACATCATGAGCTACCCAGTCAACAGTTAGAGGTAGTCTAGTAGGGTGCGTTACGTTCCACTAACGCACCCTAGCGATCGAAACTTTACCCATCAAAAAGAATGAATCTATGAAAATTGCAACATGGAATGTGAACTCAATTCGCACGCGTCAAGCGATCGCCAAAAATTGGCTACAAACCCATGCGATCGACGTACTTTGCTTGCAGGAAACTAAGGTTATTGATGCCGATTTTCCCCGAGAACCTTTTGAATCTCTCGGCTATCATCTCTACATCTCGGGACAAAAGGCTTACAATGGCGTGGCACTGTTCGCCAAGCAACCCTTAACCGATGTAAAAATTGGGTTTGCGGAAGTGGTCGGGACAGAACTTACGGGAGATTTTGACGAACAAAAGCGGGTGATTTCTGGGGTTTTAAACGATATCAGAATTGTTAACCTTTACGTTCCCAACGGGTCGGCGATCGGGAGCGAGAAATACGATTATAAATTGCGCTGGTTGAAAGTATTACGGGAATACTTGCAAAGATTGGGGGAAAAAGAAGAGCTTTGCGTTTGCGGCGATTTTAACGTGGCCCCAGACGATCGCGATATTTATAACCCTAAAGGCAAAAACAAGCATATCATGGCTTCCCCTGCCGAACGAGAAGCCTTACAGGATGTTTTAAGGGTGGGGTTAACGGATATTTTTCGCCAATTTACCGCAGAAACCGGGCATTATAGCTGGTGGGATTATCGTCGCGGCGGTTTTGCCAATAATCGCGGCTGGCGTATCGACCATCATTATCTCACTCCCGGACTGTGCGATCGCGCCAAATCTTGCACCATCGACATCGAACCCCGAAAACTCGAAAAACCCAGCGATCACGCTCCCGTTATCGTCGAAATTGATTAGACCCTGCAAATTGGAAAAATAAAGCGATCGCGATCGGTTCTGCCTCATTGACATCAAACCCTGAAAATTGGAAAAACAGGGGCGATCGCACGCCCGTTATCGTAGAAATCAATTGAGGTTATAATTTTGAATTGAGAATTCTGAATTTTGAATTTTATTTGTGTGAGGTAAAAGATGACCAAGTTTTGGCTAGCCACCAAATCTACAACAGCAACCCTTTGCCTGCTAGGGATCGGAGCCAACGCAGCCCTTGGAATAGAGGCTCTTCTCGAAAGCGATCTACATGACTTGGATGAATGCGAAAATTTCGATACATTGGCTCTAGATTCGCTATTCTCCGATGCAGACTCCCTCAACTGCGATGCTTCGATGTTGGAAGAGGCAGAAACATTCGAGAGTAACGATCCTGTTGCATTTGAAGAATTTGCCGATCCTTCTTGGCAAGAGGAAAATCCCCCCTTGGAGACTGTCGAACTTTTACCGATAGAAACTGAGGCAGAATGGGATGATGTTCCCGATGCCGCCGCCGAAAATTGGGACGCTCCCGAATCTACAGAAGTCGTGGTAACGGAAAAGGAAATCGTTCCCGATCTATCCTCAGAAGAATGGGATGTCCCCGCACAAACCGAAGCCGTTGAAACGGAATGGGATGACGTTCCCGACGCAGCCGCCGAAAATTGGGACGCTCCCGCAACAATGGCGGCAACCGAAACCGAATGGGATACTCTTCCCGATACATCCCTAGAAGAATGGGAGACTCCCGCACAAACCGAAGTTGTTGAAACGGAATGGGATGATGTTCCCGACGCAGCTGCAGAAAATTGGGACGCTCCCGCAACGACAATCGCTCAGAATCGAATCGAGTGGGATAACGTTCGGGATCTGTCGGAAACCGAGGCAGTTCAACCCGCGATCGCCACCGTCAAGCACGGGGAGAAACTCGAAGACGATCCCCAATTCCAAGCCGTGCTCGAGCCGGAAGCCGTCAAAGAAGAAGTCGCCAAACTCGCTCCAGAGGATTTAATTCGCGACGATCGCCAAATTAGCGAATTGATCGCCCCTACCCCCGAACAACAACGGGCGAAAACGACGGGTTTGTCTCCAAAAGAAGTCATTTCCACGGCTGAGGATAATTCTTTACCCGAGATTGTCACTGATGAATCTGTGACTCGCACGCCTCTCCTCGATCGCCTTGATGCGGATCTGCGTCGCCTGCGAAATCAAGCGGAAATTGTCACTTCTCAATCTCTAAACGGGCCGACATTTGCGCCGCAACCCATCGCTTTCGAGACGCATACTCTCGATTTTAATCATGATGCTCTCGGTACAGTTGCCTGGCAACAATCGGAATGGTGGAGAGAGGGTCAATTGGCGGGTCAATTTAACCTTGATGATGAATTGTCTTTGGAGAACGAGCTCGATATCGAGGCGATCGCCTATTCGATCGATCCTCAATTGTTCAAGCGAGATTTGAGCGAGTTGGGCTTAGATATCTTCGATACGAAACTGTTTGCTGGAGATGCAATCGCGTCTCTGTTCTTAGCCAATCGTTCTTTCGAAAGTTTTTCCTTAGAGATGGATTTCGATTCTGTCTTGACAGGTTGGGAAAATCCCCTCGCAGATGCCGATCTAATGGCACTGACAGGCAATTCCACGAGTTTTGCTGGAGAAATCCCGGATTTGAGCGAGCAGGGAGAAGATATCTTTGCGATCGAATCCGAGTTTGAAGCACTACCCGATTTGAATTTTGGCAATCATCCCTTTGAATTTGGATTCCAACGGGATTTTTTGCGAGCTTCTTTGTCCTCCCCGAGCAAAAAATCTATCTAGTTGCAGGTTTTTTCATGCCCAATCTGGTAGGGACGTAGCATGCTACGTCCCTACCTATTTTTTTGCCGTAAAATGTAAAGAAATGTTAAAGATCGACGATATTTCTAGAAAAAGGGGTGACACCCCCCACCCCAAACTGTTACATTAATTCTTGTAGATGCACCCTGATGATTGGGGGAGTCGCCAAGACGGTGGCTCTCTTTTTTTTTAGTTGTTTTTGAACGAAAAATAAACTAGGGTAAAAATTGTCCGTTTTGCCAAAGATTATGAGCGATCGCCCAAAAATCATCGTTCTCGACGACGACCCCACCGGCTCCCAAACCGTTCACAGTTGCTTATTATTAATGCGTTGGGATGTAGAAACCCTGCGTTTGGGACTTGCCGACGAAACACCAATTTTCTTTATTTTGAGCAATACTCGCGCTTTAACCCCAGAACGAGCCGCAGAAGTCACGCGAGAAGTAACCCGCAATCTGAAAATTGCCATTGAAGCTGAAGGAATTAAAGATTTTCTCGTAGTGAGTCGTTCCGATTCGACCCTGCGCGGTCATTATCCCGTAGAAACCGATGTCATTGCCGAAGAATTAGGACCGTTTGACGCGCATTTCTTAACCCCCGCTTTTTTTGAAGGGGGACGAATCACCCGCAACAATACCCATTATTTATTAATTGATGGCGTTGAAACTCCCGTTCACGAAACCGAATTTGCTCGAGATTCCGTATTTGGATACAGCTATAGTTATTTACCGGATTATGTAGAAGAAAAAACCAAAGGGAGAATTGAGAGTAAAACCGTCGAATGTTTTGACCTCGCCGAAATTCGCAAGGGAACGAGCGATCGCCTCATGGCATTAAAAGATAATGTTTGTTGTGCCGTCGACGGGGAAAAACAGGCCGATTTAGATCGCTTTGCCGAGGATATTTTAGCAACGGCGGCGGTAGGGAAACGCTTCCTATTTCGTAGTGCGGCGAGTTTGCTGACCTCTTTGGCACAACTGGGTCCGCAACCGGTGCAAGCGGAAAACATGGCAGAATACGAGCGATCGCCAAAACCGGGGGTTATTTTAGTGGGATCCCACGTCCAAAAAACCACGCGACAACTCGAGCGATTATTAGAAGAGTCGGGAATTACCGGAATTGAAGTCGATGTTACGCGCTTGCGAGATAATCCCGCCACCAAAATGGAATTGCGATCGGAAATCTTAGAGAAAGTTAACGTCGCTTACAATTCGGGACAAATCCCAACCATTTACACGAGTCGAGAAGAGTTACAATTTGATGACATTCAACAGCGTTTGGATTTTGGGAAAACGGTGTCGGGATTATTAATGGATATCGTCAAAGGCCTGCCCTCGGAAATTAGTTTTTTAATTAGTAAAGGTGGCATTACTTCCAACGATGTGTTGAGTGCCGGGTTAGAATTGCGATCGGCGCGATTATTGGGGCAGATTTTACCGGGATGTTCGATGGTCATCACTCCCGACAATCATTCGCAATTTCCCAAACTTCCTGTTGTCCTCTTTCCCGGTAACGTTGGAGACGATCGCGGACTCGCCACCGTCTACCAACGCCTTAAGAATGAAGAATTAAGAATTAAGAATTAAGAAGGAATTGCTCCAAGGTCTTGACTCTTTACTGGTTACTCTTTACTCTCTCTCACTGACTCGATCAAAGAGCGTACCTCCCGAGTCCCCTCAGATGCCTCGAAAGTGACGGGAAATTTGCCTTTGGCGATCATTCTGAGTCCCAAGGGTGCTAAGCTCATTAAGCCCTGTAAATCGCGAAAATAATTACCGACGACTTGAATGCCAAATTTGCGCTCGTCGATCCAGCCTCCCGCTTTCACCAGATCGACTAAAACTTTGCGATGGCGAATGGAACGACTAACACTGCGGGCATTTTTCGCCAAAATTTCCTGCTTGAGCTCCCCGATGCGATCCATCGGATTGACATCCATGGGACAGACTTCATTGCACATATAACAGCGCGTACAGCCCCAAACCCCTTGGATTCCCTGCTTGTACTCGTCCAAACGCTCCGCCGTCTCATTGTCCCGAGAATCCATGACCATGCGTTGTGCCTTCGCTAAAGCATGGGGACCGACAAAATCCGGATTGACTTCTCGCGCATTGCAGTCGGAATAACAGGCACCACATAAAATGCAATTGCCCGAGGCTTCCAAACGCGATCGCTCCTCCGGACTTTGTAAGAATTCTCGTTCGGGAATGTTGCGCCCTCGAGTGCTGATATAAGGGTCGATCGTTTCTAAATTATCCCAAAAACTTTTCATTTCCGTCACGAGATCTTTGATAACTGGAAAATTTCCCAAGGGAGCGATCGTAATTTCGGGTATATTTTCGGAATCAACTTGGGAATTTCCCTTACCAAAGCGAGCAATTTCGCCACCTACATTTTCCTTGCAAGCCAAAGCCGAACGACTGTTAATTCGCATGGCACAACTGCCGCAAATCGTGTTTCGACAGTTCTTGCGAAATGCGAGAGTTCCATCTATCTCCCATTTAATACGATTAAGGCATTCTAAAATCGTATTACCTCCTTCAACCGCCAGCGTATACTTTTGGAATTTCGGGAGAGTGTTGGGTTGCTGTCTGAGAATCTTAAAAGTAACTTCCATATCGACAAAAAATTAAAGTTTTTCCGGTGCGATCGCGCTTCGGGTTCGAGTCGAGGGGCAAGAGAGAAGGGTCTCGATCGGTCGGTTATAATTTTTCGGTCATCGTGCTAACAACCTATCCCGCCCGAGGAAATTTTCGAGAGCAGATCCCTTTTTTTCCATTGTTGCCAGACCTACGAGCCACCTTCTAGTTTAAAACATTTCCCGCCCCGGCTCCTTTTTTTCCAATTGTCTCTCTTCAAGTGTTGACAATTGGCTGTTGGCGTTTTTTCTTTTCTCTACTAGCTTGGCAAAAAAAATCCCTATTTTGCGGACCGGGGCGATCGCGGTAAAATTTCCTACCGAAACTCGCGATAGTCGTTGCTCAAAATCGTCTCAAATCCTTGCCATATCTTGAAAAAAAATATTCCATCCCTCGATCTGTCGCTTCGGAGCGATCGGCTATTTTTTCGAGATAAGTAAATCCTCCTTCCCTAAATTTTGTAAATTGTTAAAATTATTCAACAAAAAAACTTGACGGCGAGCAGACATTTAGGGATATATTTCTTATATGATGAGATATTAGAAGCGAAACGCTTCAGACAAACCCTGAAATTTCGAGGAGATTTTTTCAGATTATGTCCGAACAACCAAATCCATTAACCGGAAAAGCCTTACTGAGTAAAGTTAAAGAGCTATCCCACCTGCCCCGTCGAGAAACAGCAAAACGTTGCGGTTATTACAGTTCGACAAAAAGCGGCAGCGTGCGGGTCAATTTGACGGACTTTTACGATGCAGTCCTTGCGGCTAAAGGCGTTGCCCTCGATCCAGACAGTGCAAAAGACGGTCGCGGACGGGAACCGACTTACAAAGTCAGCGTGCATCAAAACGGTCAAATTGTCATCGGTTCTACCTATACAAAGGCAATGGGATTGAAACCCGGCGATATGTTTGAAATTAAGCTGGGTTACAAGCACATTCACCTCAAGCAACTCGATGAGACGGCTGAGGATGGCGAGTACGATGATGAGGAAGAAATGGAAGAAGCCGAGGTTGCCTAAGACCACGATCGCTTCTATTTTGACATAAAAATCAACTTCTACTGAGGGGGATTTTTCGAGAAATTTTTCTTGACTCTCGGTAGAAGCCAACCCCCATGAAACTCGCATTATTATCTTTACAACCGGAAATTGAGACCCTTATCGGGTCAAATATTGAAGGTCAAATATTGAGGGAATGGTTCAGGCACTTGTTAACGAGCTCGTCCATATAGAAGGATGGAGTTTGACGATCGCCTTTTTTTTAATATGGGCGATCGCTTGGTTGCCCTTTGCTTTGCCTCTGGCATTGCTTCTCAAATGGCAGCCGAGTCAACCTTTAACCCCAGAGCAAAAACTCCCTCTGCTGGTTTCTCTTTACGCGATCGCTCCCCTTATTCTATGGGGTTTTATTTCTATTCGCGGAGACTCTTTTCGCAGTTGCGGTTTAATATTACAGCCTCAATTGTTTATTTCTTTGGGGGCTGGACTGAGCTTGGGAATTTTAGGATTAGCAATAGTCTTTACCTTAGAATCTCAATGGGGTTGGCTGCAATGGCATGGGGCAAATTTATCTCGCTTTGGCAAGTTATTAATCCCCATTCTTGCTCTTGCCCTTTGGATCGCGATTGTAGAGGAAGCAATCTTTCGAGGATTTTTATTTAACGCACTCGCCCGAGAGGGTGGATTATGGGGGGGAGTGATATTTTCCAGCCTTATTTTTGCCGTCTCCCACCTGTTATGGGAAACAAAAGATACTCTGCCTCAATTACCCGGATTGGGGATAATGGGAGGCATTCTACTATTGGCTAGATGGGCGGACGATGGGAGCTTGGGATTGGCTTGGGGACTCCATGCTGGATGGATTTGGGGATTAACGAGTTTGGATTCTGCCGCTTTAATGTCCTATTCTCATAATGCCCCGAATTGGTTTATCGGCATCCAACAAAAACCCCTCGCTGGTTTGGCAGGAATTGCTTGTTTGCTCCTAACGGGTTTGGGATTATCGATTTTAGCGCGAATCTTTTAATCTAAATAATTTATGGAGGATAGGGAGCTCGAATCCCTGACCTCTGCGGTGCGATCGCAGCACTCTACCAACTGAGCTAATCCCCCCTACCGATCGATTATTGTAACACGGTTTCTTTCCCTAGGGCGAAGAATTGTTGCAATCGTTCCAACTCAATTTCCGCAAAAGAATCTACCGTCCAATTGGCTTGGCGTTGAATCATGTGAAAGGGATAGCTGTGAGCAAGACCGATCGCTTGAATTTTCGCTTGTTTTGCCGCTTCGATCCCAGCGGGAGAATCCTCAATAGCCAGACAATTTTCCGGTTGCACTTGCAAGTGGGAAAATTGGCGATTGATGCGCTCGATAGCAAGGAGATAACCGTAAGGGTCGGGCTTACTCGTATTGATTTCATCTCCCGTCACGAAAATACTAAAATACTCTTGCATTCCCGTTCGCTGCAAAACAAAATTGACATCCGATCGCAGAGCACCCGTCACGATTCCCATGAGAATATCGGCTTCTTGGAGTTGTTGCAGAAAAGCGATCGCCCCGGGATAAATGGGCAAAGTTTCTAATGTCGCCAGCTTTTGTTGATACGCCGAAGATTTTTTGCGAATGAGTGCTTTGAGATAGGTCTCGGAAACCACTCGTCCCCGACGAGAAAGAATTTCTCTCAAACCGATGCGATCGCTCCTCCCCAAACAAACCTCGCGATATTCACCCGAAACCGGGCGCAGATTCTCTTCCACCATCATTTGATAGACGAGCTTTTTATGCAGGCGCTCGTCATTAATAATCGTGCCATTAAAATCAAATAAAATCGCTTTGAGGCTCATTTTGAATTGATAATTTTGAATTTTAAATTGATTTGACTGGTTTATTCGCTCTCGTGACTTGGTTGGCCCACCAAACATCTTGGCTTTGTACGGCTGCAAATCCTGCCGCTCCTAAATCTGCTTCGATTGTATTAGCAAGATAATCTTGAAGATAAGGCTCTTCAAAAATGTTACTGACCCACTCTACATGACGCAGATTTTTTTGATTGCCGTCGGAAACAATAATTTGCCCCCCCTCGGATAACAGGCGAAAACATTCCCGTAAAATTGCTCGAGTGATTTCGGGGGGAGTTTCGTGGAATAACAAAGCCACCATGATTAAATCAAACGAGCGATCGCGTAATGGCGTAGCTTCTGCTTTACCATGTTGCCAGTGGATATCCAAACCCGCTTGTTGCGATTTGTAGTCAGCGATCGCCAGCATATAAGGGGATAAATCCAATCCCGTTACCTTCGCTTCAGGAAATGCCCGTTTTAAGTGCAATGCCATCGATCCCGTACCGCATCCCAAATCGAGAATGCTCTCGGGTTGTCCTGCGATCGCTGCGATCGCTGCTTCTCTAATCCAATCCTCGTTGGGAGGAAGAGCATATCGAGTTATCGGATCGTAGGTCGTCGCTGCGACTTTGTTTAAATACCCCCCTTCGATACCGTGAAAATTCTGCAATTGGTAATACTCGGGGTAAATAAAATGGGGAGTTGTGAGGCGATCGCATTCTTTTTCCCAATCAATCTGCTTGTCTGCTTGTTGGATTGCCTCGCGATCGAGCAAGACTCCGAAAATCGGCTCGAGAAATCGCTTCCAAAGGGTATCTTGACGAACTGCTGTCATAAGTTGAAAGCCTTGGCGATAGAGAATTGGGAAAATTGTAACAAAATTTTACGTTCTTAATGGTTTTCCATTTTGACCCGCGAGCATTTTGATTTAACTCCCATAACGGTCTACACTATTAATTTGCAATTTGCGTTATCTGTGAGTCTCGTTAAACCGTGGGAAAAATACTGATTGCTGGAAACTGGAAAATGCACAAAACTCAGTCGGAGTCCCGAGAGTTTTTGCAAGCCTTTATGCCTGAAACCACTAATACCGATGAAGATAGAGGAATTGTTCTCTGTCCGACTTTTACCTCTTTGGGGGTAATGTCCAAAACCCTGCATGGCAGTCGCGTGCGTTTGGGGGCACAAAATATTCATTGGGAAGATTCGGGAGCCTATACGGGAGAAGTATCTGGGGCAATGCTGGCAGAGTTGGGAGTGAGTTATGTTATTGTCGGTCACAGCGAACGCCGTCAATATTTTGGCGAAACGAACGAAACCGTTAATTTACGCCTGAAAGCGGCTCAACGCCACGATCTCACGCCGATTCTTTGCGTTGGCGAAACCAAGGCACAACGGCAGGCAAAAGAAACGGAAACGATTATTAAAGAGCAGTTACAGCAGGGGTTGGTCGGTGTGGATCAAAAGAATTTGGTCATTGCCTACGAGCCGATTTGGGCGATCGGTACTGGAGATACTTGCGATGCGAAAGAAGCTAACCGCGTTATTGGTATCATTCGCTCTGAATTAACCAATCCCGATGTTTCCATTCAATACGGCGGTTCTGTCAAACCCGGTAATGTTGATGAAATTATGGCACAACCGGAAATTGATGGGGCATTGGTTGGCGGTGCGAGTTTGGAGGCACAAAGTTTTGCTCGCCTCGTAAATTATAAAAAGATTGGGTAATGAGCGAGGGATTAAGTCCTTTAGAAATTCGGGGGCGTTCTTTTGTTTGGGGAGAACGCACCTTTTTAATGGGAATTTTAAATGCGACCCCCGATAGTTTTAGCGATGGGGGAGAGTTTAATGAGTTAGAGGCCGCTTTGACCCGATCGCAACTGATGGAGGCTTCTGGAGCGGATATTATTGATGTGGGGGGACAATCTACGCGCCCCGGCTCCCGCCAGATTTCTTTACAAGAAGAACTAGAGCGTACGATTCCCATTATCGAACAATTGCGATCGCGCTCCTCTATCCCGATTTCCATCGATACGACGCGATCTCAAGTGGCCAAGGCTGCCGTTGAAGCGGGGGCGGATATTGTGAATGATATATCGGGGGGAACTTTCGATGAGGAAATGTTTCCCACGGTTGCTAAATTAGGCGTTCCTTATGTTTTAATGCACCTGCGAGGAACTCCGGAAACGATGCAATCTTTAACAGATTATGATGATGTTGTCAAGGAAATTTATCAATTCTTTACCGCACAAATTGAGAAAGCCGTAAAAATTGGAGTTGAGCGATCGCAAATTATGCTCGATCCCGGCATTGGTTTCGCCAAAACCTACCCGCAAAATATTGAAATTTTTCAACGCTTGCGGGAGTTTCAACCCCTAAATTTACCAATTTTAGTAGGACCCTCGCGCAAGAGTTTCATCGGTCATTTTTTAGAGAAAAAGAACCCCAAAGATCGTATTTGGGGAACGGCGGCGGCTTGTTGCAGCGCGATCGCCCTCGGTTGCGATATTTTGCGGGTTCACGACGTACCGGAAATGGTAGATGTTTGTCGTTTGAGCGATCGAATTTGGCGAAAATAAATCCAGATATTTTCTCTCGTTGATAATGAGGAAGCAATAGGTATTATAGTCCTGTTGACGGGATATTGGAGTTGAGGCAAGATGCGATTGTTAAAAGCGTTCGCCAATATTAAAGTAAATTGCACTATCGCCATTATCGCTAAAACTCAACTCAAAACGGAATAAACCAATAGACGTTTTCGTTAATAATCCAATTCCATAGCCAAACCCATCTCCGGGTTTTTGGCGCACTTCTCCGGGTTGTCCGAGAATATTGTCTCCCGTTCCCAACACGGAGCCATAATCAACAAAGATACTCCCCACCAAATCTAAAGGTTCGTTCAATAATTGAATTGAAGTCACGGGAAAACGATATTCCGCCGTTGCCAAAATAAAACTGCGACCCGTTCCAATATCTCCTACATCATAACCGCGAATGGAGCCTCCACCGCCAAGGGTAAAGCCTTCGTAAGGCGGTACTTGCCCCAGTATCGTTCCTCCTTGAAGGTTCACCACTAAAGTTCTCGCTCCTTCGGTGAACCCAAACAAATCTACGGGAATAAATTGCGTTAAATTGGCACTCAAGCGATTAAAACCAATTTGAGCATCGCCGACGGGAATTGCTTGATCTAAACCCAAACGAATGCGAGTTCCACGAGTGGGAAATTGAGAATCGTCAACATTATTATACAAGGCCGAAATATTGAGGGTAAATAGATCGTCTTGGCCGCGATCGCTAACAGTTAAGCGATTGCCCAATTCATCTACGGGCTCTAAACTCGAAGAAAATAGATCGTCGCGAATGGAGACTTTGTGGTAATTAACGCCAAAAGCAACGCTCCATTGCGGACTAAACGCTTGCAAGTATTCTACCCCCACCCCGAGGCTATCAAAAATCGGCTTGTCGCCATTAGGTAAATTAACCTCGCGATCGCCGCCATTAAATGCAGGATATTCGGTTTGAATATTGGCAATATTAAAGGATACTCTCGAGGTTTCTTTATCGTAAAAATAGCTGAGATCGACACCAAAAGATTTTGGTTCGAAAACCCAAAGGTCTCCGCCTAAAATTAACAGGAGATTATTGGTCGTCCCGAATTTTTGACGAAAATAGGCAGTTGCAGGTAAATTGGCAGAAGTTCGCGTTCCTCGCAAAACGGGTTTGGCTCTGACTTGTCCTTGCAATGCGGTCGGTTCGCCAATGAAAACCCCCAAACCAAAGTCACTGGTAAAAGGAATGTTCAAATCCCCGCCTAAGACTTCTTGTTCGACTTCTATTTCATTTTCTGTGTTAGGGATATCCGCTTCGCTCTCTTCCTGTACGATGAGATCTGCGGCTTCAAAACTGACTTCTTCTAGAGAAGGTAAAATACTTTCTTCTTCTGGTACGGTGAAGTTTATTTCGGGAGAATAGATAGATTCTTGCTCTTTCTTGTTATCTGAGATCGCATCGTTTTTCTGGTTTTTCTCCACTACAAAATTTCTATTGACGCTTAATTCGTCTAATGAATTACCCTCATTACTTAACTCGTCTAATGAATTATCCCGATTATTTTCTGAGGTCTCCAATGATTCTAATAAAGAAGAGATAAGCAAATCGAGATGCTCTCGATCTTGGTTATTTTCGTTTGCCAATCCTTCGCTGTCTATTATCTCCGAATTGGCTATCTCGAAGCGGACTTCTTCAGTCGATATTTTTTCTCTATCTAAAGATTCAACTGATGGAGAGGGAACGGATTGAATTTTTTTTGTTTTAGGCGAATATTCTTGAAATTCCCGCGAGATTGTATTGTCTTTGCGATCGCGAATCGTTTGTCCCCAAGTTTCTCCTGCAAATAAATTGATAGCAGTCGAGCCGAGCAATGCAATACTAAGACGAAAAATTGAGATAGCAGATAAATTGGACATCGAATTAACCTCAAAGACGGGCGATCTCCGATGGAATTATACAACTTTTTGGTTCTAGCTGCAGCGATCGCCGTCTATTTTTCTGGTTTAAGTGATTTTAAGAGAGATTTTGCCCGTGCGAGAAGGAGAAACCAGAAAATTTGCGATCGCCTTGCCACTTTTTGTAAATTTTTGTTACATTGAATGCGTGGGGCTTGACAAAACCCTTCGTCCTTATCCTTCTCTCTTTATCTGTAATCATCATGACGACTCAAGAAAACACCACTCCTAAATTTGGCTTTACCGAAAAAGCAGAAAACTTAAATGGTCGCTTGGCGATGATCGGTTTTGCTGCGGCGATCGCGGTTGAATTGATTACCGGACAAGGCGTGTTGCACTTATTTGGACTGATGTAATGACCGTGGGAGGCGTTCAAACGAACGCCTCCTTACTTAGAGGTGAATGAAATACGAAACCGATAAGATGAAAATAGTTCTGATTCTTGTCTACCTTCATTAAACAATTATTCAATTAATTTAACTCGCAGCGATCGCCATCTTTTTCCCTCCTCAGCAAACAAGCGAGATCGCCTTTCTCACTGCACGTGTATAAATTTATACGATTAATTTTATTGGTTTCTTGATATATTCGATTAATATCCTAACAATTCTACGATAAACTACTAGGTGTCAACAAACATCGCAACTTCGCTACAAATTTGCCCGCTTAAAACTAAATATTTCCTAAAACATTGCCGGATTCACTCTTACAGGGGACGACAAACTCATGACTCAAGCCATTGACTCCAACCCAAAACCTCAGATTGTCGTTGAAGACGATCGCACCGGGTTGAGTATCGAAACCTTCCGACGTGCCTTTGCCGATAACCTGTTCTACCTTCAGGGCAAATTTCCGGGGACGGCCACCAAAAATGATTATTATATGGCCTTGGCTTATACCGTGCGAGATCGCCTCTTGCAACGGTGGCTGAATACCATGCAAACCTACATTCGCGAAGATGTCCGAGTCGTCTGTTACCTTTCGGCAGAATTTCTCGTGGGTCCCCATCTAGCCAATAATTTGATTAACATGGGACTGTACGCTCGCATGAAACAAGCGATCGCCGAGTCCGGTCTAGATCTGCAAGAATTAATCGAACAAGAAGAAGAACCGGGTTTGGGAAATGGGGGTTTGGGACGCTTGGCTGCCTGTTATATGGACTCTCTTTCGACCCTAGAAATTCCCGCGATCGGCTATGGCATTCGCTACGAGTTTGGCATTTTCGACCAAGAGATTCGCGATGGCTGGCAGGTAGAAATTACCGATAAATGGTTGCGTTACGGCAACCCGTGGGAAATTGCTCGCCCAGAAGAAGCCGTCACGGTTAAACTCGGCGGTCATACGGAATCTTACACCGATAATGACGACAATTATCGAGTGCGTTGGGTACCTTATCAAGCCATTAAAGGCGTTCCCTACGATACGCCGATTTTAGGCTATCAGGTCAGCACGGCCAATACATTGCGTCTTTGGAAAGCAGAGGCACCGGAATCTTTTGATTTTCAAGCCTTTAACGTGGGGGACTATTATGGTGCCGTGGATGAAAAAATTGTCTCGGAAAATGTTACAAAAGTTCTCTATCCCAACGACGAACAAATTCAAGGGAAAGAACTCCGCTTAACGCAACAATATTTCTTTGTTTCTTGTTCCCTCCAAGATATGATTCGCATCCATCTTGCTGCTGGAAAAAGTTTGGATTGCTTCCATGAAAAGTTTGCCGTCCAACTCAACGATACTCATCCTTCCATCGGTGTTGCCGAATTGATGCGCCTATTCGTAGACGAACATCATTTAGATTGGGATCGCGCTTGGAACATTACCCAAAAAACTTTTGCTTATACCAATCATACCCTATTGCCGGAGGCCTTGGAAACGTGGTCGGTAGATCTTTTCGGTCGCCTCTTGCCCCGACATTTAGAAATTATTTACGAACTCAATTGGCGTTTTTTAGATCGAGTGCGGATGAAATATCCGGGGAACAATGAAAAATTAGAACGCTTATCGTTGATCGGGGAAGACGATGGAAAAACCGTTCGCATGGCAAACTTAGCCTGTGCGGGAAGTCATGCCATTAATGGAGTAGCGGCGTTACATACAGAACTCTTGAAAAAAGACGTTTTGCGGGACTTTTACGAACTCTGGCCGGAGAAATTCAACAATAAAACGAATGGGGTTACGCCTCGTCGTTGGATGGTGTTAATTAATCCCCGACTGACCAAACTCATTAACAGCAAAATTGGCGATCGCTGGATCGTTCATTTGGACGAATTGAAAAAACTGGAAGCCTTTGCAGAGGACGAACAATTCCGTCAGCAATGGCGACAAATCAAGCACGACATCAAACAAGATTTAGCCGCATACATCCAAAAAACTCAAGGGATTCAAGTCAATCCCGATTCTATCTTTGACGTGCAAGCCAAGCGCATTCACGAGTACAAGCGCCAGCATTTGAATGTCTTGCATATTATCACCCTTTACAATCGCATCAAACGCAATCCGACCCTCGATATCGTCCCTCGCACCTTTATTTTTGGGGGCAAAGCAGCACCGGCTTACTTCCTCGCCAAATTAATCATTAAATTAGCGAATTCCGTGGGCAAAGTCGTCAATAATGACCCCGATGTGGGCGATCGCCTCAAGGTTGTTTTCCTGCCCGATTATAACGTGACGAACAGCCAGCGCGTCTATCCGGCTGCGGATTTATCGGAACAAATTTCTACGGCGGGAAAAGAAGCCTCGGGGACGGGAAATATGAAATTTTCCCTCAATGGTGCCTTAACCATTGGAACTTTAGATGGGGCAAATGTAGAGATTCGCGCAGAAGTCGGGGCGGAAAATTTCTTCCTGTTTGGCTTGACAACCGAGCAGGTTTATGAATTAAAAGCACGAGGTTATAATCCTTGGGATTACTATCGCGAGAACGAATCTTTACGAGAAGCGATCGCGCTGATTCATTCGGGTTTCTTCTCTCACGGAGATACCAATTTATTTAAGCCTTTGGTAGACTCTTTACTCTATAGCGATCCCTATTTGCTTTTTGCCGATTATCAGTCTTATATTGACTGTCAAGATCGCGTCAGTTTGGCCTATCGAGACCCAGATAATTGGACGCGCATGGCGATTTTAAATGTTGCGCGCATGGGTAAATTTTCTAGCGATCGCTCTATTCGGGAGTATTGCGAGGACATCTGGAAAGTTCAACCCGTTCCCATCGAGTTAAAAGATTTGTGTCCCGATGGCGAGTGTCAGTTAGTTTAAAACGATTATAGGTGTGAAAGTAACGGAGATCGCTTCCCAGAAGCGATCTCCGTTGGTAGATATGAGTCTAAGGGATGGACTTTAGTACCTAATCATCTAAAGGAATATTTCTCCATACAACTCTGAATCGCAAGCCTCCAGTATTAGTGACTCGGCCTTGTTGTGGCGTTGGTGGGTCAGACTTGTATTGTGCTGTTACGTTAGGTGCCAGTTTGCCCGATACGGTCGTAAATCCAATTTCCAATTCGTAGTTCGCTGTTGGTGGTGGATAAATTCGAGGAATCGGTCCGACAGCTCGGATACTGACCTTTGACAATTTATATCCGGGCAGGGGAACATTAACATAATCCTCCGATCCGAGGATTGTAGAACATTGGGGCGCGCTAGACTTGTCGCAGGCAGCTGGTACATCTGCACTTGCCCGTGAGATATTCATTCCTAATACTGCTGTTACTACAATAAGTAGTCCAACTAGGATTTTCAGTGCTTTTTTCATGGAATCTCCATTGTGCCTTTTACGGCACGGTCTTTTAAGCAATCTTGCGAAGAAGATAACACTTAAGTAAAACTTCTGTCAATGGTTATGTTAAATTTTATGTTTTGGGAAAACCTTAGTTTTAATTGTAATCAGACTTTAAATTCATCTGAGCGCAAGATATTAGCATTTATATTCTAAGGCGATCGCCCACTCTAAGAAATTCTGGGAATGAATACAAGAACTTTACTCTCTATCAAAGCCATTCTTTCGTGACGATGCCACCAAAAAGAAGGCAATTTGATAAATGAAAAATAACTTATGCTATCCAAGAGTATAAACACTCCATTATTAAAAAAAAATACTTAATGATAGTAATAGTGCATCTAACGCGGACTTGTACCGAAAAGCTACAGATTTGGCGCGATCGCGATGTCCCGAATGAGAGAGTTTCAACTTCACGAAATCCTCGGCATGGATACGGAAACGTTGCTTTCTCTCAAAGCAATTCTTTCCCGACGGTGCTGCCAAAAAGGAGAAGTCGGCCACCGTTGTTCCATTTGGTAAAAGTAATTGCGCTGAGCCAAATAGCGATCGAACCGAGAAGTGATGAGAGCTTCGTATTCCTGCAAGCCTCTTTTATCTCCCTGCCAATCCGCAGCGATCGCCTTTGCTGCCTTCAGACCGTCCCAGAGCGCCTTATAAATCCCTTGGGAGGAAATGGGGTCGAAGGCCGAAGCCGCATCTCCCACTGCTAGCCAGTCAATTCCAGCAGCCCGATCTAACCGGAATGAAGGGGCAGTACAAAACATTAATTCCCCGGTTCTTGCTGGCGATGCCGAAGAGAGAGATAGGTTCTCGATCGCAGAACAATCGGCTAATTCTTTTGAGATGTGTTGGGTTTCTTTTAAACAAGCCAGCCAATTCTCCCTCCGGTGCAGTCCGGCTTCTTTGATAATTGGTGGTTCGCTCGCCACGACCGTTGCCAAACGATTGTTAGGGAGCTTGGCCGCATACCACCAGCCATATTCTACCGCCTCCAATAGAGTGAGCTTGGAAAAGGCAACGGAAGGAGGAAGCTCGAAAAAAGCGATCGCGCAAATCAGTCGATCGAGAAACAGTTTTCTCGCTCCCAGACTTTTGGCAAAACAGGCCCGCATCCCCGTTGCATCGACGAGGAAACTTGCAGCGATCGCTCGCATTTGTCCGTCTTCCCCCGCAAGCTGCAACTGAAAGCCTCGGGGATGGATGCGATCGCAACGAGAAACTTTCGTCCCGCACAGCACTTCCACCCCCCTTTCCCCGGCTTTCCGGGCGAGAAAAGCATTGAAACGCCGCCGATCCAAATGCCAGCCATTACCATAGGGATTGCGTAAAAAATCATTGTATGCCAGTGCATCACTTCCCCAAGAAGAGCAACTGCCAAAACAAGTCTCGTGGTTTTCTTCGAGAAAATCCGCCAAGATTCCCAAGTCATTCAAAAGAATGCGGGTATCGGGAGGAATGCTCTCCCCAATGCGAATCGTTTCATAACGACCCGACTCAACTAAGAGGATTTTGGGGATTCCTTGTTGTTTCAGAGCCAGAGCAGTAGCACAACCCGCCGGGCCGCCACCGATAACGATAACATCATATTCGCGAGAGAGTTTCATGATTGATGCGATCGAACAATATTTCTTCAGGTTCTGTCGCCATAACCCTCGAGGGATAGATGGGACTCAGAGAGCCAATCGCGTCTTATCCCTTTCGGTATTGAGTGCGACAGAATCTAATGTGAGATTTTTATCGATTCAGTCGAACCCGTCGGAATGCCTTCAAATGCTCGGCGCTCGCCCAGCCAGCACGTTGGAGATTTAGGGGTAGGGGCGATCGAGCTGAAGCCAAATCTGCTAAGAAAATTCGTAACTTCTCAGCCTGTTCCTCAGTGAGAGACTCAACAAAAATTTCTGCGGGAATGTCTGGATTCCCCACCAAACCATCGCGGAGTTCGATAATGCCTAGCTTATCAAAATGCTCGACCATGTATTCCATCGCCTCGATCGTGGTTGTTGGCAACTGGCGCACCCAGCTCTCTCGCTGGGAAAAAGCCTCAATCTTTTCTTGTGGCGACGAAAGCGGGTTAACGATAATATTATAATTCTCTTCTGTGAGAACTTGGTTGGGAACATTGGCCGGCCAAAATGTAGGAAGGTAAGGGTCGTATTCCGACTCGTAGCCCGAGCGACAGAATCCCGTATCTGCCTGCCAAGGAATACCCATCCATCGCGTCAGATCTCCGGGTCCTTGAGCGTAGAGCGGTCCTCCGGGTTGCAGCGCAATTTCCTGAGTCAACACCGCACCATAATCTTGTTGGGTCGGACTTTGAGCGTGACGCACTCGAAACGGTGCCGAGTAGAGGCGACTGTGACGCATGGGCCAAGTCACCTCGCAACCCGGATGAAAAGCATCTGCCAGACAGAAATGAAGAGCGGCTTTATCCAACATCGCGGGCTGTTTTTCCAGCTCGACTTCATTAATGCAGCTCGGGGGTGAGATCCCGGGCTCCCAGTCATTTTCAAACTGGCCCTCGACCCATAACTTTAGGATATCCATTCGCACTTTTGATAAAGCCAGATTGTTTCGGGGAGAACTATCCGGGGAAGGATCCTCGGTGCTGCCAAAAGCATCGCCGTAAATCCACGGCCAAGAACTGCGCGTGGTATTTTCGGTCTCGGGTGGACGAAACGTGTTAAATACAACCCGGCGTAGCTCCTGATAGAGATCTTCACCTCCTGCTGCTGGTGGTTTGTAAGCCAGTTTAGCGATTAAGTCTGGATCGCTAAAATCCATCGGTCCCCCTTTGCCAAAAAGAGAAGCAAACCCTTTATTCACCCACTGCAATTTCGACAGGCGAGACAGCACGGGCAAGATATGCTCGGTAAAAGATGCCTGTGTCGGCATGGACATCCAACCCGATTCGATATAGGTATCCACGAGTAAGTCGTAGAGAGTGCGCCAGCTCACGATACCGGGAGCATAGTTTGGAGGAGCGACAACAACCCAACTGGACTCAACAGGAATATCTATAGTGCCAATGTGTACCGTAGCAGTGACGGGCCCGTCGGAAGCGTCATCGTACCATTCATTCGGATTGAGAAAGCCAGCCGGATCCTTGGCATTATAGATAGGGGAATCCGTCGGCGAACCTGACTTCCCCAAACCCCCTAAGACTAATAAATGTCCGTCGTTATCGGTTCGCAGTTCCCCCAAGGGCACTGGAACGCCCATAAAGCGACCACTGTCAAACTTGTAGGCATTTCCCGATGTATTATTGCCCTGAATGGTGCGAGATCCGGGATCGATCGCGAATTGTTCTCGATCTTCTCCTTTTACGTCTGGGTTGCGATGCTCGGAAGGGACATAGTCCCATTCTGGAATATCGAGAGCGACGGCAAATTTATACCATTGAGCTTTGCGGTTGGCTAAATGTACGGTCCACTCGATCTGTGCATCGCTACTGGTGAGTTCTTTGACGACTTCACCCGCAGCATTGTAACCATAAATTCGGAATCGAGCTGCTTGACGTTTAATTGCTCCACTTGCATCGCGGTTATTGACACCTTTGAGGGGGGGATCGGTGACTTCCGGCCCGATGTAATAGCCATTTTCTCCTTCAGCCGTACTATTTCCCATGCGGGCTATCCCAATTCCCGGATGAATAGCGGCGCGAACAATCGTTTGATCTTGTGGCATAGGTACTCCTTGAGTTTTAGGACTTTTTTTTTGCGCGATCGCGTCTTGTTGGGTTTCCCCTTGTTTCGCTGGCGGCCAAACCGTATCGGGCCGAGGGATTTGCGGTTCTCCAATCGGTTCGCCATTGACATTGCGCCGCAGTTCTGCAGAGGCTTGGTAGACAACCTTACGAGCCTCGGCAATAGAACCCACGGGTTCGTGGGCTTTTAGGGTGCGCCACGGGTGAAATGATAATGTTTCACCATATTCTGCTTGCCCTCGGGCGGTGATATCTTGTTGGGGCAGAATCAAGGTTGCAACGTGAATGGGTGGGGATTCTGCTTCGCTCCAAGGCACGGTTGCGCGATCGAGGGGCATGGTTGCGGGGTTCGTTCGCAACTGGACGAAAAATTTTAGCCTGGCTTGACCTTGTTGAAGTCGCTCTACTAGGTCGGTATGCAAATAACTGATATAGTCGTAATCGGGTTCGCCTGCTGCGGGTGGCACGACCTCCGGGACTAATTTGTATTTGCAATAAGTATGACTGGGGCTGCCCTCTTCTCCAAAATGAAAGGGCATGGCACTCCAGAGATCGGTTTCAAAGACAGAAGGCACGAGCTTTGCCATTTCGTCGAGAATTTCTTGGGTTCGAGGATGATCTGCCAACCATTCCTCGTCTTCACCCAGAAAACCTGCTTTTGTAAATTCACACATCTCTTGTGCATTATCGACAAAAAAGACATCGATATTTTGCAAAAGCAAATCCATGGTCGGAGCGCATTCATCGGGTGGGAGAATTTTTTCTCCCGGAACGTCAAAGACTTTAATCCCGATCCCGACTGTCGTTTTTTTGTCTAGATATCCATCGGGAATATCGCTGGCATAACGAACCCAAACGGGATAGCTTTTGCCGGGTTCGCCAAATAGACCAACCCGCAAATTTTCGGGTAGATCGGAAACCACTTCTAAGCGCCCTCGGGCAACACCATGCAGGCGCAGAAAAACAGGGCGGCGAGCGGGGCATTGACCGTCCTCGATTCTCCCCATCTGCACCATGTCAACAAACATCGTTTTCAGGCAGGCAATCGGATCGATGTCACAATTGCACATTGGTGGAGTGGTTGCGCTGTAATAACTTTGAGGTTTGTGCATGCTAAATATTTAACTGCTATAAGTAGGATATTTGTCTCTTGTATATATGGTGACAAGAAAGATTTCTGATTTTTTGAATTTTGAGACTCTCAAGACTGAGACGATCGCCTTAACCGGTTATCAAACCATTGCGGAAATGCTGCGGGAACTAACATCAAATGCTTCTTATCGTTGGTAAGCATCTAAATAAAGGCGATCGCCAAATTAGAAACGCGATCGCTCGAGTGAAATCGCTTTAATCTCGGGTAGCGTGTTTTTGAAAAACACTCCAAGTTCACAATCCAAGCCTCTACGGGTAAAGAAAATGTGGTTCTATTTAAATCCCGTTATTCGACTAATACGTAACACGCTTTTACTTCCAGGGGTAGATCTCCAACATTGAGTACGTCGACCTTGGTCAAGTCGTTATATGTCAACCGATGCGGGCCTTCGCGAGTGATACTGCCCACTTCTCCAACGGTATCGAAGTCATACCCCTGGCTGTATCGGTATTCTCCTATCCCTTCGTAAACGCTGACTTGCCACTCAATTGTCGTTCCGGGAAGGCTCTCTTCACTGCCAGGAAATACAGTCGCTTCGTAGAGAGTGGCTGGAGGATAGCATCGTAACGGAGATGCGTTCGCTGGGGAGACAATAGCGCCGAGTGACAAGAGCACGGCCATCACGGATAGTAGCAATTTTTTCACGATGTCGTTCATTTTTTTTCTTCTATGGCATGGTTTTTACGCGGGATGATAGAAATGCCAACATGGCAGAATGTTAATACATTTGCTTGTGGGATAGCCTATCATTTTCGCTACGCTTAGTATGCCATGATATTTTTGCATGTAAAGCCGAGGGGATATTAAGAAATACGATCGCTCTGGCGAATAGAGGTTGATGGAGAGTGAGATCGCTTTTTAGGCAATGACGATCGGGCGATCGCGTTTTCTTGGGTCATTTCTGTTATGACTTATCGTTAAGCGATCGCAACGTCTCACACATCCAGAGATTTTGCTCGATTTTTAGCGGTTCGATTATGGCGGATATTTCGAAAAAGCCTTCCTTCGCTATAACTAGTCGATTAAACGGTGCATTGCTCAATCGAAATCCCTTCCCTTAGAATAATGAACAAGAAGCAAGTTGACAGGGTTGGGGACATGAAACGCATTGTTTTAATTGCCGGATTTGAGACCTTTAACGCGGACTTATATCGAAAAGCCGCAGATTTAGCGCGATCGCGGTGTCCTGAATTAGAAATTTTCACCTTTAGCGATCGCGATCTCGCCACCCAACCGGATACCATCGCAGAATCTCTCAAAAATGCTGATGTTTTCTTTGCCAGTTTGCTTTTTGATTACGAACAAGTTATTGGCTTGCGGGAGAAGGTACAAGAGATTCCCATTCGCCTCGTTTTCGAGTCTGCATTAGAGTTAATGAGTCTGACGAAATTGGGCAAATTTGCGATCGGAGAAAAACCGAAAGGAATGCCCAAACCCGTCAAATTCATTCTCAGTAAATTTTCGAGCGGACGAGAAGAAGATAAACTGGCAGGATATATTAGTTTTCTCAAAATTGGTCCGAAACTCCTCAAATTTATTCCGGCAAAAAAAGTTCAAGATCTGCGAAACTGGCTGATTATTTACGGTTATTGGAATGCGGGAGGATTGCAAAATATCGCCTCTCTTTTTTGGACGTTAGGAGAGAAATATCTCGATTTAAAAATTGGCGAAATTCCCACGCCGATTGAAACGCCAAATATGGGACTTTTACATTCCGATTATAAGGGGTATTTTGAATCACCGCGAGAATATCTTAACTGGTATATTAGCAATCGCCCATCTGTAAGGACATTGCCTGCAATGTCCCTACATCAAACCCCTGTTATCGGGATTTTACTTTACCGCAAACACGTTATCAGTCAACAGCCTTATATTCCTCAATTAATCCATAAATTTGAAGAAAATGGACTTATTCCCCTGCCGATTTTTATTAATGGGGTTGAGGGTCACGTTGCCGTTAGAGATTGGATGACAACGGCAGACGAACGACAAAATAAACCCAAAAATCCTACACTGTCTAAAGATGCTGTCGAAGTCAATGCGATTGTTTCTACGATTGGTTTTCCTCTTGTTGGCGGACCTGCCGGATCGATGGAAGCAGGACGACAAATTGAGGTTGCACGGCGCATCCTCACCTCTAAAAATGTTCCTTATATTGTTGCCGCACCCTTGCTGATTCAAGATATTTATTCGTGGACGCGACAGGGGATCGGCGGACTACAAAGCATTGTTCTCTATGCTTTACCGGAATTAGATGGCGCGATCGATACCGTACCTTTGGGCGGGTTGGTTGGAGAAAATATTTACCTCATACCCGAACGAATTCATCGTTTAATCGGCAGAGTCACAAATTGGATTCAACTCAAACAAACTTCACCAGAAAAACGAAAACTTGCTATTCTCCTTTATGGTTTTCCACCGGGCTATGGAGCAACAGGAACAGCCGCACTTTTAAACGTTCCCAAAAGTCTCTTGAAACTGCTACAATTTTTACAAAAGCAAGGATATGATGTGGGAGAATTACCGGAAGATGGAGAAGAAATTATCCATCGCGTTAAAAAAGAAGATGAAAATATCAAAACTCCTCACAGAGTCAATCTCAAAACTTTAGAAAAATGGTTGGGCTATCTCCTCACCACTCGCATTGAGAAACACTGGAACAATCTCAAAGATACGGGAATTAAAACCTTTGGTGACGATCTCCTTGTCGGAGGCGTACAATTGGGAAATGTTTGGATTGGCGTGCAACCTCCATTAGGCATTGCCGGCGATCCAATGCGCTTAATGTTCGAGAAAGATCTAACGCCTCATCCTCAATATGCGGCCTTCTATAAATGGTTGCAAAATGAATTTAAAGCCGATGCGATCGTTCATTTTGGCATGCACGGTACAGTAGAATGGTTGCCCGGATCGCCGTTAGGAAATACGGGGTATTCTTGGTCGGATATTTTGCTGGGAAATTTGCCCAATTTGTATATTTATGCTTGCAATAATCCCTCAGAATCGATTTTAGCAAAACGACGGGGCTATGGTACTCTGATTTCTCATAATGTCCCTCCTTATGGTCGTGCGGGATTGTATAAAGAGTTAATGGCATTGCGGGAATTAATCGCCGAATATCGCGAAGATCCAGAGAAAAATTTGCTTCTCAAAGAGGCAATTTGTCAAAAAATTGTGGACTCGGGTCTTGATTCCGATTGTCCTTTTGAAGAAGGAGAAAAATTAGGCATTGCTTTTACAATGGAAAATGCCAAAATATTCAGTCTAAAAGCATTAAATGTATATTTTGTCAAGGTGTATGAATATTTGCAAATTGTCGAACAGCGTCTCTTTTCTTCCGGTTTGCATACATTGGGAGAGAATCCTTCTGGGGAAACATTGCGATCGTATTTAGAGGCATATTTTGGCGAGTCTTATTTTTCCGATGAAACGATCGCAGCTATTTATGAAGGCAAGGAAAGCGATCGCATTCTCCAAGACGCAGAATACTGGCATCTCAAACAAGGAACGAAACGCCCCGACGATTTTCCCAAAAAACTAGAAGAAGCCCTACAAATTCGGCATTTATTGATGCAAACAGAGGATGAATTAAACAACTTGTTGCGCGGGTTAAATGGGGAGTATATTCCCGCAGCACCGGGAGGTGATTTATTGCGAGATGGTGTTGGTGTATTGCCGACAGGACGAAATATTCACGCCCTCGATCCCTATCGAATGCCCTCTCCTGCTGCCAATGCGAGAGGACGAGAAATCGCGCGCAAAATTATCCAGCAAAATTTAGAGGAAACGGGTACTTATCCAGAAACCGTTGCCGTGATGTTATGGGGATTAGATACGATTAAAACTAAAGGAGAATCTTTAGGGATTTTATTAGAATTAGTAGGAGCAGAATCCATTAAAGAAGCAACGGGACGGATCGTGCGTTATGAATTAAAATCGCTTGAAGAAGTCGGACATCCCCGCATTGATGTTTTGGGCAATCTTTCCGGTATTTTCCGCGATAGTTTTGTTAATATTATCGAACTGCTAGACGACCTGTTTCAACGAGCAGCGAATGCAGAAGAATCCGAGGAGGATAATTACATTCGCAAACATGCTTTAGAATTGCAAAAACAGGGTGTAGAAAATGCTGCTGCTCGCTTATTTTCCAATCCGGCAGGAGATTTTGGTTCTTTAGTGAACGATCGCGTCGTCGATAGCAATTGGGACTCGGGGGACGAGTTGGCGCAGACATGGGAGGGACGCAATGTTTTTAGTTACGGACGCAAAGATAAGGGACAAGCAAGACCGGAAGTTTTGCAGCAGTTATTGGGGAAGTGCGATCGCATCGTCCAAGAAATCGATTCGGTAGAATACGGTTTGACGGATATTCAGGAATATTACGCCAATACAGGGGCGTTAAAAAAAGCCGCAGAAAAGCGCAGTGACAAAAAAGTGAATGCAAGTTTCGTGGAAAGTTTTTCCAAGGATACCACCCCGCGCAAATTAGAAGACCTGTTGCGCTTGGAATATCGTACCAAGTTATTAAACCCCAAATGGGCGCAAGCAATGGGAGATCAAGGGAGCGGTGGTGCTTACGAAATTTCCCAACGGATGACGGCGTTATTAGGTTGGGGGGGAACGACGGATTTTACCGACGAATGGGTCTATAATCAAGTAGCAGATACCTATGCGTTAGATGCAGAGATGGCGCAACGATTGCAGGCCGCAAACCCGGAAGCCTTTCGCAATATAGTGGGACGAATGTTGGAGGCCAATGGTCGGGGTTTTTGGCAGCCTGAAGAAAGTATATTACAAAAGTTACGGGAATTATACGATCGCATTGATGAAGAGATCGAAGGGGTTTAAAAATTATAGTAGAATGAGTAGAGAAAACACGATATCCCTCTATAGTTTAAGCAACAAGGATATTAAAAATGCCTATTTACGGTCCCGATCCGATTGTTATTGAGGGAATTAGCGGCGATCGCTACTGGTATGACAATCCTTTCTCATTTACTGGAATTGAAGAGATTGACGATCGCCTGAGTGGTTTTCCCGTTGCCGTATTCGCCCCTCGCGATCGCCATCCTCGCGAATCTCCTCTCGTTATTGGCATTCAGGGAATGTGCGCCCCCTATAACTGGAATGCTTTCCTCGTTCCCACTCTAACGCAAATGGGAATGACCGTAGCTCTATTCGATACGCCTTTGGCAGGGGAACGCAGTTTAGCTCGAACTTTTACGGCTGATTTTTGCGATGAAACTCAACCCTTACTGCAGGAAAATATCACTTTTGATACAGAACTTTTGATGCAAATATTCAGTTGCGTTGCACGAGATATTCGTCTCGTCCGAGATTTGTGTCGCGATCGCTACAATCTCAACGATTCTCGCTTGGCATTATTCGGGGTGAGCATGGGCGTTCTGCAATCTGCCTTTGCATTTACTGCCGATGGGATTGGCGATCGACTGCTGGGAGTTATCGGCCATGCTAACTTGCAAACTTTTGCTCAGTCTTGGAGCATGCCCGGAATGCCAGAGTTAGCCAGTTCGGTTATCGGCAAGATCGCTGAAAAAGTTTTGGCAACGTTTCGCCCCGATATTCAACCGATTGTTCCGGTTTTGCGTTTAGTCAAAGATTTAAAAAGAGAAACCGAACGAAGTGCAAAATACAATCCGATGACTTATGTAGAGCGAGTTCAATTACCCCGTCGCGTCCGCTTTCTTCTCGGTGCTGGCGATCCTCTCGTGAAAATTGCCGATGCAAGGGACTGTGCGGCACAATTTCCCGATGGCGATTGTTATATTGTTCCGGGTTTAGCACATGGTTTGCATCAATTCGGCCCCTCTTTTGTCGAACACGTTCGCTATTTTTTAAGAACTCAATTGGGGGATTGGCGCGATTGAATTTTTACGACAATTGTATCTTTAACATATATCCAATCAAAAAACAAGATCGGTTATTGCCCTTGGCATTTATAAAATCGATCCTTTGCCGATCTTGTAGGCAGACTTTGTGGGAGACAAAATAGAGGTATAGCAACGGATTCACAAACTCAATTGCAAATCATGAAATTAGCCCCCATGCTTCTTCATCCCCTCGCGATCGCTCATTCAAGCACAAACATTCCTACCACTTCGATCTCGGATATTCCGGATGGCGATCGCGATTAGAGTTTGACGCTACTTTGTGACAATAAATTAGGTTTATCCCAGTTTCTCAAAGAACTGCCTCGGCGTATAGATTTTAACTTTTCAGCAATCCTCCCAAAAGATTATGAAGGAAACAAAAATAGTAATTCGTAACTGCGTTTTTATCTTACTTTTGTCCAACTTGCTTGCTCTAGGTATTTCCTATCTTTGCAATACTCCTGCCGAACAAGCTAAATTCGAGAGATTTGCAATGTTTGAAGATCCCATTGCTCTGAGAATCGTGATGAAAGGTCAACAACAAAGACTGAAAGACTGATTAAGAGATAACTTGAAACTTCGACAAGGAATTGCTCGAGAAGAAAATGAATTATGGATTCAAATTACAACGGAAAAAACCGAGCGCGGCACTGTTACAATTGCGATCGCGAATATTCGAGAAGGAGGAAAAAACTTAAAAAACTCTCTCCGCTCATATAAAGGAAGAGAGTCAAAATACTATGGTTTTGAATCGAGAGATCTCATCTTAAATAATGGGTTGGGTTTACACGTTATCTCGATCCGTAACATCTGGAGACCCCAAATTAAAGAGAAAAGGAACGCTAGATTCCGAATCTCCCAACACGAGAACTTTAGGCATTTGCGCTCCACCTTGTCGCCAGGCTTCGATCGCTTCTTTTTGGAGAACGAGTCGCCCTCCTTGCGCTCTTAAGGTTTCGGCGAGCAAGCGTTGTGCTTCTGCTTTCCCTTTAGCGAGGTTCACGTCGGCTTGGGCTTTCTGTTCGGCTTCCTGCGCGACGTAAATGGCACGTTGCGCTCGCTGTTCGGCAATTTGCTTATCTTCCACCGCACGGGCGAACTCCTTCGAGAAATTCAAATCGATGACGCTGGTATCGAGAACGATAATACCATATTTGGCTAGGCGATCGGTGAGGGCATTATCAAAATCTTCCTTGAGTTCCGGGCGCTTGGTGATCGATTCTTCGACCGTACGTTTAGCAGCGGCAATTTTGAAGGCTTCTTGAGTTTGCGGGGCGATAATTTTAGCCACGACATTCTGTAGCGTTCCCTGTTCTCGCCGAACTTTGACGATTTGAATGGGATCGAGACGAAAATTAATGGCAAAACTGGCGGATAATTCTTGTAAATCTTTGGTAGAACTTTGAGCGGGAACTTCAAATTTCTGGACGGTGACATCATAGATATCCGCTTGAGAAATTAAAGGAGGTTTAAAATGAAGTCCCTCCAATAAGGCTCCATCTTGAGCCTTTCCTAAAATGCTCAAAACACCAGCTTGACCGGGATTAACAATAACAAAAGAATTAAAGGCAATAAAAACGAGTAATGCAGCAATAATTCCTCCGATAAGCGGTTGCAAGCTGGGGGTGGGTTGACTTCTCAAAACTCTCTCCTTGTCTGTTAGGGAAATAATTTATGATTGTTTTTTGAGGGCAGAGCGATATGCTTTTTGCACGGTTTTTAGAATACCATCAAAAATTGATTGCGGTGCAGTCGTTGCGGGATCGAGTTGTTGCAGTTCGACTAAAAATTTGGCTTCTTCGGTATGCACGTCACCGTCGCTGTAAATCAGAGCGCTCAGGCTTTCGAGTAATTCTTCGTAGTGGGTCTGGCCGGGATTGTCTCCCAGATAAGCCTTCGCCCACTCGTAACAGTCGGAAATCGGGATTTGTTTGGCTTCCGAGAGTAAAGCTCTAATCTCGGGATCGTCGCAAAGGGCATTCTCTTGCGCCATTTTATGCAGGTATTCCCGCTCTTCGATTTGAATTTCTCCATCCAGCCAAGCGGCTGCCATCAAAAGTTTAAACAATTCTTTAGTTTTATGGGGATTCGCGGTTGCGGTTTTCATATTTCTTTACCTGCAAAGTATTTTTGTTAGATTAAATTATTTTATCATTTTGACTTTAACAATCCCATTTGTGCTTAACAAAACCAAAATTCTTAACAAAATGCAAAAAAATTCGCAAGATTAACTATGTTTTGGACGAAGGAGTTTAACCATAAAAAAACCATCCATTCCCTGCTCGACGGGAAAAATTTTCAGCCAGCCCCGAGAGGAAGCGAAAGCCGAAAAAGGAAAAGCGATCGCGGGTTTTTCAATTGCCCATTGGGGATGAGATTGGAGAAAACTCTCGATAATTTCTTCATTTTCTGAGGGGTTGAGGGTACACGTTGCATAAACTAAAACCCCTCCGGGTTTGACCCAAGTTGCGGTACTTTCTAATAGGTTTTGTTGTAAAGCAATCAATTGTAGAAGTTTGTCTGGATTTTGTCGCCAACGAATATCGGGATGGCGGTGCAGGGTCCCCAAACCCGAGCAGGGTGCATCTAAGAGAACCCGATCGCAACTTCCGGTAAGTTCGGGGAGATCGCAACTATCTCCTGCGTGAATTTCAATCGAATTAAACTGCAAGCGTTGGCTATTTTGTCGGACTTTTCCCAGGCGACTTTCGGCGCGATCGATTGCCAAGATGCGCCCGCGATCGCCTATGAGTTCGGCAATATGGGTGGTTTTGCCACCGGGTGCGGCACAAGCATCGATAATGGTTTCTCCGGGTTGGGGATCGAGGAGATAAGTGACGAGTTGAGCGCTGCTATCTTGAACGCTCCAAAATCCTTCTTTAAATCCCGGTAGTTGGGAAATATTGCCAATTTTGCCTTGCAAGCGCAGGGCTTGGGGCAGTTGGGGTAAAATTGTCGCCGTAATTCCGGCAGTTTCGAGACGCGATCGCATTTCTTCTCGCGTTGTTTTTAAAATATTAATTCGCAGATCGATCGCGGGAGTTTGGTTAAACCACTGACAGAGTTTTTCGGTTTGTTCGAGACCCAATTGAGCGCTCCAAATTTCCACGATCCAATCGGGAAAACTATGCAAAATTCCCAAGGCTTTGACTCGATCTTCTGGCAGTTTTAAAGGATCGCTTTCGTCGATCGCAAGGCGCAAATATTGGCGTAAAATGCCGTTAACGACTCCAGAAAGTCTTTTAATTCCATTCTTTTTCGCCAATTCAACAGCAGTATTAACCGCCGCAGAATCGGGAATTTGCGAAAGATAACGCAACTGATACAAGCCAATTTGCAAGATAATGCGTAGAGGGAGGGGTTGTTGTTTAGCGGATTTCTTGGCCAAGCGATCGATGAGGGTATCGAGCGATCGCTGCCGGCGCACGATGCCGTACACTAACTCTGTGGTTAAACCGCGATCTTCGGGTTGAATGGCGGGATCTTTAAGAACGCGATCGAGGGCAATATCGGTATAAGCACCTTGAGTGTAAATTTGTTTGAGGGCGTTAAAAGCGAGTTGACGGGAATTTGGCATCAGTTACAATAGCCTTATAGAATAAAAGATAGCAATGAAAGTGAAGGTATAGTATGATATATTCTCGAGAGTAAAGTGCTTTACTCTTTTTGATTTTCTCACAGGAAGATTGAAAATAATGATTGACGAGCAAAATACAAGTATTCTCATTGTTGATGATACTCGCGAGAATTTACAACTCCTAGTCAGTATGCTCTCCGATCTCGCCTACTCGGTTAGACCGATGCCTGATGGCAAGATGGCTCTAGCCGCAGCACGCCTAGAACCTCCCGATCTGGTTTTGTTGGACATTCAAATGCCGGATCTCGATGGATACGAGGTTTGCCGTCAGTTGAAAGCCGATCCCCGCACTCGGGAAATTCCGGTGATTTTTCTCAGCGCTTTAGATGAGACGATCGATAAAATCAAAGCCTTTCAAGTCGGTGGAATTGATTATATTACCAAACCTTTTCAGCTTGATGAGGTCGTTGCTCGGATTGACACTCATTTATCTCTGAGAAAGCTACAATATCAATTAGAGCAACAAAATATATTATTGCAAAAAGAACGAGAAAAATCCGAACGGTTGCTGCGAAATATTTTGCCCGAGGCAATCTCCCAACAATTAAAATGCGATCGCCAGTCTATAGCTGAAGAGTTTAACGAAGCGACCATTTTGTTTGCCGATTTGGTGGGTTTCACGAAGTTAGCGGCTCAAATGTCGCCTTTAGAATTAGTGGAGTGGCTCAATCAAATTTTTTCAACGTTCGATCGCCTCGTCCGAAAATATCGTCTCGAAAAAATTAAAACAATTGGCGATGCTTACATGGTTGTGGGAGGACTCCCCACCCCTCATCCCAATCCAGTAGAAGCGATTGCCAGTCTGGCTTTGGCCATGCAACGGGAAATTAAGGGCTTTACTCGCCAAGATGGTGCTCCCTTACAACTGCGGATCGGCATTCATACGGGTTCGGTTGTTGCAGGAGTCATTGGGATCGATAAATTTATTTACGATCTTTGGGGCGATACGGTTAATATTGCCTCGCGTTTGGAATCTCAAGGCGAACCGGATCGAATTCAAGTGAGTGCTTCCGTTCGCGATCGCCTTAAAGAGGGATTTGAGTTTCGCTTGCGTGGCAGTATTCCCATTCGCGGACGAGGGGATATGGAAACTTACTGGCTGACGGGTATTTCCCAAACAACGACGATGCCAATAGCGATCGCGGGATAAAAAAATACGATCGCAACTCCTCAAAGCAGTGCGATCGCATTCCTCAATTATTCGATACTAATGGAAGCGCTCTTTTTTCATATTCGAGCGATCGCATTCGACGAATCTACTGGAGAGAAATCCGCAAAGATACGCCCCCAAGATTATTCGTCGTATCGTTTTGATCGGTCACAAAAAAGCTCACTTCACTTGCTTCTGTCAGGGTAAAGGATGAATCGGCTGGAGCATTGGCTAGAGCCAGTTGGGGAGTCTGGTAACGACCCGTCCTATCGACTTTAACCTGCTTAGAATCACCAATTTTATAGAAATATTTGTGTTCCCAACCTTTGGTACAGTTTTTGCCTTCTGCATCGCAGTCCGTCACGTTAGTTCCATTGCGATTCCAAGCATCGTACTCCCCACCCTCTTGCGTCCCAATAATGCTGGCGGTATACTCTCCCGCAGGAAGTATAAATTTAACGCCTGTCTCTGGGAAAAGGTTCGTCCTCGAGTCAATGTTCGCAATAACAGTGTTTTGTCTTAAACTAACACCATCAAGAAAGGCTCCATAATAATTGGATAGCTCATTGAGATTGTCAAAACGCAAGCGAGTCGTTGCATCCGTTGCTCTGACTTCGTAGTTGTAGACCTGCCATTGGGTATCGGTGAGTCCCGTACCGTCTTTAGACAATTGCGCGATCGAGGTATTTCCCCAACGGACATTTAACCTGTTGTCTGGAATATTGGGACGAGGAGAGAAAGCAAAAGTCAGTTTGTAGGTTTGTCCCGGTGTGGTGGCAATATCCTGATAAATTCCACTCACTGCCTTACTATCTAATTCTAGCAGTTGCTCTCCTATATAAGCACGGCCGCGAAAATTACGCTGAAGTTCTATTGAGAAACCTGAAAACAACTGCCAGCCCGGAATCGATTTAAAATACTCGTAGCTACCTTCAACAATAACTGGCGTTTCAAAGCTACCATTCACAATCAAATCGGTCAAATCCGTAGCAGCGATCGCAGGAGATGCTACCATCCCGAACATGAAGACAACAGCTATCAGTACAAGCTGAAGGCTTCTCAATATCTTTCCTGTCATAATTGTTGTCTCCTTTGACACAATTTCGATACTTCTGTCGTTAGCGAACCCTCGCTCGAGTTTCTTGTAAGACGAGGGCATCCTATCACATCGTCAGAGGGTAGAATTGCCGTTAATAATTTGTCATAAAATAAGACATCGCGCCCAAAAAAAAGGTGCATCTCAAAAATGTAAATCTATGATTAGCCTTGGATTCAAATCCAAGGCTAAAAGCAAAAACCCGTTAAAACGGGTTAATATAACGGTGATACTCTAGCCTGCTTTAGCTGGCTTTAGTTTTCAGCCAAGAATTTGAATTCTTGGGGCTTGGGATTTTGGACTTCCCAAAGCAGTGCGATCGCATTCCTCAATTACTCGATACTAAAATCTAACTCGCCAATTGTTGGCATTCTTGCTCTAACAATTGAACATCGCATCCGATGAATCTACTGGCGAGAAATCAGCAAAGATACGCCCCCTTGATTATTCGTCATATCCCCTGTATCAGTCACAAAAAAGCTCACTTCAGTTTCTTGCGTCAGGGTAAAAGATGAATCGGCTGAGGCATTGGCTAGAGCCAGTTGGGGAGTCTGGTAACGACCCGTCCTATCGACTTTAACCTGCTTAGAATCACCAATTTTGTAGAAATATTTGTGTTCCCAACCTTTGGTACAGTTTTTGCCTTCTGCGTCGCAGCCTGTCACATTAGTTCCATTCCGATTCCAAGCATCGTAATCTCCCCCCTCTTGCGTCCCAATAATGCTAGAGGTATACTCTCCCGCAGGGAGCGTCAATTTAGCGCCTGTCTCTGGGGAAAGGTTCGTCGTCGAGTCAATATTCGTAATAAAAGTGCTTTGCCTTAAACTGACACCATCAAGAAAGGCTCCATAAACATTGGATAACTCATTGAGGTTGTCAAAACTCAAGCGAGTTGTTATAGCAGTTGCCTGGAGTTCGTAGGTATAGACCTGCCATTGGGTATCGGTGAGTCCCGTACCGTTTTTAGACAATTGCGCGACCAAAGTATTTCCCCAACGAACATTTAACCTGTTGTCTGGAATCTTGGGACGAGCAGAGAAAGCAAAAGTCAGTTTGTAGGTTCGTCCGGGTGTGGTGGTAATATCCTGATAGATTCGAGTAGTCCTGTTACTGTCTAATTCTACCAGTTGCTCTCCGATATAAGCACGGCCAGCATGATTGCGCTGAAGTTCTATCTCATAACCTGTAAGTAACGTCCAGCCCGGAATCGATTTGTAATATGTGCGGTCGCCGTTAGGAACCACTGGCGTTTCAAAGCTACCATTAACAATTAAATCCGTAGCGGCGATCGCGGGCGATCCGACCATCCCGAACATGAAGACAACAGCTATCAGTACAAGCTGAAGGCTTCTCCATATCTTTCCTATCATAATTGTTTTCTCCTTTGACACAATTTCGATACTTCTGTCGTTAGCGAACCCTCGATCGGGTTTCTTGTAAGACGAGGGCATCCTATCACATCGTCCGAGGGCAAAATTGACGTTAATAATTTGTCATAAAATAAGACATCGCGCCCAAAAAAAGGTGCATCTCAAAAATGTAAATCTATGATTAGATTAGCCTTGGATTCAAATCCAAGGCTAAAAGCAAAAACCCGTTAAAACGGGTTAATATAACGGTGATACTCTAGCCTGCTTTAGCTGGCTTTAATTTTCAGCCAAGAATTTGAATTCTTGGGGCTTGGGATTTTGGACTTTGCTCCCCCAAGTAGTGCGATCGCATTCCTCAAAATTACTCGATACTAAAATATGGGAGCGCCCTTTTGCTGTCGAATCTACTGGCGAGAAATTAGCAAAGATACGCCTCCGATATTGTTCGTTGTATCGCCTGTATCGGTCACAAAAAAGCTCACTTCACTTTCTTCTGTCAGGGTAAAAGATACATCGGCTGGGGCATTGGCTAGAGCCAGTTGGGGAGTCTGGTAACGACCCGTCCTATCTACTGCAACCTGCTTCGAATCACCAATTTTATAGAAATATTTGTGTTCCCAACCTTTTGTACAGTTTTTGCCTGCTGTGTCGCAGCCCGTCACGCTAGTTCCATTACGATTCCAGGCATCGTACTTTCCACCCTCTTGCTGCCCAATAATGCTCACAGTATATGCTCCCGCAGGAAGCACATATTTAGCGCCTGTCTCTGGGGAAAGGTTCATCGTCGAGTCAATGTTCGCAATAAAAGTGCGGTCAATTTCAACTAAACTGACACTATCAAGAAAGGCTCCCTGACCGTCGGCTAGCTCATTGAGATTGTCAAAACTCAATAGAGTTTTTGTACTAATCGCTTTGACTTCGTAGCTATAGACCTGCCATCGGGTATCAGTGAGTCCCGCACCGTTTTTAGATAATTGAGCGATCGTGCTTCCTCGCCACTTCACATTTAACTTGTTGTCTGGAACAGTAGGACGAGCAGAGAAAGCAAAAGTCAGTCTGTAAGTTCGTCCGGGTGTGGTGGTAATATCCTGATTGATTTTATTAGTCTTGCCACTGTCTAATTCCATCAGTTGCTGTCCTGTATGAGCACGACCAGCATAATTACGATGAAGTTTCATATAGTTATTACTTCCAACAAAAGATAACCGCCAGCCTGGAATTGATGTTAAACCCTTTTGTGTACCGTCAAAAATGCCTGGCAATTCAAAGCCACCATTATAAATCAAATTGGCACGGGCGATCGCAGGCGAGCCTACCATCCCGAACATGAAGACAACAGCTATCAGTACAAGCTGAAGGCTTCTCAATATCTTGCCTGTCATAATTGTTTTCTCCATTGACAATATATCGATACTTCTGTCGTTAGCGAACCCTCAATCGGGCTTCTTGTAAGACGAGGGCATTCTATCACATCATCAGAGGGTAGAATTGACGTTAATAATTTGTCATAAAATAAGACATCGGACACAAAAAATGCGATCGCAACTCCCTCTAGAAGTGCGATCGCATTTTTGTAAATCCCCCCTGACCCCCCTTTGTAAGGGGGGAATTGATATTAAAATCTAACTCGCCAATTGTTGGCATTCTTGCTCTAACAATTGAACCAAGTCCCGATCGCCCTTCGCTTTAGCGACTTCCAAACGGCGATCGAGATTGCGACGCACATTTTCCCGATGAATTTCTACCGCTTTATCGATTTGTGCGTTATCGATTTGAGGCAATTGTCCGCAGGCTCGCGCGATCGCCGCTAATTGAGCATTCAAACTCGCCTCGGTTTGAATTAACGGACAAGTTTGATAAGCCAAACCCCGATATTGTAAGTGAGGTTTGGGTTTGAGTTTGGGGACGTGTCTGGGATAGCGACGGTGATATTCTCGTCCGCGATATTTTCCGACGATCTCGCTTTCGGAGACTTCTAAAGACAACGGTTCGTGCTTGTAATTAACACCGCGATAGCAAAGTTTCATGATTCCCTAAAATTACTCAAAATGTTTTTTTATCAAATGTTGTTATTCTTGGCGAGTGGCTTCTCGTCAAATATTTCGAGAAACCACGCGAGACCCGATCGCAGAATCCGAATTTCTGTCCAGATTAGCGATGATAGTGGATGCCTCGATAAGTCAGTTCGGGATGAGAAGCATGAGAGCGCTTTTGTTGCTGGTAGCGATGGACCTTCCAAGGTGCGCCGCGATATTTGCCCGATACTTCCCCTTCCGTGACCTCTACATCTTCGTGATGGGGTTCGTATTTAATCCCGCGATAGGATAATTTCATAACTGTTGCCCTCCGATCTGAAAATTCATTCAGAATTGAATTTTTAATTCTGTATCTATTTTGACAATTTTTTGGATCGAAGTCAGTCTATGTTAAGAAATCTTGATGAAATTTCGCCAAATTATTGGCATTTTCGCGGAAAACCGTCAATGAGAGCCAAATTAGACGATCCCTTCGAGTTCGAGTTCTTCGATGGTTTGCAGCCCTCGGGGATCCCCAACCCGGAGAAGTGCATCTTTGGCATCTTCTTTTACTCCCAGTTCTTCATCCTCCACGAGAGCTTCAAGGAGCGCATCGATGGTTGTCGCGTAGACGACATTAGAAGGCAATTCTCGTGCCAGCTGTCCCAAAGCCCAAGCACAATTACTCCGCACCGCAGGCACGGCATCCCGTCGCAAACCTTCGATGAGGGGAGGAATGGTCACGATAACATCTTCATAGGCTAAATGGGCAATTTGTGCCAGTCCGCTTGCCGCCCAAAGACGCACGGCAGAAATATCGGTTTTCAAGGCTTTCACGAGGAGCCCCACGGAACGGCGATCGCGACAGTTACCCAATGCCCAAACAATGCCTTTGCGAACGTAACCGTTCCAATCTTTATAATATTGTTCGATGAGGGGTTCGACGGCATCAACACTCGTATTGCGCCCCAGTCCGTAAGCCGCACTCACCCGCACCAGGGGACAAATATCCGTTAAGAGGCGAATTAAATGGGGAATGGCTCGCTCGTCCTGAATTTCGCTAAACGATCGCGCGGCGATCGTCCGTTGAGAAGGGTCGCTAGACTCGAGCAAAGCGAGCATTTCCTCCACATTGGGGGGGGGTGGCGTTTCGTTGCCGATATCCTCATCGAGAGGGCTTTCCAGTTCGCTCTCGATATCGAAAGTGCTGAGGTCGTCTTCGTTCATTGGGTATTGGTTGCCTGCACTGAGCTTGGCCTGTTGGTTATGGGTTGTTGGTGATTTACGACCATCACGCCAATAACCGTTATGAATTTGGCTCTATAAGTTTTTTTACCATTAAAAGGGATTGAGGTTCATAACCGAGACGTTCGTATAAATTTACAGCCGGACGATTGCGGCTGAAAACGTGTAAGCCAATTTGCCGATCGCCCCGCTCTCGGGCGAGGGTATGAGCGTATTGCATTAATGCCGAACCAATGCCCTGTCTGCGATGTTCCGGCCGCACGTAAACTAAGAAAATATAAGAATAGCGATCGCCGCTAACCTGATCGATGCCGTTTCCCATCCACAAACAAGCAACCTTTGAACTGGTGACTGCTTGCACTGAGCGAAGTCGAAGTGGTGGCTGCTTGCACTGAGCGAAGTCGAAGTGGTGACTGCTTGCACTGGGCGAAGTCGAAGTGGTGACTGAAATTACCCAAAACAATAGGGTTTCTGGGGAAAAATAGCGATCGACAGTGCGAGCAAGATGGCTGAAACTCTCTTGCTCGGGAAAAAGTTCTTGATAGGTTAAGGTCATAAATCGAACCAGAGAAGCGCGATCGTATCCAGTTCCTTCTATGGCTCGGTATCCGGCGGGTAATGAAGCAATAGAAACATTCAAAATTTAACAGTTTGCAAAATATACTTTTTTCTAGATTATTATCGATCGATGCCAATACAAGTGGAGGTCAGTGAAACAATGCGATTACTCTTCTCGCTCGGAGGGTTCTTCGCCAATCCCCAAGGCTTTACGGCTGGTTTTGAGATCTTTCCATAATTGTTTGATCTGTTGGTAAGCGGCTTCCGAAGACAGTTTTCCCGCCGTTTCCAAATTACACACGTAATTCACCCGTTGGGCAAATTCTTGCAAATTTGAATTGAAAACGAGATTTTGCGGTGTAAAATCGCCGTGATAAGACGCTCGCGGAAAAAGAAAGTTATCTCGATCGGGAGAATTGGGGGGGGTGATATCGGACATCTGTAAATTACCCTCATTGCATTTGTATTTTCATTTTAATTTTAAGGGGGCTGCACGATCTCCCCTATAAAATTATAGATCTCTAGACAAATTGTACGATTTGACTCTATTATAGGCTTGATATTTTGGGATTCAATTCCTAAATATTTGTCTCATCTTTATTGGACGAGTCAGTTTAGACCGAGCAGATAGTGGAAAATCGACCTCCTCTAAAATATAGACGATTGACAAATATGGTTTCTGAAGGATGTTGAGTTCTAACGATGAGAGCCTAACGGATTTCATGACGATCGCGATTTATGCTTATCGGCGATATTCGTCTCCACATCGCCAATGGCTTGCAGGAGATTTCGCGACTGGGCAAAATTAGCGTCTAATGCGCCATAATCGTCGCGATCGAGTTGAAAATCAAAAACTTTGGCAAATTCCAGCAACTCGGTTCGGGTTGTCCTAGATATTTGTTGCTATCGTAGAGAATCGAGATATTTTAAATCTTCGGGAGTATTGCAATTCCAAAGCATTTTTTTTTCGCGATCGCTCAAAATAATCTCGCTGACGGGAATAGTTGTTAAAAACTTTTGAAAGGAGCGATCGCCGCGATCGATATAATTTTCTAAATCGGGCAAAATTTGGGAATGATAGAAACCGCATAATGGCTCCCAGCGATCGCCATTTTTTGGGATGCAAGCTAATATTTCCAGTGGGAGATACTGCAAATTTTTGTACCAGCTCAAGAGAATTTCGGCATCTAATAAAGGTAGATCGCAGGCTAGGAGTAATAGCCAATCCCCAGTCATTTCAATTTGTTGCAATCCCTGATACAAAGCAATGAGAGAACCTTCTCCGGGAGATGATTCTGAGAGAAAAGAACGCTCATCGGGTAGGATATTGCAATATCTTTCCGGCCAGGGAGTAAGAATATAAACCGAATTGCAACATTGTTCGGCAATGCGATAGATTCGCTGTAAAAAATGCGTATTTTGGAATGAGAGGAGAGCTTTATCCCGACCCATTCGCGAACTTTGTCCACCCGCTAAAATTAAAGCATTGAGAGGTTTCATCATATACAAATTAATTACCAATCTACAAATTCCGTTTTCATTTGAGCAATGCAATCCTCATTAGGGGGGCGATCGGGGTTTTCGAGAAATTCCGAAACCATGCTAACGGGACAAGCACGACCGGAAATCAAAGAACCGTGACCGATACCGGGATAATTATAAACATAGGCATTGCTCAGAGTTTGCGATACCACTAAACTAAATGGTAACGGTAAAATCGGATCGTATTGGCCATTCATGAGTAAGGTTGGAATTTCGCTTTTAACTTGAGTATATATTTTCTGCGGTAAAGGCGCGATCGCAAATAATTCGCAATATAAATTATCGGGTTGAATGGCTCTTTCTGCTTTTGCAAATGCAGTCGCTTCAAAAAATGTATCGATAAATGCGTTGCGACTTTGCTCCACATAATCTTGTTGGGCGCAGCGATAACTGCTATAAGCCCCTTTTGCCAAATTCGATCCGTTGAGTTGCGTCGCGATGCTATCGGCAATCCACGTATAATTTTGTCGGTCTTTTGCCTCATAAATATATTTGGGGAGAACGGTAGCAAAATAACTACTATATAAATTCAAATAAGTATAAAGCAAAAAAGTATCGCCATTAAAAGGGATTTTTAAAGGTTCTGTTTTTCCTTGATTTGCGATCGCGAGGGTAATAGGATTTTGATTGAGATCGTCAATGAGATCAAAAAATACCCGTTCTAAATTGGGATAATTCCGATCGCAAATTTCATCGGCAAGACAACTGGAAAAGACTTGTCTCAGGGCGTAACTCGCCGAGCGGGGAATATAGCGATCGCGATAAATAGAAGTCGGCGCAACTGCATCTAGAATGACCGATCGCAACTTTTCTGGCGATCGTTGCATCAATAACTGCGCCACTTCCGTACCGTAAGAAATCCCGTAAAAATTGACGCGATCGTAGCCGAGAATCTCAAAGATTTCTGCCATATCTGCCGCACTTTCCCAACCATTATAAGCAGAGAAATTAACCCCCTCTCCTTGCAAGCGATCGCGGCATCGCTCAAAAGCATCTCGATTTAAGTTTTCCACCCTTTGCTTATTCTGTTTTACTTTTGCACCGAAAACATCTAAAGCAACTTGACGAACTTCAGGACAAAATAGGCTCGGCTGAGAATATTTCGTTCCCCTTTGTTCGATGAGAATAATATCTCGTTGCTCTCGCAAAGGAGCGAGAAAATTTTGCGGCAAAAAACCCACGGGGAAAAAACTTAAGGTCGAAGCACCGGGCCCGCCTTGGATCGCGACCAGAGGTTCGGAGGCAGATTGATTTTGGGTATTGGGAAAAATCGCCACGGCAATTTTTATCGTTTTCTCAGCGGGGCGATCGTGAAATTCCGGTACGGTAACGTAACCGCAAATGGCATTTTCAATGGCATTGGGAATGGCAAAACTCGCGCAATCGATGCTGCGAAAGCGATCGCTAAATTGATTGATGAGGGTTTGACGATAGCGCTTTTCTCGGACATTGGAGACTAAATCCCGACAGCTAACGAGAGAAAGGGCAAAAATCGTCAGGAAAACTGCCAAAATTCGTCTTATCCCTCTTGTTTTCTCAACCGTTTTGTTTATCCTAAAAGTAGAAATTTTTCCCATTCCTCGTTCCCTTGCCCGTCTATGGAAACTCTTGCGTTTACCTACTATAGCGCCTCTTACGAAGACCCTAGCGATCGCGAAGGCAAAGCGTTAAGTTTACCCAATTCGCAACCAATTGGCTTATTGGTCGGAACTTTTACCCTGTTATCCCTGCTGGGAACTGCCAGTTCCCCCAGTCGTGCAATGTCCTATCGTGGGGGCAGTCGGGGAGAGACTGTCGCTCAAATTCAGCAAGCATTAGGAATTGCTGCAGATGGCATTTACGGCCCCCGAACCGAACGCGCCGTGCGAGACTATCAAAAGCGTCGGGGTTTGCGCTGGATCGATGGTATTGCCGGGAATGAAACCCTCTCGGCCCTCGGAATCAATACGGCTGAGAATACCGGGGGACAATTTTTACAAGCGATCGTTCGCACCCCCGATCGCCAAGGCGTTAACGTGCGATCGACTCCCAACGGGTCAAAAATTGGCGGTCTTGCCGATGGGGCATCAGTATCTTTAACGGGAGACGAATGGCAAATCGGCAGCTATCATTGGGTGAAAATCGCTCGCGGGGGCTGGGTTGCCAAAACCTTTTTACAGCCTGCGACGGGACGACAACAAGCCTCTCTACAATCATTCTCTCAGGCACGAGTCACAACTCCAAGCAAAAGGGGGGTGAATTTGCGCGACACCCCCAACGGAGAACGAGTTGGCTCTTTACCCGAAGGCACCATTGTCATGCTGACGGGACGAGAACGAGCGCAAAGTCGCTATACTTGGGTTGAAACCCATCAAGGCACTTGGATCGCCAAAAATTTCTTGCAGGGCATAGAGACCCAATCTCGCTCCGATTCTGCTTCTGCTTTATCCACGCCACCCCGAGAACCTTTCCTCGATCGCGCCGATCGCTTAGCGTTAAACTCTGTTGCCTTGACCCAAAAATTTCAAGGCGATCGCGGCCAATTTCCCGCCAGTCAAACCGCCCCAAAATACGATCGCCCCAATGGGACGGCGATTGGATCGCTACAAGCAGGAGAGAAACTCCGAGTCACGAGGGAAAGAGCACTGGCTAATGGGATTGCTTGGGCTAAACTGGCGGATGGTTATTGGGTAGATTCTCGGGCGATCGGATTTTAAGTCGCTCGGTAGACTATCAAGAGTAGCAAAAACACGGATAAATTTTGCCGAGAGAATTTGCTAGTAAAGAGTAAAGCTTGCATTGTGTCTCTACACAAATTTTTCGATCATGCACATTACAATGATTGCTGTCGGGTCGCGCGGAGACGTTCAGCCTTTAGTTGCCCTAGGGATGAGTCTGCAAAAAATTGGCTACCGAATACGCTTTGCCGGGCCGCCACCGTTCCAAGATTTTATTCAAGAGAAGGGTTTGGAATTCAAACCCTTCGGTACGGATCTCAAAGAATTTTTCGATCTCGATGTCGGTATTGATTGGATTGAAAAATGCGACAATCCCGTGAATATGTATCTTGGCTATGCCAAAACGGTGCTTCCGTTTCTACGACAAGAACTCGATGCCTGTTTGGCGGCTTGTCAAAATACCGATGCGATTATACATGGCATATTTGTTCCGGCTTGTCCGCACATTGCCGAAGCATTAGATGTGCCCATCTTTTCGGCCCTGTTACAGCCTCGCCAGCGAACGCAATCGCACCCGTCTTGTTTTATGCCTCCGCACATTCAATTGGGCGGCCTATATAATTGGGGAAGCCATGTTTTAATCGAGCAACTGTATTGGCAGCCATTGAGATCGGAGGTTAATCGCTGGAGAAAAGAAGTGTTGGGCTTAAAGCCCTGGCCGTTATTGGGACAGTCGCCCGATTATCCTGCTTTTGCTGCTTATAGCCCTTCTGTACTCCCCAAACCCAAAGATTGGCCGTCTACTTACCACGTACCGGGTTTTTGGTTTTTAGAAAACGAACAAAGCTGGCAGCCTCCTTCGGATTTACTAGATTTTCTCGATGCAGGAAAGCCTCCAATTTATATTGGTTTTGGCAGCATGGTCAGTCGTCATCCGGAGAAAATGACGGAAATTATCGTCGAGGCCTTAGAGCTCACCCAACAGCGAGGAATTATCATGCGAGGCTGGACGGGTTTGGGTCCTAAAAATACCAGCGATCGCATATTTGTAACCGACCCTCTTCCCCATCATTGGCTATTTCCCAAAGTTGCGGCAGTTGTCTATCATGGTGGAGCCGGTACGACGGCATCCGCATTGCGGGCTGGCGTTCCTTTGGTCGTCATTCCTTTCGGCACGGATCAACCATTCTGGGGAGCGCATTTGCACAAACTGGGAGTGGCCGCACCTCCAATATCTTATAAAAAACTTACTGTAGAGATCCTAACGAAAGCGATTGCTAAAGTAACAACAGATGACAATATCAAAACTCGAGCTCGCCATTTGGGAGAGCAAATTCGCGCTGAAGATGGAATAGGCGAAACGGTAAAGCTCATCGATCGCTATTTGCAAAGCAAGCCAAAACCGACTTTAGCTGCTGCTTAAGGAAAATACAAATTTAAGTTTCATACCAGCATTCAGGCGATCGCCGAGATATTTTCTCCGATGCGATCGCTTTTGTTTGGGCTGGATTTTTATGCGCGATCGCAATATTTTCAATGCAACAACTTCATAAACAGTAAATTTTTGTAACAAGATTTACAAAATCTTGCCTTTGTCCCCCATAACCTGAACGACAAAAGATAGCCAAAGTCATTGTAGGGTCAACAAAACCTTATTCTGGATAAGGATTTAAGCGCCCATCGCCCGAGGATAAATTTATGGTAACTGCAAGCAAACCACCCGCTAAACCCAATAAATTTGAAAAATATAAAGCAGAAAAAGACGGACTCAGCGTAAAAGACGAAATCGAACATTTTGCTCGAATCGGCTGGGAAGCCGTCGATAAAACAGATCTGGAACAACGCCTGAAATGGTTGGGCATTTTCTACCGTCCCGTCACTCCTGGTAAATTCATGTTTCGCCTGCGGACTCCCAATGGGATTGTTTCGAGTCAAGGAATGCGGATGTTAGCCGAGATCGTACAACGTTATGGCGATGATGGCAGTGCAGATATAACCACCCGTCAAAATCTGCAACTGAGAGGAGTGCGTTTGGAAGATATGCCGGAAATTTTCCGCAAGTTAGAGGCAGTGGGCATTACCTCCATGCAGTCGGGAATGGACAATGTTCGCAATATTACCGGATCGCCTATTGCCGGGATTGATGGGGACGAACTCATCGATACGCGAGAGTTAGTGCAAAAAGTACAAGATGCCATTACCAATAAAGGGCAAGGGAACTATGCGTTTACCAATCTGCCGCGCAAGTTTAACATTGCCCTTGAAGGCGGGCGAGATAATTCCGTTCATGCTGAAATTAATGATATTGCTTTTGTTCCTGCCTATCGAGAAGGGAAATTAGGGTTTAACGTTCTCGTGGGTGGGTTCTTTTCTGCCAAGCGTTGTGCTTCTGCCATTCCCCTCAATGCTTGGATTCCTCCCAACGAAGATGTTGTGACTTTATCCTGTGCGATTCTCTCTGTGTTTCGCGACAATGGTTCTCGGGCAAATCGCCAAAAATCTCGCCTCATGTGGTTGATTGATGAATGGGGCATCGATAAGTTTCGAGCAGAAGTAGAAACGGTTTTTGGCAAAGAACTTTTATCGGCTGCTCCCAAAGATGAAATCGACTGGGATAAACGGGATTGTTTGGGAGTTCATTCACAAAAACAAACCGGATATAGTTATGTCGGCATACACGTTCCTGTCGGTCGTTTTGATGCGGAAGGAATGTTTGAATTAGCTCGTTTGGCAGAAGTTTACGGTCAAGGAGAATTGCGTTTAACCGTTGAGCAAAATGTTGTTATTCCCTATGTTGCTAACGAAAATGTGGAGACTTTTTTAGCCGAACCCATTCTACAAAAATACTCTATTTCACCGACTCCCTTAGTTCGATCGCTCGTCTCTTGTACGGGGAGTCAATTTTGTAAATTTGCCCTCGTGGAAACCAAACAACGCGCTTTAGAAATCGCCCGAAATTTGGATGAAAAATTAGAGTTTGGCGATCGCGTTCGCATTCATTGGACGGGATGCCCCAACTCTTGCGGACAGCCCCAAGTTGCCGATATTGGCTTAATGGGAACCAAAGTGCGTAAAGAGGGAAAAACCGTGGAAGGGGTCGATCTTTACATGGGAGGAACCGTTGGGAAAGATGCCAAACTCGGCACTTGCGTTCGCAAAGGAATTCCTTGTGACGAACTCCCCCAAGTCTTAGAAGAATTGGCGATCGAAAAGTTTGGCGCAACACCAAAATCTTGAATCTTATTGTCGGGATATAACATGGTTACGTCCCTACAATCTTCCTACTGCTTTCCTGAATCGATAAACTCGGCGATCGCCGAGCTTTTTTTTGTATCTTTGATTTATTTATGCAAAAAATGAATTAAGAAAAGTCTGTTTTTGCATAGTTAATTAATTTTTGTAACAAGAGATACGAAATACTCTTAAAAAGGGTGTGATTCTTATATCTCAGATTAAAGGATCTAGAGATTTCAATTCGAACAATTTAGAGACTTCAATCATTGTAAACTCGTTCAACAATTGACTCGTTTGCATTATCGGAATTCTTAGCCTTAAACATAGCTAAATTTCCCCTCTCGAACTCGAAAAAATACTAGCCTTTCTGTTGTTTCGCAACCTAAAAATCGAGAATGCTTGGTGAATTATTTTTCCACTTTAATCGCGGTCGATACCGTATTTTGCACCTAACGTGGTTTGCTTTTTTTCTGTCGTTTGTCGTGTGGTTTAACTTTGCCCCCTTCGCAACGTCAGTCAAAGCCGATTTTGGTTTAGAAATCGGTCAAGTTCGCACCATTGCAATCTGTAACGTTGCCCTGACCGTTCCCGCCCGAGTCATTATCGGGATGTTACTAGATAAATACGGGCCGCGCATTACCTATTCTTTGCTGCTGATGTATGCAGCAATTCCTTGTCTCACCTTTGCACTGGCACAAAACTTCAGCCAATTGGTTATCAGCCGTTTGGCTTTGGGGATTGTCGGTGCGGGCTTCGTAATCGGCATTCGGATGGTCGCCGAGTGGTTTCCTCCCAAAGAAATTGGGCTGGCAGAGGGTATTTATGGAGGCTGGGGGAACTTTGGTTCTGCGGCTGCTGCTTTTTCTCTGCCAACGATCGCCGGTTGGGTTGCGTTTGGTGCGGTGAATCCCCTCACGGGAGAAGCCATGTTGAATTGGCGTGCGGCGATCGCCCTCACGGGAATCATGGCGGCAGTCTATGGGGCAATTTACTTCTTCAGCGTGAAGGATACTCCCGATGGCAAAGTTTATCAACGTCCCAGTAAGGCAGGCGGAATTGAAGTCACCACCAAAAAGGACTTTTGGTTCTTGTTGTTGATGAACATGCCTTTAATTGGCATTCTCGGAGTATTGGCATGGCGTTTAAAGAAAGTCGGCTTTCTCGAACCCACCGCCCTTTATATTATTTGGGTGTTTTTGGCGGGTTTGTATCTCTTCCAAGCCTACGGTTGCTGGGAAGCGAATAAAGATTTAATGACCGGGAAAAAACATTATCCTCCCGAAGATCGTTATAACTTCTCTCAAGTTGCCATTCTCGAACTGACTTATATCGTTAACTTTGGCTCCGAACTTGCCGTCGTTTCCATGTTGCCTGCCTTCTTTGAAGGAACTTTCGGCTTAACCAAGCAAGCTGCTGGGATGATTGCTGCCAGTTACGCTTTTATGAACCTCATGTCCCGTCCGGGGGGCGGCTTGATTTCCGATAAGTTGGGTTCTCGCAAAAACACGATGGCCGTGTTGACTGCGGGGATGTCTATCGGTTACTTGGTAATGAGTACCGTCACGGGAAGTTGGTTTTTGCCCATCGCCGTTCTCTTAACCATGTGCTGTTCTTTCTTCGTCCAAGCGGCTGAAGGTTCGACCTTTGCGATCGTTCCTCTGGTTAAGCGTCGCATTACCGGGCAAATTGCCGGTAATGTTGGAGCCTATGGTAATGTGGGGGCGGTTGCCTATCTCACCCTCTTCAGTTTGGTGCCCGAAGGGGCGGTCGGCAATAGTATTTTCTTTCAAACCCTCGGGACTGCCGGAATGATCGTCGCGTTCCTCTGCTGGTTCGTTCTCAAAGAACCGAAAGGTTCTTTCTCCGAACATCACGAAGGCGAAGAAGATTTCGTCCATCCTCCCATTAGCGATCGCGTGGATGACTCTCCTATCTATAGCGATCGCTAATTAATCTGGTAAGGACGTTAACTGCAACGTCCTTACATTGTTTTTGCAAAGATGAATATTTTTTGAATTCAAAATTTAGGCTGAAGTCAAAACAATTCAAAATTATCAATTCAAAATTAATCTCCAGCTAAATCATAATTTTGTTTAACTAAAAAAAATACTCAATGCAGTTTTTGCATCTTTCTATAACGAAAAATGCTTTATTCATGCTAATTCAAGAGATATAAAAGTTCTCTTTGAGTTATTTTTATTCTAATCTTTTCTCTCAAACATTAAACTATTCGCCCTTCGTTAACATGACTGAACCAGCTAAAACCTTATGTCCTTATTGCGGTGTCGGTTGCGGCCTTGAAGTTTTGCCCCCCGCACTCCCCGATCGCCCCACCTTGCGAGATAGTGAAGGCAATCCCATCTGGCGGGTGCGGGGCGATCGCAATCATCCCTCCAGTCAAGGAATGGTCTGTGTTAAAGGTGCAACTATTGCCGAGTCGTTAGAGCAAGATCGCCTCAAATATCCCATGATGCGAGACTCTCTCGAGGACGCGTTCCGGCGGGTCAGTTGGGATGAGGCTCTCGATCGCATTGTCAATCGCCTGCAAACCGTGCGTTACACCAAAGGTGCGGAGGCGATTTGCATGTATGGTTCGGGACAGTTTCAGACCGAAGATTATTATGTGGCGCAAAAGTTATTAAAGGGCTGTTTGGGAACGAATAATTTTGATGCCAATTCTCGCCTCTGCATGTCTTCGGCGGTTTCGGGATACATGCAAAGTTTTGGATCCGACGGTCCCCCCTGTTGTTACGACGACCTCGAAGAGACGGATTTTGCCTTTTTAATCGGCACCAATACCGCCGAATGCCACCCCATTGTTTTCAATCGCTTGGCGAAATATCACAAGCGCAATCGGAAGGTGAAAATGGTGGTCGTGGATCCCCGTCGCACGCCGACTGCCGAAAAAGCCGATATTCATCTAGCCATTAAACCGGGAACCGATATCGATCTCCTCAATGGGATTGCCCATTTATTGATGCGTTGGGGCAAGATCGACACGATTTTTATCGACGAATGCACCCGCAATTTTTCTGCTTATGCCGCAACGATCTGGAATTATCCCCCGGAAGCGGTGGCCAAAAAATGCGGCATTTCCGTGCAAAATTTGCAAAAGGTGGCGAAGTTGTGGGCTAATAGCGATCGCGTGCTTTCTCTTTGGTCTATGGGAATCAATCAATCTTCGGAAGGGACGGCGAAGGTAAGGACTCTCATTAATCTGCACTTAATGACGGGCAATATTGGCAAACCAGGGGCGGGGCCGTTTTCCCTCACGGGTCAGCCTAATGCCATGGGAGGGCGAGAAACTGGGGGACTGGCGTATATTTTACCGGGGTATCGCTTTATCAAAAATCCCCAACACCGGGCCGAAGTTGAGGAAATTTGGGGCTTAAAACCGGGGAGTATTTCCCCGGAACCGGGGCGGGATGCTTGGGAGATCGTGCGCGGTTTGGAACGCGGGGAGGTAGGGGTTGTGTGGATTGCTGCGACGAATCCCGCCGTCAGCATGCCGGATATTCGCCGCACTCAAGAAGCGTTAAGACTTTCTCCTTTTACTATTTACCAAGATGCCTACTATCCCACGGAAACGGCGGCCTACGCTCACGTTTTGCTTCCGGCGGCACAGTGGGGAGAAAAAACAGGAACGATGACCAATTCGGAACGAGTCGTTACTCTCTGTCCCCAGTTTAAGCATCGGGTGGGGGAATCGCGGGCGGATTGGGAAATTTTTGCAGAAGTGGGTCGCCGCATGGGATTCGAGGCACAGTTCGATTTTGCTGATTCTGCGGCGGTGCATCGGGAGTTTGTCACTTTGACTCGCGATCGCCCCTGCGATATGACGGGTATCAGTCACGATCGCTTGCACGAAGAGCAAACCATTCAATGGCCGTGTTTGGACAGTCACCAGTCACCAGTCACCAGCGATGCCCTGAGACCGTTGAGCGAAGCCGAAACGAGCTTGTCGAAGGGTCACCAGTCAGATGAACAACAACCCACCCCTAACCCCCTCCCAAGAGGGGGAGAGCAAGAGGGGAAAAATCAACAACAAATAATAAATAACCGCGGCAAACGCTTATATACAGACTTAAAGTTCCATACTCCCGACGGACGGGCGATTTTTGCGGCGTATCATTCCAAGGGGTTGGCGGAACCTCCCGATGAGGATTATCCTTTCGTGTTGGCGACCGGTCGCTTGTACGGCCATTGGCACACCCAAACTCGCACGGGACGCATTGAGAAAATCAAAAAGATGCACCCCGAACCTTTCCTCGAAATTCATCCCCACGATGCGAAACAATTGGGGGTTAAAGATAAGGATTGGTTGGAGGTGCGATCGCGGCGTGGGGTCTGTCGCTTGCCGGCGAAGGTGACGAAGGCGATCGCGAAGGGGACGGTGTTTGCACCCATGCACTGGGGAGCGCTCTGGGCTTATGATGCGGAAGTTAACGCTCTCACTCACTCAATCGCCTGTCCCGATTCTTTGCAACCGGAGTTAAAGGCTTGTGCGGTGCGGGTTCAAGTGATGACTCCCGAATCGATTGTTGCGGAACTTGCCCAGCAACGCAATTCACCGGAAACCCTTCCTCGCGATCTCAATAACACCATCCTGCGCGATACGGCAGAGGCCGTGCTGACGGTTTAAAATTGTGTCAATGGTTAGCGTCCGAGGGCGTTCCACAGTCCGGCTTCACCCAAGATAAGGGGGGCTGAATCCGGATTGCTGGAATCCAGATGATTGCTGATGGTGATGGGGATCGCCCCGACGATGAATGAGGCTAAAGCGACGCAAATTACCAGCAGATAAGGGTGTTCGGCGTGATGTTCGAGGGGGCGATCGTGGGTATGTCCGTGAGTATTCATGGGGCAGTCCTCCGTAATGCTTATTTTCAAAATGTAGCCAATGTTACAGAATAAATCCAAGAAATTGTAACATTTTTTACAGTTTTTTTACCGTACTTCATATTTAAAGCGATCGCTCTCTGTCGAGGGTTTGGATTTTGGGGATGCGATCGCGAGTGGCTCAACAGATTTATAAGTCTTATATTGCATTACGATAAATGGTAAAATTTTTGAATGACCCAAATTGCCAGTTACAGAATTAGCCTCTAATAATTAATGGAAAAAATCCTCACAAAAAACGCAATAACAAAACATGCCTATTGGATTGAAAAAATCTGCAAGTTGAGTGGAGATTTTGGAGATAATTCTAATAAATTAGAAGAAGAGCTTAATGATGACATTCAAAATCAGGGAATTAACTCTCTAATCGATCGTTTACGCTTATGTGGAGATATTCCGGAGTCTTATGGTCGAGATTCCAGCGAAGAAAAATTATACGCAAAATATACCGATTTCTTGTTAGCAGCAACATTCAAAACTATAGGCTTAAAAACCCTAGTTTTAAAGGAAAGGGCAGATGTTGCAGATGTAGAGATATTTGCTAAGTCTTATAGTTTTGTAGCAGATGCAAAATCTTTTCGTCTTAGTAGAACAGCAAAAAATCAAAAAGATTTTAAAGTACAGGCAATGGATAGATGGAAGCATGGCAAACCATACGCAATGATTGTTTGCCCAATTTACCAATTACCCAAGAAATCCAGCCAAATTTATATACAAGCCAGTAGTCGTAATGTTTGTATTTTTACATATTCACATCTTGCTATGCTGCTTTCATTTTCTCTGTTTGAAGGTAACGCTAAAACTGAAGAATTGATTCATGAAATTTTCAAAACAATCTCAGCATTAAATCCCTCAAAAGATGCAAGTTTTTATTGGATGGCAGTTAATAGAACGATGCTTGAATTTTCCCAGAAGATAGATGAACTATGGAAAATAGAAAAACAAGCATCTATCGAGTCTATTGATATAGCCAAGCAAGAAGCCCTTAAGTTTCTAGCAGAGGAAAGAGAGAAAATCATGCAAATGAGTCATGAACAGGCTCTCGTGGAACTTTTAAAAGTTCACAAAATAGAAAGCAAAATTAAAACAATAAAATCCGTTCGTAATAACAATCTTCTTGAAATTAAGTAGGTAAAATTATGTCAACAGCTAACTTCATCAACAAAATATCTCAAGGAGATTGCCTCGAAGTGATGCAACATTTTGAGAGCGAATCTGTGGATATGGTTCTAACTTCTCCACCTTACGATAACTTGAGAACTTATAAAGGATATACATTTCCCTTTGAAGCGATCGCAAAAGAACTCTATAGAGTCATAAAAAAAGGCGGTGTTGTTGTTTGGATAGTCGGAGATGCAACCATCAATGGCAGTGAAACTGGAACGAGTTTTAAACAAGCATTATTTTTTAAAGAAATTGGCTTTAATCTCCATGATACCATGATTTTTAGAAAAAAGAATCCTATTCCACAGATCTATCGAAAACGATATAATAATGAATTTGAGTATATGTTTATTTTCAGTAAGGGACGAGTTGAAAAACATAATCCCTTAATGGTAGATTGCTTGCACGCAGGATTAAAACTGAACGGGACAACCTATAAAAATTATTCAAAACGCGAACAGAAAAGGAAGAAAATGGCCGACCCCGTAAAACAACAAAAAATCAAAGGAAATATTTGGGAATATGTTGTCGGTAAAAATGCAGAAGATCAAGAAGCAAAAAAACATCCTGCTCCTTTTCCCTGTCAACTTGCGCGAGATCATATTTCCTCATGGTCGGATCGACAAGATATTATTCTCGATCCGATGTGTGGAAGCGGTACAACTTGTAAAGTTGCACGAGAACTCGATCGCAATTTTATCGGTATTGATATGAGTCAAGAATATTGCGAAATTGCCAACAAGCGAGTGAGCAACGTGCAAATGGAATTACCGCTTATCCCTTAAAGATCAATTCTTTTTTCTTGGAGTAGAGCAAGTAATTCTTGATTTTTTCTTCGTTCCTCTTCTAACTGTGCTTGAGTTTGTAAGCGATCGCTTTCAAGGCGATCGGCTCTTTGTTTTTCGCAATCGGCTAAAATGAGAAAATAGAGCCAGAACCAATATTGCGATAAAATTAAGAGAAATATCGAGAATCGACAAAATCATGGAATTGTTCGATCGCGTTTTGCGCGTTGTGCGGTCAAATGTCAATAGTTGGATAAGTGCAAACGAGGATCCGGTTCTCTCCTTAGAAAGAACCGTGGACGAAATGCAGCGAGAATTAGTCAAATTGCGCCAAGCCGTCGCCCTCGCGATCGCCACCCAGAAGCGCACGGAACGCCAAGTCGCGCAAAATCGAGTTTCTGCCGAAGATTGGTATCGCCGCGCCCGTATCGCCCTGACAGGGGGCGAAGAAGCGATCGCCCGAGAAGCATTAACCCGTCGCCAAAACTATCAAGAGAATGCCGCTCTCCTCAATCGCCAAATCGAACGACAAAACGAAATTATTCTTAAACTCAAACAAGATTTGCGCCTCCTCGAAGATCGCCTCTCTCGCGTTAAAATGCAAAAAGATATGTATCTCGCAAGAGCCACCTCCGCAGAAGCCACTCGCCGACTCCACGAACTCTTAGAAAAAGGCGTGGGAAAAAGTACCCTCAACCTGCTCGATCGCGTTGAAGAAAGAGTGCAAGATTTAGAAGCACGAGCAGAAGTTGCCTCCCAACAAAACCGCAATTCTCTCGCCGGGCAATTCCAACCATTAGAAACCTCAGCAGTTGTAGAAGCCGAATTGGCCCAACTCCGCCAACAAATTAACCAACAATAAATGACTTTAATCTATCAATATCCTCCTCTTGAAGCAGGTATTTTAATTAAGCGTTATAAACGATTTTTAGCCGATATCGAACTGGAATCCGGAGAGATAATTACTGCCCATTGTGCCAATACAGGACCCATGATCGGACTCCACGATCCCGGTAGTCTAGTGCAAGTTTCTCGCAGTAACAACCCCAAACGAAAACTCCCTTACACTTGGGAAATGATAAGCGTCAATCGAGAGACAAAACCTACTTGGGTAGGTGTTAATACCGCTATGCCCAATCGTATTATCAAACTGGCTTTAGAACAAAAGTTATTACCCGAACTGGTAGGACGTTACGATACAATTCGCACAGAAGTTACTTGCGGTCGCGAAAAAAAAAGCCGTATTGATTTCCTCCTCAGCAATCGCGACACCTCCATCTATCTAGAAGTCAAAAGCGCAACTTGGGCAGAAGGAAATACGGCCTTATTTCCCGATACCGTTACCACGAGAGGGCAAAAACACCTGCGAGAATTAATGGGAGTCCTAGGGTCAACAAAAGCCGGGATTTTATACTTTATCAATCGGGGAGACTGCGATCGCTTTGCCCCTGGAGATCGTCGCGATCCCGTCTACGGCGAGTTATTGCGAGAGGCGATCGCTAAAGGAGTCGAAGTCTTTCCCTATCGCTTTGAAATTACCCCCCAAGGGATTTATTTTCGGGGTTTGGCAGAATTTTTGAGCCGTCAACCCCCCAATGATGTAATATAAGCCAAGGCAAAAACTGAATTTTTTCAGAATATCTTAAGGAAAATTCTCCATGATCCGAAAACTGAGAGGATTGGCAATCGTTCTATTGCTCGTATTGCCTGCGATCGGTTGCAATCGTCCGAGTGCCGACACAACAAATACACCAGTTAAGGCTAGTTCTCACCAAGCTAGCGCAAAATCTGTCGAGGACATTCTCATCAATCCCAATTTCCAAAAGCTACAAGGAAATGGCATATATTTGTATCTCCCCCCCGGATACGAAGGCGGCGATCCGCAAAAAGACATTGAAGAAATGGCAGTTAATTTAGAGGGTGCAGGTTCGGAATATCAAAATCTGAGTAATGCTCTGCGGGAAACTAAAGATTTAGTCGCTTTAGTTGCATTTGATACTAAAAATTCTCAGGGGGGATTTGTCACAAATGTTAACGTAACCTCCCAAAAAGCGCTTCAAGGAACGAACTTGGAAGAGTTCCAGCAAGCGATCGCGAACGAGCTGGTAGGTGTGGGTTATCAAGTCCTAGAACAAGAAATTCAAGCCTTACAAACATGGAAAGTCGGACGCATTGCAGTTGAGATTGAAACGGGAAAGGCTCAAATTACACAATTGGTTTATACCATTCCCGATCGCGATGTTTTTTGGATCGTTACTTATTCTACACCCACCGAAGAATTTAGCGATCGCCTGAAAGATTTTGAAGATAGTATTATTACTTTCAAGTCAACAGGAACAATTCAAAATTCAGAATTGCGATCGCGAGATTCCAAGCCGAGAGATGCAGAATCCCAGAATCAAAATTGAGAGAGTATTAACGATCGCCGTCAAACTACCGGGATATGAACAGCGATTTCGAGAAGCAGGACTGTGCGATCGTAATGGTAATATTATTACAGATTGGCAAGCTGCTTTTCAACGATTGCGCCCTTTAGAAAAGAAAGAAGTCTGCCAAAATCCTCATTTATTTTTGGCTAATGCGTCAGATGTCGTTTATCGAGGAATGACGGGAGGAACTCGGGGCAAAAGTTTAGTTTATTTTGCCGGTGAAGAATGGAATCATTCCAGAATTACAGCCAGAAAAAAAACACTAGCTTGGTGGGGTATTGATGAGGATATCCCTATTTTAAATGTTGGGAGTCGTCTTTTTCCGGTGCGCTGGATGGATGGATCTCTCGTTGGAGAAATCCATCGCGAGTTTATCGATTTGTTCCTGCATTTATTAAAAAGTGACTTTAGAGTAATTCGTGGATATCCGAGTAAATTGTGCGAAATAGCAGCTTATTTATTTCATGTTCAATTGCCGCAAGTTAAAGCAGTGATTTGTACGGGAGAGTGTTTATACGCATATCAAATATCTTTGTTGAAGTCGGTTTTTAATGCACCGGTCATTAATGAGTATGGTTGCCAAGAAACGGGGATTTCCAGTTTAACTTGTCCGGAAAAAGGATGCTTGTATTTGGATGCAGAACGTTGTTTTTATGAAATTGTGGAAGGTGAGTTAGTTACAACAGATTTATTTAATTTTACCATGCCTCTGATTCGCTATAAATGCGGTGATATTTTAGAATTTAATGGCGAGAGATATGAATGCGATCGCATGGATTTAACGACTAAAATTAAAGGACGAATTGAGGATAAAGTACGAACGCTGATAGGGATTAAATATGCAGGCGAAATTGAGTTACCTCCTCTAGAAGGAATTTTGAATTATCAAATCCGACGCAGAAAAAATAAACAAGTTGAGTTTTTATTACAACCTACCGATCGCGATCGCATTCCTCTCGATGGTTTAAAAAATTGGACGGATGACATATTTGGGGAGATTGAAGCACAAATTTACACGCGATCGCGAGAAATTCCCGAAACACAATATAAATCTTGCAGCGATCGCGAATGGCTCAAAATTATCCGCGATCGCCCTTGGCACGAGTGGCTTAATTCTCCTCAATTTCCTTTAGGAGAAGCACAGAAAAGCGCCCAATTACTTTATGAATTTATTAATCCTCGTTTGATTCTCTATTCGGGAATTGCACCATCAACTCTCAAGTTGATTTATTTTATTAAAAATTCATCACCTTATCAAGATAGTGAAATTGAAAAAATAACAGCGCGAATTCTATTATTTTCTTGTTCTTTTTTAGCAGATCATTCAGAAGCGTTTTCTGTATATAAAAGTGGAGCAGAACGATTAAAACGAGTTATCGATCGCGACAAACAATCAGACGATCCCGCACTTCTCGATCTGCTAATTCCTAGTTTATATCTAGAGGAAGATTTAGCGCGATCGATCTGGGAAAATTTTCCACTCGAGTTAAATCACGATCGCATCATTCTCGATCGCTTCAATATTCAAAATTTACTCTATAGTTTTGAAACTGCATGGCATTTAACAAATCGCAAGCAAAGTAAAATTGCCAAACTCATCAAACCTCTTTTATCTTTATTAATGGGGGATTTAGAATTTTTTAGTTCTCGCTTTAATTTATATTTGTTATCTTATTGGTGTAATTTAGTGCATGGTGTTGAGATTATAAATATTGGAAAAAATGGGAATTGCGATCGCTTTTTTGCATCATGGTTAAAATGGCGCAAAGCTATGTTAGAAAATTGCGGTAAAATAGAGCAATATTTTGACGAGTTAAAGTCTGTTGCTAAAACTAAAGATGAAAAAGCAAGAATCCTCTTAGAGCAAGGTTATCATACTTTGTTCCTCGAACGAGAATTTAAGATTCGAGAATGGTTGCCAATCTTACAAAAATATGCAGGATTGAAACAAAGAAATAACTTGAATTTTGCGATTGATTCTACACCTTGGATTCCGATTTTGCGATCGCTGGCACAACCGCTACTCGATTCCGGAAAATCGGAGTTAGCCTATCAATGCTTGCTTTTATCTGCGCTTCCTTCTTCTCGTCAATCTGTCTTCGATCGCAGAACTAAAGAAGTCAATGAAAAACAAGCAGTGCTTTGCGATTTAATGAATATTTGAGAAAAATGAGTTCAAAAATTAAACAAATTTCGCAAACTCAAATATCAAAACAGCTAGGAAAATTATCTCCTCAAACTATTACTTATTTACCGGTAAATACCAGAAGCGATCGCAATATTATTATTCCTAAATATCCATTTATTGCTCCTTTATCTCCTCCAGTACAATTTCCTCGAGAAACGGCAAAGGAAGAATTCGTTAAAAATATTGCATGGATGGGATCGAGAGAAATATTCGAACCTATTCTCTCGCAATTTAAAACCCTTGAATCTTGGTATTTTTTGAATGCGATCGCACTTCTCGAACAAAACAAAATTAAGTTTTATTGGGGATCCGTAAAACCCAAAGGACAATATAACCTACTCGCTTCCAAAACTTCTCCTAAAATAACGAAAAATTCTAGAATTTTAGCGCTTATTCCGCATTATAATTGTCATGCTTGGTTAGAGCGCTGCATTCGATCGCTAGTCGATCAAACTCGACCTCCCGATCGCATTCTCGTCCTCGATGATTGTTCTCCTCATCCTCCCATTCAAATAATCGAAAAATTTCCGCAAGTGACCCTATTAAAATCTTCTGAGAATGTTGGTCCTTATTGTTTAATTCAACAAGCGATCGCGCAAACAAATTATGATGCCTATTTATTTCAAGATGCCGATGATTGGTCTGCAAATATCCGCTTAGAAAGACTTTTGGAAACCGCAGAAAGGACGGGTGCAGAATTAGTCGGGACGCAGGAATGGCGCGTTTACGAACTAGAATCTAAACTAACCCCCGTTTGCTATCCTTTAGATGTTAATATGGCATTACGAGACAAACCCGGTCATCCTCTCATCCATCCGAGTAGTTTAGTTTCGAGAGATTTGGTGATGAGAGTGGGAGGATTTGCAACGGGGTTAAGATTTGGGGGAGATACAGAATTTTTATTGCGGGCGGTTTTTGCTGCTAAAATTGTTAATATTCCCGAATTTTGTTATTTTCGGAGAAAACGACCGCATTCCCTGACAACAGCACGCGAAACGGGTTTGAATTCTCCCCAGAGAAAAGCACTTTTGCAGGTATTAAAAACCCGTGCGAGGGAAAATTTAGCAGAATTTAGAGCAGGAATGCAACTCGATCTGACTCCTTTAGCGATCGCAAAACCCATCGAACTACATTACCTTGCAGGCGATCGTAACTATAATGCGATATAATTAACGCATAAAAATCACCCAATTTAACATCATTTTCAACAAATGACTTTTATTGATTCTCACTTTTGGCACGTTTGGGTCGATCGCCTCTGTACGCTGTTATTTATCTTAACCGTGCTTTGGGCATTTGTATTTGCTGCTAAAATGGATTAGAAAGAGATTGAATCAAATCGCCAACATCTCATGTTCGAGGTAATTATCCCGGTTAAAAATCGGAGTGAAATCGAACAGTGCGTTAGATCGTTAATTCCTCCAGAAAATCCCGATCGCAATGGGATCGAACGGGTTATTATTTGTGATGGAGGCTCGAGGGATCGCGATTATCTTATCGTTCTAAAAAACTTGGAACAATGGGAAAAAGTAGAGATTTTCTCCCACCCTATTCCCCAGTTTAATAAATCTCGTTTAATTAATCAAGGTATATTGCATTCTCGTGCTAAATATTTACTCATCTCCGATGCGGATATTATTTGGAATGGGGTGACGCTAAAAGATTTGCTCGATCGCGTTAAGATACAGGAGAATGCGATCGCTTACGTGGAAAATGTGCAAGAATCCGATCCTGATGCGGAAGTTTTACAACGCGATCGCTATACCTATGAGGTGCAAATCAAAGATAGGATTGCATCGGTTAAAATTGTCCTAGAAAAAGCGAAGAATATTAAAAATCGTCCCGGTTGTGGTTTAATCTGTACGCGAAAACGCACTTTGATGTCATTGGGAGGATACAAAGAAATCTTTCAAGGATGGGGATGGGAAGATCGGGATTTATTACTGCGTGGGGAACTTTTAGGGTTTGAGATTTGTTGGACGGGTACAGTGACTCATCTTTCTCATTCCGATAGTTTGCGCGATCGGGGAAAGCAGGATTCGCTTATTAGATCGCGCAACTATAATATTATAGCCTCATTTCGTTCTTTAAAGAAAAGTCTATATGGAAATTTAGACGGATGTGAAAAAAGAACAAGTCCCTATCAAAGAATTGCGATCGTACAAATTCCTAAACCTTTGCTAGTGGCATTTAGAAAATTAGGATTGATTTAATGTTAAGCTATATCTTGCTCCGTGTTCTGAATAAAGCTCGCAGAAAGGGTAAGATTGGAGAGCAAACCCAAAGCGATCGCGAGATTTCTAAAGATTCTCGAATATCTCATGATAATATTTAAGAACCACTGCGAATTAATTCCACGGCATCCCTTCCATCCACATTCTGTAAATAAACTTTAACCTTTTCTTCCGAAGAAGTGGGTAAATGTTTACCCGTAAAATCAGGATGAATGGGAAGCTGACGATGACCGCGATCGACCAAAACCGCTAAATAGATACTTTCTGTTCTGCCATATTCGGGAATGGCACTTAAAGCGGCTCTAATCGTTCTCCCTTTATAAATAACATCATCCACCAAAACAATATTTTTTCCCGTTAAATCGAAAGGAATCTTTGTCTTTGCAGGGGTTCGCATTCCCACGCGATCCAAATCGTCTCGGTAAAAAGTGATATCCAATGCTCCCACTGGCATTTTAACCCCCTCCAACATTTCGATCTGATTTGCCAGTATTTCTGCTAGAGGCACCCCTCGCGTGTAAATTCCTACTAAAACAGTATTGGCAAGATTGCTCGTTCTTTCTACAATTTCAGAAGCAAGGCGAGTAATCGTGCGACGCATTTCATCGGCAGAGAGAATTTCAACAATTACGGCTGACATAAGACTCGATCGATCGCGTTTATCTCTCTACTCTAAACAAAAATTCACCATTCGGGCCTGTTTAATTCATGCTATAGTATAAAAGTATTGGAAACAAGCCACAAACTCTCTATACTTCCCATCCTCCCCTTACAAAGGGGGATTCGAGGGAATTCCCAACAACCCATAAAAAATATGGAACTGATTAGACGTAAAACCCTACTTTACCAAGCCGGAAGATCCGAGAAAATCTATCAAGTCGATCTCTATCAAGTTGAAGGCGATCGCTATTTAGTCAATTTCCGCTATGGACGGCGGGGAAAGCCACTCAAAGAAGGCTCGAAAACTGTCGATCCCGTCAAGTCACAAAAAGCAGAACGCCTATTCGCTCAATTAGTCTCTTCCAAACTAGCAAGCGGCTATCGCGATGTGAGCGAGGCAACCAATATCGAATATACCGCCCCAACGCCCCCATCGCAACCGAGTCCGAGTCCCCAACTGTCTGGTAGCGAAGATCCCCGCCATCAAGCGATTTTAACCCGCTTGACCAACAGAAGCGATCGCAAATGGCCGTTAGATCGGGCAATTTGGCGATCGGGGGAGTTAAAAATCCCGGAAGCAACACCTTATTTAATTCCTCTGTTAGGAACGGGAACGAATTTACGAGATTATAGTATCATTTGGGCATTAGGATGGTGCGGTGGCAAAAATGCAATCGCCGCAGTGAGAAACATCGCCGCTTCGACCTCTCAACCGGAATTTTTGCGACGCATTGCTTGGGATGCTTGGTTTAAACTCTCCAATGAAGAAGAAAGGGAGAGAATGAAAGCGGAAAAATTAGCAGAACTCCCGCAAGAATTGAGAGAAGTCGCAGCCAATAATAACTCGGAAAGATTTGCGCGATCGCTTTTAACTTATCTCGAAAGTAGCGATTATCGGCGTTTTTCCATTCTCGATACAATCTACCAAATTGATAATAGTACCGTCCGTCCCGCTTTATTGGAAACGGTCAAAACCGCTCCTTTTGCCCCCAATTATTTTAAACCCTTGCGCCATATTTTTAAAATAGCCGAATACCGCCACGATGGAGAAGTTTTTGGTATTTTAGCATATCGATTCGATACAGAAGCGGGAACATTTAAGAATCGCCGTATTAATTGGGAATGGGATGCGGCAAGACGACAATATCGTCGCGTTGGAAAACGCCGCTACGAACAAGAATTAAAAAAAGAGCGCCCTCGATTTGCCTATAGCGAACAAACGCGTGACTATTTGCGGCGGCGAGTTTGGCGGACTTTAAAAACATTAGGAGAAGAAAGCGATCTCGCTTATATCGACCTTGCTACAGAGACACTTCTACAATATTCTGACGAACAAGGCCAGCGTCCCCAACAAACTGTTTTTACCCGTTATAATTCTACAACATATCGATACGATCGCATGACCATTCATTACGATCGCTTTGCTCATTTGCAAATTTTCAATTATATTCTTTATGAAAATAGCCCCCGCTATATTCCGCATTTTAAAGCATGGCAATTGCGAGAAGGACATCAAGCCGGTGCATTTCTTCCCGATGTTCGAGAAGAGGCATTTCCCGAACTCTGGCGACAGCATCCCGAAGCATTGTTAAAGTTATTACTAGCAAGTTGCTGTCATCCCGTTCATCAATTTGCTATCAAAGGAATGCGAGATTGTTGGCATTATTGGCCGCAATTGACGAACCTACATCTCATACAATTTTTGTCAAAACCTTACTCGGAAACCGTACAATTTGCCTTTGAACGAGCCAGAGAACGCTATACTCGCGAAACTCCCCAACTCAATCTCGTTCTTTCCCTTGCCAATTGTATTTTACCAGAAGGACGATCGCAAGCCTATCAATGGATTGAACAAAAGCGCGATGTTTTCTTGCGATCGGGTGAATTTGTGGTAGGATTAATCCTAAGTTCTCAAGAGGAAACCCGTGCTTTTATTCGCCACTTGCTGAGTTCTTCGCTTTTAAGTGCCGAAACTGTGCAACTTTTAATCGGACAAATTATTGCAGTTTTATTAAATAGCGATCGCGAAACTACCGATGCGAATTTAATCCGAGAAATTGGCGAAGTTTTGTGGATTAATTTCTCTTCTCAGTTAAGAACGATTGGTTTTCAAATTATTCTCGATCTATTGCAACATTCAATGGCAGAAGTACAAGCGATCGGAGCCAGAATACTCTTAAATCATCAAACTCCCGCCACCGAACTTCCCTCAGATTTAATCGAGTCTTTATTAGCGTCTCCTCACGAATCCATCCGAGGAATTGGCATGCAGATATTTTCGCGATTACCCGATGAAATATTAATGAACGATCGTCTCCTATTGCTGGCAATAGCAGTGAATTCCAGTCAGGATTTGCGCGTTTCCATTCGTCCGGTCATTCAGCGTTTATCCGAGAGCGATCGCCAATTCGGCTTGGAATTAGCCATTGATTTTATCGATCTCTTACTCGAACCCCAACGACATGATGGCGTGCATAAAGATCTCGTGACATTACTGCGAGAATATATACCCGGCTGGATGACAGAAATTACCAAAGAAGAAGCCTTACAATTATTGCGAGCAAAATCTCCCAGTGCCAAAGAATTAGGGGGATTAGTGTTGCAGGAAAATGGCAATCGCTTTTTCTCCGATTTTACCACAAAAGAGTTAGTTAAACTGGCAAACCACGAAATTTTAGCCGTGCGAGAAGCCGCACAACAAATGTTTTCTCAACGATTGAAGACCATTGGGAATAATATAGAAGAAATGCTCGAAGCCGTGCGCCTATTAGAGGCAAAATGGGATGATTCTCGCGAATTCGCCTTTCGCATCTTTCGAGATTTACCCGCAGAATATTGGTCGCCAGAAGTTACGATCGCCGCTTGTGATAGCATTCGAGAAGACGTGCGACGCTTCGGACGAGATTTAGTCACCCGCTATTTTCAAGCCAGTAACGGACAAGAATATTTAATTAAATTTAGCGAACATCCCAGCACGGATATGCAGATGTTTGCGACCAATTATTTACAAAATTACGCAGCGGGAAATTGCGATCGTCTCGCCGAACTCAAACCCTATTTTATTACCGTTTTATCGGGGGTTAATCGCGGACGCGTTGCCAAACAGCGCATTTTTAATTTCCTGCAAGAAGAAGCGAAAAAGAGCGAAACAGCCGCTCAAATTATTGCCGAGATTCTCACTCGTCAATCTTTAACCATTGCGATCGGCGATAAAGCCAATGGGATTCAAACCATGCTGCAAATTCGCAAAACCCATCCAGAAATTGCCTTGCCTTTACAGATTAAAGAAGTTCCGGTAAGAGGAAATTAAAGGAGAGGAAACCGCATCGCCATTCCTCTCCAAACGCAAAAAAACTGCCTGTAGTCTTTGAAGAATAGCGATCGCAATGCGATCTCGACTACAAGCAGATATTTTCAATCAAACCCCAGATTGAAATCTAATGATTTGCTAGCATTTGCGTTTTTTGTGGTGATTTGTAGCGCAAACGGGTGCAAATTCTAAATTTTTAAAACCTGAAATATGTTGGTAGATGTTTACCGAGCCACATTTAAGTTTAGAATATAAGAGAGAATAAATCTCGATCTCGGTCATTGGTTTAGCCAATATCCGAGCCACAACATTCACTAAAACATTGTTGTGGAATATACCCATAGTCAATTTCATCGATACACCCAGAGAATATGTCTTCATAATCTTACGATTATTTATTTGACAAGTTTCATTGTATAAACTTTATCTTATTCTACTTAAGCATACAAGTGCAATATCGTATCTTTACAGAATCTTTAAAAAACTACCTATTTTTTTGAAGCGAAGGTGAACTGAGTTTCAAAATACACGGAAAAGGAGATCGGTAAATACACTTAAAAAACAATTTCATCAGAAATTCTCTTAAAACATGTCGTGAATGCTCGCCACTATTATTCGTTAAGAATGTAAAGGTTGCGGTTGAGAGCAAAAATGAGCGGGCGGATCGCCATGTCCAAAACTCGTTATGGTAGAGAAAGAATGTGTATCTTATCAAGATCGATGCTGTCTCTCCCTCCAAAACTTGCGGCCAAGTTAGCAACGCCCCTCCAAATTGGCTCGGTTGCGGTGAAAAGCCGCGTTTTACAATCGCCCCTATCGGGAGTCACGGATATGGTTTTTCGACGATTGGTACGCCGATATGCCACCGAGTCAATGATGTATACCGAGATGGTCAGTGCTAGCGAATTAAATCATCTTCGCCAGTTGCCCAAAGTGATGGAAGTCGCTCCCGACGAACACCCGATCGGCATTCAGTTATTTGATTGTCGTCCGGATTTTATGGGGGAAGCCGCACAAAAAGCCGTTGCAGAAGGGGCAGATACCATCGACATTAATATGGGATGCCCCGTGAATAAAATTACTCGTAAAGGTGGGGGCTCTTCTCTCCTGCGTCAGCCCGAGGTTGCGGCGGATATCGTGCGGACGGTGGCGAATGCAGTAGGCGTACCCGTAACGGTAAAAACGCGCATTGGTTGGAATGATGAAGAAATCAATATTCTGGATTTTGCCCAACAAATGGAAGAAGCGGGGGCAAAAATGCTCGTTATTCACGGTCGCACTCGCGCTCAAGGTTATAAAGGTAAAGCACGGTGGGAATGGATTCGGCGCGTCAAAGAGATTTTGACGATTCCCGTTATTGCCAATGGCGATATTTTTTCTGTTGAAGCAGCGATCGCCTGCTTGCAAGAAACCGATGCCGACGGAGTGATGTGTTCTCGCGGAACCTTGGGTTATCCCTTTTTGGCAGGAGAAATCGATCATTTTTTCAAAACGGGAAGTTTGCTGCCTCCCCCAACAATCGCGGAACGATTGCAATGTGCCAAAGATCATCTGTTGGGACTGTGGGAATACAAAGGCAAGCGCGGAATTTATCAATCTCGCAAGCATCTCGCGTGGTATACTAAAGGGTTTCCAGGGGCGGGGGAATTACGCGATCGCCTCTCGCGGATTGAAAATGTTGAAGAAGGGTGTCTATTATTAGAAGAAGCGATCGCCGCGAATGCAGAAAGATAGATAATGTTAAATCCCTTTGAACTGTATACGATTCCCTTACACGACTGGATCGAACCCACCCTCGATATTATTGTCGATCGCTTCCGTCCCTTACTGCTAGCAGTCAGCTTTCCCGTGAGCTTTATCCTCGATCGCGTTGATTCCTTCTTGCAAGGAATTCCCCCCCTCATCTTTCTGAGCATTGCGGGATTGCTGACATGGCAATGTGCGGGTTGGGCGATCGCGACCTATAGTATCGTAGCGCTGTTTTTTTTGGGTTCGATCGGCATCTGGTCTGCGGCCATGACCACCCTATCTCTGGTCGTGACTGCGGTCATCTTTTGTATTATCCTCGGCATTCCTTTAGGGATTATTGCGGCAAAGAGCGATCGCCTCGAGCAAATGTTGCGCCCTTTTCTCGATGCCATGCAAACCCTACCCGCGTTTGTTTATCTCGTCCCCGTAGTGATGCTATTTGGCATTGGTGCAGTACCGGGGGTCATTGTTACCCTTGTTGTTGCCCTTCCTCCCTTAATTCGCTTAACCGATGTGGGCATTCGGCAAACGTCCTCAGATGTTGTCGAAGCTGCCGTTGACTGCGGTGCAAACGCCAGTCAAATTCTTTGGGAAATCCAAATTCCCCTTGCCATGCCCATTATTCTCGTGGGGATCAACCAAACCATCATGCAAGCCCTTGCCATGGTAGTCGTCGCTTCCATGATTTCTGTTAAAGGCTTGGGATTGATTGTTTTGAGAGGAATCGGGCAATTGGATATTGGCATGGCCGTAGTCGGGGGGATCGGCATCGTCGCGATCGCCATCCTCCTCGATCGCGTTTCTCAAGCGCTGAGCAGATCCCATCCCTTACCTTGGCAAAAACGCGGTTTTGTTGGTGTGATTTGTTTAATTGCCAAAGGTATTAAAATGTCCGGTCGATATTTCTCGCGACGCAGTAAAGTTAAGGAAACCGAATCGAAAACCTCTTGGAAAGTGGATTAAACCGTTCGCCTTCGCTTCAGTATTTTGCGATCGTCGATAATAGAAAGAGAAAGAATTCAACACGATCCATTGAAACCATGCCCACCTATCCCGGAATCTCGAGCGAAGCCTTTAAACACCCCCTCGACTACCAAGCCGAAACCGCTCTTCGCAGCGTACCGGGGTTCGATCTCCTCGCGAGTAACTTTGTCAAATATTTCCACGAACGCCCTTGGCAGATTTATCTGTTGGGAAATAGCATTCAAGCCGGTCCTCGCCAGTATTCTACCCTCTACGGAATTTTTCGCGAATGCGTTCGGGATTTGAGTTTGGCGATCGAACCCCAACTGTTCGTCACTCAAAACCCCCAAGTCAACAGCTTTTCCTTGGGTCGAGACCATCCTTCTATGGTGGTACATTCGGGTTTGCTGGATTTGCTCAACGAGTCGGAAATTCGCACGGTTATCGCTCATGAAATCGGGCATATTAAATGCGATCACAGCGTTCTGACGCAGATGGCCGTGTGGGCGATGCAAGCAACGCAATTCTTGGGAGATGTTACTTTTGGGTTGGGCAATCTCTTGAGTAGCGGCCTGATCGTGGCCTTTTACGAATGGCGGCGCAAAGCCGAATTATCTGCCGATCGCGCAGCACTCTTGGTCATGGACGATCTCGAACTGGTCATGCGAACCATGATGAAGGTGGCAGGAGGGGTGCAAAAATACGCTCACGAGTGCAGTCTTGAGGAGTTTATCCGCCAGTCGGAGGAATATCAAGAACTCGATCGCGACGAACTCAACCAAATCTACAAGTTTTTGCTCTATAACGGCGGCCAAGGAATTTTCTTTTCCCATCCTTTTCCCGTCGAACGAGTATTTTATCTCAAAGAATGGAAGCAATCGGAACAATATCGCCAAATTCGCCAAGGAAATTATAAAAATGTTACCAAAGAAGGAGCGGTGAATGTTTCTGCTTCCGATTCGGAAAGCGAAATCGAGACATTACAGCGTCAGATTCGGGACTTAGAAGAGAAAATTTCTCGGGTCAAAGGTCGATCGCCTTCCGGGAAAAGCGATCGAAACACCTAGATATCGCGATCGCGATCGCGGCAAAATTCAGCATTTTGTCGCATATTTGCTCCTGTAGTTCGGGGTTGCGCTCTCTAGACCGGCACAATAATGAGGGATGCGAACGCACAATAAGGAATATGATTTACCAATTTTTCTTGGATACGGTTCGTTACTTTGCACCAGAGGATGCTTTAGTTGAATTTAAGCGCTTATTTTTTGATTATCACTCAACCCCGAACAATATCGATGCCTTTGCAGACCTCGCCCGCATTTTATCGACAGGCGATCGCGATGAATTTGCCAATACTCTAAAACGTTGTTGTTATATTTTGATTAACAATTGGGAAACCCATCGCCAAGGCCAAGCCATTGGTCAATTGGTCGCCAGTTTTACGGAAATTAATTTTACGATTAGACCTTCAGCCAAAAGAAATATTCGCCGTTTAAAATCTTGGTTGAAGTTTTTCTGCGAAAGTCAAGATTATCAAGATCTCGCCCTCTTTGCTGCCCGATACGATAATAATGCCTCGTGCCAGCATTGGAGCGATCGCTATACTTCCTATTTATTAGTCTCTCAGTATAGCAATACGAACAACTCTCCCGAACAAAGAGAAGCCGCTAAAGTTCTTTGCCAGCAATTAAAAGATCGTTTTAAGTTCGATCTTGCCATGTACACGGCACGCTCGGAATTGGAGCACAAACATCCTGCTAAAGTCGAAAATCCAACCGCATTGGGTGCTAATGTTTTACGTTTAATCAAAAAAATTGTTGCCAAGCGCGGTCAATTCAGTCACGTCAATTTAGCCCATATCTTTCTCAAACAAATTCAAGGCATTACTTATGGAGAATTCAAAACATTTTTGCTCAATTATTTAATCTTTTCCGTTGATAAACAAACCATTGTTGAAATCCTGAAAACTCATCTCAATCGCAAGCTCGAAAAACTTTATTTAGATAAAGATAATGAGATTGTTAACGATGCGTTAATCTTGAGAACCTGCAATAAAATTTTTGGCTATTTAACTACAGAAAAAGAAAAACAACCTTCTGAAACCTTTGTATTTTTACTCTCTCAAGGCAATCCCTTAACCTTGGTGATGGTATTATTAAAATTAGTTCTGATTTGTCCGAATTCCCGCACCCATCTCGAAAATTGTATTGCCGATCTCATTCGCTATTATCAACAGTTTCCCGATGAAGAGAGTCGCTGGGTGGTTAATTTCTTTGAAATTTTCAATATTACCTTTTCGATTTATGCCGATAATGACGTTCAATATAATTTGATTCGCGTTAAAGGAAGACAATCGCAACATGCCGAAGAAGAAGACAATCTCGATGCGTACCGAATTTTTTCTCAACATAAAGAACTCTGCGGGCGAGCGATCGCAGAATCCGACCCGAGTGCGCTTGACGAATATCTTTCTTCTTAGAGGATTCTCAAATTTCAGAATAAATCGAAAATCAGGCGGATCGCAGCGCATTTTTACCGAAAGACGATTAAACTAACTGTTGAGGAGCGACGCGCCAATCGGAAATTAAAGCCATGACAACTGCCACTGCAACCGAAAACGATTATAAATACAGTCTCGAAGAGCCTATCGGTCAGGGCATCTTCAGCACCACCTATCCGGCAACTGAAGTTAATTCCAATAAACCCGTCACCATCAAAACTCTCGCGGCAAATCTCCACGATCATCCTCAGTTTGACCGCTTCTGCAAACATTTTCTCGACCTCAGCCAACGCCTCGCTCGCATTTCTCACCCCCATTTACCCGGAGTTTGGGAAAGTTTTGCCGAAGAAGGCATTCCCTACGTGGTTTACGATCGCATTCTGGGGGAGAACCTCGCCGATAAGATTGCTTCGGGGGGGGCTGTTTCCGAATCTCGCGCCAAAAGCTGGATCGAGCAAATCGCCTCTGCCCTTTCCACCCTTCACGAAGCCGGACTGCAACACCTCGACATTCAGCCCCGCAATATTATCTACCGCCCCGAGACCGATGATGTGGTTTTGGTAGATTTGGGCATGACCTGCGACCTCACCCCGGAAATTCGTCAGACCCACGCCAATTTAATCGCCCCCGGATACGCCGCAATCGAACAGTACGATCCCAAAGGCGAAACATCTACGGTTACCGATATTTACGGTCTCAGTGCCGTCTTTTACTTCTTGCTGGCAGGAAATCCCCTCCCCCCCGTTCCTCTCTTGGAACACATTCCCCCAGAAAAATGGCAAAAATTTCCCGAGGGCATCACTCCGGAAACCAAGACGGCGATTTTACAAGGACTATCCACCCCGGATAAGCGATCGCAAACTGTAGAAGCATGGCTGGCTCAATGGCATCCCACCCCTGTTGTCGAACCTACCGCAGAAGTCCGAGAACAGGCAGATTCGCGCATTCGCGAAGAATTCCTCAAAGAACAACCGCCCGCCGTAGAGCTTCCCGCTTTGCCACTACCGCAGCCAACCCCCTCTCCCGCATCTCTAGAAGAACTCGAATCGACTGCGAACGTTGCCCCTCAACCCGAAATCAAAACCCCAAAACCGACAAATTCCAAGACGGCAGTTGTGGGGAACACCCCTCGCAAGGGCAAAAAACAACAAAAACCCCGCAAAAAAACCGCCAAATCCGCCAAAGCCAAACAGGTGGAAAAATTAAGATTTCCTGTAGGCGCATTATTAATGACCAGCGCGATCGCGGCTTCGGCAGGCGCGGGTTTTGGTTTATCGTTGCGACTCAACCGACCCACAGAAGCAGGTTCTACCTTCTGGCACAACGAGCAATCCTTCCCTCCGAGAAATGATTGGGAGCAAGAGTAGGAATTAAAAATTAAGAATTAAGAATTAAGAATTAAGAATGAATTCAGCCAATTTCTCAATTCCTTTCGTCCTGTAATCTTGATTTAAGTTATAATTTTGTTACAAAACGTCAAGAAAATCCGTCCATGAGCAATCCCGTTACTCGTTCCTTTTTTATTGGTAGAGCTTTTGCCGAAATTTTGGGCGAAAAAGCAGAAGACGCTTTTACCAATGCGCTCAGCGAACTCGGTAAATTTGATGCCGAACAGCGCGAAAAATTTCGGCAACTGGCCGAAGAAACCATGGTCAGAGCCGATCGCGAAATGGCCGAAGCCGATATGGGAGGCACGGCAACGGGAAGTACGGGAAATGACGGGAGTTCTGGAGACTTACAAGAAACCATCGACGATCTGCGCGCGGAAATTGCCAGCCTGCGATCGGCGTTGAATGCCCATCGGAATTCCCCGAGTTAAGGCACGCCTAAAATTGAATGCCCGTTTAATCGATCTTTTTTTTAGCTTTTAAATTTTTTTAAATCTCCTTTTTAATTTAAAACGTGTCTGCCCTATCTTCCAATCCCGTCCAACCCACCTACTCGGGAGCTATCGAACCGAGCGATCTCCTGCCGCGTCCGGAACGAGGAAAAAGTAAATACCGTTGGAATCGCAAAAATTACTCTCGCTTTCGTCGGCGTGCTGATATTTGGCGAGTAGTCCTCACTTTTTTAACAGAACTGTGGTGGGATAGTAAAAAGTGGTCTTATCCGGGGGGATATAACGAAGAAAAACGCCGAAATCGCCGCCAAAAACAAGCAGTCTGGCTGCGGGAAAGTTGTTTGGAACTCGGACCCACTTTTATTAAAGTCGGTCAGCTATTCTCCACTCGCGGGGACTTATTTCCCACAGAATACGTAGCAGAGTTGAGCAAGCTGCAAGACCAAGTGCCTGCTTTTTCCTACGAACAAGCTGCCGCGATCGTCGAAGAAGATACGGGGAAATCTGTCAGCGAACTATTTCGCCATTTTGAACCAACTCCTCTTGCTGCTGCTAGTTTGGGACAGGTTCATAAAGCGCAACTCCATAGTGGCGAAGAAGTCGTTGTTAAGGTTCAGCGACCGGGCTTAAAGCAGCTTTTTACCATCGATCTAGCCATTCTCAAGCGCATTTCTCAATATTTCCAAAATCACCCCTATTGGGGTAAAGGGCGAGACTGGATGGGGATTTATGCAGAATGCTGCAAAATTCTCTGGGAAGAAACGGATTACCTTAACGAAGGGCGCAATGCCGATAACTTTCGACGCAATTTTCGGCATTTAGACTGGGTGAATGTACCGCGAGTGTATTGGCGTTATGCTTCCCCCCGCGTCCTCACCCTCGAATACATGCCCGGTATAAAAATCAGTCATTATGAAGCGATCGAGGCGGCAGGGCTGGATCGCAAGCTGCTGGCACGTTTAGGAGCAGAAGCCTATTTGCGGCAATTATTGAATGATGGCTTTTTTCATGCCGATCCCCATCCCGGCAATATTGCCGTCGCGACCGATGGGGCGCTGATTTTTTACGACTTTGGCATGATGGGGCGCATTAAGGCCAATGTACGAGAAGGGTTGATGGAAACCCTCTTCGGCATTGCCGAAAAGAACGCCGATCGCGTGATTTCCTCATTAATTGAATTAGATGCCCTCAAACCAACGGGGGATCTTTCTCCAGTGCGGCGATCGATTCAATATATGTTGGATAATTTTATGGATAAGCCTTTTGAAGAACAATCCATTGACGCGATCGGCGAGGATCTCTACGAAATTGCTTACGATCAACCCTTTCGCTTCCCGGCAACCTTTACCTTTGTCATGCGGGCATTTTCCACCCTAGAGGGAGTAGGCAAGGGTTTAGATCCCGATTTTAATTTTATGGAAGTGGCCAAACCTTTTGCACTGGATATTATGACCAACACCAACGGACAAAATAGCAATCTCCTCGATAAACTGGGACAACAAGCCGCCCAAGTCAGCAGTACGGCACTCTCCCTCCCGCGACGGATCGAGGATACCATCGAAAAATTAGAGCGGGGGGATATCCGCGTGCGGGTGCGATCGACGGAATCCGATCGCTTATTAAGAAAATTAAGTTCGTTTCAGCTTTTGACCAACTATACTTTATTAGTTGGAGCATTTACTCTATCTGCTACTATCCTCTTAGTAAACGATAAAATGATCTGGGCGGCTGTTGTTGCTGGAGTTGCGATTATCATTGGTTTCTTTCTCGTGAAGCTAATGCGAAAACTCGACCGCAGCGATCGCCTACCATAATCCTTGCTAATCTTGTTTGAGACTCAAATCAATATGAAACGTCGCTTCACGGGGCTAACCGACACGGGAGTTCTTCGATCTGTCAACCAGGATGATTATTATATCGATCCGCAAGGGCGCTTTTTCATTGTCGCCGATGGCATGGGGGGGCATGCCGGGGGGCAGGAAGCCAGTCGCATTGCCACCCAGTCCATTCAGGCTTATCTAAACGATCGCTGGAATAATAAGATCGAGTCGGAGGTGCTCTTAGAAGAAGCGATCGAGGATGCCAACCAAGGAATTTTGGACGATCAAGAAGAGCATCCGGAACGATCGGATATGGGAACGACGATTGTTATTGTCATGTTCCGCCGCGATCGCGTTTGGTGCGCTCATATTGGCGACTCTCGCTTGTATCTTCTGCGAGGAGAAGAACTCGAGCAGGTGACGGAGGATCAAACTTGGGTAGCACGGGCGATGAAAATGGGAGATTTAACGCCAGAGGAGGCGAGAATCCATCCTTGGCGACACGTTTTATCTCAATGTTTGGGACGCAAAGACTTACAACATATTGAGATTCAAAAAATAGAAGTCAAAGAAGGCGATCGCTTATTATTGTGTAGTGATGGCTTAACCGAAGAGGTACCGGATCCCGAAATTCAGTCCTATTTAACGGAGAGCGAAAATTGCGAGGAAATGGCTAAGGGGTTGGTAGAACAAGCAAAGGAAAATGGCGGCTCGGATAATATTACCGTGGTGGTGGTGTCGGAAGAATAGACAATTGTCCTTGTTGTCCTTGCGAATGAAACCGAAGCTATCCAGCAGGCGATCGCTGGCTGAAGGCGTTAGGGCGATCGCCTTCCCTTTCCTCGAGACAATCAAAAAGTTCTTTTGTATTATATTCGACGATTGGATTAAATTTTGCATGGGACTTGGAGCGATCGTCCTAACTCATCAGTTTGCCAACTCACCTAGATTATTCCAGAACATGAAGAAATATTACAGGTCGAGAGATATTCAGCATTTAAATGCTTTGTCAAAATCTCAAGCATATTTCACGATCCAAGAATTGTCGGGATCGACCCCATTCGCTCCCGTTTGACCGACGAGATAAATATTGTTACCCTTAACCCCTATCCCTTCAACCCGTTCTGCATCACTCGTTCCCCATTGTTCCTGCCAAGTTAAATTCCCTATAGAATCGTACTTCCTGACCCAAATATCAGCTATACCTGCATGGGTTCCCGAAAGAGCTCCTTGCGTGCCACCAGTGAGATAAATATTGCCCGCGTTGTCAACAGTAATATCATCGGAATTATCGATCGCATCGGTCCCGAACTGTTGCAGCCAATCGCGATCGCCATTACTATCGTATTTCGCCAGCCAGACATCGCTGTGTCCCTGATTTGTGCCTGCTAGAGAACCATATGTGTATCCCGTGAGATACAGATTGCCCAAGCGATCGGCAGCGATCCCCGCAGAACCCGTCATTGTTACCCCTAAGTCTCGTTCCCAAAGCCGAGAACCGTATTTATTGTACTTTGCCAGCCAAACCTCTCCCTCTGCATGACCGGTCATATAGATATTACCGACATTATCCACCGTGATTCCCGTCAAAGTTTCGGCAGCCGATCGCCACCATGTTGCACGCCAAAGCAGATCGCCGTTAGTATTATATTTAGCCAGCAAAGGATCCCGCTCGCCTATCGTGCTGCTGAAATCTCCATCCGTATCCCCTGCAATATAAACATTGCCGGCTTCATCGATCGCCACGTCAACAGAGCGATCGTTCCCGTTACTGCCCAATTGTTTCGTCCACAGCCGATGGCCATGAGTATCGTATTTTGCCAACCAAGCGTCATCGCTTCCTGCATTCGTTCCATTTAAATCCCCTGTTGTCGATCCGGTGAGGTAAACATTCCCCCCATCGTCAACGGTAATCCCTTCTGCACTATCGGTTTGACTCGTTCCCCACTCCTCTTGCCACAATAAATTACCATTGCGATCGTATTTGGCGATCCAAATATCATCCCTCGTAAACGTATTCGGGTCATCGATAATCCAATTAAACGCCGTTCCGGTTACATATAAATTGCCTTCATTGTCGATCGCGATATCATTGCCGCGATGTGCCGTATCATGCACCCATGCAAGAGCGGCGTTGGTGGGTAAGTTTAACTGGAATTTGCGCTCGAAGCTGCTCCCTTGCGCCCCGGCAAGATCGTAAGCCGTTCCTCGTAACGTATAGATACCGGGATTTAATGTCAATTGAGTTAAATCTAACTCGTAAGCGAAATTTGCCCATTGATGACTCCAAGAGGCGAGATTAAATTGAGTCGCGTCCTCGAGATCGATCGCATTGCCCAGTGCATCGATGATTTGAAAATCTATAGATGCGATATCCTTTCCGCCATCTTTATCGTAAACCCAAGCATTTTTTACGGTTAGGGTTTCGTTGGCTGCATACTGATTGCCAGTCAAACTAAATTGCAAGCGTTCCGGCGCGCTATTGCTGTAAATTAAGAATTGCCGTTCAAAAGCAGAACTTGCTGCCCCTGCCGCATCGTAAGCGATCGCTCTCAAACGATACGTTCCCTCGCTTAAATTGAAACTGCTTAAATCCCAATCACTCTCAAAAGCCCCCCAGTTGGGACTCCAAGCCGCAACAGAAAAATCGGTAATGTTTTTCTGGGCGATCGCCGTACCGTTTGCATCCATGAGTTCCAAGTCAACCCGAGCGAGGTCGATCGCGCCGTCGAGATCCTGCACCCAACCATTTTTTAAAGTGAGAGTATCCGTGGCTTTATATTGGCGATCGAGAGAGAAGCTGAGAGATTGAGGTGCTTGGTTGGGAACTTGCAAGTATTGTGCCAGCCAAATATCGGTTTCTCCTCCATTGGCCTGACCTAACGCGCCTCGGGTAATGCCCGCGAGATATACTGTACCATCTGCATCGATCGCAATTGCGCTGGCAAGATCCGCTTCGGAAGTGCCAAATTCTTCTTCCCAAAGCAAATTTCCCAGATTATCGTATTTAACCGCCCGAGCGTTGTCGGCATTTTCTCCACTGAAGTAAATATTGCCTTGCGCGTCGGCAATCATGCCTGTCGTCGTCTGGGGAGTCGCAAAATCCTTTTGCCACAGTAAAGAGCCGTTGCTATTGTATTGAGCGAGACCGCGATCGCTGCCCAAATAAAAATACCCCAGATCGTCCGTGGCAATGCGATCGCTGCCTTCGGGCCCGTTGAGATATTGCTGCCAGACTAAATTGCCCGATAACGTATATTTAGAAATCAGAGTTCCCGTTCCATCGCGATCGATTCCCGTATGCCAGACTCCATTATCCCAATAAGGGTGGGGATCGCCGCTCCCCGCTCGACCTTGGTGCATCCATCGGCCGACCTCTACTGCTACATAAAAATGATTGGTATTATCGAGAGCCACACCCCGAGACAATATATTTTTAGTTTCGCCGTAGAAACTAATGCTATAACTTTGAGACCAATTTAATTCGCCATTGGTGCTATAGCGGGTCGCCCAAGCAATGTTGCGACTGCCAATGCTGCGACCGATATAACTATTCCCCGTCAGATAGGCATTCCCGACAGCATCGACCTCCAAATCCCCAACGCTCGTCCAACCTTCAAAGTTTTTTTGTTGCGTCCATAAGGGATTGCCGTTTGTATCGTATTTTGCCAGCCAAGCATCGGGACTGCCAAGGGTATCCGATCCAACTCCAACGCCTAAAATCCCCCAGGTACTGCCTGCAATATAAACACTTCCCGCATCATCCACGGCAATGCTGCTGCCATAATCATCGGAGGGGGTAAGAATTTGCCGTCCCCAGAGGAGTTGTCCGCTACTGCTAAATTTTGCCAGCCAAGCATCGGAATCGTCTCGCTCCATACCCCAGTCCAGGAAAAGTTCTCCAGTTGTCGAACCGGCCAAATAAACATTGCCAAAGCGATCGACTGCCATATCGTCAATCGTATCGTCATCTGTCGTTCCCAACTGTTGCAGCCATTGGCGCGCGATTTGTTCGGAGGGAGGGGGAGGAGAACTACTCCCAGAAGGAGGCAAATTTAAGGGAAACGGTTCGCTTAATTCTGCATTCAAAGCTAAAGATTGGCGCTCGAGATTGATGGTTAAACTCGGATCGACTCCGTTTTCCGTGCCAGTTGGTAACATCGCGAACTCCCTCCATTGGGTAACTTTCCCCTTAGTTCCATGTTACCCCTCAAATATTTCCGCGATCGCCTTCATTATTCTTTCACCCCGAAAAAATTTACAAAACTTAGCAGCAATATCGGGCAATCCGATTCTAAGGAAAGATCGAGACCGCTTTTAGAGCAATTTTTCGTTGATAATTGATAATCGATCGTCGTTCCTTGATACTCGTGACATCACCAACCCCTTCTCTACCGAACCTAACTCGAGACTGGCACGCTTGCAGTGCGGATGATACGTTAAAAATTCTGGGCAGCGATGCCGATCGCGGCTTGAATGCAGCGGAAGTGGAAGCGAGATCGCGCCACTACGGACCCAATGAACTCCGAGAAACCATCAAACGCACGCGCTGGGAAATTTTTCTGGATCAGTTTAGCAATATCATGCTCTTGATGCTGATTGCCGTGGCGATCGTGGCGGGGATTTTGGATTTTCTGGCGTTGCAAAGCGGCAGCCTACAAAGTGGCATTCCCTTTAAAGATACGGCGGCGATTTTGGTTATCGTCATTCTCAACGGGATTTTGGGATACGTGCAAGAAGTCCGCGCCGAAGCCGCCCTTGCAGCCTTGAAGAAAATGGCATCCTCTCGGGTACGGGTGGTGCGAGACGGAGAAGCCCGCGAAATTGATGCCCCGGAATTGGTACCGGGGGACATTCTCCTTGTGGAAGCAGGGGTGCAACTGGCTGCCGACGGACAGCTTTTAGAAGCCTCTAATTTGCAAATTCGCGAATCTGCTCTCACGGGAGAATCGGAAGCCGCTAACAAGCATGCGACGACCCCTTTAGCCCCGGATACCCCCTTGGGCGATCGCGTCAATATGGTTTTTTCAGGAACGGAGGTGGTGCAGGGGCGGGGCAAAATTATCATCACCGGTACGGGAATGGCGACAGAACTGGGGAAAATTGCAGAAATGATTCAAGGGGTGGAAAATGAGAAAACCCCCTTACAGAAGCGCATGACCCAGTTGGGGAACGTCCTCGTGACCGGCTCTTTGATTTTGGTTGCTTTGGTTATTGCGATCGGAATATTGAGGGCGGGAAATTGGAGTCCCCTGCGGGAATTGGTGGAAATTTCCCTCAGTATGGCAGTGGCGGTGGTGCCGGAAGGATTGCCCGCCGTAATTACCGTGACCCTTGCCCTCGGCACCCAGCGCATGGTCCGGCGTAACGCCCTCATCCGCAAACTCCCGGCAGTGGAGACTTTGGGGAGCGTCAATACCATTTGTTCCGATAAAACCGGCACTCTCACTCAAAATAAAATGATCGTGCGGGAGGTCGAAACCTTGGGGGGAAGCGTTTCCGTTAAGGGAGAAGGTTACGAACCCGTTGGGGACTTTTGCCAAGAGGGGGAGGCGATCGCAACGCAGGATCGTCCGGAATTACAAGCCTTATTGGTGGCGGCGGTTCTTTGCAACGATTCCCTCTTGCGCTATGAGGAGAACGAATGGCACATTCTAGGCGATCCTACGGAAGGGTCTCTACTGGCTTTGGCAGGCAAAGCGGGATTGGAACAAGAAAGCCTCAAATCTCGCTTTCAACGAGTGGCGGAATTGCCTTTTTCCTCCGAACGCAAGCGCATGAGCGTTATTTGTTTGGATAATGAGTACGGGGAGTCCTACAGCTTATTTTCCAAGGGATCGCCGGAAATGCTCCTCGGTCGCTGTCAAGAATACCAGTTGGGCAATGAAACCGAAATCCTCACTCCCGATCGCCGTCATGCCATTCTCAACGCCAACAATCAAATGGCGGCGAGGGGGTTGCGGGTCTTGGGGTTTGCCTACAAGGTTATTGATGAATTGCCTCATCCCAAGGCAGAAGAAGACCCGGAACAAGAGATGATTTGGTTGGGGTTAACCGGAGCGATCGACGCGCCTCGCCCGGAAGTTTCCCTCGCGGTGCAACACAGTAAAGAGGCGGGCATTCGTCCGATTATGATTACCGGCGACCATCCCCTAACGGCACGAGCGATCGCGAAAGAGTTAGGCATTGCCGATGAGAATACTCTCACTTTAACGGGACAAGAGTTAGAGAAACTCTCCCAACAAGATTTAGAGTTAGAAGTGGAACGAGCGAGCGTTTATGCGAGGGTCTCTCCAGAACACAAACTCCGCATCGTCCGCGCCCTGCAAGCCCGCAATTGTTTTGTCGCTATGACGGGGGATGGGGTGAATGATGCCCCCGCCCTCAAACAGGCAGATATCGGCATTGCTATGGGCATTACGGGAACGGATGTGAGTAAAGAAGCGAGCGATATGGTATTGCTGGATGATAACTTTGCAACTATCGTCGCGGCAACGGAAGAAGGGCGGGTCGTGTATACCAATATTCGCCGCTTTATTAAATATATTTTGGGGAGCAATGTGGGGGAAGTCATTACGATCGCTTCTGCACCAATTTTGGGGTTATCGGGAGTCCCTTTGACGCCTTTGCAAATTCTTTGGATGAACCTTGTCACCGATGGTTTGCCCGCTTTAGCGTTGGCAGTAGAACCCGCTTCTCCCGACGTGATGAAACAACCCCCTCACAATCCCAATGAAAGTATTTTCGCCCGAGGATTGGGGTCTTATATCGTACGAATTGGCATTATTTTTAGCATTTTTAGCATTACCCTCATGCTGATTGCCTACCATGAATCCCTTGCAACGGATAATCCGGAAAGTTGGAAAACAATGGTGTTTACAACCCTTTGCCTGGCACAGATGGGACATGCGATCGCGGCCCGTTCTTTTTCTCGTTTAACCATTGAGATGAATTGGTTTGGCAATCCTTCTCTGTTGTGGGCGGTTTTGGTGACGACGGCGTTACAATTGGCGATCGTTTATGTTCCCTTTCTGCGCGATTTCTTCGGCACCCAAGTCTTAACAGCCAAACAATTAGGGATTTGTTTGGGATTTAGCAGTTTGATGTTTGTTTGGGTGGAAATGGAAAAATTATTCGTGCGATCGTTTTTGCAAGGGAGAAGGAAAATTTGAGGGCTTCGTCTCCCTCCCCTAGCTCTCTTTACGAAGCAGGGGGAATCCGGAGGTCCCCCTTACGAAGGGGAATTTAGGGGGATTAAATACTTCGCCTGACTTCTATTTTACGAGGTGACAGCGCGATCGCAAATTCAGATTATAATAATAAAACTACGTTCCAATCGAGAGCAACTATGACGATTCAAGAACGATCGCTCGCGAACCTTTCAGAACGACCCAACCCGAGAGATTCTTTTGAGATAGCTGCTTTTGAGAACAAAACTCTCGCAAAATGGTCTCTTGCCGAATATCATCAAATGATTGCTGCCGGAATCTTACAAAATCGCCGCGTGGAATTATTAGCAGGAGAGATTGTAGAAATGAGTCCGGAAAGTCCCCTTCATTACAATACGGCGAAACGAGGAACGAGATATTTAGAAGAACTGCTGGGCAATCGTGCCGAAATTCGCTTTAATGGACCCATCTCTCTCGCGAATTCCGAACCCGAACCCGATATCGCGATCGTTGCCCCCCCGGAGTCCTGTTATCACCATCACCATCCCGGAGTCGAAGATATTTTCTGGTTGGTAGAGGTCGCACAAACCAGTTTAAAAAAAGATACGGAAATCAAACAAGCTATTTATGCCAGCGAAGGAATTTCAGAATATTGGTTGCTCGATTTACCCGAACGAAAATTAATTGTTTTTCGAGAACCCCAACAAAATTCTTATGCCATTCGCCTCGAATTTGTAAGAGGAACGATTGCCCCTCTTGCTTTTCCAGATATAATAATTTCTTGCGAGCGCCTTTTTCTCTAAAAATAGAGAATATGCGCCGCTAAATCTGATATTCAAGGGAGAAATAAACCCCTTGTTCTTGAACGGTATTGGTGGTGGAATTGCGCTCGACTAAAGGAATGCCCCAATCGAGGCGACCGGTCAAGCGATCGCCTAACCCCAGGTGTAGTCCTACCCCAACGGAGGAGAGAGTACCGGGAGAATCGATCGCGGTATTATCGCTACTCCAAACCGTCCCCACATCTAAAAACGGGGCAACTTGGACTAACATATCCCATTCACGAACGCGGAGAATGGGAATCCGCAATTCGACAGAACCGAAGAAACCATTATCGGAACTGCGGAAATCTTGGCGAAATCCCCGCACCGTTGCCAGTCCCCCGATCGCAAATTGCTCGAAAGCAAGCAGGCTTCGATCTGCCAATTGCAAATCGGAACGCAACAATAAAATAGTATCGGGAGCCAGCAAGCGCAAATACTGTGCCTGCAACCGCCAAGAGAAAAAACGACCGTCCGGAGGGGTGCTATTAATCGTTGCATCCAATAGTCCCAAACCCACACTAAATTGCGATCGCAGGGCAAAAACGTCGGTATTGGTGCGGCGGCTGTATTCTTGGAAGAAACGCAGGGCAAAAACTGTCGTCCTACCATCGTTACTGGCTCCGGTTGCGAGGGGAAATGCACCGATATTATCCAAACCGATAAAACTGCGGCTATTTTGCCAAGAAGCCGTCAACCCAACGGCTATCTCTTCGCCGACCGTTTGTTGCAAAGGCTGGCGATAAGTGAGTTGATAGCTGGGGGCTCGGGAGGAAATATCGAGGAGGGTGAAGGGATCTTCAATAATATTATTTTGACTGTGGCTGTGGGAGAATGCCACAGTCCCATTGCTGGCATTGATGGGGAGGGTATAGTTGAGATTGTCGAGGGTATGACTGCCATCGGTATTGATATAGCCCACGCTAAAGCGATCGCCAAACCCTAAAAAATTATTGTGGGTAAAGCGAGCCATGCGACGGACGGTTCCGACGCTGGGCGATCGCTGGTTGTCAAAGGTGACGGTAAAGGTGGTGGCATCGGCTTCGGTAGCTTCTACGTCGAGGATGCTCGAGCCCGGTCGCGATCCGGCAGACAGGTTAACGGCAAGATTGGCAATGAGGGGATCCAGTTGCAGGAGTTGCAAGGAATTGAGCAGGCGATCGCGGTTGAGGGGGGGCTGACTGGCAAGGACGAGGCGACGGCGGATATAGCTGGGATCGAGGCGATTTAAGCCTTGGATGTTAATCTCCTCGACTTCTCCTTCCACGGCTTGAATGGCGATCGTGCCATTTTGTATGGCTTGTTCTGGAATAAATGCCCCAGAAGTAATATAGCCTGCTTGTTGGTAATATTTTGTGAGAGTCTCGGCAGATTGCAGGAGTTCGGCAAAAGAGAGAGGGCGCTGGGTAAAGGGAGCGAGGAGTTCTTGCAATTCTTCTGCTTCAAAAACCGTATTGCCAAGAATTTTAAATTGGCTGATGACAATCTCTCCCGGGATATTTACGGGTATTTTCGGAGGGGGATTTTTTGGTTCTGGTAGAATATCTTCTAAAGGAGGTAGGGGTTCGATGGAGGGTAAGGGTTCTGGATTGGGTTGAATGATATCGGGGGGTGAAGGAGAAGGGGAATTGCTTTGGGCGATTGTTAAAGATGTATCGTTGGGTGAGATTCTCGAGGCGAGAGGTTGTGCCAGTGCGGGGAAGACAACAAAATTCAGCAGAAGGGGGAGCGCTAAAAGAGCAAAGCGGGACATAGCGGAGAAGCGATCGCGTTCTTCAAAATGTTAATCGATCGTATTTTAGTGCAACATTTGCGGAAATATTCTGACTTGCATTCTCTATTTTCTGTATAGTACGAGTTCATCGTAGCATTATCTTAATATTCTTGCGATATGGAAAGAATAGCGATCGCAAACTCACTCATGTTGACAAAACACGCTGTGAAATTAGATAATATTCGGGAAACTTTTATCCCGTTCGGATAACCGAGATCTCATGAATTCCAATATCTCCCCCTGCGTCCACCTTCAAGAAAGCGTTAGTATTTTATTGCAGCTCTTGCAACAAGAATCCGATTTACGAACGCAGCAAACGACAACGGCGGTGGAATCTTCTTTAAAAAAAGCGATCGCGCCGAAGTTTGAAATCGTTTTTGCTGGGGCATTTAGTGCGGGAAAATCTATGTTAATTAATGCCCTCTTAGAGCGAGAATTATTATACAGTGCAGAAGGTCACGCAACGGGAACGGAATGCTCGATTGAATATGCCGAACCGAATGATGAACGAGTCGTTTTAACTTTTTTAAGCAAAGAAGAAGTTCGCGAACAAACTCGCATCCTTTGTCAGAAGTTAAATTTAGATTCGTTGGTAGATGTTAGTAAGCCAGAAGTGCTCGATCTTTTACAACAGGGATGCGATGCAATTATTACCGCAGAAGGAGGAGAAAGTAAATCGGAACGTGCTAAACAAGCCAAGGCACTTTCTTTGTTGTTAGAGGGATATATTAACAATCGCGATCGCCTTCAAACCGTACGCAATGCGACCTATTCAATGGAGCAGTTTAACTTCTCTAATTTAGCAGAAGCGGCGGGATATGCCCGACGGGGGAGTAATAGTTCGGTTCTTAAACGCTTGCAATATTATTGTCATCATCCTCTCTTAGAAGATGGTAACGTTTTAGTAGATATGCCGGGGATTGATGCCCCGGTTAAAAAAGATGCAGAATTGACCTATAACAAAATTCAAGATCCGGAAACTTCCGCAGTCGTAACGGTTTTAAAGCCGGCAGCAGCGGGAGATATGACAACGGAAGAAACGGATTTATTAGATAAAATGAAAGCAAATCCGGGAATTCGCGATCGCGTTTTCTATATCTTCAATCGCATTGATGAAACTTGGTATAATGCTCAATTGCGGCAGCGTTTGGAAAGTTTAATCGCCACGGATTTTCGCGAGAGCAAGCGGATTTATAAAACGAGCGGTTTGTTGGGGTTTTATGGCAGTCAAATTAAGGAAATGACGGGGAGCGATCGCTTTGGTTTGGATTCTCTTTTTGCTGAAAGCGTAAAGGGATTGGGAGGTGAAGAGGAAACGCCTCAATTTGTCAGCGAATTTAACAATTATTGCGCCAACTCTGGCAAACTTTCAGGAAGCGAGTTTCGCGTTTCTGTCAATGGTTACGAAACCCCCAATGAAAATTACGTTCGCATTCTTAGGGAGTGGGGAAATCCCCTCATCGATCGCTTAATTAAAGATAGCGGCATCGAAGAGTTTCGCAGTGCTATTACTCGCTATTTAACCGAAGAGAAGCGACCGGAGTTATTTAAAAACTTGGCGGACGATTTGCAACCCTTGTGTATTGCTTTGCGAAAATATTATATCGCCAATCGTCAAGAATTAGCCAGTCAGCCCCGCGAAATTGATGCTATGAAAGCGCAAGAATTAGAGCGTTTAAATCATCAGTTACAAGCCGTAGGACAAGAATTTCAGGGGTATATCGAGACCGAAATCAATCAAATTGTTATCAATTTAGATGAAGAGTTTGAGAAAGACTTTAAAACGCTTCAAGAAAAAATGGTGAATTGCTTGGATCGGTTAATCAATACTTTTTCAGTTCGAGATGCCTACGGTCGTTCTACAGAAAGTCACCCTCGTAATGCCAGCGCACCATTATTAGCTGTTTTGGTGGAGGCACTTTACTATCTCGCCAATCAGTTAGAAGATGTGTTAATTGAGAATGCTCAAATGGTAGCAATAAATTTTTGTCGGCGATTGTTTGAACGCTTGCAAACGACAGAACACTATCGCCAACTTTACCGTTTATTGGGCAATGATGGCGGAATTGAAGATAAAATTCAGCGCTTGCAGGAAGTGTTATGCGAGACCTTGAGTAGCGAAGCGAGGACAGAGTGCGATCGCTATGTTCGGGAAAGTCCTCGCTTTTACGATGAAGGAACATTTTCAATTTACCAATTCCGGCAGACTTTGCAACAAACTTCACGAGGATACGATGCAGAGAGTATTGTTGAAGCCGAACCCGCAATTCGGCAATTATTAATGTTAGATTTTGAACCCAAAGTTTCAGCAACAATTCGCCGAAACTTTCGCCAAACCGTCAATCAAACCCTAAAAACGCAGATTTTACCGATGGCAAAACGGCAAGCAGATGATATTTTACAGCAGTACGATCGCGCTCGTGCTTATTTAGAACAAACCCTAGAACAAGAAGCAGAAGAAAAAATCACTCGTAATCGTCGAGTCTTGGATGAAATTGAAGCAAAAATTGCCGAATATAATGATGCAATAACTGAGATCAATAATTGTTTGCAGTCCATGCAATTATACGACAAGCAACTACCCATTATTGCCGATACCGAGTTTGCAATCTCTTCATCAGATGCGATCGAGAATGAGGAAGAATCAGAAATTCAAGAGCCAGAATATCCGACAGAATAACTCGTGGAACGGGCATCTTACCCGTTCATAAATCGGGTAGAATCACCTAACATTTTGAATTTTGAATTTTGAATTGATTTGACTTCTTGACTTGACAATGATATTCTAAAAGAATGGAAATCCGTGCGCGCCTGTACCCCCTTTTTCAATAGAGAAGATAAGCCGAAACAGCGCAAAAAACAAGATGGAAAAAACACCCAGAATTCCCATTCCTCCCGCCGTCCGCCAATATGTTTTCGAACGGGATAACTATCAATGTCAAAGCTGCGGCAAAACTAATAAAACTGCAAAATTACAAGTGGATCATATTATTCCCCTTGCCAAAGGTGGAACCAATGATATGAGCAATCTGCAAACTCTATGCAGCCATTGCAACCAACAAAAAAGCGATCGCATCGATCGCCGATTTAAAAGACACTTTACCTAGCTTTTTTAAGCAAAACTCAATCTTTCGGAAAAATATCTGTTAAAATATCATTGGCAGCCTCTTCTGCCTCTGCCGTATTGAATTCTGAAAAATAGACGGTAATAATGACAAGATTATCAAAACAAGTCAGATCGATAAAACCGCTCGGGTCTTCATAAAATAACTTGCGAGATGCTCCTCCCCGCACGATCTCGTTATAAAAATCCCCTTGTTCCGCGATCGCCTCGTCGATCGCCTTTAAACATTCGCGTTCCGATCGCTCTGGTAACTCCTTAATTTTAGAGGCAATGCCGTTAGCATTAGCAGGCAATCCAACCGAAGAAAAACTCAATCCCCAGAGAAAGGCGATCGCATAAATTGCCGATTTAAACTTCATTTTCCCCCTCCTTTATTCTTCTGGAAAAATATCGCCTAAAACCATATCGACCACTTCTGTTGCCGTGTCTGTATCAAACTCCGGAGAATAAACCGTGACGATAACCGCTTCATCAAAACAAGCAATATCGATCGTTCCCGTCGGTTCTGTATAGAATAACTTGCGCGTAAATTCCCCGCGAACGAGATTTTCATGGTTTGAGCTTTCATCTTGGATGGCGCGATCGACCTCTGCAATACATGCCTCTTGAGTGCGATCGTCTAATTCCTTCATTTTTGCCCTTAATCCCTCAGCATTGACACCTCCCGCGAATGTTAAACTCAATCCCAATCCAGCCGAGATCGCGTATCTTGTTTTCATGTTCCTAAAATGCAGTAATGAGTTTGTCTTAGATTGTACGATAAACTTCCCGCGCCGCCCGATGTAACAGAGAATGGCGATAGACCAAGTCTGGCATATTTTTAGCATAGCCGCCGCCAATGACTGCCGCAACCGGATGCCCCGAGGCTTTACAACTGCTTAAGACCATGATATCTCGTCGATAAATTCCCCGATCGCTTAGCGCTAATTTACCCAAGCGATCGCCAACGTGAGTATCGACTCCCGCATCGTAAAGCACTAAATCTGGCTTCACTTGTAAAAGAAGATCCGGTAAATGTCGGGCGAGGATTTGCAAATATCCCTCATCGTCCAATCCTTCTGGGAGAGGAACATCGCGATCGCTGCATTGCTTGCGGTGAGGAAAGTTGGTCTCGCAGTGCATCGAAAAAGTAAATACCGCGTCATCATTTTGGAAAATATAGGCAGTTCCGTCTCCTTGATGCACGTCGAGATCGACGATGAGGATCTTTTGGGCAAGATCGAGATGTTGAAGAACGCGGGAGGCGATCGCGAGATCGTTAAAAATGCAAAACCCGGATCCAAAGTCCGGAAAAGCGTGATGGGTTCCCCCAGCAGTATTGCAAGCAATACCGTATTGTAGGGCGAGTTTTGCCGTTAAAATCGTTCCCCCAACTGCCGTCAGAGTGCGCGTTACCAAACCTCCACTCCAAGGTAAACCGATGCGCCTCTGAGCCTTTGGGGGTAAAGTTCCCCCAATATAAGCGTTAATATAATCGCGATCGTGGACGAATTCCAGCCAATTTTGCGGCGGAATTTCCGGTAGGTGCACCCATTCTGGCAAAATAATGTCCTCTTTTAAAAGATGTTCGTAGAGAAGTTTAAATTTGGGCATGGGAAAGCGATGCTCTTCCGGTAAAGGAGTCACGTAGTCAGGATGATAGGCGATCGGAATCATTAAATTAAGGTAAGGTTATCAACAATGGTATTCTTCTCAAGTGATGGCGGACGATCGCTTGAGAGAAATTCAAGGCGATCGCAAATTTTCTTTGCACGAAAAAAAGTTAGTTGCTATACTTAAAGTACGTATATATACAGGTACCGGCTAGAGGAGATATTGTCAAAATGAAACTCCGATTCAAGATATTTCTAGCTTTAGTTGCCGTCGCGATCGCGACACCAGCAAGAGCGGCTTCGATTCTGCTAACGCAAATGGATGACGACCCCAATGCCTATATTCAAATGGCTAATACCCTAAGGGATGATGGGCATTCAGTTGATATTGTCGATGTGACAACAGGAGGAAGTCTTGCCACTGCTTTAACCAGTAGTACCTACGACCAAGTTTTTCTGTTCGATTTATCGAGTTCTCTCTATTTGAACGCCAATGATGTTAGCGTGCTGGCTGATTTTTGGTCTTCGCGTCAAGGACTGGTTATCGATAGTCGTTCCTACGGTTACTTGTTCCAAAGGCACGATCCATCCGAACAAGCGTTACTTCAGAATGTTGCCTCAGCCTTCGAACAAACCAATGGTGGCGTTTGGGTCGGAACCGATCATGCTCCGACTTGGACTAATAATGGTAATGCTTTTCTGAACGCGATCGATGTTAATTTGATAACGGGATTGTATAGCAATCCGGTCAATATTGCCGATCCGACTTCCATTTTACTGAGTGGTGTGACGACCGCCGACCTTTGGGGAGGCGGACATTCAATCGGTCAAACACCAACTGGAATACAACCCAATGGGATTGAACTATTCAGTCATTTTGGCCATGAGCTACCCGATGGCTCGATTCGTTCTTATATTTCAGCCAGTTTCCCCATTCAAGGTCCAAACCCAGTTCCCGAACCCACTTCTCTCTTGCTTCTAGGAGGGAGTGTAATTTGTATGTTGGCAATGCGTCGGCAAAAGAATTAAAATTCTTTGAATTGCAAAAACACGAACAGTTCACTAGAAAAAGTTGTGATGTTTTGGAGACTGGATAACAATCGCAACTTTTTTTTAATGACTCTGATTATTACAAAAATAAGTATTCTTTGAATTAAAACATAAATTACTAAGAAAACGACATTTTACAGCAATATACTCTATTTTAAGGGGAATGTATCGAGAAGCGATCGCGGGGGTAAGGTCGTTCTATTTTGTTTCCTTACCCCCAATAATACTAAGCGGCGGATAAACTTTCCACGCTTAGCGGTACGAGATCGCCGTGAGTAGTTAGCGCGAGAAACATGGGCGCGTGTTCGGGTATGGTCTTGCCGGTTAGGACGCAGCATTCGTCTTTTTGGGCGATCGCCTCGAAACTGGCGCGGATATCGGTTCTGGAAAACGTCGGTCGGTAATCTCCGGATTTTTGTTGGACGTAGTTCCACAGAATATCCCTGATCAATGCTTGATAACCCGTGTTGCCCGACAGTTCTTTCAGCTTCTCTTTCAGTTCTCTTTCCAAACGAATGCTGGTGACTTCCATGTCGGTTGTTGATGTCCGAGTACGAGTTAAAGTACGCATCGAAAAAATTTCCTCCAAAAATAGTGGACAGATCGATATTACAAGTGTAGTATGTAGGAGATGGGTTTTGACAACCCCTTATTCAGTTCAAAAACAAAATTTCAAATTTTATTCAGTTCAAGCGAACCTCAAGTTCAAATGAATCATGTCTAGGAGGAATCCGTGAATCTTCTTTTATCCCTATCTACTCTCAACCCTGCCGCGAACTGCCCAAAAAATTGTTCTCAAGAAAATTGGCAGATTGCGACGCGAGAGCGAGAATATCCCACCTTAATATTAGGAATCTTGGGTTATCTCGCGAACGCGGGCATGAGTGGAGAAATGCAGGGCAAGAGCGGAGATTGCACCATTCTTCCGAATGATACAATAGTATCGATTAGCGAAGATCCCTCAAAAACCCTCGATCGCTTTCTCGATTTACCCCTTCGCCAAGACTCAATTAATCAGAGCTTTAGCGAAATAGCCAGCCAGATGCAAAATTATCGGCATGAAAGTGACCGGAATAACAATGAACGCGAAAGATTGTTCGTCGGATTAAATCCAAAACCAACAAGCGGGAGGTACGGGTCAAAGCCAAAAGTACCCCAATAAATACAAAACCAACAAGGTTTGTACCCCCCGCTTCTAAGAGTCCTAAAGAAGCGGGGAATTTTACGTTTTGGGGACTCCACTGAAAACGGCAGAAAAAGGAGTAGAGCCGTGAGTGCAATAAGGTCAACTTTGAGTCAATCGGTCGTCGTCTTTTCTAAAAACTACTTGCCTTTGAGCCGGATTAACATTCGCCGGGCGATCGCCCTGTTGGTGACGGGAAAAGCGGAACCCGTGGATCTGTTTAGCGATAAATCTTGGGAAATCCGCTCTCCTAGCATCAAACTGCAAGTTCCGGCGCACATCCGATTGACAATGGCGCAAAACGAACGAGTTTGGAAAGTTCCTGCGGTTAATCGGCGAGAAGTCCTGCGACGAGACAAACACACCTGTCAATATTGCGGCAGCAAGCACAAATTGACCTTGGATCACGTCATTCCTCGTTCAAAAGGCGGAAAACACGTTTGGGACAACGTAGTTACTGCATGCGTTGGGTGTAATTCTAAAAAAGGCGCGCGCACGCCGCGAGAAGCGGGAATGTCCCTGCGTCACAAACCCAAAGCACCGATGCACCCCACCGTTGCTTTTGCCGAAGAGTTTTGGCGCGAAAACCACTCGAAATAAACCTTAGTAAGTCTGTATAATCGAGGGCGATCGCAACAGATCGCCCCAGCAACCGGGAAACACGATCGAAAAACAGAACCCATGTTGAAACTGACATACACCGAAAACGGATTCTGCTTGGAGCATTTGGCTCAACCGATGGAAAATTGGGTTGCCACGCGAGTGACCTTGGCATTGCGATCGGCGACTCCCCTATTTGTCGAGCCGAGTACGGCTTCTTTCTTGCTCCCTGCGGATTTGCCTCATTTGCAAGAATTGGAAGCCTTAGCGGTGCGAGAAAACCCCAATTCCCTCTCTTTGGCGGTTTGCGATGCGGAATATATCGAAGTTTGCTTGAACGGAACTTGGTTGGTTTCCGATCCCGGTAGCGAGGAAGGGATTTTTGTGACGACCATGAGCGATCGCGCTGAGTTCTTTTTGTTCAAACTCTGGCAAGAAGCCGAGTCTATTGCTTTCTTAGCAGGCGAATAGGAAGAATTAAACCGCGATAAACTGCCGCGATCGCATTTGGCGTTTGGCGGCAGTTTTTTTCAGTGACGTTCCTTAATTCCTTTGGAGCGGACGCGATTTTGAGCAGTGCGATTGCGCTTCAATTCCGGAATTGCGATCGCAAAGTTCGTCATAATAGTCTACGATGGTCGAAATTTTTTAATCCCATGTCTAAAATCGTCGTCGGTTTATCGGGAGGCGTTGACAGTTCCACGGCTGCAGCAGTTCTCCACCATCAAGGTTACGAAGTCATCGGTTTAACCCTTTGGTTAATGAAAGGGAAGGGTCAGTGCTGCTCCGAAGGAATGGTAGACGCGGCGGCGATCTGCGAACAATTGGGCATTGCCCATCACATCGTCGATACTCGCGATCTCTTCCAAACGCAAATCATCGATTATCTCGTTTCCGGTTACGAGTCGGGAGTGACACCGCTGCCCTGCTCTCAATGCAACCGGACGGTAAAATTCGGCCCGATGCTGCAATACGCGCGAGAACAATGGCAATGCGATCGCATTGCCACGGGTCATTACGCCCGCATTCGCTACGACGAAAATACCAAACGCTATCAACTGTTGCGGGCGATCGATCTCAATAAAGATCAATCCTATTTTCTTTACGATCTCACTCAAGACTTACTGGCAGGATCGGTCTTTCCTTTAGGAGAAATTACCAAAGACGAAACCCGACGCATCGCCGCGCAATATGCTCTGAGAACCGCCAGCAAACCGGAAAGCCAAGACCTCTGCTTGGTGGAGTCCCACGGTTCCATGCAAGGGTTTCTCGATCGATACATCACTCGAAAAGAAGGGGAGATCGTTGATATCGATGGGAACGTTTTAGGCAAACACCAAGGCATTCACCATTACACCATCGGTCAGCGTAAAGGATTGGGGGTTTCCGCTCGCGATCCCCTCTACGTGATGAAATTAGATGCAGTCATGAATCGAGTGGTGGTGGGCAATCGAGAAGAAGCCACACAGCCCGATTGTACGGTGAATCGCCTGAATTGGGTTTCCATGGCAAAACCTGCCGCCCCATTCCGCACTCATGCGCGAGTTCGCTATCGCACGCCCCCCGTTCCCGTTAGCGTGTTACCTTTAGGGGACAATCGAATCAAACTCGTCTTTGACGAACCCCAATTTGGCATTACCCCCGGACAAGCCGCCGTTTTGTATGAAGGGGATTTACTTTTAGGCGGAGGAATTATCGAGCGCTTTAATTAAGAGAAGGGGAGGATTTTTCTCCTCTTTTTCTCACCATCGAAAGGCCATTGGTAATTAAAATGACCCATTCTTCATCAATTCCGAACTCCTTAGTCCGTCAATTGACCCACAAGGTGATTGGGCTGAGTTTGATGGGTTTAGCCGGTTTTGGTGGCGTTGCGCTCTTGGGTTTGCTGGCGACATTGCAGCAGGTGCAACAGAGATTGGAGCGTACGAGTGCTGCGGCAGCGCAAACTTTCGAGCCGGTTCTCCTCGAACTGAAAAGCGATTTGCTGGCGACCAGCGCATCCTTAGCAACAAACAACGATACTCGCAATCTTTTGCGGCAAATGCGATCGCGCAATCGCGATATTCTCCTTGCAGAATTGCTCGATCGCAATGGCAATGCAATTGTAGGAACGGGTCGCCACCAACAACCTCACATTCACCTGCACGACTCGGTTTGGCGCTCTCTTCGCGGTCAAGTCGATCGCGTGCATATTGGTTCCCTCAATTTTCAGGGGAATACTCCCTATCTCGAGATGGTCGCGCTGGTCACGGATGAAATCGGACGCTCTCGCGCTCTGTTAGCGATTCGCGTCGATTTGAGCAAACTCTGGCAAAAAACCTTGGTTCAAACGGTTGGCAGAACCGGCTATGTTTATATTGCCGATCGACAGGGTCGAGTGGTTGCCACGCGCAATTTACGCTGGCTCGGGCAGCGCGTCTCTCACGAGGAACTCGACCGACATCCCGTCTCCCTTAGCATTCGTCGGGGTTTGAATGGACGACTCGTTTTTTCGATCGTCAGGCCTTTGAACCTCGTCCCTTGGCATACGGTGGTCGAACAGTCCATTTTTGAGGCAATTCAACCTTTTATGTTACTTGCCGTTATTGCTTTGGCCATTCTCACAACCGGGGCACTCGTTATGCTGGCGATCTTTCGATTTATTCGCGAGCGAATTGTTTTGCCGCTTGGAGAACTCGATCGCGGGGTCAACGATCTGAGAAAGGGCAAATTGCTCCAAAAGGTGCGGATCGATCGCGATGACGAACTCGGACACCTCGCCGCAACGTTCAATCGCATGGCGGAGCAACTGCAAGGGGTATTGACAGAGTTGGAACATCGGGTGGGGGAACGTACGGCACAGTTGGAGAACACCAATCGCGAATTGATGGCAGCCAAGGAAGCCGCCGAAACCGCAGCCCTTGCCAAAAGCGAATTTCTGGCAAGCGTGAGTCATGAAATCCGCACGCCGATGAATGGGGTTATCGGCATCTTAAACTTGTTGCAAGATACAAAATTGAGCGTCGAACAGCGATCGCAAGTGAAGATGGCCCGCTCGAGTGCTGAATCGTTGCTAATGCTGATTAACGATATTCTCGATTTCTCGAAAGTCGATGCGGGCAAATTGGACTTGGAGACCATTGAGTTCGACTTGCATCAACAGTTGGAAGATTGTGTCAAAACAATGGCTCTCAAAGCACAGGAAAAAGGACTCGAAGCGATCCTCGACTTGCGGGAATGCGATCGCGCCACCGTCAAGGGGGATCCCGGACGCTTGCGACAAATTTTCACCAATCTCATCGGTAATGCCATCAAATTTACCGATCGAGGAGAAATTCTCATTCGCTGTAGCCTGCAAGAATCGGGCGATATGTCAATCCTTTTCGGCTCGGTACGGGATACGGGAATCGGCATTCCCCCAGAAAAAATTGTCGGTTTATTCGATGCCTTCGTACAAGTGGATGCCAGCACCACTCGCAAATATGGCGGGACGGGTTTGGGACTGGCGATCGTGAAAAAACTCTGCGAATTAATGGGGGGTAGTATTGGGATACAGAGCGAGTTGGGGAAGGGAAGTCGCTTTGAATTCACAATTGTTTTGCAGTCCGGTCAAGTGCTGCCGACTGTTGTGCCGTCCAATATCCTTGTTCCAACCGTGTTGGTCGTCGATGATAATGCCACAAATCGGAATGTTTTGGGAGGTCAGTTACAGCAGTGGGGGGCAAAAGTTGTGAAGGTTGCGAATGGGAAGCAAGTATTGGCATCCTGCGAAGAGAGAGGGCGAGAAAATCCCGATCGCCCCCCCTTCGATCTCGTTCTTTTAGATACGCAAATACTCGATACGGAGGGGATAGAATTGGCTAAACGCTTGCAGGCCGACCATCGCTTTCGCGGCATGCCCCTCGTTGCCATGAGAGCGATCGCCGATCCCAGAGAAGAACAATTTTGGCGCGATCGCGGCTTTTCTGCCTGCATAACCAAACCCGTTACGCCGTCAGATTTGCGGTCGGCCCTGGCAATTTTGCAGAAGTCACCTTTGGAGGAATCCCGAGATAAGTACAATGGCGATCGCTCCGTCAACTCAATACCTGTCTGGCCCGCGCAAACTCGCTTGCTTTTGGTGGAAGATAATCGGGTCAATCAAATTGTTGCTAAGGGATTGCTGAAAAAATTAGGGTTGGATGCAGATATTGCGAGGAATGGGGCAGAAGCCTTGCAGTGCTTGGTAAATGCCCGAGACGATCGCCCATACACTTTAGTCTTGATGGACTGTCAAATGCCGCAAATGGACGGTTACGAAGCCAGCCGCCAAATTCGCGAGGGAAAGGGGGGCGATCGCGATATTACAATTGTGGCCATGACGGCGAATGCCATGAAGGGCGATCGGGAAAAATGCCTCGCCGCCGGGATGAATGATTATTTAACCAAGCCGATTCAAACTCAAGCCCTCGTGGAAAAATTAGAGCAATGGCTGTTAAGAGCGCCAACAATATCTTAGAAATCTAGAAAGAATTTTCCAACACTTAAAAAACAATAAAGCAGAATTGCATCAAAATTTTACCCTTGACACTTCCCTCTCAATATGAGAGGGTATAGAGAAATGGGCAAGCAACAAGGAGACTAAGCTATGACAAATTACATAAAATATCAAAGGAATACTTATGCACTTAATTTCTATTCGCAATCTTCGCCATGATACATCTCAATATCCCGATTTAAAAAAACAAGTCGAAGACTGGCACACAACGGTTAAAAATGCTAAATGGCAAGATATCGAAGATGTTCGCAAAATTTACCGAGATGCGGAAGCAGTGGGAAATTTTACAGTTTTTAACATCAAAGGGAATAAATATCGTTTGATTGTCGGAATTGACTATGAATCACAAATTATCTATTACAAATACCTGCTAACTCATGCAGAATATGATAAGGATAGTTGGAAGAATGACCCTTACTTTTGACTCAAAAATCTATCACGATTTGCTGATTAATGTTACTCCAAAGGAGATCGCCACTGAAGAAGAATACGATCGCTTCCTCAGTGCAGCCGAGAAACTCGTGTTCGCTAAAAATCGTTCGTCCGAACAAAAGGAATTGCTCAAATTATTGACCATTTTAATTGAAAAGTACGAATCGGAAAATTACCCGATTGAGGAATCTTCTCCTCACGAAATTTTACAACATTTGATGGAAGCAAGCAGCACTCGACAAGCGGATCTTGTTGGTGTTATTGGCTCTAGCGGTGTTGTTTCGGAGATTGTCAATGGTAAGCGATCGATTAGCAAGGCTCAAGCTAAAGCCCTTGGCGATCGCTTTAAGGTTTCTCCGAGTATATTTATTTGAAGGGCATATCTCTGTAAATTTATATTCCTCCTAACTCTCCACTTTGTAAGAGGGGAATCTGCTTTCCCATCCTTACAACGCGAAGTCTCCTTTAGCTTTTTGTCCTTAAAAAGCAAAGCATCCTTTGACTTCCCTCTTACAAAGAAGGACAGGAGGGAAATAAAGATAGCGATCGCGAGAGCAGTTTCCGCGATCGCTCCAGATGGATTATTTTTTGCCCATCTCGATCCCAATAATTTAAAATTCCCCGGCAATATGACAGGGAAAAAAGCGATCGCGCAACTCCAGAAACAAGGATTAAATTATAACCAAAAAAAGCACCTGCTTTCTTGTCAGGGAAAACAAGAACTCGACTTGAATTACTGCTATCTCGGAGCCAGTGATACAGCAGGGAAAAACTATACCGGACAAGCTGCGATCGATTCTTATTATCGAACTTTATAAAGAGTTATTCTCCCTCTAACTCTTTTACTCGTGCTTCTAATTCTGCGATACGAGCTTGCAATGGGGAAAGCCTTTCTGTAACTTCTACTTCTGAATATTTATAGGGAATATGTTGGGGACAATTCCAATCCCATGCTTCGACTTTAATGAGAAAACCTCGCTTGATTTCAGCAGGATAATCGGGTATTGTTAACTGGGCGATCGCTTCTGGATCGTCAAAAATAACCTTTGCACGTCCCCAAATTTTTAAACGGCGGCGATTGGCATAATCCATTAAGAAAAGAAACACGCGATCGTCAACGGATAAATTACCAATGGTTAAGTATTGACAATTGCCGCTAAAATCCGCAAATCCTAAGGTTTTTTCATCGAGAATTTTTAGGAAACCAACAGGACCGCCTCGGAATTGAATATAAGGCCAGCCATTTTCATTTCTTGTCCCCAAATAAAAGCTATCTCTTGCCTTAATAAAAGTTTCCAAGCGAGGAATAATCGTATCATTTTCCGGGCCGCCTTCTTCCATGCGCGCATACATTTCCCGAGAACCATAACGCTCTTGAAAGGCTTTTACGGCTGGAGTGAAGGCAATTTCAGTGAATTTTCGTGACATGATTATTTGTTCGGTTGTTGGGTTGATTTCTCCCCTCTTGGGAGGGGTTGAGGGTGGGTTATCCTCCCCTCTTGGGAGAGTGAGTTATCGTTGGCTATAGTTCAGGTCATACCGACAAAATTTGGTAATCCTTGGACTCGCTCGATCCATGCAATAATGTGGGGATATTCTTCTAAAGATATCTTGCCATCTTCTGCTAAAGAGACGTAGGGAAAAACTGCAATATCTGCAATGGTCGGGCGTTCGAATTCCAACCACAATCGCGTCTTTAAATGTTCATTTAATAATGTTAGAATATACTTAGATTTCTCCGTCGCGCGCTCGATGTTAATACTTTTCACGCCAAATAAGTGATAAAGGCGCGCATTTTCGGGGCCTTGGCGCACCTCTCCCGTCGCAATGGACAGCCAACGGACGATCTTACTCGCGGCGATCGCTTCATCGGGAAACCAATCTTCTCTCCCATAGCGTTTGGCTAAATAAGTGAGGATTGCCTGTGCGTCGGTGACGATCGCTTCTCCATCCACCAAAACGGGAATTTGTCCGAAAGGATTAAGCGCAAGAAAAGGGGGTTTTTTATGCTCTCCACTCATCAAGTCCACTCGGATAACCTCATGTTCCAATCCCAGTAAAAACAGTAACAAGCGGACTTTATAGCTATTTCCGGAAAGTTCGTGGCTGTAGAGTTTCAACATGGACAGTATTTCCAAAACAGGATAAAACCGAACGTTCGGTACAGCTTTAATTTACCGAACGTTCGGTACAATGTCAACAGGCTAGGGAAAAATCTGTATCCTAATTATGCAAACATCCAGAGATGAAGCCATTCGGAAGTTGATTAAAGTTTTTCGCACCTATGGTTATGAGGGGACGACTTTATCGCTGATTTCCAAGATGACGGGGTTGGGGAGAGCCAGTCTTTATCACCATTTCCCCAAAGGCAAGCAGGAAATGGCACAAGCGACATTGATGCACGTCCATCAACAATTTTGCGAAATTGTGCTGAAACCTTTACAACAAGAGACAAATCCTCGCGATCGCTTGCAAGGAATGTGCGAGGGGTTAAATCAATTTTACGATCGCGGGCGTGCAGCTTGCTTAATTGCTGTTTTTTCCTTGGGAGGAGAGGAGAATATGTTTCGCGAACCCGTTAAAAAGGCATTGCAGGAGTGGATCGCGAGTTTGGAGAACGTGTTAAGAGAAGCAGGATGCGATCTCCCTCGAGAGCGATCGCGAGAAGTTGTCATGCAAATCCAAGGGGGATTAATGGTCGCCCGGGTGCTGGACGATACAACTCCTTTCGAACAAATGCTCGCACGATTCCCCGAACGATTGTTAGAGGAAACAAACTTCTAGGAGTTCGCGATCGCGCCTCAACAACAATCTTCACTCAAACAGCAGGCTCGAATATCGGGGTGATTTTTGCAACAATCGTTGAGTAAAAAAGAAAGTAAACTACCGATTTGCTCGAAGTTAGCCCGATAGATAATCTTGCGCGATTGGCGTTGGGAAGAAATAACCCCGGCATTTTCTAAGGCTGATAAGTGAAAGGAAGCCCGAGAGTACGTCGCCTCTACCCGTTTCCCCACATCCCCAGCCGATGCTCCCTCATCCCCACAACTCACCAAATAGCGAACGATTCGCAGTCTGGTCTCCTGAGATAGGGCGTTGAGCATCGCGATAACTTGGGCTTCATTCATTATTTCAATATTTCTTGATCTATTGAAATGTTTTAGGTATAGTTTTTGTTATAGCCACAACAAAAACAAAATTGACTAGCGATTGACATCTAGCAGGAGGATTCGCCATGAAAATCGTCAGTTTTAAGATATGTCCGTTCGTACAACGCGTTACGGCTCTTTTAGAGGCGAAAGGCGTTGACTATGACATTGAATACATCGATCTTAGCAATAAACCGCAATGGTTTTTGGAGATTTCGCCTAATGGTCAGGTTCCTATTTTAATCACCGACGATAACCAGGTTTTGTTTGAATCGGATGCGATTGTAGAATATCTCGATGAAGTGACGGGTATGCCGATCGCGTCTGATAACCCCGTTAAAAAAGCCCGAGATCGCGCTTGGTCGTACTTAGCATCGAAGCATTATTTGGTACAGTGTAGCGCTCAACGCAGTTCTGACGAACCCACTCTCGCAGAACGGGCGCAAAAACTTGCCAAGGCATTTGGCAAAATCGAAACGCGGCTGGGTGAGGGTCGATATGCAGATGGCGATCGCTTGGGGCCGATCGATATTGCTTGGTTACCTTTGTTGCATCGTGCGGCGATCGTCGAGGGGCGATCGGGCTATGATTTCGTGAAAGAATTTCCCAAAGTCAAACGATGGCAACAAAATCTTTTGGCTTCGGGAATTGCCGATCGCTCCGTATCGGAAGATTTTGAAGATCGCTTTAGTGCGTTTTACCTTGCAGAATCAACCTACCTCGGTCAACTGGCAAGAGAGAAATGCGGTAAGGTTTGCAATGATTCTCCTGAATGCACGGCTGAAGATATGGCTTGCTGTGCGTAGCAAAAAGATCGATTAAATCGATTATTCACCTCGAATTTTGCTCAATTTTTCTTGTAAAGGTGAAGGGAATCGTTTTTTCTAAAGACATTTTTTTGCTCGGTTATCGGTCAATGTTGGAGGGCGAGCAAAATTTGCTCGCCCTGAAGCGATCGCTATTCTTCTTCTCCCGTACTTTCTGTGGGTATTGCTTCAACCTCGGTTGCTTCGGTTTCTACCACTTCGCCTTCGGTTACTTCTAAGCTATTTTCTTCTTCGGACAGGGGAACGATGGCGACGGCAGCGATCGCATCGTCTGCATCTAACTTTTGTACGCGAACCCCCGTCGCCCCGCGAGATTGGGTAGAAATGGCATCGGCAGCTTGACGAATAATCACCCCGCGACTGGTAATGAGCATTAATTCATCCCCCGCATGAACGACGAGCAAACCCACTGCTTCATCATCATTTGATTTGAATTTAATCGCCCGCAGTCCCATTCCGGCGCGGTTTTGCAAGCGGAATTGAGAAACCGGGACTCGCTTCCCGTAACCTTTGGCGGTGATGACCAAAACCCAAGGACCCTCCCCCGCATCCGTGACGGTTTCTTCGCTATTGTCTTCACTTTCCTCCTCTGCCTCCTCACTGGGAACGAGACTGGCCACCACCTGACTTGGAAAAATATCCATGCCGATCGCATTATCTCCTGCTTTCAATTTCATAGATTTCACCCCCCGCGTTGCTCGTCCGAGGGGTCGTAATTGTTGGTTGCTGGCCTGAAAATGAATGGCCATCCCCAAACGGGATCCGAGAATGACGCTATCTTCCTCTTTGGCCAAACGCACCCAACGCAATTGATCCCCTTCGGCGAGGGTTATGGCAATTAAACCATTGGTGCGAATATTGCTAAAGGCAGAAAGAGCAGTTTTTTTAATAATTCCGTTTTGAGTCAGCATGACCAGATAAAGATCGTCGCTAAACTCGCTCACGCCAATTAAAGAGGTGATTTTTTCTTCCCGAGGGATGGGGAGGAGTTGCACGATGGGAACCCCTCGCGCCGTCCGGGATGCGGTGGGAATTTTGTAAGTATTGAGGGAATAGACGACCCCGCGATCGCTGAAAAAGAGTACCATATCGTGATCGCAACAGGTTAAGAAATGCTCTACCGCATCGTCTTCTTTAATTTTCGCTCCCGCTCGCCCTCGAGTGGCCCGGTTTTGTGCCTCGAAAGTATCCACGGGCATGCGTTTGATGTATCCTTGTTCCGTGAGGAGAATGACAACGGGTTCGTTGGCGATGAGATCCGTTTCGTCGAGTTCCCCTTCCGCCGAAAGAATTTCCGTGCGTCGGGGGGTAGCGTGAATATTTTTAATTTCCGTTGCTTCTTCGATGATGATGGCTTCGATGCGTTCCCGTCGTGCCAAAATATCTTCTAAGTCTGCGATCGTAGCGAGTAATTCTTCGTGTTCTGCCTGAATTTTTTCGGCTTCTAAAGCGGTTAAGCGACGTAACTGCATTTGCAGAATAGCATCGGCTTGCACTTCCGAAAGACCGAAACTCTCTACCAATTGTTGTTTTGCCGTTGCCGTATCTGCGGCTTGGCGAATGAGGCGGATGACTGCATCTAAATTTTCTAAGGCGATCAGCAATCCTTGCAAAATATGGTCTCGTTCCCGTGCTTTGCGAAGTTTATACTGAGTGCGGCGGGTAATGGCTTCGATGCGGAAGTCGAGGAAGACTTGTAAGAAGCGTTTCAGATCGAGGAGTTGGGGTTCGCCATTGACTAGGGCCAGCATATTGGCCCCGAAGTTACTTCGTAAGGGGGTTTGCTTGTAAAGATTGTTGAGGACGACGCGAGCGATCGCATCCCGTTTTAACTCAATGACAATTCGCATGCCATCGCGATCGCTTTCGTCGCGAATGTCGGAGATGCCATCGATGCGTTTGTCGTTCACCAAGTCGGCGATTTTTTCAATTAATGCTGCTTTGTTGGTTTGGTAGGGAAGTTGGGTGACGATAATGGCTTCGCGATCGGGACGGCCGCGTTGTTCCATTAGTTCGATTGTTGCTACCCCTTGCATGGTAATGGAACCCCGTCCGGTGGTGTAAGCGTCGCGAATACCGGAATGGCCGAGAATTTGCGCTCCTGTGGGAAAGTCAGGACCTTTGATGTGCGATCGCAGTTGTTGGATGGTAATTTCTGGGTTTTGGATCAGGGCGATTAATCCGTCGATGAGTTCCCCTAAATTGTGGGGGGGAATATTGGTGGCCATTCCCACGGCAATTCCCGAAGACCCGTTGAGTAATAGTTGGGGAATGCGGGAGGGAAGGACGACGGGTTCTTGTTGGGAGCCGTCAAAGTTATCGGCAAAATCGACGGTTTCCGCTTCGATGTCCCGCAAAAGGGAATTGGTGGCGAGAGATTTTAGGCGACATTCAGTGTATCGCATGGCGGCGGGGGGATCGTTGTCTACGGAGCCGAAGTTGCCGTGACCGTCGATGAGGGGATCCCGCATGGAGAAGTTTTGGGCCATGCGAACGAGGGCATCGTAAACTGCTGTATCGCCGTGGGGGTGGTATTTCCCGAGAACTTCCCCTACGACTCTCGCGCATTTCCGAAAAGGGCGATCTGGGGTGAGTCCCAACTCGTACATGGCGTAGAGAATGCGGCGGTGAACGGGTTTGAGACCGTCTCGCGCATCCGGTAATGCTCGTCCTACGATGACGCTCATGGCGTATTCGAGATAGGAGCGAGACATTTCATTTCTGAGATCGGTCGGGACGATTCTTTCCTGAGAGGAAGTCATAGGGTAAACAACTCCGTAAAATGGCAACTGGGATAAGGGTAAATGCCTCAATATTCGAGATTTTTAGCACTTTTTAAGCATTGTTTTATGGACGGTATCGATCCGATGCTTTTTTTTTCCAGTCGTTCTGCTAAATTAGTATGGTTTTCTCTCCTATTTTATCGCGTTTTTGCCCTTCTGGGAAGAACAGAAAATCAAAAAAAATTTGGCTTGTCAAATGCTAACTCTATTTGCGAAAGAGGACAAAATCAAAAATATAAAAATAAGGCTCTGAATAGTTGACAAAACTAATAAAAAATACTGCTCTTTTCAACGTCGGCACGCTGACAATCGCGATCGCGAATCTTTCGACGAGGGGTTTGAGATTGCCACTTCTCGCCCATAGACTTTTTTTTGTTCTTGCTTCGAACAAAAGTTCTCGATCGAGGGGACAACTGGCGATTGTAGAATTGAAGAAAAAATGGGGATTTTTGGCGATCGCAAGGCTTGGCATTATACAAGAAATCCCGAGCGATCGCTTTTCTCCGGATGGCGAAGGGCGATCGCGTTGGGGATAATGGACAAGCAAGGTTTTCTGAGGGGTTCTAGGAGAAGTCTTGTAGAGTGAGAGTGAGGCTGTTTCCGAGTTCCTGCAATTTGTCGATTTCCTCTCTATTGTTCTCGTTTTGAGGCAGTCGATTCGAGATTTCTTGGACGATCTCGCTCCAAGCGATCCCCTGACGGAACATAATGCAGAAGCAATGAGTAATAAAGGCACTTTTAGCTTTGTGCAGGTCTTGGAGGCGATCGATATGCTCGAAAACTCCCGCACTTCCGAGGTCTTCACAAACTTCCTCAATTAATTCGTCTCTCTGTTTTTGGAATTCCTGTATGGTTTTCTGGACGATTTCCTCGGGGGAATAATGGGGAGAAAGGCGATCGAAGAGATGAGCGAGTTTTTGTACGGTTTTTGCGGTTTCTTTGAGGAGAAGCGGATCGATAGCGATCGCTTTTGGCGTTTCTGGCATTTCTGGGGTATCTTGGTCGATTAGAGTCATTTCTGTTAATCTGTTAATTCGTTATTCGGCATCCGCGATCCGTTATCCGTAGAGACGTAGCATGCTACGTCCCTACATTGGTTATCGATTTTTCGGGCTAATGGAGGGTCAAAAATTATTTCGGTCATTCAATTTATTCTCTCATTCGAGATCCGCTAGGGAATCAAATTCCCTGTCTCATATGAGAAGTCCTCACTTCGGCATTGCTCAGTGACCACTGAAGAGGACTAATCAATTCAAAATTCAAAATTATCAATTCAAAAAATTGTCAATTTGAGGGACAATTTCGTAATTTCAATCCATTTCAATGGATTTTTCGTATGAGGCAGGGATTTTCAATCCCTGACGGATCGAGATAAAGAAGACAATCTCATTGCCAATTAATATCCTTACGAAGGCATTGCTTGACGAATCACCTCATAATTGTTGAAATCTCCTACAGAAATTCGCACGGGTTCTACCCCATCACCAAAATAATTACGAGCGAGATAATAATCTTTTGCGGTGCGAATTTTCGAGCCATCGACCCGCAATAATTCATATTCAAAATTAGGGATATAGCCATCGGTTTCTAAGGAATTTTGTAATTGTTGAAACTGGTGCATCGACTCGCGCCATAATTCTAAACTATTAAATCCATTCCATTGAGAAGGAAGTTTGAGAATACCGCGCTCAATGGGAATCATTGAGGTGTCGATAATTCGGCTTGTAATTTGGCTGGAAACAATCACCAATTTGCCCTCTTCTCGTTGTTCTTCGATGAATTGAAGGACTTGCGATCGCGTTGCATCAACGAAATGCAAGCGGCTATTTTTGATGGGTTTAACGATCGTCTCTGTTGGTTTCATGAGGTTAAATCTCCTATTTAAGGGATAGATAATGAAAGGTCTCGAATCTCCGGGATAACGAATTAAAGCACGATCGCAACCAAAACTTTCGGTGAGTAATTGGGTTGCAAGAATCCATTTTTCAATAAAATCTCGTGCATCATCCTCACTCGGCGCATCAATAATTAAGGTATTATTGCAAGGTTTCCAATCCCATAAATCTTGATTGAGAAAATTGAGGAAAATCTCAAGATCCGTTTCTGCCGCCATTATTAATTTCCCCATTCTCTTTCTGGATAGTGCAAAGTGCTACTACTTCTAAAAGTTCGGCACTATCTAAACCTAAATCATGGGCTATAGCTACCGTTTTAGAGTTGTCAGGACGTTCTTTTTTGCAAAGATTGACAAGAAATTTCCCGATAATAGGAGCGAGAAAAATGGGTAAAATTTCCTCGGTTTCCACACCAAGAAGTGCAGCAAACTCGACAATTTCGGCAGCCTTTGGACGAGTGCCAGAAAGTAACAGTTGTAACATCCTTTCCAAAAATGGCGTAGTTCTACGATCGGGAGAGTTTAGCCAATTTCTGAACGCAATCTCAGCACCATCGCTATAATCGAGTTTCTGACGCTTGCACTCCTCTCTAAATTCCTCTAAGAGGTCTCTGGGAAAATAGGCTGAAAATTGGTTGTAGTTGGGATCGTTTTTTTTTGCTGGCATAGGTTTAGAATCTGTCTAGTTTCAGAGTCTAGATTAATCTAGTCTAAAAGTCAAGCAATTTCATTCCCTTGCTCCCCCGTCAATTGGCAAACCCCCGAACTGTAGCAGATAATAGGGGTGTTGTCGTGGAGGATCTGGGAATGGCTGATGAGGAGCAGGTGGCGATATTGAGGCAAGGAGTAGAGGTTTGGAATCGATGGAGGAAGGAAAATCAGTATTTCATGATTGACTTCTGTTGTGCTAACCTCAATAATGCTAATCTCAGCAATGCTAACCTTGGTAATGCCACACTCTGGGGAGCTAGTCTACATAAAGCCGATCTACGTAAAGCTAACCTCTGTAAAGCCGATCTACGTAAAGCTGACCTTAGAGGAGCGAATCTTATTGATGTCAATCTCAGCCATGCTAATCTTAGAGAAGTTAGAATTGATGAAGATACTCACTTAGATAAAAAATGGCAACTGGTGTGGGCAATTCTCAACCCAGATCAAGCTATTGTTATACGAAGCCTTAATGATATCGATCTGAGTGAAACCGATCTCGTTAGAGCTGACCTCCGTGATTTTGATATGATGTTTGCAAACCTTAGTGAAACTAACCTTCATGAAGCAGATCTTGTATGTACTAATTTCATTAATGCCAATCTTAGCAATATTGATCTTAGTTATGCTAGGCTTGTTTATGCCAGTCTCTGTGAAGCCAATCTCTGTGGAGCTAATCTCCGTGGAGTCCAAGCAACTAACTCCAACTTCGAGGGTGCAAACTTAACAGGAGCTTGTATTGCAAGCTGGAATATTAATAGCCAAACTAACCTTGATAACATTGTTTGTGAGTATATTTATTTAGGGTATAACCCTCGTGACGGCTACACCGATCGCAGACCTTCCGATCCTGCCCAAATATTCGCCCCCGGAGACTTTGCCCGACTGGTGCAGAAAGCGCAGGAAACCGTCGATCTCATCTTCCGTAACGGTATCGACTGGCAAGCCTTCTCCAACGCATTTCAAACCCTCAAAGCCGATCGCGTCAAAGTTGAGGGAAGCGATCGCACCTTCTCCGTCAGAGCGATCGAAAACCTAGACGACGGCTCTTTTGTCGTCCGCATCAACACCCCCAAAGACACAGATAAAGGTGCGATCGAGCGCACTTTTCAGGCTCAATACGAAGCAGAATTGAAGCAATTAGAAACCGCATATCGAGAAAAATTGCAAGGACAAGAAAGAGAAATCGAACTTTATCGAGAGCAACTCCAATACACTCGCCAACAAAACACCGATCTCACCGATATTATGAAACTCCTTGCAGCCCGCGATAGCCGCACCATCCACATTACAGGCAACGAAATCAAAGGAACCGGCTACGCAGAAGACCTCAACGGCTCTGGCTGTACCGAAGGAAATACACAAACAAACCTTTCCTCTCAATCAAAAGCAAGCGATCGCTAAAAATCCGATCCCCCCTTACTAAGAATAGAGACTATCCACTATATCAAATCTGGTTAATGAGAAGACATTCATTAAAACTCAGAACTTAGGTATTACGCTCATTCTTATCGCCGAGAAAAAGCACCTTTAAATGTAGAGAAAATGAAAATATAGCGAAGCCCTACGGGGGGGGTTTGGGGGCGTCGTAACCGCTCCCAATGGGGGGACTGGGGGGCTAGCCCCCCAGAAAACTTATGATTCCCAACAAAGATTTATCAACATTCTAACATTAGAACCAAGAATTTTTGTATTGTTTCTATTCCTGCATCCCCTCGTAGATTAATCTTGCCAACAAACGAATACCATCGCTTTCCTTTAACTCTGCATAAGACGCAGGAGGACGCTTACCCATTTCTCGGAGATCGGACAAGAGTTCTGGGTGAAACTGACAAGTAAAAGAACGCCGAACTTGCTTAGTTTCAAAATCCTTGTAGTTGATACAAGTGCAAGAGCATTCCGTTAAAACTTCACCCCCTTCGATTTCAGTAGAGGCCAAAATTTCCACAGAATAAGGTAATCGTAATAGCCAAGAAAGAGAACTGTTAGCGATGAGATAGCGATAAGGCACTAAAGCATCGTGAAGCATCATATAAGCCCAATTCGCAAAAAGTACCGCCTCCTCATTCACCTCATCAGAATGGAACATGGCAATATTAATATCATTTTCATATTGGAGGATCATCGTATCGATCACCCCTGAAAATTCATCGGCCATAACATCGTGAGCCTTCAATAATTCTATCGGAATTTGTGATGTTTTCGGACTGGGAGGCTCATAGGGTAATAAATAGCGATCGCCAACCTCTTTCTCTTCATTACGAACCACAGCAAACTGCGGATCGTTCCATCCCTTAGCAACAACCCTACCATCCCGTTTGATAATGGGTAAATCTTCACCCACAGCTTGGATTTTTTTGCAAACATCCTGAAGGAATGGTAAAGCGTCTCCCGTGGTGTCATTATCCAAAGACTCAATACTTAAAACTTCTGCGACAGCTTTACGCAATAAACGTACGTGACATTCGGCTGCAAGTTGATGGCCGAGACAAACCGCGATCGTGGTACTACTGCAAGGAGTGCGCGATAGTAACAATGCCTCGACAAGAGAAAACATATCATCCCGAGAACAGTTAGGATGAGTCCATTGAGTCGGATCGTCAACCGATGTATTTCCTCCTTCTATGATTACGGCAATACTCGATGTCAAAATGGGAACGACGAGATCTAAATCAATGATTCCCGTTGACCATGCTGGAAACAATACGGAATCACAATCGGCGATGGTTTGAGTAACGAAAGCGACGTTTTTAGATGCTCGGACCTCTTCTCCTTGGGGATTGATCCCGACATGCTCCCACGGTTCGATAATGACAATTGCGTTGCGGAATAATTGAGGATGGGTCGCTAAAAACTCAAAATCTTCACGAGAAGAAATCACCTTCTCTAAGGGTTGTGCGTGTCCCCATTCAAATTTACCATCCTCAGAAAATAGTGTTTTTTCCACCATTGGATCTTCTGATTTTCGGTCTGCTAAAAAACGGCCTAACAAAATATGCGTCGAACTAATATCAGAACCGTATTTGCTGATGTAACCGGAACTTAAGCGCCAATTCTCTGTTGTCATCTTTGTTTGTCTATACAATACCTAAGTAGATATACTCTTATTCTTTGCTTAAGTCAATCTCTCGATCGATTTTTTGAGGAGATTTTGAGGGAGATGCGATCGCGATGAAAGGATAAGTATCGTTAAACCTGCTATTCTGAAGTATTATCTTATTTCCTAGCGCTTAGTACGATCGCTAAGATTGGAAGTAGTTCTCGCCACGCAAGATCTGATTAATGCCAAAATATTTTCCGTTGCCGTCAATCGAGCGGGGAGCGAATTGGCGTGTTGCGAGGAGATTTCTTCGGGAGAAGAGCATACGGATAAACAACGTCTGAAGAAAAGCGATCGCAATCTACGCTATATTTTGATAGTTGATAGTTGATAGTTGATAGTTGATAATTGATACAGGTTCCCTATCTCAATTTGCTTGGCGTTTATCAAGATCGCGATCGCCTTTTATCCAGCATTACCTCGGTTATTGACTCGGGCTGGTATATTTTAGGGCGAGAAGTTGCTGCATTTGAAGCAGAATTTGCCGCATTTTGTCACGCAGAATATTGTATCGGTACGGGAAATGGGTTGGATGCCTTGCGTTTAATGCTGCTGGCGGGAGATATTGGCGAAGGGGATGAGGTTATTGTTTCTGCCAATACCTACATTGCTACTATTTTAGCCATTACCCAAATCGGTGCAATTCCCATTCTCGTAGAACCGACTCGGGAAACCTTACAAATTGATTGCGATCGCATTGCCAAAAAGATAAGCGATCGCACCCAAGCCATCCTTGCCGTCCATTTATACGGCCAACCCGCCCCAATGGACAAATTAACGGCAATTGCGCGCCAATACAACTTACTCCTCTTTGACGACTGCGCCCAAGCACACGGGGCAAAAATCGGCGATCGCCGAGTCGGATCTTGGGGAGATGCCAGTGCCTTTAGTTTTTTCCCCACGAAAAATCTCGGTTGTTTGGGGGATGGCGGTGCGGTCGTGACATCTAATGCACAAATCGCGGAAAAAGTCAAGCTATTGCGAAATTACGGTTCCGGGCAAAAATATTACAATCAACTCGCGGGTTGGAATAGTCGCTTAGATGAAATGCAAGCGGCAATTTTACGTCAAAGACTGCCGGAGTTAGAGACAAAAAATGCAGAACGGAGGCGTTTAGCGCAACGATACGAGGAAAACTTACGCAACCTGCCAATTTATTTGTTACCCTATAATGCCAATGCCGTCTACCATATTTTTCCAATTTTAACGGAGGAGCGCGATCGCCTGCAACAATTTCTCAAAGCGTCGGAAATCGGGACGCTCATTCATTATCCCATTCCTTCCCATCACCAAGAATGCTATCGCGATCGCCCTTGGACAAAAATATCTTTACCCATTACCGAAAAAATCGCCCGAGAAGAACTCAGTTTACCCCTTTACCCCCGTTTAACCCCCGAACAGCAAGATTATGTTATCGACCGAATTAAAACTTTTTACGAACGAAGCTGAATTAAAGAAAGCAGAAGCAGAACTTTTGCTAGAATTTCCTCAGATTGGTTCGGAAAAAGAAGGATTTCTTGCTGTTGCCGAAGCCGAACAAATTTTCCCGTTTCCTATCAAGAGAACCTATTGGGTTTATGGCTGTCCCGATGGCATGAAACGAGGAGGTCACGCGCATCACGATTTGCATCAAATTCTGATTTGCGTTGCAGGAGAAGTTTTAGTCACGCTACACGATGGTTTGAACGAATATAATTTTACTTTGAATCGTCCGACGATAGGATTGCATCAAAAACCCATGTTTTGGGGCGATTTAACTTATAACCAAGATGCTGTTTTGCTCGTTCTTGCCTCAGAGCATTATTTAGCTGAAGATTATATTCGAGATTATCAAGAGTTTCTCAAAATTGCCACTCAAAACTATACCAATTCAAAATTCAAAATTCAAAATTCAAAATAATTATCTTTTGCTGACGCAAGAGACTTAGAATAATGAGTAACGATCGATTATCTCTGCCCGAGAATACTTATATTCATCCCCAAGCCATTGTTGAGACGGAAGAGATTGGCGATCGCACGAAAATTTGGGCATTTGTTCATATTTTAGCGAGGGTAAAAATCGGTGAAGATTGCAACATTTGCGATCATGTTTTTATTGAATCTGGGGTGAAAATTGGCAATGGTGTCACCATTAAAACTCATGTTTCCTTATGGACGGGAATCGAAATCGAGGACTATTGTTTTATCGGTCCTAATGTTGCTTTTACTAACGATATTTATCCGCGATCGCATCGCAATCCTGCCCTAAAAAAACGCTATTTTGAGGACAAAGATGAGAGTTGGTATCGCGGTCAAACAATTATTGCTGAAGGTGCGGCATTAGGAGCAAATTCAACGATTTTATGCGGGTTAACCGTAGGGACTTATTCGATGGTTGCTGCGGGTGCTGTCGTGACAAAAGATGTAAAACCATTTGAATTAGTGGGAGGAGTTCCCGCGAAGCATATGGGATGGATCGATCGCGAAGGCCGAAAAGTAGAGTCGCAACCCAAAATTAGCCATGAATAAACCGAAAATTTCTATTGTTATCCCATTATACTATGCCGAACGTCTTTGGGATATATTGCCCGAAGAATTAGAAAAATTAGCGATCGCCAATCAAGACTATTTTCAAACCGAAATTGTCTTTGTCGATGATGGTTCTAAAGATAAAACCTTTGCCCTCGTGCGGGAGTTAAAACCCAAATATTTTACCTTTAAAGCCATTCGCCTTGCCAGAAATTTTAAGTCTTATATCGCCATTTTAGCAGGCATTCAAACTGCTACGGGAAATTACGTTACTTTTCTACCGCAAGATTTACAAGAACCGCCGGATTTAGTATATCGCTTGTTCCTAGAAATTCAGCAAGGGTATGATGTTGCTTGGGCCGTGAGAAAGACGCGATCGGATCGTTTTTTTGATAAAATATTCTCCCATTTATTTCACCGTTTAATGCACTTTGTTTGGCCGGAATGGCCGCAAACTGGAGCAGATATGTTTATGATTTCTCGACCGGTTGCAGATGTTTTATTATCGATGCAGGAGAAGAATTCGCATATTACCGGACAGATTTTATGGAGTGGTTTTCGTCAGACTAGAATTAGTTACGATCGCCAGCGTCGAAAAACGGGTAAATCCGGTTGGGGTTTTTGGAAAAAGGTAGAGTTAGCCATTAGCGTAATTACACAGTTTTCTTATTTACCCATTCGTGCATGTACCGTGTTGGGAATAGGATTGGCATTACTAGGATTTTTGTATGGAATTTTAATTACTTTTGAACGTTTAACGCGACAAATTTCTGTAGAAGGATGGTCGGCTTTAATGGTCGTAATTTTATTAATTGGTGGCTTTCAATTGATTTTTTTAGGAGTCATTGGCGAGTATTTATGGCGCATTTTTGATGAGGTGCGAAAGCGTCCGGTTTATATTGTGATGGAGAAATTTGATTCGGCTTCTTGTCAAGATCCAGATCGATACTAATGTTTTTATTGATATATTGTTCAACTAAAAGAAGTTATAATTGGGATGCTAAGTTAAAATTTTGTTCCTGAAAAGCAGAGCAAATCTTTGTTCGATTTCATTGAGATAAGTTGTTAAATACGTTTCTACTCCACGATCGCGCAAAATTGCCAGATCGGTATTTCGCCAGCATTGTTGTTCCCGTTCCTCATTTTTACCGATGATTTGCTCTAAAATGATTTTGGGATTCCTGTAGCGATCGCTGCCTTCTTTGGCAGTAGAACGCAATTTGTGAGCTTCCGTGCAAGGATCGAAGGCTAATTGTGTTGTTATTTCTGTTAGAATTTGAGCTTCTTGGGGATTTTCGGGAATAAAGCCATTGAGTACCCATGCTTCTCGTTTGGGATCAGCCGTCCCGAGTATAACTTCTAATTGAGGTTGGCGATCGCAATGTTCTTGTCTGGCTTGTTCGAGTCCTTTTCTGCGATCGGGTTGATTGTCGAGATCGCGAATCAAAAAGACAGCTTGGATATCTCTCGTTTTCTGTAAAAAACGCACTAATTTTAACACTTTCATCGCTGCAACACCATCGGGTTTAAATTTTTTGCCATCTCGAGTTTGACCCAAAAAACCGAGTTTAAATTTGGGTGGACGAACATCGCGCATAATTTTTTTGATATCTTTCCAGCAAGAATATTCCGTTCCTTCTTCCAAACCACTCCACTGAAACATATATTGAAGATTTTCCTCTTCTAACCAATCAATTGTTTCAACCAGAACGCGATTTGCGAGTTCGGTTGCAATTTGCCAATCTGCGCGACTTTCTACAATAACAATCACTTCAGACATTTACAACCTCTTCTGGAACTTCCTCATTAACCCATTCTTCTCCTTCTGCATTCCAAAATTCTCCCGTTGTTAAGGTTTGCTTAGCCCATTCTACATCAGGATGCTCGTCTAGTCGCTTACAGGTTGTAAAACCGGAAGAATTGGTATCGAGTACGTGAACTTGAGAAAAATCTAGTTCATCGACAATATAAGGAGAATGAGTTGTAAAGATAATTTGCAAATTGGGATGAGTTTGAACAATTTCTTTGAAAATTGCTATTAACTCCCGTTGCGCTCGCGGATGCAAACCCTGTTCAATATCATCTAATAGAACTAATTTTGGTTGGTGCGGATGCAAATCTGGCTCATCTAATAGGGCTAATTTCGGTTTGTTAGGATTCATCAAGATGGTGAGTAAGCCTAATGCTAAAATTGTACCTTCACTGATAGCATGAGCGGGAATGCGATCGCCCGTATTCATATCCAATACAATTTCTTGACCGATTCTTTCTTGATTTTCATCATAAGCAATCTCTCTTCCATCAATTGAAACAGAACGCTGGTGATTGATTTGTACTTTTGCTCGTTGTATCCGTATTTTTTTTAAGTTTGGTACAATCTGTTGTAACATTTTTTGTAATTTGTTGAATTTTTCAATTTCTTCACTACGTAGATAGTCTAAAGTAGGAGCTAATCCTAAACCATTAAATTCAACTTCTGGACTGATTTTATCGCTATAAGCGGCCTTCGCAAGATTTCTTGATTCTAGCTTAAAATATTCTGAATTTCCAAGTAAAAGAGCATTAGAAGATTGACGATCTTTTAAAGAAATTTCCCAACCACTTTGTTCATCATTGTACGTCTCTCCTAAATCAAAAGAAAGTCTTGGGATAAAGCTCTTGTCGATAATTACACTCGTATCCCACATAGAAACCTTTGGATCCAAATGATAAGATATTTTCCAAGGCTGTTTAGAAATATCCTGTAAAGTCCCATGAACATCGACTGACATTCCTATTGCTCCACTTGTTATAATAAAACTAGGTGAGTTTTCATTTTTAAAAATACTTTTAAATGATTCATTTGTAAGTCTAATCATATAGGATAGCGCTTGTAAAACTGAAGTTTTGCCAGAACTATTTTTGCCGACCAGTGCGTGCAACCGAGAGTTATCTAGATTTAGATGGGTCGATTGATGCCCTTTAAAGTTTTCGAGCTTGATTTCTGTTATCATGGTTTTTTATTCTCCATGAGTTGCTACTTGTTTACTTTTACCTTTCCTCAACCATCCAAAAACGTCTCCTACAGCTAATCGTAACTCTTCCACCAAATCCGGAACGGGTAATATAGCATTTTCCTCATCTAATAACTGAGGCTGCTGTTGCGGGGGATAAACTAAAACCGATCGCGTTGAGGAATCGATTAACCAACCCATTTGACAGCCGCGATCGAGGGAATGTAAAATCTTTCCCGTTACCCTTATTGGGCTTTGGTCTGGGGAAAGAATTTCAATGATAAAATCCGGTACATCATTGAAAACATTGGCAATATCATCATTCTTATCAACGGGTATTTTATCCCATGAAAACACCGTTACATCAGGAACGATCGCGCGTCCTCCAAAAATACATCGTAATTCGGGAAAGGCTCGAGCAATTTCTCGTTCTTCCACTAACTGATTAATCTCCGTTACTAATTTAGCCTGAATTTTACTGTGTTTTCCTTGCGGCATGGATTTTTGTAAAATTTCACCGTTGATATACTCGCTAGCAGGTTGAGTTTCGGGAAGATTGAGAAATGCTTCCGGTGTTATTGTTTGAATGGGTGCTCGTACCATTTCGATGCTCCAATCTACACCTTGCCCTAAGCTAATTTTAACAGAATTCGGAATATATTTACCGACCTTCCTCAAGAATTTGATTCCTCAATTCAGCAATCTTTTCCTCATCAAAGTAGTAAATTTCGGGTTTTGCCTTGCCAATAACATAACCTTGAACGTAGCGAATTTTTAACTCATTGAGTTTCTTTAAACTAATCGGAGACTCTTTATCCAAACCTTCTACAATCACTTTAGCCGGATTCATAGGAGTCGCTTCTTTGACAATATCGTTAATAAAATCAAAAATCACTTCAGCCGTTTTATGATGAAGAATTTCGCGATCGATCTTCACAAAAGGCGTATTCAATCCTGCCAAACGAGAAACAGAAGCATGGCCGACACCAAAATCATCAATGCTAAACTTGATATCAAAATCATGAGTATATTGGGTCAGTCGCTTGTAAAAACTATTTAAAGGATTCTCCAAGCGAATCCCCTTTTGATACTCCGGTAGTTTTGCTTTTTCAGAGATTTCTAAAATCAAAAGGTCGGAAGGAATTCTACAAATATCGGAAGAACAAACAACCCTTAAATTATCTTCGACTCGTTCCCTCACGGCTTCAAAATATTCATCCTGCATGAGAGAGTCTGGATAGACATTAATCGAAAGCGGACGGCGTTCGTGAATGCGATTATTTTGGCGTTTTTCTAAAGCCTGATAATAACTATCAATGGCAACTTGTAAGAAATGAATATCGAGTTGCAGCGTGAATGTTCGTCCCCAAAGTTCTGCAGCTTGAAACAAATCTACAGGTGCAGATTGACTTTGAGGATCTCGAGCCAGTGCTTCCCATCCCCATATTTTAATTATTTTGAGATCGAGAATCGGCTCAAAATATACAACCATCTCTTTCAGACGATCTTTAAAGAGTTCTAAACGGCGATCGTAAAGGGATAAAGGAACAAAACCATAGGTTTGTTTGAGCCGATCTAAAATCGCGGCTTCCACGCGATCGCAATCGAGAGATAGTTTGAGGCTTTCCTGATAAAATGTAGAAATTACTCTGCCATGAGCATCATTCCACAGTTCGCGATCGCTCGAAGAATTGCAAATCGCCAAAAATTCGTTGGATAAATTCAACGGAAAGACAATCGAGGCTTTCTCAATTTCTTCAGTTTTATCGAAAGTATTCGCATAAATGCCCCGACGACCTTTAGCAAAAATCGATTCGAGAGCAATTCGATCTAATATTTGTGTTTTAATGGTTTCCACATAAGAAGATAGATCGACACTCTCTTCTCTGAGAGAACTTTGCGATTTCAATCTCCATTCGGAATCATCTTCTCCTAGAGATTGCATAACAAAGACAAAATCGGCTTTGAGAGAATCTCGAATAATATCGAGGATAATTTGTTCGACGGTTTGTGCGCGATCGCCGAGAAATTCGATCTTGGTATACTCTTTAAGATTTTGAATTAAATCGTCAATGAAGGGTTCGAGAGGAGAAAGCAAACTGGGAACAACATGGTAGATTGGTTTTAGGGATTCGGATCTTGCTATTTTTATAACGGTCGCGGGTGTTTCTCTCTCCATCACTTTCCTTCTCCTTTCAGTACCCATGTTTTGCACGGTTCGCATCGGGCGCAAATTTTGCGCCCGCTTTCACTTAGCGTAGCTTAAACAATATATTCTTGCAACGCCTTCACTTCCAAAGGTTGCGATCGCAAGGATTTTATTGCTGCTACCGTTGCTTTTGCTCCGGCTAAAGTCGTAATCAAAGGAATTTTATAAGCCAAACAAGAACGACGAATTAAACGTCCATCTTCCCGTGCATCTTGTCCCGAAGGCGTATTGACAATCAGGTCGATATTCTCATTTTTAATGGCATCTAAAACATGAGGGCGACCCTCATGAAGTTTTAACACCAGTTCTGCCTTCACGTCATTTTCTTGTAAAACTTTATGCGTTCCGCTAGTGGCAATAATTTTGAACCCTAAATCGGCAAACTCTTTGACAATAGAAACCACCGCAGATTTATCGCGATCGCTAACAGAAACAAACACCGTTCCTTCTCGAGGTATTTGTTCGCCCGCAGCAATTTCCGCTTTAGCAAAGGCTTTCCCAAAATCGGAATCAATCCCCATTACTTCCCCAGTCGAACGCATTTCAGGGCCGAGAAGAGTATCGGTACCGGGGAACTTTTTAAAGGGTAAAACGGCCTCTTTAACGGCAATATGTTTGAAGGTGGGTTCTTCTGTAAAATTCAGTTCTTTTAAGGTTTTACCGGACATGACCAAAGAAGCCATTTTTGCCAAAGGAATACCTGTCGCTTTAGAAACATAAGGTACCGTTCGCGAGGCGCGCGGATTGGCTTCTAAAATATAAACCGTATCCCCTTGAATGGCATATTGAATGTTCATCAACCCCACAACATCAAGCACTTTTGCTAGTTTAAACGTCCACGTCCGAATGGTCTGCAAAGCTGTCTCTGAAAGCGACGTATAGGGAAGCGAACAAGCAGAATCCCCCGAGTGAATACCCGCCTGTTCGATATGTTCCATAATGCCGCCAATAACCACATTTCCTTCGCGATCGGCAAGACAATCGACATCAACCTCTACCGCATTTTCAAGAAATTTATCCACCAAAATGGGATGGTCTGGTTCGACTTGCACGGCGAAGGTCATATAATGTTCCAATTCTCGATCTTCGTAAACAATTTCCATTGCTCGCCCCCCCAAAACATAGGAAGGACGAACGACGACAGGATAACCGATACGGTTGGCAACGGCAAGGGATTCTTCATAACTGCGAGAAATACCATTAGGAGGCTGTAAAATTTCTAATTCTTCAAGAATCTTTTCAAATCGCTCCCGATCTTCTGCCGTATCGATAGAGTCTGGAGAAGTTCCCCAAATTTTGGTTTTCCCCGGATTTTGGTTCAGGTAATTTTGTAAAGGAACGGCTAATTTAAGCGGAGTTTGACCGCCAAATTGAACGATAATCCCATCCGGTTGTTCGGCTTCAATAATATTGAGAACGTCTTCTTTGGTTAGAGGTTCAAAATAGAGGCGATCGCTAGTATCGTAATCCGTTGAAACGGTTTCGGGATTGGAATTTACCATGATGGTTTCATAACCCGCATCGCTGAGACAAAAAGAAGCATGGCAACAACAATAATCGAATTCGATCCCCTGTCCGATGCGATTGGGTCCGCCTCCGAGAATCATGACTTTGGGCTTTTCGGAAGTACGAATTTCCGATTCTTCCGGTTCGTAAGTCGAGTAATAATAAGGCGTATAAGCCTCAAATTCTGCCGCGCAAGTATCCACCAATTTATAAACCGGAATTACACCCAATTCTTTGCGATAGTTGCGAACTTCTTCCTCCGCTGTTTTGGTAGCAAAAGCAATTTGGCGATCGCTAAATCCCTGCTGTTTGATTAAGCGCATATCCGAGGCCGATATCTCATTTAAAGCCGTTTGCTTGAGAAAGCGTTCGGTTTTCAGCAACTCCGCCAACTTATCCAAAAACCAAATATCGATCGCCGTCAGATTGTGAATTTCCTCTACCGTCATGCCCAATTTCAGGGCGTGATAAATACTATAAATGCGATTGGGGTTGGGGGTTCGCAAATTAGCACTAACTTGAGAGAGAGTCGGGAGAGGTTCGCTGCGATCGCAGCCAAAACCATAACGTCCGGTTTCTAAAGAACGCAAGGCTTTTTGGAAAGACTCTTGGAACGTACGCCCGATGGCCATTGCCTCCCCGACGGATTTCATCTGAGTCGTGAGAATCGGTTCGGATCCCGGAAACTTCTCGAAAGCAAAACGAGGAATTTTAGTGACGACGTAATCGATAGTCGGCTCGAAGGAAGCGGGAGTTTGTTGCGTGATATCATTAGAAATTTCCGGCAGAGTATAACCGACTGCAAGTTTGGCCGCAAATTTAGCGATAGGGAAACCCGTTGCTTTTGAGGCGAGAGCAGACGATCGCGACACTCGGGGATTCATTTCAATGACGATGACATCTCCATTGACGGGGTTGACGGAAAATTGAATGTTAGAGCCTCCCGTTTCTACGCCAATTTCGCGAATAATGGCGATAGAATAGTCTCGCAAGCGCTGATATTCTTTATCCGTCAGAGTTTGGGCCGGAGCAACGGTAATGGAATCTCCGGTATGTACCCCCATGGGATCGAAATTTTCGATGCTGCAAATAATCACCACATTATCGGCAAGATCTCGCATCACTTCCAGTTCATACTCTTTCCACCCCAAAAGCGATCGCTCGACGAGAATTTGCGAGACGGGAGACGCATCGATCCCCCCTTGAGCCATTTCTTCGTATTCTTCTTGGTTGTAGGCAATTCCCCCCCCCGTACCGCCAAGGGTGAATGCGGGACGAATAATGAGAGGATAAGAACCGATTTCCTTAGCGATCGTCCGCGCTTCTTCAAGGTTATTGGCAATTCCCGAAGGACAAACCCCCACGCCGATTTTTTCCATCGCTTCTTTAAATAACAAGCGATCCTCGGCTTTTTCAATGGCGGGAAGTTTTGCACCGATGAGCTCGACCCCATATTTCTCCAATGTGCCGTCTTTCGCCAAAGCCACGGCAAGGTTGAGGGCGGTTTGCCCCCCCATCGTCGGTAAAATGGCATCGGGGCGCTCTTTGTCAATAACCTTGGCAACGATTTCCGGCACGAGGGGTTCGATATAGGTGCGATCGGCAGTTTCGGGATCTGTCATGATCGTTGCCGGATTGGAATTCACTAAAATCACTTCATAGCCTTCTTGTCGGAGGGCTTTACAGGCTTGAGTTCCCGAATAATCGAATTCGCAGGCTTGACCGATAACGATGGGACCGGAGCCGAGGATCAGGATTTTCTTGAGGTCTTCGCGACGAGGCATAGGAGTTTGTAGAGCATAGGGTGTATAAAGTCAAACTATTCTACAGCAAGGTTATCGGCTGCGATCGTTCGTTACTGAATGTTTTTAGCAAAAAGCCTATCTCGATGCTTGCCTGTCTCTCAATCGTCTCTATCTCTGCGGTCGAACTTGCAATCGCGTCGAGGCTTTTCTGAGTAAGTTTGTGGGGTGTTGGTAATTTGCCAAGGGAGCGGCGATGGCCATCTTGGCCGAATGCTTAAAACTCATAGCGCAAAGCAAAAAATAAACCTCGATCTTGTAGGGAAGAGCCGCGATTGTCTAATGTCACCAAAGGAATTCCATAGTCGAGATGGACGAATAAATTATCGACGATTTGCCAGCGCAAACCCAAACCCAAACTGGCAAAAGTTGAGGGATCGGGATTGGGAGTATCGTTATTCCAAACCGTCCCGATCGCAATCGAAGGAATGATTTGCAAATCTTCGGGATCGGGGGTTAAAGAAATCCGCGCTTCTAGAGATCCCCAAATGCCATTATCGCCGCTCGAGAAACCCGGACGATATCCCTTTAAATTATTCGTTCCTCCCAAGCTAAACCGCTCGAGAGAGAGTAAAGAATCAGGAGTCAGTTGAGCGCTCAAACGGGCGATCGTACTCACGCGAGACGAAAATCGCTGTCGCCAAATAAAATCTCCTTGCCAAGAAAAAAAGCGCCCATCGGTTCCCGAATCGTTAACCGTTGCGCCAAAAGCATCCAAACCGAAACTAAACTGAGAGCGAAATACGAAACCGCGATCGACTTGGCGATCGATCCATTCTTGGGAAAAGCGCAAGACGCTAACTTTAGATTCTCCCCGTTCCGCACCGCGAGCAAAGGAAAATGGAATATCGTCAAATAAAAAAGTTTGACTGCGACGGAGATCGAAAGTTACTCCTAGAGCAAATTCGCGATTTGCAGTTTGATAAAGGGGTTGGCGAAATCCGAAAGAAAACAGTTCCTCTTGCCCGCGAATGCCAAAATCTCGCAGACCTTCTTCGAGAATGCGGCTGTCGCCGCGAGCGTAACGCAAAGATAGGGTACTATCTAAAGGGTTGATGGGAATGCTGTAACCGAGGCGGTAAGTATTAGAGCCCTGCGAGCGTCCGTACCCCGCACTCAAGCGATCGCCCCATCCCCAAAGATTGTCGTATTGCCCGATAAAATTAGCCTCCACCGCGCCGGTACTGGGAGAATGGTAATTATCAAAAGAGACACTCGGACGGAAACGCGGGGCTTCTGTTATCTTAACGGACAAGCTGCTGCGACCATCGCCAAGAGGATTTAATACCGGCTCGATATTCTCAATAAACGGCTTTTGTGCGAGCAATTGCAAGGTGTCATCCAAAGTAGAAACGCGTAAGGGTTTTTGGCTGCTCCGTTGCAGGCGACTCCGCACGTATGCCTCCTGCAAATGCGTCAATCCTTCGATAGAAATGTCTTCGTCCTTCAGTTCTCCTTCAACGACTTCAATTTTGACACTACCATTGCTAACCTCCTGTGCGGGTATAAATGCACCCGTTGTCCGATAACCCTTCTCGACATAGTGCTCGGTAATGCGATCGGCCAGACAATTTAAGGTTTCCCACGTAATCTCGTTATTCTCGTAGGGTTGGAGGATCTCTTCGATTTCTGAATCGAAAATTGTATTGCCGGTGGTGTGAATGGTCTCGATGGGAAATGTTGGCTTCAGAGAACTCGAAAATATTGGCTCCTGAACGCTCTCGTTATCAGAAGGATCGGGACAATTTGTTTCCAAGAGGTCATCGTTTGAAGGCAAAACGGAGTCTGGGGGCGATTCGGGTATTGGCACGGGAGGATCGGAATCTAGGGAAGGGAGAACATTCTCATTGCGATCGCCTGCATTAGATTGTCCCCAAGCCGGAAAAGGGATTGTGAGAAAAATAAGACCAACCATTCCAGTTTTAGCGCTCATGCTCTCGCTCCTCCCTCAAGGGATGCAGAAGCAACGCAAGGACGACTGAGAACAACCCGTCCGTCTGAGAGACGATATGCTCCTTTTGCTTCTCGCGCATCAATGGAGGCAATGGAAGCTGTTGGTGGTGATGACGGATTGAGAGAGGAAAAATTTGCGGGAATGTCTTTGGGCAAGTAAATATTTCTCTGTCCCTGTTTCAAGATGAATAACCCTTGGTCATCTTTGGCAACACAACCATTTTGTCGGGGAATATCGGGCTCGTCGTTACTCTCGAGCTGTTGCTCCGATTCGTTAAAGTCAATCTCAAACTCCGGCGATGCGGGTTCGATGATTGCTTCTTCTATCGATTGATTGGGGGAAAAAGTCGGGATCGGAGGAATCTCTTCTAAGGGAGGCAATACAGGAGTGGGTAAAATTTCAATATTGACCGCTCCACTTTTACTTTGAATCGCATCTGGAGGAGACACTAACGATTGCGTGCGAATATCAATATTGCCTTGAGCGACAACAGATGTTCCTTCAGAAAATTCGATGCGCTCGTTGACATTGAATTCAATATCGCTGACGGTGCCTTCGTTGGCGGCTATTGTCTCGATCTCCGATGCTTGCGCGCTCAAAGACGATCCTTGAAAACTAATTTTGGGTTCTAAATTGCTTTGGAGGCTCTGATTTTCAATTGTGCCGAACTTGATAGTAATGCGAGGGCTGGCAATGTGAATGTTGCTTTGAGAGGTCTGTGCAATAATATCGGCGCGATCGATATTGGCGCTTTGGTTTGCCTTAATATCAATGCCACCGACGCTCGGGCTATTGAAGTCGAAGGAGTGAAGTTCGCTCTTTTCCCCTATTTCAATCGTATCGGCGTTCAATTCAATGCTTTCTGCGCCAACTTCACTGGCAGAAATTTGCAGGGTGGGCGCCTCTAGGGTTACGGAACCGGAGTTCGCGAGGACATTGAGAGTGGCTTGGCTCAGACGAATGTTTTCCTCGCTTTTCAGGAATATCCCCGAGACGACCTCTTCGAGGAGGTTGTCTATGGTTAAATTGTTGAAATCGTCCCCCGGAATCCCTTCTTTTTCGATCGCTTCTATCCTGCCTTGAATGACAACTTCTTCGTAACCGATGGTGGAGATTGCCCCTTCGGCAACAATTTCACTTTCGGGATTTCGATGCAGCAGGATTTCGACGCGATCGCCTTCGATGGTGATATTTCCTGCGGCGGCGATCGCGGTTGTCCCCTCTGAGGTATCTTGAATGAGAATCTCAGAGCTGGAGATTTCGATATTCTCTCCCGCCTCTAAGCGTCCTTGCAACTCCAAAAACATGCTTTCGCTGTTTAAGGGTTCGCTGTTGAGAGAACGATTGTTATCAAAGTCGGGCGCGGCGATCGCCTCTCCTTGCATTTCCTCTAGGGATTCGGGCAGGGGTATTCTTTGTGTAATGACAATCGAGCCCCCCACAGAAACTTTGCTATCGGGATGCTGGTTGAGTAGAATTTCGGAATTGCCTGCTAGCGTTAAATCTGCGTCTGCCTCGACAATCGTTGCGCTCTCCGCGTCATCTTGGAGGACAATTTTCGCCCCCACAAAACTGATTTGTCCCATCCCATCCATCTTTTCTGGGGGAGCGACCTCGTTGTCTGAATGTCCGGGTAACGGCAAAATATCTGAATCATTATCTTGCGAACTCGCTCGCATTTTGCCTTGCAGGAGTACTTCTTCGCGACCCGTTATGGCGATCGCGCCTCTGGCAAAAATACCGCTATTGGAGTGACGATAGAGCGAGAGTTCCACGCGATCGCCCGCGATCGCCACATTTTCTGCGTCAAGCGTCGTTGCGGTTTCCAAAGTATCTCGCACGAGAATATCGGAACCCTCGAAATTGATATTGCCTCCAGCACTCAAACTCCCTTGGATCTCTAAAACATCTGCCTCGAAATTTAAATCGCCTCCCACCGATAAATGAGCGAGGGTTGAGATCTTACTTTCCGGGATGGCTCGTTGCAGCCCCGGTTCTAGGTTGATTTTTAAGAGAGAAGAAGGCTCGATCGCGCGATCGCTCAGCTGCTCGACGGTAAAGCCAACACCGGTATTCACCGAGAGCGATCCGGCAATATCCAAACTTGCTCCCGCTCCAAACACAATCCCATTGGGATTGGAAAAAATAAGATCGGCAGATCCGGTGACTCCTAACAGTCCGTTAATCAAAGACGGGTTTTCGCCAGTGACTCGGCTGAATATTTTTGTGACATTACCGGGCTGGTCAAAATAAACCTGTTGTCCGGAGTCGATATTAAACTCCTGAAAACTAAAAAAGGCTTTATCGTCTCGAATTGCCCCCCCCTGGATTAAATCGCGAAACCCTCGGGGGACGACGATCGCCCTCTCCCCACCTAAAGTCGAATCGGGAATAATTGTCGAATTGGGAATAACTTGCGCGATCGCAACTTGATGTGTATTTAAAATCAATAGTCCCCATAGGGGGGCTAACGAGAAGGACAGGGGTTTGCCGATCTGCTGCAATCCCCAAACATTATTCCCCATCATTAAAAGAGCCTTCGGACTGCTACTCGAGTCTTTTGGTTTCATGTATTTTTCTCTCTCCACATAAAAGAAAAACGCAAATGTGACTTAAAATATCGATCTAAATTTCTTGTAACGTAAGTCAAAAAATAAGTCAAGAAAACGCTACAATTTTTACAAGTTACTGCAATCTACTCCGCACCCATTCGGTATTTTATCTTAGGTTACGATAAGATATCAATTTTTTTGGTATCGTCGATCGCTTCTGATTTTTATTTTCCCATAGGATCTAATGAACGAATTCACACGTTACCCTCGTCTTTTTATCCTGCTTTTTTTGATAAGTTCGATCGTCACTCTAAGTTTGAACTGGCTTCATCCGATTCCCGTTTCCGTCAAATCAAAGATCTTATCCAGAGTTGCGATCGGAGCGCTCCCTACAGTTGCAGCCGAACAAAGACCGACTTGTGCTTATGGCGATATCTCCTGCTGGGAGGAAGTTCGCTCGCAACTCGATCTCCAGATCGCCTATTACAAAGGAGAGGAAAACTGGCAAGCCGTCGCACAATCCCAGCGACAAAAAGCTGAGATGCACAACCAATTGGGAGAATTTTCCCAAGCGATCGCCTTGCTGTGTGGTGCTGCCACCCTAGAGAACGATTGCCAGTGCAAGCCTGACTCAAAGGAAAATTGTAAATCCGAAAGTGCGGTAGGTTACGCGAAAAGGGCAAACGATGATTTGGGAGAACTTGCCATTTGGGGAATTTTAGCCGAGTCCTATCGACTCAATAGCGATTACGATTTCGCCGTTCTCGTCACTAAAAAGTTTACAGGCGATAAATACCTTTGCTCTACAGCACCAAGAAAATGTTCTGCCGAGATCGAGGGAACTTTGCAAGCAATTGCTGGCAAAGTCTACACCGACAGAGCGCAACGCTACCAACAACAGGCGCGATCGGCTCGAGAGCGAGGTGCGAACGATGCAGCTGGGGAGTTCTATCAAAAGGCAGAGAAAGATCGCGACGATGCCCTCGAAAAGTTAACTAACAGCCGAGACATTGTGGAAACCGATGAAGAGCGCGCTCGCATCGGACTGGAAATACTGCGAGTTCACGAAAATCGAGTACGAGCCTTATCAGAACAAAGCCTCCTCGATCTCAATAACAAACTTGCTACGAATCGACAAAAAGCGATCGCGGAACTGGAAACCTTATATCCTCAACTTTCCTCTCAATCCCTCCAAGTTCGCATTCTGTTGTCCTTGGCCAAATTAACAGAGATTCCCGATGGGTCGGCAACAGATGCTTCCAATGAGTCGGCATCGTTTTGTCAGTTGTCGGACAAAAAGCGATCGCGCCAACTTCTCCAACAAGCTCTCGACATTGCCGAAAAATTAGAGGATAGATTGCTAAAATCTTTTGCTCTTGGGGAATTGGGACATTTAGAAGAATGTGCAAACGATTTCGATCTTGCCCTAGATTACACCCAAAAAGCTCGATCTGAATCTCAATTCCTCCCTGCCATTCAATATTTCTGGCATTGGCAAGCCGGACGCATTTGGCTGAAGAAAGAACGCCGAAAAGAAGCGCTTTATGCTTATAAAAAAGCGATCGCGACCTTAGAAGGACTGCGACCCGGCAGACTCATCGATCGCATTCGCCAGTATCCTCGGGATTGGCAATTTGATTTTCGCGATAGCGTCGCCCCTCTTTATCGCGAATACGCTCGCTTGTTACTCGAAAAAGGCGATAGCGCCCCCTCTTTGACAAAAGACCGCTCTCGTGCGTTTACTCAAGCAGGAAAGGTGATTGAGACATTGCAACTATTGGAGCTCGAGGAATATTTCGGTGAAGAATGCAATCCTCCCGAAGACCGTGCCTCGGAATTAGTCGATCGACATACCGCTATTTTTCGGTCGATTGTTTTCAAAGATAAAACCGCTATTTTGCTGGAAATTCGCGATCGCCCGATCGAAATAGAGTGGGTTCAAACTGCTCGACTGAGGGAAAAAATTAAAGATTTTCGCCGCCACCTGATCGAACAATCTCACGATATCGAGAATCCTCATCTCGAATCGGGAGGAGACCTTTACGATCTCCTGATTCAACCCTTTGTTCGTTCCTTGCGGGCAGTCCGGATCGATACCCTAGTTCTTGTCCAAGATGGCATATTGAATAGCATTCCCATGGCTGCCCTTTATGACCGAAAAACATCAGAATTTCTAGTCGAAAACTATACGATTGCCATGACACCCGGACTCGACTTCACCATGCCGCGAACCAGACGTTTTCGCAATTTTCGCATTCTGGCGTTTGGTTTAACCGAATCCTCTCGCATTGCCGATCGCGTCGGCGATAGTTTCGAGAATAGTCGCGAGTTCGAGATCCTCAACAATGTCCAAGATGAATTAGATGCCATTACCGAGGCGTTTCCGGGCAGCCAGCAATTCACTCAAGATGAATTTAGTCCCAAGAAAGTGGAACTAGAACTCCAGAGCAGTCCTTATTCTATTCTTCACTTTGCCACTCATGCACAATTCGGAGCAGTTTCTAAGGATACCTTTCTCGTTTCGGGGGCGATCTACCCCAATAATCCCCGTAACCGACCAATCAATCAAAAATTAACCCTGCTGCAATTGGAAAAGATTTTACGACATAGTAAAACATTGCCTCATCTACTCGTTCTTTCTGCTTGTGAAACTGCTGCGGGAGACGATCGCTTTACCTTGGGTTTGGGGGGTATTGCCTTGCGATCGGGTGTCCCAACGACAGTAGCTTCCCTGTGGCCGGTGGAGGATCGCAAAACCAAAGACTTTATCATTCAATTTTACGAACAATTGGCTGGCGATCGCCAGCCCGCCAGTGCTTTGAGAAAAGCCCAGAAGCAGCAGATTGACAATAACGTTCATCCCGCGCACTGGGCTGCATTTATTAGCATTGGTAATTGGCTCTAGCGAATCCTTCGAGCGCGACGGGCGAGATTTCGGATACCCTCGCTCCATTCCCGAGTCCCTTCGCCATCTTCCGGAGATGGCGACGATTCTTCCCACCGAACAAGCTGTTCGAGCAACGTTCCCCCCAAAATATCCAATCTTTGTGAGGGCTTGGTTTCAGCGAGAGCCTCATACCATAACTCGGCCCGAGCGTAAGCGTTGACACGATCGTAGCGATCGGTAGCGGCGCTTAAATCCGAACTTAACGTAGCTGGAGGTTCGATCGTGGTAAACTCTCGTCGTTCCCACAGGAACTGGTCGGGGCGATCGGGAGCACACTGCCAAAATAGCGTCACCTGCCAAAGGTAGGTTTTGTTAGCGACAAGGCCGGGTTCGTTTTCGGAAATGGGCGCGATCGTGACGATTTCCTCAAACGCAGTTGTTCGCTCGATTGTTTTTGTCGCGCCGATCTGACGCAATTGCGAGTGGGAAGTTTCCGGATATTCGTATAACTTGAATTCTATGCGAGCCGGTACGGAACTGGAGACAAACACGGAAAATTGAGGATGAGAAGATGCCGTTTTACTCTGATAGGAACGAGACGCAAGAGGGAGAAGATCGATCTCTTTCTCGGTTTCTTCTGATGCCAAACACGCCCGTCGAGTGCCGCCACCCGATACCTCATTTTCTCTTGTTCTGTTTTTTGTTTGGGGCGAATACTCTGCAAAAGCCGACGGGGAACAGAGCAACAATCCTGCTAAGAAAAAAGCGGCAATGGATTTGCGAGGGAAAGAGAGACAATTTATTGGGGTCATGAGAATATAAATCGATTTAACTTTGTAGAAAGAGGTGGAATAAGTCTCAGAAATGCACGCCATAGAAGTTATTTTTCCAAGCAAAATTTTAGCTCGCAATGAGTACCATTGGGTAGAATATTCCGCTTAAATTCACCTTGTAGTTTGGCTGCATTTTTTTTCATGATTCGAGTTCCTTCTCCCTCTTTATTTTGATTTCCATTATGACCGTTGTCCTTAACAATAAGTTGATAAGAGTTACCATCTTTGTTGCCGATAACTGTCAAGCGCGTGACATTATTGGCATGCTTACCAACATTACACAATGCTTCTTCTAAAAACTTGCAAATTCTGCGCTTATCTTCTAAACTCAATTGAATTGGATTGATGGGTTGAATACCCAAAATTCTAGCATTGAGAGTTGCGAAATAGGGAAAATTGCTATTATTAGTCATAACTCGACAAACCTCCTCTAAGAGTTCGTGCAAGGGAAGATTGAGATTGACAATTGCATTTCCTCGCAAGCGAAATGTTTCTTCTGCACTTAATAAGTCTAAAGGAAGAGTGATTTTTAAGTTACGAATTTCATCATTAAGATATTCGAGCTTTTCGATCAAATTTGCTCTTGAAAGAGTATCATTGCGAAGTGCGCTCAAAAGAATATGTAAAGTTTGCAATGGACCGCTATGAATGCGCTCGAAGACACTTTCAATAACCTGTTGGCGTTCCAAACTCAAATCTTTTTCTCGTTCGATCTTATTCTGTAAACTTTGGACATAGCGATTGAAACCCGTTGAAGCAACTGCATCTAAGATTAAGAGGAATACGACTGGAATGATAGGAATCCACCACCCTAAAATGAGCAAAAAGAAACTGGTCATAGAAACAACAACAATTGCAACTCCAATCCCTACTAATTTAATCGTTAACGATCGCACTGATAAAGATAGAAGAATAATCCATCCTCCCCAAACTACAATCCAGATATATTCTCCCGGTTCCGACCATCCTTTTAACATGGGTCTACCATCTAAGACAGTACTAATAATTTGACTGGCCGCATGGGCATGAAATTGAACACCATAAATTTTTCCCGGAAGTTCTAAATGTGCGATCGCATTCGTATCGACAAAATCAGGAAGACTCGGTGCTGTTATTCCAATGATGACAATGCGATCGCGAATCCAATCGGGATCGAAATTCTCGCTTTGAATATCTCGATTCGAGAGTATTGGAAAAGGTTGATTTTCCCGATTATTGCGAAAATTTAATAAGGTTTGAACATCAGTGCTGTCAAATTTATTTGCATTGACATAACCGCCAATATTACGACCGAAACGAGGAATTTCAACATCATTAAAGCGAATTGCAAAAGGATCTTGCTTGCCATTTTTTATAGAAAATCCCTCTATCTCTAGATATTTTTTTGCAAGTAAGAAAGCAAAAGAAAACGTAAACTCTTCTGTATCGGGTCGGTAGGATCCTAATAAACTGCGTCGGATATTTCCATCCTCATCGGAAAAAGTATCGGAGAAACCAACTCGTTCTTGAGGTAAACTGGGAGGAGGGTCAATTGGAGGAAAGAAAATCTTTTCCGTACCAATAAGATTGGGTGTTTCGGCAAAAATCTTGACTAATTCTTCATGCCCTGGTTCGAAAGGAAGATTGCGAACGAGATCTAAACCGATCGCGCGAGGTTTATATTCGCTTAACTTGCTCAATAATTGTGCCAAATCGCGATCGGGAACGGGATAATTACCAATGGTTTTGATATCCTCTTCATCAATCCCAATAATCGTAATGCGATTGTCTGTCGCTTCAGTCGGTCGCCATTGCAGAAAGCGATCGAAGAAAAACAATTCTAAGAATTGTAGCGATCCCGTTAGACGAACCAAACAAATTACAGCAACCAGCACAATTTCTGGAATGACAATCTGGATTGCTTTTTTTGGCCATTCTTTTTGCAGAGATAAATTATTCACAATAATTAATCCTATTTAAACGCGAATGAACACAAGGATTTCTACCTTGTTAAAATAGTAAATCAAAAAATAGAAATGATAAGCAGCAATAGCAAATTCTGATAATTTTTTATAATATCCAATCACGAAAGTAAAACGAGCATTTTTTTCCCTTGCCGGTCCAATTAATGAATTTGATATAGTATTGGGTAAAGCATTACTCTCTCATCAAATTTTGAAGGAGAGATTTTAGCTTTTATTCAATTAAACCCTTTTTACGAGCGCGAATTCCCGTGCAAACTCGCAGGCTCTTTCCTTCGTTGCGAATCTCTTCGGTGTCAATATCCAAAACATCATAAAGTTTTGTCCAGTAATGTCGAACGGTACGTTCGGCAACATTCATGCGGTTGGCAATGGTTTTATCTGCTAATCCTTCTTGAAAAGCCAAGGTTAGAACATCATTCCACTCGGGTCTTAGTTCTAATACGCCTCCTTTACCCCAAATATCTCTGGTATGGGAACATCCATTTAATGCAGCATCTACCCGCGTTAAAATAGCGACATTGGATAATCCTTTAGGTGCAACTGTAAATCCACCTTCATGCTTATCAATTTCAGATTTAATTCGCACCAAATGTTCGATATAACTGCTTAAAATCACCAAATTCAATTGAGAATATTGTCTCATTATATTTTGTAACAAGTCAATTCCTGTCTGCAGTTTGCTTTCCTCTCCCATCTTTTCAGGAATCTGCAAGTCCAGCAACACCAAATCAAATTGTTCGCATTCCAATCGCTCGCTTGCTTGTCGGGCTGTTTTTGCCGTTACAATGACAGCATTGAGATATTTTTGTCGCAGATCGCTATCCGTCACTTGTAATATCTGCGGATGATCGTCCACAACCAAAAACTTGTACCTTGGTTCTGTTGATTCCTTGCGCTCCATTGTTATTTCCTCAAATTTGACAATTGAAAATGATGATTCGTCAAGTCATCATTTTCTCAACCGCTCCTTTCCTATGATAAGAGAGCGATCGCTCGGCTGTAACGGGATTTTTCAGTCTGACTCATTGTTGAAGTGCGCGATCGCTTTGGCAGAAAAGTGCAAATTTCGCTCGCCAGTCTTAACCTGTTACCCCCTCACCAGTTGGGAAATGAGGAAGGGGAGAATGTTGCTTGAGGAGGGGACGCGGAGGGGTATGATTGTTATGTTTTTCCCCAAACAAACTAGGACATGGTGACGACAGACGAGCAAACCACTGCAACAACTTCGCTGGATTTCGATCTGGCGGCATATCTCAAAGCCAAAAAACTTCAAGTAGAAACTGCCCTCGATCGCGCCGTCCCTGCCAGTCGCGAATTTCCCAAGATTTACGAAGCCATGCGCTATTCTCTCCTCGCAGGAGGAAAGCGCTTGCGTCCCATTCTCTGTTTGGCAACCTGCGAAATGCTCGGCGGCACTGCGGATCTCGCCATACCAACGGCTTGCGCTTTGGAAATGATTCATACCATGTCCTTGATTCACGACGATCTGCCGGCAATGGATAATGATGATTATCGTCGGGGCAAGTTAACCAATCACAAAGTATACGGGGAAGATATCGCGATTTTAGCGGGGGATGGACTGCTGGCTTATGCTTTTGAGTATATTGCCGCCCAAACTGCCGAGGTATCGCCGCAACGGGTATTACAGGTTATTGCTTATTTGGCGAAGGCTTCCGGCGCGATGGGAATTGTCGGGGGGCAAGTGGCGGATTTAGAATCGGAAGGGAAACCGGATATTTCCCTCGATCGCCTAGAATTCATTCACGTTCATAAAACCGGGGCGTTATTGGCGGCTTGCGTGGTTTGCGGGGCAATGCTGGCAGGAGCAACCGAGGAAGACGTGCAAAAGTTAACTCAATACGCCCAAAATATCGGTTTGGCTTTTCAAATTATCGACGATATCTTAGATGTGACGGCAACGCGGGAAGAATTGGGAAAAACTGCCGGGAAAGATGCGGCAGCACAAAAGGCAACCTATCCGAGTTTGTTGGGACTCGAAGCCTCGCAACAAAAAGCCGATCGCTTGATTGCCGAAGCGATCGCCCAACTGAAAGATTACGGCACGAAAGCAGAACCTTTAAGGGCTTTGGCTGGCTTTATTACATCTCGGAAAAATTGACGGTTTAAGAGACAATTGACCTGTCGTTAGCAAACAAAACCATGCAGAATTTTGGGGATATTTTTGGCAATCAAGTTTTACTGGTGGCGATCGCGGCTTGTTTTCTCGCTCAAGGCTTGAAGTTCGCCATCGGGTTGGTGCGGGAGGGAGAAATTAACGTTCGCTGGCTTTTTAGTACCGGAGGCATGCCGAGCGCTCATTCTGCTTTGGTGACGGCTTTAGCGACGGGAGTCGGACAAACGAAAGGCTGGGGGAGTACGGAATTTGCGATCGCCTGCATGTTTGCGGTGATTGTCATGTACGATGCGGCGGGAGTCCGTCAGGCAGTGGGCAAGCAAGCCAAGATTCTCAATCAAATCCTTGATGATATGTTTCAAGAAGGCAAGCAGTTCAATGAGGAACGCCTCAAGGAGCTTTTGGGACATACCCCTTTTCAAGTTCTCATGGGTTTGGCTTTGGGGATCGGTACTTCTGTTGCAGCAGGATGGGCATTGGGCAATTAATTTCACTGTTTGCCAAAAAAAAAGAGGATACCGAGACTTGTCTCCATATCCCCTGAAACAACCTACAGAGTTTCGCGCTTCAATGACTTCTCTGGTAACTCTGGAGAAATTTATGCAGCCAAAGATTTTCTGTTATAGAACTTTACATTAATATTGAGCCAATTCGGGGGCGCGTCCTTTGAGTCCTGTCATTAGCGCGAGTGCAAACACTTTCACGGGTTGCAGGTAACGCAGCATCCACAACCCCAAACGGCGCAAGAAAATGAAGGGCAACCATTGATTGGAGAACGCGCGATCGAGAAAATCCGTAAAACCGAGGATGGCGAGATTTTCCCCCTTGCGCCATTGTTCGTACCGTTGCAATGCGGTTAAACTGCCGATATCTTCCTCGCGTTGATGAGCCTCTCGCAACACCTGTGCCAAGGCAGCCGCATCTCGCAACCCCAAATTTAACCCCTGTCCCCCTACGGGATGACAGCAGTGCGCCGCATCTCCTACCAAAGCGAGACGCGATCGCGCATAACGATCGCATTGCATCAACTGCACCGGAAATACTAAGCGATCGCTGATAACTTCGACCTTTCCCAAAACCCCTCCCAAACGGGTTTCTAGCTCTTGTAAAAAGCTCGCCTCATCTAACTCCTTTAATGCTTTCGCCGTGGCGTGGGGTGCCGTGAGAACGATCTGACAGCGATTTTCGGGTAATGGTAACACGCCCATCGGTCCGGTATGCCAAAAGCGCTCGAAGGCGGTATCATTGCAAGGGTGCTGGTGTTGAATTTCAAAGGTCAAACAAGACTGCCAGTATTTCCAACCCCGGGTTGAAATGAGCGATCGCTCTCGCACCCGAGATCTTGCCCCATCTGCCCCCACAATGAGGCGCGATCGCAATTGTCTGACTTCTCCCTCAACTCGCACTGCAACTGTTACCCCCGTTTCTTCCCAACCCATATCCGTCACTTCAGCAGAACACAACCATTGAATGCCATCGCATGTTTTTAAAAACTGTTGCAAGGCTCGTAACATCACTCCATGTCCCGCCACATATCCCAAAAATTCCGTCCCTAGATCTTCCGGGATAAATTCAACGATTCCGGGGGATTTACCGTCAGATAAGCGAATATTGCGATAGGGGGCAATTTTCGGTAATATTTCCTCCCACACGCCAATTCCCTCGAAAATGCGCCCCGATAGTAAGGATAAGTTATAAGCTCGCTGTCTGGCGGCGGCTTGTTCGAGGGTTTGTGCTTCGATAATAATCACCTGCAACCCCGAATCTTTCAAAGCGGCTGCCAGAGTTGTACCAACAATACCCCCCCCGACAATGATGAGATCGCAATCTTGAGAAATATTGGAACTGCTATCATGTATTTGGTTTTGTGTCATGCTTTTTTAAGAAGATTTTAGGAAAATATAAAAATATTTACCTTTATTATGACGCAATTTTTAGAGAAATCGCGATCGCCAGTTTTTAAAAACCGCAACTTTTGCGATCGCTCTAAACTTCTAATGATTCTTGTTGAGACTGGGAATCGCGATCGCCTTCCACAAGTTCTGTAAGCGCAATCAATTTCTCTATCTGGCTCAATTTTCTCCAAAATATCTTTATAAATCGAGAATACTCTCTCTCAGACTGCTGTTTCCAATAAAGCCAGTCGCAGGCGATCGCTCGTGTCTTCCAATTCCACGAGAGACTCGATACTCACGACAATGCTATGTTGAATTCCTAAAATTTCTGCTGCTTTAGAAACGGCGATTTTCTCTCGGTCTTCATAAATGCCATCGGCACGACTCATTTTTATCGCTTGATACAACATTGCTCGGCGAAAATTAATGGGGAAATCGTATTTTATTTTCCCCAATAGTTCCTTAATATTGACATTTTTCCAATGAAACGAGCGGATTTCTTCAATATATTCTGTGGGATCTGTAAATAAAAGTTCTTGTTCTTCAATATACCATTGCAGTTCTTCTTCTGCAAGTTCGCCATCCGCCCCCGCGATCGCCATTAATGCCCCCGCATAATTCACCGCAACCTCGAAATCGATGGGTTTGGTGATGTTGTACTTATGTTTGGCATATTGAGTGGGTTGGAGGATTTTTCCACTGTTCATTGTTTCTCTTTTTCCCTTAGATTGCGAATGCTATGACTATTTTACACAATGCAGAAAAAAGGCGATCGCCTGATTTAAAATCAAGGCGATCGCTCTGTTGACTTTTATAGGGTAATATTATTTGCTTTTCCCTTTAACGGCTTTCGGTTTCTTAGCAAACATTCGCTCTAAATTTTGACCCGCAACCCCAATCGTTACAATTAACATACCAACGAGTTGTTTGGCAGCCAAAGCCTTAGCAATAATCAACCATGCCAACAGTGATGTTAGTGCAGGCCCCGTTGCCCCAAAAATTGAAGCGCGAGCCGCACCAATATAGCTAATTCCAATATTATTAGCCAGATAGCTCAAGAGCGTTAATCCGCCCAAAACCAAACTGCTAATGATAACATTCGTCCACATTTCATCGGCAACATTATATTGCAAGTGTTCGGGCCAGGGAATCACCAAACTCAGGGCTGCGAAAACGAGAATAACGGCAAAATTGACAACGCTAAAGGGAATGGGATGGAGCTTTTTCGTACAGGCTTGAATGAGAAGGACGTGAAAGGCAAAAGTGATCCCGGCAGCAAGGGCATAAATGATTCCAAATGTGGACAATCGCAAGGGGTCATTAGAATTGGGTAAAGCAATCAAGACAACGCCACCAAATACCGTTAGGGTGGATAGACTGCGAACGAGAGAAGGGCGTTCTCCAAAGAGCAACCACGACATCAACACCGTGACGATGGGGAAAACGAAGAATAAGGTGAGAGCAACCCCCGGAGTCAATGCCCCCAATGCCATGTAAATAAAAGCCGACGAAGCAAAAAGAAAAAAACCGCAAGCCGTCACGTTAAAGAATGTTAACCAATCTCCCGACTTCAAGAAACGCCCGATATCCGACCAACTTGCAGGATAGAGAATCTGAGCGATCGGGATCATTAACAAAACCACCACGATCATGCGAAAACAGAGAATCAGCAAAGAATTTCCAAAACCCGGCGAGATAAACCCTCCGGTTTCCCAAGCACCAAAGAGAGAAGATTGATTGAGAATAATTGAGATAACGACATTTTGCAAGGAAAGGGCAAAGGAAGAAAATAGTACCAACAAGAAACCCAACTGCATTTGCGTCGCTGTGACTTTTCTCGGCTTGGATTTGACGGGTGGGGTGACTTCTTCTGGGGGAGCGGGTTTGACCGTTTTGGGAGGGGCGACGAAGGGTAATTTAACGCTTTGGGGTTCTGTGGGAATGGGAAGGCTATCGCGAATTTCCTCTTGGGGTTCGCTAATGGGACGAAGGTTTGGCGTACCGTCGGTTTGGAATTCTTCGCGCAGGCGACCCACCAATGCTTCTAAAATTGCCTCTCCTTGCTGCTCTAGGGTATACATCTGCCCCAATTGTTGGGAGAGGGTGCTTTGGTAGCTGTTCAGATCTTGCTGTAGGGTTCTAAAGGTTGTTCTCAGGGTCGTGTCGAGAGACGCAATGAGGCGATGAGCATTGTCATTGTAACCGCTCAGGCGATCGCTTCCCACCGTGCCGTTATCGATTTGGCGAATGCGATATTGCAATAATTCTACGATCTGCTCCACCAAAGCCGGGGCGAGTTGTTTGGCGAGGTCGTGTTGCTGGTTCAGTTGTTCTTGACGCTGCAATTCTAACTGTTCGGTTTCCGCCAGCAAGCGAGTTTTGCGCTCTTGCAATTGCTCGATTTCTCGAGACAACTGGAAAATGACGCTGTGCTTGAGGTGTTCGAGTTCCTCAGTAATTTCTTTTAGGCTTTTTTGTGCTGCTTCAGGTGCTTCGGGATTGATTTCCGGTTGCTTGTCCAGTTGCCCCATTTGCGTTTAACCTCTATTGCTGGTAGACCGAGAGACTCGTTGAAGGACGAGGCGCGATCGCTTATGCTGGGTATCTTACGCTTTTTTCGAGCATTTCGCCCTAGTTTTGCCGTTCTTTTGCAAAATTTTTATTCTTTTGAGCGAATAAAATTTCCAACGCGATCGCGAGTCTTGCTATTGTATTCGAGAAAATCTCTCTAAGGCTAGAGGGGTGTCGTCCCAATTCGCAATTGGCGGCAATATTTTTTAGAGGAGAGCGGGGCAATCGTGAAATACTTTTTTTTATCGGCAGGCTGGGAAATCGGTCGAGTCTGGGAATTGGGGGGTCTGTGGAACGAAACCGCTTGGCGGCGCAGACCGGCAATTCGCCATCTGTCTTTAGGCATCGTCGAACAGGGGGAAAAACTTTGGCTCTATCAAGTCGAAGATGCCGTTCTCATGTTGGAAGTCAAACCCCCAGAAGATTCCCAACGCGGCGCGATCGCCCAAGTTATCCTCAAACGACTCATCGATGCCGAACAAGCCTTGCAAATCCTCGCCAATGCCGAAACCCTCTTACAAAATCGATAACTGGCGACCCTTCGGCAAGCTCGTTTCGGCTTCGCTCAACGGACTCGGGGCATCACTGGTGAGTGGTGAGTGGTGAGTGATTGTTGCATTGGACTCTCGCGATCGTTTACACTTCTTTAACAAAATCTAATTTTTTAGATAATCGTTTCAATATTTTTCGATTAGGAGGAGCGTAGTCAATGGGACTACCTTGGTATCGAGTCCATACGGTCGTCTTAAATGACCCCGGACGCTTGATTGCCGTCCACCTCATGCACACGGCTCTCGTCGCGGGCTGGGCTGGATCGATGGCACTTTACGAACTGGCTATTTACAATCCCAGCGATCCCGTGCTTAACCCCATGTGGCGGCAGGGAATGTTTGTTCTGCCTTTCATGGCACGCTTGGGAGTCGATTCTTCTTGGGCGGGTTGGAACGTTACGGGACTGCCCTATAACGATCCCGGTTACTGGTCTTTTGAAGGTGTGGCCATCGCTCACATCGTCCTCGCCGGCTTCTTATTTTTAGCCGCTTGCTGGCACTGGGTCTATTGGGATCTCGAACTGTTCCGCGACCCTCGCACGGGAGAACCCGCTCTCGATTTGCCAAAAATGTTTGGCATTCACCTGTTCTTATCCGGTTTACTTTGCTTTGGTTTTGGTGCATTTCACCAGACTGGCGTTTTCGGCCCCGGAATGTGGATCTCCGATGCCTACGGCTTAACGGGTCACGTCCAACCCGTTGCGCCAGAATGGGGAGCAGCCGGATTTAACCCCTTTAATCCGGGGGGAATCGTCGCCCACCACATTGCGGCTGGAATCGTGGGAATTATTGCCGGATTGTTCCACCTGTCCGTTCGTCCCCCAGAACGCTTGTACAAAGCCCTGCGGATGGGGAACATCGAGACGGTACTTTCTAGCAGTATTGCGGCGGTTTTCTTTGCGGCTTTCGTCGTCGCCGGCACCATGTGGTACGGTAATGCGGCAACCCCCATCGAACTGTTCGGACCCACCCGCTATCAGTGGGATGACGGTTACTTTAAAACCGAAATTCAACGGCGGGTAGACGCCAATATTGCGGCGGGAGATACTCCCTCAGAAGCCTGGTCGAAGATTCCCGAGAAACTGGCATTCTACGATTACATTGGCAATAGTCCAGCGAAAGGCGGTCTGTTCCGCGTCGGTCCGATGGTGAATGGCGATGGCATTCCCGAGGCTTGGTTGGGTCATCCCGTCTTTACGGACGGAGAGGGTCGCGTTCTCGAAGTTCGTCGGATGCCGAACTTCTTTGAAACCTTCCCGGTGGTTTTAACCGACTCTGAAGGCATCGTTCGCGCCGATATTCCCTTCCGTCGTGCGGAATCGAAATACAGTTTCGAGCAAAATGGCGTAACGGTCAGTTTCTTAGGCGGTGCTCTCAACGGTCAAACGATTAGCGATCCCCGTCAAGTGAAAGAGATTGCCCGCAAAGCCCAATTGGGAGAACCGTTTGAATTCGATCGCGAAACCTTGGGATCCGATGGGGTCTTCCGCAGTTCCACTCGCGGTTGGTTTACCTTCGGTCATGCCGTCTTTGCCTTGCTCTTCTTCTTCGGTCATATCTGGCACGGCTCTCGGACGCTCTATCGAGATGTCTTTGCTGGCGTGGGTGCCGACTTGGAAGAACAGGTCGAATGGGGCGTTTTTGCGAAAGTGGGTGACAAAACCACGCGAATTTCCTAGAACGATCGCCAATCTTGGCATTGATTCAATCAATTGAAAAAAACTGAGCTATAAAAAAATGAGAGGGTCAATCTTCCCTCTCATTTTTTATTCCTCAAGCAAATGTCAGTATTTACACCAATTGTGAAATTTTAGCGATAATGATTGCATAGATATCCTGCGACCGTCATTGTGTTATGCCCCTTCATTCCCCGGCTTCTCCATTTTCCCAACACCGCGCGGCCATTCTGTCTGCCCCCGCAATCGCCTCCCCCGAGATAACGGCAAGAGCAGCGATCGCGCAAATGAATGAGGCGAAGTCATTCCGAGAATCCCCTACTGAGGAGAGCGTAGATGCAGATTGTCTCCTAGTCGTGGAAAACCGGCAAGTCGCGGGGATTTTGACATCGGGAGATATCATGAGAGCGATCGTCGCGGGACGATTTTCCTCGGACGAGGAACTGCTCTTGGGCCAAATGATGACGCATCCAGCCATTGTTCTGCGGGAATCTGCCTTCACATCCATGAAAGTTGCCCTCGACTTGTTGCGACAACACAGAATTCGTCGCTTGCCGATTGTAGACGATCGCGATCGCCTTGTCGGTTTGGTAACGCGGGACAGTCTCGCACGGGCTGCAAAAATGGCAGAACAAGGCAATAGGGCTTTTATCAACGCGCTACCGGTGGGAATTTTTCGCACGGATGCGGCAGGATATTGTGTTTATGTTAACGATCGCTACTGCGAAATCCTCGGGATCGAGACAAAAAACGCTCTTGGGGAGAGAAAATGGCAAGGAATTCACCCCGAGGATCGCGATCGCGCGGTGGCGATTTGGCAAAGAGCCATCCGAGAGCAAAGTTCCTGTCAGATCGAATATCGATGGCAACATCCAGACGGAACGACGATCTGGATAGGCGAGCGATCGGTTGTCGAACGGGATGTCGGAGAACGGGAGATCGGCCATGCCGGCATTCTGATGGATATTAGCGATCGTAAGGAAGTCGAAGAAGCCATACGAAAAAGCGAGAAACACCAATGCGCCCTCATTGAGGCCCTCCCCGATCTCATCATGCGCGTCAATCGAGAGGGAATTTATTTGGAATTTAGAGCCACCCCCAACTTTCAGACGATTGGGGATTTTACCGAGTTAGTGGGAACGGATGTCTTTCAATCTTTGCCTTTTCCCATCGCGCAAAAACGCTTGCAGGCCATTCAATTGGCGTTGCAAACTCAGTCTCTCCAGATTTACGAGCAAGATCTCTCCATTGGGGGCAAACTCCAAATTGAGGAAGTGCGGGTCATTCCTTACAACCCAGAAGAAGTCTTGATTTTAGTCCGCGATATTAGCGATCGCAAGCAAGCTCAACGGGCTCTAGAACGCGCCGAGTCCCAAAATCGAGCCGTCTTGGGCGCCCTTCCCGATCTCATGTTTCGGGTGAGCGCAGACGGCATTTATCGCGGCTTTATTACCGAATGCGGAAATATTGCCGCAGTTTCCCGAGAAGCCTCGATTGTCGGTCGTTCCATGACCGAAGTGCTCTCGGCAGACCATGCCGAAAGACAATTTCATTATTTACGCAAAGCCCTACAGACTGGAGAATTGCAAGTTTACGAACAGAAAATTAACGCCGGCGATCGCCTTCGAGATGAAGAAGTCAGAGTCTTAAAAAGCGGCGAAAATGAAGTGCTTTTTATGATTCGAGACATCAGCGATCGCAAGCAAGCCGAATTGGAACGCCAACGAGCAAGCCTCGCTTTAGAACAGCTCAACCAAGACCTAGAAGCGAAGGTTGCCGAACGAACTGCCGCCCTCCGAGCCATCATTGAGGCCATCCCCGATCTGCTTCTGCGAGTGAGGCGAGATGGAACGTGTTTGGATTCCGTCCGCGCTCGCCATCCCTCGGGAGAATTCCTGCCCATTCGCAGACATCTCTCGGAAGTACTGCCTCCGGAATTACTCGAACAACAACTCGATCGACTCGATCGCGCGATCGCCACGAGTCAGGTACAAATCTACGAGCATCAATTTCGCAAAGGCGATCGCCTCGTTTATGAAGAAGTCCGAATCGTGGCGATCGACGAGAATGAAGCGTTAATTGTCGTGCGGGATATTACCGATCGCAAACAAGCCGAAATGCACCTGCGCGAAAGCGAAAAACGCTTTCGTCGGGCGATCGAGGATGCCCCTTTCCCCATTATGATTCATGCCGAAGATGGGGAAGTCCTGCAAATTAATACCGTTTGGAGCGATCTCACCGGTTATTCCCCTGCCGATCTTCCCACCACTCGCGCTTGGGCGCAACGGGCCTACGGCGACGAGGCGACAAGGGTTCTGGAAAATATTATCGTCAAGAAGTACGAGTCACAATCTCGTTGGGACGAGGGAGAATTTACCATCGCCATTGCAGGGGGCGATCGGCGCATCTGGCATTTTAGCTCCGCCCCTCTGGGTCGGCTGCCAGACGGTCGCCGGGCGGTTATTTCCATGGCCGCAGACGTGACCCAACACCGACGGGACGAAGAACATTTACGCCAGTTATCCACCCGTCTCAATCTGGCATTAGAATCGGCAAAACTCGGCATTTGGGATTGGGATATTGCCAACAATACTCTCGTTTGGGACGAGCGAATGTATGCCCTCTATGGCATCATGCCGGGGCAATTCTCCAGCATTTATGAAGGGTGGTTCAATGCTTTGCATCCCGAAGATCGCGCTGCCGCCGAAAGGATTTCCCAGCAAGCCAGACGGGGGGAAAAAGATTACGATACGGAATTTCGCGTCATTCATGCCGATGGCCGGGTTCGTTTTCTCAGAGCGCATGCCATTGTTTTGCGGGATGATGGGGGAAATGCCCGACGAATGATCGGCATTAATTGGGATATTACCGATCGCAAATTGGCGGAAGCCCAATTGGTTCGGGCCAAAGAAGCGGCAGAAGCGGCAGCGAAAACCAAAAGTGAATTTCTGGCCTGCATGAGCCACGAAATTCGCACCCCCATGACCGGCGTTATCGGCATGTTAAATCTCCTGCAAGGAACGCCGTTGAATCCAGAGCAGCGATCGCAAGTCAATCTCGCCCAATCTAGCGCCGAATCTTTGTTGACCCTCATTAACGATATTCTCGATTTTTCCAAAGTCGATGCGGGAAAACTCGAGATCGAAAGCCTTGAATTCGATTTATGCCAGCAGTTGGGAAACTTTGCCAAAGCCATGGCCTTCAAGGCCCGAGAAAAAGGACTCGAACTGATATTAGACCTGCGCGAGATCGATCGCGATCGGGTTAAAGGAGATCCCGGACGCTTGCGACAAATTCTCACCAATCTCGCCAGCAATGCCATTAAGTTTACCGAGGCGGGGGAAATTATCATTCGCTGCCGTCTCGAAACCGTTGGGGATAAACTGCTTTTTGTCGGTTTCGTGGAAGATACGGGCATCGGCATTCCCCCCGATAAAATTGTCGGTTTGTTTGATGCCTTCGTGCAAGTCGATGCCAGCACCACTCGCAAATATGGCGGGACGGGTTTGGGTCTGGCCATTACTCGGAAACTCTGCGAACTCATGGGGGGGAGCATTCGCGTTGAGAGCGAATTGGGTGCGGGCAGCCGGTTTGAATTTTCGGTTGACTTGCAACCCTGCCGAGATTCTCAGTCCGGTCGTCCGTCCCGAGATCTGCCGGCTTTAACGGTGTTGGCGGTCGATGATAACGCGACGAGTTGCGAAGTTTTGTGCGGGCAGTTGCAACGGTGGGGCATTGAAGCGATCGCGGCAACCGATGCGTCGCGGGCTCTAGCTGCCTGCGTCCGGAGACTGTCCGCATCTCCCGATCTCCCCCCCTTCGATCTCGTTCTCATTGATGAAGGGCTATTCCGAACAAACGGTACGGAGTGGGTCGAGTGCCTGAAAAGCGAGAAATCTTGGCACGCCATGCCCCTCATTCTCATGAGCGCGATCGCCAGCCAGGAGGCTTCAGAAGCACTCGACCCAGGCAATTTTAGCGCTCGTCTCGGCAAACCCGTTATTCCTTCAGAATTATGGGCGGTTTTGGAAGCGATCGCCCGGGGACAACCGATTACTCCCCCGAAGGCACAATTTGAGGATGCCCGAAAACGCGAATCCCCTCAATGGCTGCCGCAAACTCGCTTGTTACTGGCAGAAGATACCCGAGTCAATCAGATGGTGGTCGAGGGCTTATTAAAAAAAATGGGATTGGGGGTCGATATTGTCGCCAATGGCCGAGAAGCCTTGCAAGCCCTCGATAATGCGGGGGGCGATCGTCCCTATACTCTCGTTCTCATGGACTGTCAAATGCCCGAAATGGACGGATACGAGGCCAGCAGACAAATTCGGGCGGGGAAAGCCGGCGATCGCAATCGCAATATTATCATTATTGCCATGACGGCCAATGCCATGAAGGGGGATAAAGAAAAATGCCTTGCGGTGGGGATGAACGATTATTTATCCAAACCCATTCAACCCCAAAAACTATCGCAAATGTTGGCAAAATGGTCGGAAGCGCCCAGGACAATCCAGACTGAGGGGGAATCGACTTCAAGCTAATCTCATGGCAACCCAAGCGATCGCAAATTTGACATCAATCCGGTAAGATGATCTTGTATGGAGTTTGCCTCTCGGCTTGTATCGCTCTATACACTCAATCCTTTGTTAATGTTTTTTAAGCAAATCAGTTATGGAAAGCGTCGCCTATATTTTCGTGCTTGCTGTCGGCATCGGAGTTCTCTTTTTTGCGATCGCCTTTCGGGAACCTCCCCGGATTGAAAAGTAGTCTCGAACCCCAAGCGATCTCGAGGGAATCTCTTTCAAGAGCTCGGCATCGCGATCGTTTGGAGTCTCGAAACCAAAAATCGTAAAAATTTAATCGTCTATTGCCAGCAAGTTCTCTCATTGTTTCGAGAAACGTTTCAGCCGCAAAATCTCATGCCTCTCGCCATAATTTTATGGGGGATAATTGAGATAATGCGGCTAAAGCCACATTATTTCATTTCCCTCTGGCTTCTCATCCTCATTTTGGAGAGGAATCATGCAATGTCCAGTCTGTCAGCATCAAAAAAATCGCATTCTAGAATCGCGTTCCACCGAAGGCGGGAAAAGCGTTCGCCGACGGCGAGAATGTTTGGAGTGCAAGCATCGCTTTACAACCTACGAACGCATTGAATTCGTCCCCATTGTCGCGATTAAACGGGATGGCAGTCGCGAATCCTTCGATCGCTCCAAACTATTGCGCGGACTCGTTCGCGCCTGTGAAAAAACGGGAATTCCCAATCAACGCCTCGAAACGATTGTGGATGAAATTGAGGTGCAATTGCAACAACGTTCTCTTAGAGAAGTCACGACCCGGGAAATTGGCGAACTGGTTCTCGGCTATCTGCGGGACGAGAATGAGGTCGCGTACATTCGCTTTGCTTCGGTTTATCGCCAATTTCAAGGGATTGCAGACTTTATCGAGACCTTAAATCAATTGCAGGCTCAACCGACAGAGCAACCAGAAACCAAAGCCTGGCAAGAACCCATTTCCTCTGAAGTGGCCGTTTCTTCCTCCTCGTAATCGATTTTGCTCCAATTGTTGGAGTGCTTTTTTGAGTTGCACGCCCCTCAATATGCTAAAGTAATAATTCTGTCTGTTAATGTTAAAATAACGATCTCAAACTCAAAAAATCAACCTCCCATTGCAAAATTAGCCCATTGCAAAATTGGCAATGTCGAGGCCGGCAAACAGCATGAAATCCAAGCAAAATTTTCTTCTGTTAATTTAAATTAACAGTTGATAAATCCTGCTGAATAATGCTATAGTATGGTTTGGGAAACTATATCTGTTATTTAAAAGAGCAGAATAGCTTAACTAAAATATCGGAACGATATGTTGCGATCGAAAGAGATTGCAATCGAGAGTATTGCAATCGAGAGTATTGCGATCGAACAGGGCATCTTGCAAAAGCATCTCAAAACTTTTTCCAAGAAGCAATGTTTCCTTCACAGTCAGTACATACGGAGCTAAAAACCTAGGAAAAACTACACATATGGTCAGTCAGAAAACAACCGCTATTAAAAACAAAGACATTGGCTTTACTCACGAAGATTTTGCTGCTCTTCTTGACAAATACGACTATCATTTTAGTCCGGGGGACATCGTGCCGGGAACGGTTTTCAGCATGGAACCTAGAGGGGCGCTAATCGACATTGGCGCAAAAACGGCTGCTTTTATCCCCATCCAAGAAATGTCCATCAATCGAGTGGACGATCCCAGCGAAGTCTTGCAAGCAGAGGAAACGCGGGAGTTTTTCATTCTGACCGATGAAAATGAAGACGGACAGTTAACGCTTTCCATTCGCCGCATCGAATATTTGCGAGCTTGGGAACGGGTGCGCCAATTGCAAGCCGAAGATGCCACCGTTCGTTCTAATGTTTTTGCCACCAACCGAGGGGGGGCTCTCGTGCGGATTGAAGGCTTGCGCGGTTTTATTCCGGGCTCTCATATCAGCACCCGTCAGGCGAAAGAGGATTTAGTGGGTCAAGATTTGCCCTTAAAATTTTTGGAAGTCGATGAAGATCGCAACCGCCTCGTTTTGAGCCATCGCCGCGCTTTAGTAGAACGGAAGATGAATGGCTTGCAGGTGGGAGAAGTCACCATCGGTACGGTTCGGGGAATCAAGCCTTACGGTGCATTTATCGATATCGGCGGGGTCAGCGGACTGCTGCACATTTCCGAAATTTCCCACGATCATATCGATACGCCTCATAGCGTTTTTGCCGTCAATGATGAATTGAAGGTAATGATCATCGATCTCGACGCAGAACGGGGTCGCATTTCCCTCTCGACCAAGCAACTCGAACCCGAACCCGGAGATATGCTGAAGAATCGGGAAATTGTCTTCGAGAAAGCCGAGGAAATGGCAGAGAAATATCGCCAAAAACTCTTGCAACAGGAACGAGGAGAAACGCGCGACGAACCCGCCCCCGCAGCTTCAGAAGAGGTCGAGATTCCCTCTGCCGCAGAAGAAGCCGCAGTCCCAGAGGAAGTGACCGCTACCCCAGACGAAACCGTAGAACCCGAAGCGATCGCGGAATCCGAAGTAGAGACCGAAGCGACGGAAACAATCGCAGAACCCGAAGCGATCGCAGAACCCGAAGCGATCGCAGAACCCGTTGCCGAACCCGTTGCCGAACCCGTTGCCGAACCCGTTGCCGAACCCGTTGCCATTGGAGGCGAATAGTTACCCAGATTCAATTAAAAAATCTAAAAACCTATTTTTTAAGGCAGGGGATATCCCCTCTTTTTTTTGCCTATCTTCCCCACTATGAGAATTTCCCACTCCCCCTGCTTCCCCGCATAAAGTCGCAATTTTGCTCGAGATGAATTTTTTGGTCTGAGAGAAATACTATACTCAGTGGGTGAATGGTGTCCCCCCCCAACAAGAATCATGAGCATTGTTACCAGTCTTGCTGATAGTGGTATTGGCAGTTTAAGAGACGCGATCGCCGCCGCGAGTAACGGCGAAACCATTACCTTCGATAGTTCTCTTGCTGGTGGGACGATTTCCCTCAGCAGTCCCCTCGAAATTAACCAAAATTTGACCATTGACGGCTCGAGTGCAGTAGGGATCGCCCTCAGTGGCAACAATAGTACGCGGATTATCACGGTGGGCGGCATCGGTCTCAATGTGGGGATGAAAGATCTAACCTTTCGCAATGGACGTGCGGTACAAGATAGCGGTTATGGGGGGGCGATCGCTACCAGCAATCAAACGCAACTGACCGTAGAGAATAGCCAATTTTTTGACAATGTTGCTACGGGAGAAGGGGGCGGTGCAATTTGGACGGGATACCAAAGCGCGACTACAGTTCTCAATAGTACCTTTGATAGCAACCAAGCATTGGATCTGAATACAGAACGAGGCGGCGGCGCGATCGCGGGAGCCAGCGAAGGCAATCTAACCGTGCGGAATAGTTCCTTTAACAACAATCAAGGCACCACGGGAGGGGCAATTAACTCTCTCTTAGGGGGATTGACGGTCGAGAACTCTACCTTTACCAACAATCAAGCAACAGGGGATGCCTCATCGTTGCGAGTAGGAGGCAATGGGGGCGCAATCTTTACCGATGGCGCATCAGCAACCGTTGATTCGAGCACCCAAGGGTCGATCGCCATTCGGAACAGTCGCTTTGATAGCAATGAAGGATTCGCACAAGGTGGAGGGTTATTCCTCTTTGCTTACAACGGCGATATGGTAACGATTGAAAATAGCACAATTGTGAATAATACCGTCAAACTGGACAGCCAATTTTCGGAAGCCTTGGGAGGAGGATTGCGTTTTGGCGGCGGTGCGAGTTTGGCAGTTAGCAATACCACCTTTTTGAAGAACCGTTCGGAACTCCAAGGGGGGGGGATGTGGGTAGGGGAAAACTCTCCCTTTACGATCTTCAATAGTGTTTTTTGTGAAAATTCGGCAATTTCTACCACGACCGGCCCGGGGTTAGGAGGTGCATTATTAGTCACTGGCAATCCGATCGCCAATATTACGCAAACGACGATCGCGGGAAATATTGCCAGTTTTCAAGGGGGGGGATTTTGGGGCGGGGGAACGGGACTCACCCTAACGGATTCTCTGGTTGCCGATAATGAAGGACAGACGGGATTCAATCAATTTCATCACACCGGGACGCAATTTAGCGATGGTGGGGGCAATTTCCAATCCCTCAACCCCAACCCTAACGATACTTTAGTGACAGCAGGCGTTACCCTCCTCGATCCCCAATTAGGGACTTGTTCGGACAACGGGACGGCAATGCAAAATCCCCCAGAACCAAGCAATCCGGCAGTAAGAGGAGGAGCTGTTGCGGGAACGCCAATTGTCGGAACGATGCCCAATGCACCGGGGAATTTGGTGGCGATGGAAGAAGGAGGACAAATTCGCCTCACTTGGCAGGACAATAGCGATAATGAAACGGGTTTTGTGTTAGAGCGATCGCCAGACCAAAATAATTGGGCGGTTATTGCCAATATTTCGCCCAATTTGACCGAGTATCTCGATACGAGTGTCACGACAAGCGGTACGGTTTTCTATCGCTTGCGGGCGGTAAATGGAGTTGGACAATCGGCATTTGTCCCGAGTGAGGCGATCGCCTTTAACGGTCAAAATCCGTCCATGGGATCGACATCCAATCCCCAACAACAGCAGGGGAATTCTCAACAACAAGGCATTTCTCTGGTACAAAATTCTTCCAATCAACAAGAGCAATCGGGAATTTTTCAACTCGGACAATCTTCACAATTATTGCCATCTTCACAACCCGTTAATTTGCAGGTTAGCTTGCAAGCCAGTACTACCCAACAAGTGAATGAATTGGGGGTTTTTGTGGTCGATGACGATTCAGGGCGGGTCAATGGTCTCAATCCGGGAGATTCGGGTTATTTTAATGCAGCTTTATCCAATGCACAAATTATTTTTTCTGCTTTACCGCAAAACCCTTTTCCTCAGTTTAATTATACTCGCAATTTATCCTTTTCCGAGGGAGAGCGTTTGGCTTTTTTCTTAATTCGCGATCGCACCTTAGAACAAGTTATCGCCGATGAAGATTTTTCTCGCGTTCTCTATTCTCTTCAATCTACCCAAACTTTACAATCGGGTGAAGGTTTTCTTCTCTCTTGGGAGGATGGTTCGGGAAGCGTTGATTTTCAGGATTTACAAATACAAATTGGCGTGACGGCGAGTAGTGTTTCGTTAACAACGACTTTGCAAGGACAGCAGGAAGGGGAAGCGATCGATTTACGAAATTTTTCGGGAATGGTTGCGGCAGAATTCGTAACGGCAAGTTTGGCAAACTATGGGAACGATTACGGATTTTATGCAGTAGACGATCCCCTAACGGGAGAAATTGATGGGATATTACCGGGAGAGATAAATTATGCGAAAACTGCGATCGAACAAGCTCTCAATTTAAATGAGGAATTACCTGGAGGTAGCGCGATCGTCCCCTTTTTAATTGCCAATGGAACAATAGAAGACTTTTTAGCTAATAATCCCGATAATTTTTTCAGCAGTAATAGTATGGCATATTTCCCCTATATGGATGCCAATCCCGATCGCATCGATCACGTCCGTTTGTTGGGAGATAATCTTTTCGGTTTTGAAGACTTCTACGGTGGCGGCGATCGCGATTATAATGATTGGGTCATTCAAGTGACTGTCAATGTCTAATTGGTTTAATCTAATTTATGCTGGGCGATCGCGTTTTCTTGTCGATCGTTCTTATTTTTTATTTTAATCCAGTTGGAGCTCGCTCTCTTCGATAGAGCCTTTCTTTCATACAAGCGCGATCGCCATTGTCCTCAAAAAAAACTCCCGACGAGATTCTCTCGGCGCGATCGCGATCGTGCCGGACGTGGGTTGCGGTAAAATTGGGAACGCGATCGGAGTGACCCCCCAGTCCAAACCCATCGATCCCCTTTCTTTCCCTCCCGAGCAAGGGTAATCCCTCCTTCTTATCCCTCCTTGCTAAGGAGGGATAACCAACAACCAACAACCAACAACCAACAACAATGCTTCAAATTCCGTTTCGATGGCTGCAAGACCTCTTGGCGGATTTACTCGGACCCGACTCCGATCTTCCCGATCCCGCAGATATTCCTCCCCTGAGTAACGAGGAGTATAGATCCCTTTGGTCGGATGTCCTCGATGGAGTCGCCCGAGGCTGGCCGCAAGGGCGTATTTTTGAAAAACTGGGCATCCGTCGCTACGATCCTTGGTTTAGTTCGTGGTTGCAGCGTTACGGTCGCAGTTTGCTGCGCCGAGATCCGGGGGCGATCGATCGCGATATTGCCAAGCAAATGGTACGCTTGGGGGAAATAGGATGCGGTGATTTAGGAGAGATATCCAAGCAGATTGGGATGCGGTTATTAGAGTTAAGCGATCGCGATATTTTGCTCCCCCAACCGGAAACAAACCTTCCACCCACAATTTCCGCCGAAGATCCAGCAGATTTATTTAACTACGGTGCCGAACAATATCGCAAGGGACAATACGATGGGGCAGTATCTTTGTGGGAAACGGCTTTAGAGCGCCAGCCGAACTTCTTCGACGCGCGGAATGGTTGCGGCGTGGCATTGTATTATTTGGGACGCTATGAAGCCGCAATTTCCCATTTCAATCGAGCGGTAGAAATCGACCCCGAATCTCACTTCGCTTATTTCAATCGTGGTAGCGTTTATTTGGAATTGCAACAAAATGAAGCGGCGATTGCCGATTTTAGTCGTGCCCTTGAAATTAAGCCGGATTTTGCTCTTAGTTTAAACGGTCGCGGTATGGCTTATTCTCACGCCGAAGAATACGAGCGATCCCGAGAAGATTACGATCGCGCGATCGCCTTGCAACCGGATTTAAAATTTGCCTATAACGGACGAGGAATTGTCAAAGGAAAAACCGGGGAATTCAACGCAGCTTTAGCAGATTTTCAAGAAGCCTTAAATCTCGATCCCAACTACCACGATGCTTACCATAACTGCGGCAATATTTTGCGAGAATTAGGACGTTATGCCGAAGCGATCGATCGTTTTACCCAAGGCATTTTAATCGAACCCAATCTTTATGTTGCCTATTACAGTCGCGGTAATGCCCATGCGGCTGCGGGCAACAACCGCGCCGCGATCGCGGATTATCGAGAAGCCATTGCCATTCAACCCGCTTATACTTTAGCCTATAACGGCTGGGGATTGGCCGCGACTCAATTGGGCCACTATCACGAGGCGATCGCTCAATTCGATCGCGCCCTCGAAATTGCCCCTACATTTTGGCAGCTTTGGGCCAATCGCGGTTGGACGATTTTTCATGCCTCTTCTCCAACCAATTGCGAGGCTGCCATTCACAATTGGAATGAAGGTTTGAGCAAACTCAAACCCGAAGAACCCGATTATTATTTGGCACGAGGAACGTTACAATATTACAAAGGATTGGCTTTTGCCAAACAAGCAAGCGGACGAGAAAACAATCGCGATTATTGGGAAAAAGCAATCGGCAGCTATCAAAAAGCCCTCGATGCCTTGCAAGATCGATCGAATTTAGAAGAGGCTTATTTGGAAGTCATGCAAGACTTAATTCTCGCCAATCATGCCCTTGGAAATACCTTAAATGTTAAAAATTATATTAATATCGCTCTGATTATTCTCAATCAATTCGTTCTGAATCTGAAAAATCCCCGAGAAAAACTCAGACTCTCACAAAAATTTATTGGTTTCCATTATCTAAAAATCGAACGCTTGGCTCAATCTTCCGATAGCAAACAACAAATGCTAGCACTGCAACTTGCAGAAGAGCGAAAGAACCTTTCTATCTATTGGCAACAACATCAAAGTATCAATAACACGCCAATTGCTTCGCCTAACTACCAACAAATGCAGCAATTACTGAATGCTAATACGGGGGGGATTTACTGGCATATCAGCCCAGTTGCGATCACAACATTTATCCTTCGCGATCGCCAGCCTCTCATTATTCTTCCTGCCGAGGACGCTCGCTTGACAGCCTTGCAAAACTGGTTGAAAGATGGCGCTCTGACCAATCCTTCCCGCCTCTCTGCCAACCCGCAAACATTTCCGGCAACTCATCTCCAATCCTTACAAGAATTGGGAGAAATTTTGCAAGTTGAAAAAATCTTATCTTATTTTCCTGAAACTGTCGATCGCTTAGTCTTAATTCCCCACCAAGCCTTACATTTACTGCCCCTACACTTGCTTTTTTCGACTCCCTTGAATTCGCGAGATTTTACCATTACCCATCTTCCCAGTGGGAAGTTTGGACTGCGCTTAAAAAATTCCCTTCCCATTCCACCCCAAACTCAACCGCATATCCCTTTATTAAGTATCGATATTTCTGCCAATCCCATCTCTTCTAAAGCCTTGGAAGTTAATGCGATCGCGCAGTTTTTTCAACACCGAACGATTAGCGATACAGCCATTACGAAAAAAACGATATTAAGCGCATTAGAAAGCCCGACTAATATTTTCCATTTTGCAGGTAGTAGCTATCAAAATTCAACCGATCCAAAAAATTCGGCTCTCATCTTAGGAGAAACAGAAGAACTCCTCCTCGAGGATATTTTTAGTTTGGAATATCCCAGCGCTTCTTTAGTTTGTCTTTCTGCTTGCGAAATTCGAGGACTGGTTTCTCAACTTGATGCCAATGAATTTGTTGGCTTTGCAATTGGTTTTTTGGTGAAAGGCGCAACTTACGTCGTGCATAGTCTTTGGCAAGTTTCGGAAGTCTCGACCAGTTTATTGATGATTCGTTTTTACGAATTGCTCAAACAAGAAATCAAACCTGCAGAAGCGTTAAAAAAAGCACAAATGTGGTTGCGAGATTTGAGTTATGAAGAACTGATAAAAACTTGCGATCGCCTCTTAACAGATTTACAAGATGCACCTTCGGGATGTTTGGGAAATCTGAAAATGACGCGGGATTTGGCACGGGATAAAGCGATGAGGCAAGGAGAAAGTTATTGTCCCTATTCGGAGTCTTATTATTGGGGAGGGTTCGTACTTTCGGGCAAAATAGATTGAGATGCAAACTGCACATTTTCAGTTGACTCCCTGCCAAACTAATGGGCTCGATAAGATACTCGCATTTTATCACTCTCAACAGCGTTTCTTTCTCTTGCAAGGAGGAGCCGGAACGGGTAAAACAACGGTAATTCGCGAGTTTATTCGCAATCTGCAAAAAAAATATCGCAAGATTGCGATCGCGGCTTCGGCTCCCACTCACAAAGCAGTTGGCGTGTTGGAGGAAATGGGAGAGGAGAGAAGTAAGTATCTCCATTATGCAACAATTCACCGTCTTTTAGGGTTAAAGTTAGAACCGGAAAAAGGAGAGCGGGTTTTAAGAGAAGGACGGCGATCTCGCATTGGCAAATACGATCTCATTATCGTTGATGAAGCCTCGATGGTTTCTTCGGCCTTATGGAAGTTGCTGCAACAAATCTCGCAAAAATACAGCACTAAATTCATTTTCACGGGAGATATCGCCCAATTGCCTCCCATTAATGAAACGCGATCGCCGATTTTCGATCTCCTCCAACAGTTTTCTCTGACGGAAGTGGTGCGACAAGCGCAAGATAATCCCATGATGGCGTTTATTTCCGCCGCACGCGCCAAGGTTTTCGATCGCAATGTCATCTTACCCCAAAGGAGTCAATACACGGAGGATAAGGAGCTCGGTGCGTGGATATTACGGCGATCGCAGTGGTTTGCTCAACTCATTCGCGCTTTTCAATCTCCCAAATATGCGAAGAATTCCAACTATATTCGAGCGATCGCTTGGACGAATCGCGAAGTAGATTTTATTAATACGCAAGTTCGAAATGCGCTCTACGATCCCAAAATACCCTTTCTCGAAGGAGAGCGCCTGATCGCTAAAGAAGCTATTCACGATCCTGCCAGTGGGGATGTTGTGCTTCCCAGTTGTGCGGAAGTTACGGTAATCGATAAGCCTCAATTTCGCACCAGTCCTGACGGAATCGATTATTGGCGCTTGCGAGTGGAAGATGAGGAGGATATTTATCGCTTTAAAGTTCCCGATCCGAGCAATCGCAGTCAATTCGATCGCCATCTCTCTCGTTTGGCGGAAAAATCCAAGCAACGTAAGGGAAAAAATGCTTGGGGGGAATATTGGGATTTTCGTAATCAATGGGCGAACTTAAAACCCTGTTATGGTATCACTTCTCATCAATCTCAAGGCTCGACTTATGAAAATGCTTTCGTTTGCGATCGTGATATTTCTCGCAATCCCAGCATACCGGAGCAGCATCAGGCTCGTTACGTGGCGTTTTCTCGGGCGCGATCGCGGTTGTTCGTGCTTTAATTTTGCTGTTATTCGGTTCTTAGACCCCTAAAGAGGCATAAACTTGCAAGCGATCGCAAAATCCTCGCAGAATTGGAAGAGGAGTGCGATCGCCGAAAAAACCTAGCGGCAACCTTCAGGGAAATTGTCCTGAGAGAAGCGTTTGAATAATTGATAACTGAGAGAGTGATTGTCATACCAAATCCAGTTACTACAGACTGTATTCACGCAATCGCCTGTAATCCTGTAGGGGCGTTGCATGCAACGCCCCTACGGAAGGGCTGAGAATACCTCCTCAGCAGTGCGGATTTGGTATCATTACCAAAATCACTTTTGAACTGTACTCGAATGGACTCGAAACCATCCAAGAGACAACGTTGAGATCGTCCCTTTCTCGATCGCTGCTTAGTTCAAAATCACTACTTTTAAGCAGTCGCGTTTAAATTTGATTGATTTTAAACTTTTGCTAACCCTTTATTGAAGGTTTGTTAAATTTTCTATGGTTTACTGCCTCTTGGGAAATCTTTGAGTAAGAGAGGCTTTGGTAATGACCATTTGTAAAGAGGAATACGTCGCCCTAAAAGATGAGTTTAAATCATACTATGCTCAAGCATGGCATGGCAAGCTAAAAGTTATTAAAAATTTTAATGGTAGATTATTGGTTACTGCCGATGGAGCTACACCGATGCGAATTCCCGAACGAGAACTCACGAAAGTTTAAAAAAATCAAAAGGGAATTTGGAGCGTCAATTGCTTTGAATTCGAGAAAGAATGGGGCGATAATAGAACTTCTTCGCTTTTTACCGAAAAATTCTTTTAATGCGATCGCGCATCCTCATTCTTTCTCGTGCATTATTTTTTCCTGACTGCAATTCTTGGTTTTGGTACGCTCCTGCGTTTCTGGCAACTCGATCGCAAACCCTTATGGGTAGATGAAATCATCACCGCTCTTTTTGGGTTGGGGCAAGGATTTACAACTCTACCCTTGGAGCGCATTTTAACTGTAGATGAAATTCCCTCTATTTTTACATTAAATCCCCAAACTCAGTGCGGGGACATTTTTACTTATCTCGCCACTCAATCGACGCATCCTCCCTTATTTTTTTGTTTTTTACATCAATGGTTGTCAAGAATTAACGGGTGGGATGTTTCTTTAGCTTGGAAACTGCGATCGCTTCCTGCCTTATTCGGAGTCATGGCGATCGCAGCCATTTATCTCCTCAACCGTTTGGCGTTTTCTCCTCGAGCCGGATTAATGGGGGCTGCGGTAATGGCAGTATCTCCCTTTGCCGTTTATTTATCCCAAGAAGCGAGACATTATACTTTACCGATCTTGCTTTTAATTTTAGCACTCTGTTGCGCGATCTCGATACAAAAACAACTGCAAAACAAGCACATTTCCCCCCGACTTTGGTTGCTTTGGGGAAGCGTGAATTGTGTGGGCATATACGTGCATTATTTTTACATTTTTGCCCTAATTGCCCAAGGAATAACGCTTTTACTCATTCTATATCGAACCCGAAAAATCAGACGCGATCGCCTCATTTTCCCTTCGATCTGCGCGATCGCTCCTTTTTTCTTTTATCTTCCTTGGTTGCCCGTACTCTTCGAGCATTTTAACAATCCGACAACCCATTGGTTGCCTTCTCCTCATTTCTTGTTCTCGATCCTGCAAACGATTGGCGGTTGGAGTTTAATGTTAATGGTTTTTCCCGTAGAAAAGCAGCCCTTATGGGTGCAAATTCCCAGCATCTTGTTAACGATCGCTTTGACAGGATGGGCGATCGCTTATTTTCTGCGAGGCTGGAAAAAATTATACGCTTCTCCTGCCACAAAAGAAAGCACTATTGCGCTTTCCTGTTTTACCCTTTGCGTTTTATTAGAATTTGCTGCGATCGTCTATCTTCTCGGCAAAGATATTAGTATTGCTCCTCGCTATCATTTTATCTATTTTCCCGGTTTTTGTGCCCTCATCGGAGCCAGTTTCAGCACTCCCCCCGCTTCCCTCTCCTCCCCCTCTCCTCTCGCTTCCTTATCTCTTCTTGTAATCGGTGCGATCGGCAGTCTATTTGTTATTTTCAATCTTGCTTTTCACAAGCCCTATTATCCGTTAAAAATTGCCCAGCAATTTAATCAAACTGACGATCCGGTGCTGGTGATGATGGCGCATGAAAACACCCAAGAAATCGCGGCAGGATTGAGTTATGCTCTTGCATTGGCACAGATTCGCAACGATCGCCTCGCTTATTTCACCCTCCTTAATAAAACCGATTTTGGCGGATTTGAATATATTTGGCAATCTCTAGAGCAAATCTCACTTTCTCCAGCTTCTTTCTGGGCGATCGTCCCCGGTTATGTCGAAGAATCGTACCCTCGAGAAATTTCTCTCAAGAGTAGTCAATGCAAGATCGATCCTGAAGAACACTATCGCATTGGCGGCTATCCCTATCAACTTTATCATTGCAATCGCAACTGATGCAACCGTAACGGCGATCGCATTATTAATCTATCAACCGTTCGATGCAAAGAGGCCAGTTTTTATCAATTTTTCTATATTTGCAAATCCCAAAAATTTCGTCATCCTAGAAGAGTAGGCAAACAATAGAGGCATTCACGATGAGTAACGCAATTGTCATCCTAAGTTTTGATGATTTACAGAATGCAAGTAACGAGAATTTCTTTTTCTTCCGAGAGATCGGAATTGATGTCAATGGTGTAATGTACTCTCTGCCTACGTACTTATTCTTAACATCATTCACTTTATCGACAGCCAAAAAAGATTATGCGACGATCTCCGATTCTTTTTCTGCTACCTTAAAACCGCTTGGAATTTCGATGGATAATAAGGGAGTAATCTCCATCGACTTGTCGGCTTTTGTCAATTACGTGCAAGCGGCATCGAGAAGTGTCGCGGATGAAATCGATGTCTACGCTCTTTTCAAGGATTATGTTGATAGAGATGGATTTTTCCTTAAAAGAGAAGCTGTAACGATCCCTTTGAATGTTTAAGAAAAAATCAGACTTCGATGGTGACCTTGAATAGGGTGTCGTTTGCAAAGTGTAATGCACCCTATTTCCTATTGTATCTTTCTTTTGCTGAGAAAGCAATTTTAGAGAATCTCACCCGTTTTAATATGAATCAAAATACTTTGAAATTTATTCTCATTAATATATCAATATTAACAACACGTTTAGCATCAAAAAAAATCAGCGATTTTAAAAACCCTTGACATTCTTCCGAGTTGAGATAGCTGAGCCAATATTCTGTTTCTTGTTGAGAATCAAAAGAGATAAAATAACAAGTATCGTCAAGCATAGTAGGTTTGAGATGCCTGCTGAGATCGCGAGAAATCACACAAGCAGGAGGGACGAGAGAAAAATGAAGATTTTTGTATAAACTTGAAATTGCGATTTTCCAATGAGCAAAACTATATTCACCAATACCAAAAATAGAAAATTGCGGTTTCTTTTGATAAATCGAACTTTTACGATTATCTAGAATTGAAGCATATTGAGATAAATAAGACCATGTTCTCGGTGCATCAAGGGCAATTTTGCGAGTATCTTCTCCGAGTATTTTTTGAGTGACGATAACATATTTTTTCGCATTTGTTCGTCCTTTGCTAATATCGGAAGACTTTAAAAGAGGATAAAGATAAGTTTTTTCAATATCGACCTTTTCTCCAAAACCATTGGTAAGATTTCCTTCTGTAACAGAAAGTTCCATCACTTTTGCCGCGTCGTGTTTGAGTCCAGATCGCCACTGAAAGCAGGATAAACCATCAAGATATTTGTATTTTTCGTAGTTTTTTAGATTGGCGATCGCTTCTCCATTTTGAAAGCCAAATTCATAGATATTTTTGCGATCGCAATCCAGTGAAGAATAAACAATTGCAGACTTTTGATGCACTTTTTTAGATAAGTCTACAACGAACAGACACGCATCAACGGTAACGTTAAAATACTTCTTGGCATCAAAGAGATATAATCTAGAATCGCCGATATTTAATCCTTGTTTCCAGAAATGAAAGAGGGATTTTCTAGCAGTGGAGGTTTTACAGAGAAAGGCGAGATATGCAGTGCGATCGCGCAATAATTCCAATAAGCGAATAATCATCCATTCGGCAATATCAAAATTAGCTTTCCCGGTTTTAGCAGCTAAACCTTTATTGCCTTGAAAGTTTGATTTTTGGGGTAAATTCTGACTTTCTAGCATCCCTAAAGTAGAATTTGTTACCCAAGGGGGATTCCCAAGAATTAGAATCTTTTGATAGGTAAACCGATTTAAAAATGATTCCCAATCAAATGTAAAGAAATTTTGCTTTTCTATAGAAATTCTGGAAATCCCTGCAAATTTTTGAGCAGATTGCTGACAATATTCTTGATTGAGTTCAAAGCCAAAATATTCTCCTTTATCTTGCCAATGTCCGTAAGCTGACTGTATAAAGTTTCCGATTCCACAGGTTGGCTCTATAATAATATCGGGTTGTATTTGATATTCTTCGAGAAGTCGTACAATTTCTCGCGTTAATAGTTCGGGTGTTTGAAAATCGCCAAATTCTTTCTTGTTCACTGTACAATGCCTGGGTGCATCTCAATTTTACAAAGTCCCAAGAATTCAAATTCTTGGCTTAAAACTAAAGCCAGCTAAAGCGGGCTAGAATATCACCGTTATATTAACCCGTTTTAACGGGTTTTTGCTTTCAGCCTTGGATTCAAATCCAAGGCTGATATACTGATAGATATTTTTGAGATGCACTTTAATGCCTTTTATATTCTCGTTAGAATAGATGATAGGAAAATTTAGCGTCAGAGCTTATTAATTTCAAAAAGTGTTATAATTAAATTAGGGAGCAGGTTGAAGCAATAAACGAGAAAACACAAAAATATTATTACTTGGAGGTATAGATGATTCCAGAAATTTCAGCAGCTATTCGCTCTATATCTGGAGCACTCGATCTGAGCAAGCGTCTAGTTGAAGTTACGCAAAAAGGTGAAAATGTAGAAGTCGTCAATATGGCGATCGATATCAAGGTAGAACTTGCTGAAGCAAAAAGCATTCTTGCCAATTTAACTATTGAAAATGCAGAACTAAAACTGGAAAATTTCGAACTTCGCCAAAAGCTCCAAGAATTAGAAAATCAACAATCTGAAACGTTAATTTTCAAAGATGGTTTATATTACACAGAATCAGAAGATGTCCCATTTTGTGTGGGATGCTATGATAATAACAAAAAAGTGATAAGAGTCAATCCTATGTCCCCAATGATGGCTCAAATTGGAAAATACGAATGTCCTGTTTGTAAAACTGTATATCAATAAAAAATGATTGCTTCTCAAGCAGTAGGGTGCGTTACGTTCCACTAACGCACCCTACTTTTTAAATCATTACGATTCATCGCCACTCAAACGATTAATTTGAGCTTGCATGGGAGAAGTAATGCGCGACATTAACCTAGAAAAAGGCAAACTTTGAATGTATACCTTACCCGGTCCTGTCATCTTCGCCAAAAATAACCCTTCACCGCCAAATAAAAGATTTTTAATCCCTTTCATAAACTGGATATCGTAATCCACTGAAGGGGAAAAAGCGACCAAACATCCCGTATCGACTCTTAACACTTCTCCTCGGGCCAAATCCTTTTCAATAATTGCCCCACCTGCTTGTACGAATGCCAAGCCATCCCCTTGCAATCGCTGTAAAACAAACCCTTCTCCACCAAAAAATCCCGCACCCAAACGTTTGGTAAACGCAACCTTAATCTCAGTTCCATTCGCCGCACATAAAAATGCGTCTTTTTGACATAAAAACTCTCCCCCTAAAGCTGCCAGATCGAGAGGGATAATTTGACCTGGAGAAGTCGCAGCAAAGCCAACTTTTGCCCGGCTTTTTCCGCCATTGGCAAAGGTAGTGATAAAGAAACTTTCTCCCGTTACCATGCGTTTAAAACCGGAAAATAAGCCGCCACCTCCCATTCCCGTTTGCATTTCGATTCCTTGTTCCATGTAAGTCATGGTTCCGACTTCTGCTTGTACGCCTTCACTGGGATCGAGTTCGATTTCGACCAATTGTAAATCCGCACCGTAGATTTTATAATCGATAACGTCTGCCATTTTGACCTCCAAATACTTGCTCAATTTACAAATTGTTGACAATGTTTGGTTTACAATGCCTGTAATTCATCCAGTTTTGCTAAAACTTGCTGGCTGTGAATGATGGGTTGTACTCCCAGAAAAACTTCTCGGAGAATGCCATCGGGATCGATAATATAAGTATGGCGCAAAGAAAATAAACCCAACCAAGAGCCATAACTTTTGCTAACGCTTCCATCGGTATCGGCAAGGAGAGGAAATTTTAAGCCTTCTGCATCGCAAAATTCAGCATGAGAATCGATATCATCGGCACTGACTCCCAAAATTTGCGTATTGCGGGCAATATATTCGGGTAAATCTTTTTGAAATCTTTGTGCTTCTATGGTACATCCTGATGTAAAATCTTTGGGGTAAAAATAAAGAACGACCCATTGCCCGCGATAATCCGAAAGAGAGATTGTTCCATCTCCGGTATTGGTTGGTAAAGTAAACTCGGGAGCGATCGCATCGATCGCAGGTTGTTTGCCGCCCAAAGCGAGCGCATTAGGCAAAACATTCAACCACACCAAACAAGCAAAAACACCCGCAAAAAATAGACGAATGAGAGAGCGACGAGACATACAAAAACCTCAATAAACCTACGATTGTTAAGATTTATTATATCGCCTTGCTCGTGGGAAAGGTTATAATTCTGAATTGATAATTTTGAATTTTGAATTAATTTGGCTATTTCTCAACCGCGATCGGGATTTACCTTACCCGTTTTTGCCTGTGCTGCTGCTGTTGCTGCCTTGCGTTATCTCCAGCAACAAATGCCTTTAAAAACGGTAAAAATCGAGCTTGTGGATCCCCCAGAAATTGCCGAAATCGGGATCGCTCAAATCGCCAAAATTAGCGATCGCGCTGCTTTAGCCATGACTCATAGCGATCCCGGCGATAATTTAGATTTAACCCGCAATACTCCCATTTGGGCAATGATAGAATGGCAAGAACCCGATCGCCAACTGCCACAAATTACCATCGAAGGGGGAGAAGGAATTGGCAAACAACGCGATCGCGACGGACAAGCAGCAATTTATACTTATGCAGCCCAACTCTTACAGCATAATTTACAAATTTTCCTCTCTCCTCATGAAGCTATTGCCGTTAAAATTATCTTGCCAGAAGGACGACAATTAGCGAGACGAACTTCTAATGAAGCCTTTGGAGTCGTTGAAGGACTTTCCTTATTAGGTACGACAGGCATTAGTCAGCCCTTAAGTTCTCCCCAACAGTTAGAAATTTATCGAGAAGAATTGGCAGAAAAACTGGCTGCATTTCACGATCTAGTCTTCTGCGTGGGAGAAAATGGTTTGGATTTAGCTCGCAGTTTGGGAATTGACGCCGATCGCTTAGTTAAAACTGCCAATTGGTTGGGTCCGTTGTTAGTCGCGGCGGGAGTTTTAGGGGCGCGATCGCTGCTCCTCTTCGGCTATCATGGAAAACTGATCAAACTCGCCGGCGGAATTTTCCACACCCATCACCACCTCGCCGACGGACGTTTGGAAATTCTCACCGCCCATTGTGCCAAAATCGGTTTACCCACCCCCATTCTGACCGATATTTTCCACAGTCCCACCACAGAAACCGCCTTGCAATACCTGCGGGAAGTTGCCCCCGAAAGCGTCGATCGCGTTTATTCCTCCATCGCCGAAACCATCGATCGCCGCAGCCGAGAGTACATTCGCAAACACTGCGATCGCGATGTTTGTATTGGATCCGTCCTCTTCGATCGCCAGCGAAAAATTATTGTTAAAAGTCAACAGGCAACAAAACTTTTCTCCGATTGTGGTATAATGCTCTGAATAACTAATTAATATTTAACAAGCCTTTGATTATAAGGCATTTTTACTTGCTGTCTCGTTGATTCGATTTCTAAATTGGGCGGAGGATTACCTTAACTCATACAACTTTACTGAAAAGATGTATGGAGAAAAATGGATGGAGTCATTAGAGTTTGCCCTCGACTTGATTCCCAACGATCGAGATTGTTTTTGATGCCATTGGTTTAAATCTTCATATCTTGATGTTCAGATCTTAACGATTAGAATTTGACTTCTAATTTTGACTCTCGTTTGGATTCCTCGATTTTATTTCGCAATCTCAAGGAGTCTATCTTGTTGCATCTGCATTTAATCTACAGTTTCCGAACTAAAACTCAGAACCCGTTCTTCTTAATTATCGCCGCGATCGGTTCGCTTTCGCATATCTAAAATATCATCCATGACCACTCAAACCAGAGCTAACACGACTGTAGGGACTTTGCCGCCAAAGTCCTTAGAAACAAGCATCAATCGCCAAACGATCGCGATTTTGGATTTTGGTTCGCAATATTCCGAACTCATTGCCAGACGCATTCGAGAAACGCAAGTTTATTCAGAAGTTCTTTCCTATCGTACCAGTGCAGAACATCTTACAAAACTCAACCCCAAAGGTATTATCCTTTCGGGAGGTCCTAACTCCGTTTATGACGAATTCGCCCCCCATTGCGATCGCGAAATCTGGAACTTAGGCATTCCCATTCTTGGAGTTTGTTATGGGATGCAGTTAATGGTACAGCAATTAGGCGGGCGCGTGGAACGGGCAAAACAGGCAGAATACGGTAAAGCCTCCCTCGCCATTGACGATCCCACCGACCTCCTGACCAATGTTGAAGACAGCTCCACCATGTGGATGAGTCACGGAGATTCCTGTACGGAATTGCCCTCGGGATTTGAAATTTTAGCGCATACCGAGAATACCCGCTGCGCCGCGATCGCCAACCACGCACGACAACTCTACGGCGTGCAATTTCACCCGGAAGTCGTTCACTCCACCAACGGACAAGCCCTCATTCGCAATTTTGTCTATCACATTTGCGACTGCGAACCCACTTGGACGACGGCGGCTTTTGTCGAAGAATCCATTCGCGAAATTCGCGCCAAAGTCGGCGATAAGCGCGTTCTCCTTGCCCTTTCCGGTGGCGTGGACTCCTCCACCCTCGCCTTTTTAATGCACGAAGCCATCGGCGATCGTCTCACCTGCATGTTTATCGATCAAGGTTTCATGCGAAAAGGAGAACCAGAACGCCTCGTCGAGATATTCGATCGCCAATTTCATATTTCCGTAGAATATGTTAACGCCCGAGAGCGTTTTCTTGCCAAACTCGACAGCATCACCGATCCCGAAGAAAAACGCCGCCGCATCGGTCACGAATTTATCCGAGTTTTTGAAGAAGAATCCCAACGCCTCGGACCCTTTGATTATTTGGCACAGGGGACGCTTTATCCCGACGTGATCGAGTCTGCCGATACCAACGTCGATCCGAAAACCGGGGAACGAGTCGCGGTGAAAATTAAAAGCCATCACAATGTCGGCGGACTGCCGAAAAACCTGCAATTCAAACTCATCGAACCCCTGCGGAAACTCTTTAAAGATGAAGTTCGCAAAGTCGGTACCGCGATCGGACTCCCCCCAGAAATCATTCGTCGCCATCCCTTCCCCGGACCCGGTTTAGCCATTCGCATTATTGGCGAAGTGACCTCCGAACGCTTGAATATTCTGCGAGATGCGGATTTTGTCGTGCGAGACGAAATCCAAAAACAAGGCAAATACAATGACTTCTGGCAAGCCTTCGCCGTTCTCTTGCCCATTCGTAGCGTCGGGGTGATGGGCGATCGGCGTACTTACGCCCATCCCGTCGTTTTGCGCTTTGTCTCCAGCGAAGACGGCATGACGGCGGACTGGTCGCGAGTGCCTTACGACCTCCTCGAAACGATTTCCAATCGCATCGTTAACGAAGTCAAAGGTGTAAACCGCGTGGTTTACGATATTACCTCCAAACCCCCCGGAACCATTGAATGGGAATAACTCGATGCACCCACCCAATTAACGATGGGTGGGTGCATCTTCTTCCCGATAGCAATGGAAAGAAGATGTAAGCTATTTTTATAGAAACGATCGCCCTCCGAATCACCATGAACAAACCCCAAAAACCCGCTTTAATGCGTCCGAAACCTCGCCCTCAAGGTGAAAGAGCATCCAAAGCCTCCCCTCCATCTCGAGAAAAAGAACCCGTTGCCTCCAAACCGACGGTAACCGCACCCGTTAAGTCTTCTGTTTCCGCTCCCAGCAAACCACAAAAAGTCCCCAAACCCCGCAAAGTCGAGCCAATTTTAGAACACGACGGATTAAAAGCTGGAGATGAGATATGGCTTCCCTATAGCGGTCAAACTGTCGCGATTACTCAATTTTATAAAACCATCAGCGATGCTTGGTATGTCGCTTTTGAGGGCGGTTGCGCCCATCAAGAAGCGGTGACGGTTTTGGGAAAAGATGAAGAATGAAGAATTAAGAATGAAGAAGTCGGGATGAAGGATGAAGTTGCCTCTTCCCCTCTCTCCCGACTTCTTAAGTCAATTAAAATAAAGAGATTTGGGCGATCGCGATCGCCGATGGTTGACAGAATAATGGGACGCAAACCAAGACACCCAAGGCGACCAATTTTGTATCAAATCCGCGAGTTCTGCATATCCTTCAATATAGGGATGAATGCCATCATTTTCCCGGACTTCCTGCATCCAAGCCGTAGAAGAACTGAGGGGCGTAAAAATATCGAGATAGGGAATATCTAATTCAATACAAACCGAAAAAAATGCTTCTGAAAGGCGATAAATTCTTTGATTGTGCTGAGCATTTGCCACGGGAGGAGGACCGATCGCCAGAACGGGGAATGACTTTTTTGCAACCTCAAAAATACTATAAGTATTGTTTAAAGAATCTTGCAAATTCACCCGAGGCTTGCCTTTTTTAAGTGCGGTATCCCGAACGCCAAAAGAAAAGACAACGTGATTTTTTTCTCCTTGTCGAAAGCGATAAGACAGTTCCCGCAACCATCGTTTTTTAATATCCGCACTGGTATCTTGACGAACGCCCAAATTATACATTGTAAATTGATAGCCTCTCAAAGCCGTTTCCGCACACAATCTTCCCACCCAACCCAAATACTCCGGATCCCCCGTCCCGCTAACGAAAGAATCCCCAATAAATGCAATTTCCATGTTTTCATTTGCTCGATGACACCCTGTTTCAATTATTAACGAACAATTATTAATTATCAATTGAGAGAAAAATAGAACTTAAGCGATAGAAGTAAAGCGCGATCGCAAATCGCAAAAATTGAGTATAATCGAGGACGAATAGGAAAGCGCGATCGGCTGAGTATGTTTATTGAAACAGTTGAGGCATTAAGTACGGGAGTTTCTTTACTCGAAATTTCTCGAGGGTTATTTCCTACAGTTAAGCGATTTGCTAAGCGATTGAAAGAGGGGAAAACAGCGATCGCGATCGTGGGTGCGGGAGGAACGGGGAAAACGACACTCGGTAAAGTCTTTTCGGGAATTGAATTATCGCCCTCGTATCAAGAATCTCTCGACATTGAGGAATATAAAATCGACAGTGATTTTAACGCATCATTAATTGTTGTTCCGGGTCAAAAACCACGAGAAGATCGATGGGATGAAGTTTTGCAAACTCTTGTAAATGGCAAAATCAAGCTAGTTATCCATGTTGTATCATGGGGATATCACTCGTTATCTGAAAATTTCAACTATTCCCAACATAGTCTTTATCAACGAGGTATGTCTTTAGAAGAGTTTATTGAGGTATACCAGAAAAATCGTTTAGATAGAGAACTGCAAGTTTTAGAAAGAAAAATTAAACCTTATTTATCGGTTGCAAAACAAAATAAACTTGCAATGATTACATTAGTTACAAAACAAGATTTATGGTGGAAGAAAAGATATGAAGTTAAAAACCATTACAAAAATGGAGATTACAATAGAATCATTCAAGAACTTAAAAATAAGAAAGGGCAAGATAATTTTAGTCATGAATATCTATCAGCTTCTTTAATTATCGAAAATTTCACTTCAGGTGCTAACGAGCTTTTAATTCCAAACAGTGAAGGTTACGGGCAAAGATTGCAATTTGATAATATGAATAAACTCATGAAAACAATTGAAAATCTTGTTTAGATAGATTATTCAGAAGGAAAAAAGTCATGAATAAAGACGTGGAAAATCTCAAGGTTATCTTTATGGAAAATGCCAAGGTTATCTTGGAAAATCCAGAAGATCGCGAGATTTTGAATTCTATTCTCAGTGAATATTCAGAAAAAATGAATAATCTCTGTGGAAAAATCGAAGAGCAACAAAGAGAACGTAATCAATCTATTTTCGTTTGGATATTAATTTTTATATGGTTTACTTACACTACAATATTTTCTCCAGACTCTTTATCAAAAACACTTGTCTTTTTTTCATGGGAAACTGTATATTTTGCTATGATTATAGGTTTCATTTTAAATTTATATGGCTCTATATCTAAGACTGCAAAACGATTGAAATCGCTAAAACGCGATGCCAAAATAAGTGCAATAAAATTAGAAAAGGTTTTACGGGCAGTGTCTCAAATCCACGATCACTCCATCAATCAAAGATTTGTGGTTCGTTTAGAATTAGAAGTGCGACTTGCCGATGCTGAATCTGTTCTAAGATATTATGAAGCAATAACAAAAAGCGATCGCAAGGCTCAATATAAGGAATTAAGAGGGCAAGAAAGCGAACTACATCGACTGACCAGAGAACTCGCATCTTTTGCCAGAATTCAACGAGAGACAGCAACACTAGAGCAAAATCAACGTTTAATTGAGCGATACAATAAAATCTGCGATCTTCTCGACAATCTCAATCAAGAACTAGAACAAGAACCGCAAACATTTTTTTCTGGAATGATTCAGCAAACATGGAGAAAGATTATCTAGTATGCTCAAAAATATAATATTTCAAGAATTTATCTGCAACTCGCTCGACGATAAAACAGTGGCGACAGTATGCAGGGGGCGTGGGGGAGGCATCTCGTCCCCCGGTGGCAGGGCGACCCCGCGTCGGCGAAAGACGCAAGGGAATGCGCCCTGTTGGGGTCTGGGGGGCTAGTCCCCCAGAGAGATTTATGGCTCCCAGCAAAGATTTATCAACTTTCGGGCATTTTTAATCATTGAATTTCCTGACATTAAAACAAATAAAAAAAGCCCTGTCTCGATCGCAAAACCCAGACAGAGCTAAATCACTAAAGAAACAAATTACAATTGAGGAACGAACTGTTCTTTTTCGGGAATTTCCGCATATTCCGCCACAATTTGCCGGAACTCTTCCCCGTCAATAGTTTCCTTTTCAATTAAAAGATCCACCAAGCGATCGATAACCATGCGATGTTGGCGGATGATGTTGCGAGCCATTTCGTGACCTTGTTCCGCGATCGCTCGCACTTGCTGGTCGATTTTAGTCGCAATTTCTTCGGAATACTCCGATCGCGTCATCAAATTGCTCCCTAAAAAGACCTCTCCGGACTGATCTTCCAAAGATAAAGGACCGAGATCGCTCATGCCGAAGCGGGTCACCATTTGCCGTGCCATTCCCGTGACCTGCTGTAAGTCACCGCCAGCACCCGTGGTCACTTCCGCATGACCGAAAACCTCTTCCTCTGCCGCACGACCCCCCATTGCCCCAGCAATGCGAGCCATGAGTTGCGATCGCGTGGTTAACCCCTGTTCTTCATTAGGAGTAAACCAAGTCAGTCCTTGGGCCTGTCCGCGAGGAATGAGAGTCACTTTCTGTACCGGATCGTGTTCCTTAACCAAAGTCCCGACGATGGCGTGACCGATCTCGTGATAAGCAATGAGGCGTTTGCTCTTGCTATCTACTAAGGGCGTGCCTTCCATCCCGGCAATGACGCGATCGACCGCATCGTTAATCTCTAACATCGTCACCAATTCTTTGCGTCGTCGTGCGGTTAAAATAGCCGCTTCGTTGAGCAAGTTGGCCAAGTCCGCCCCGCTAAAACCGGGAGTGCGGCGGGCAATGGTTTCGAGGGAAACAGCCGGATCGATCTTCTTATTGCGAGCGTGAACTTCTAAAATTTTCAGGCGACCCTTGATATCCGGCGCATCTACAATAGCTTGGCGATCGAAGCGACCGGGACGCAATAAGGCAGAGTCGAGAACGTCCGGGCGGTTGGTGGCGGCGATAATAATAATCCCCGTATTGCCCTCAAACCCGTCCATTTCCGTGAGAAGCTGGTTGAGGGTCTGTTCCCGTTCGTCGTTACCGCCGCCGATACCTGCACCCCGTTGGCGACCGACTGCATCGATCTCGTCGATAAAGATTAAGCAAGGGGCGTTTTCTTTGGCTTTTTTGAAGAGGTCGCGGACGCGAGAAGCACCCACCCCGACGAACATTTCCACGAATTCAGAACCGGAAATACTGAAGAAAGGCACCCCCGCTTCTCCCGCGATCGCTTTCGCCAAGAGGGTTTTACCCGTACCGGGAGGTCCGACTAATAGAACGCCTTTAGGAATCTTCGCACCCACGGCCGTAAAGCGTTCCGGCTGTTTGAGGAAGGTAACGACTTCTTGTAATTCTTCTTTGGCTTCGTCAACTCCCGCCACGTCATCAAACATGATTCCGGTTTTGGCTTCCATCTGGAAGCGGGCGCGAGATTTGCCAAAATTCATGGCTTGTCCGGGACCGCCGGGCATATTGTTAGAACGACGGAAGAGGAAAAAGAGAGAACCGATTAATAAAATGGGGAAAATCAAATTTCCTAAAAGTCCCCAGATCGCCCCGTTATTTTGGATGGGGTGGGAAGCAAAGGGAATGCCCTCGTTTCGCAGCCTGGCTATGAGTTCGGGGGCTTGTAGGGGCAGATCCACCCGTAAGAGTTGCGAGCGATCGCTCAGTTGCGGGTCGGTGGCTTGGACGATGGCCGTGCGCCCCCCTTCATACAAGTCAACGCTTTGTACCCGATGGGCATCGAGATAAGCTAAAAAGCGCCCGTAGGTCATGCGGGTGCTGGCGGTATTGTTACCAAAGGCATTGGCGGTGTTAAATGTCCCCTGCCAGAGGAAAAAACCGATGATGAGGGCGGGTAGCGTCCACAGTAAGAGGACTCTCCAAGAAAGTTTCATATTTTATAAGAGCTTGCTTTAGCGGGTTGGCGGTCAATTGCAGCCGGGAAATGACAGAGGGCGATCGCGTTTGCGGATTTTGCACTGGGCGATCGCGGTTTTGGAAAAATTCCAAACTCTACCGAATGAATGTTGCAATTGCCAAGTTATCTTAATTAAATTTAACGTAATTCTCAGAGTTTGCACAAGTTTTGCGATCGCTAATGCCATAATGAGTAAAAATCCCCAGTGAGGTTTTCCGATGCAGATCGTTTTAAAACCCGAACATGAAACTTTTATTCAAACCCAACTCGCACAAGGCAGATATCAATCCGCAGATGATATTGTGAGTCAAGCACTGAGTCTCCTACAGCAACAGCAGGACTACGAACAATGGATGAATGAAACTCGTCAAAAAGTGATGGGGGGAGTAGAGTCGTTGCAGCGAGGAGAGGGAATAGAGGGAGATATTGTTATTGCCCAACTGCGCGATCGCTTATATAAAACGGATGCTTCTTAGTCCATGAGACGCTATCTTATCTCACCGCCTCCCATTCAGGATTTACAGGTCATTACAGAACTTTAAGGAGGCAAAATAAAAATTGTTCTCTATTTGTTCCATCTTTGGTAGTTATTTTTCTTGAATTTATAGAGTAATAATTTACGAAGTTAGATTTGAAATATAGTATCCGATCGCAAACTTCAAATTTTTATCAGGTCTAGCTGTTAAGCCTCTAGATTTTATCTCATCATAGGATTTCATATCAATCTCTAGATGTTTTCTCAAAATATCCTCAATATTTCCACGTCTAAACTTGGGATTGTCTTTGTTTTCAGTAATTGAATCTATAAAATCATGTATCATGTTATCACATCCAAGCCATTCTACAGAAGAATCTGATGATAAATCTGAAGGCTGAGATTGATTGTTGAGCGAATAAAAACTCTTTTCATCTACAAGCCTATTATAGAGTAAAGCAGAAAATTCTTTTTTAGTTGCTTTAGCCATATCATCAGGCCAGTTCATATAGCAAGTTGTCATATCGTCAATATAGCGTTTCTCAAAATGATGAGGTACAGTAACAACAATGGGTAAACCAATTGTGAATATCTTCTTGAGTAACTTGTGAAATTGCGAATTCAATTGCTGCCTCTAGAGCTTTGTAGGTTCTTGCTCCCACAGTTCGCA
>JAGHZQ010000053.1 GCA_017746715.1 Cyanobacteria bacterium SBLK
AAGATCCTTGTGCGGGTAAAGATCCTTGTGCGGCAAAAGAAGATCCTTGTGCGGGTAAAGATCCTTGTGCGGCAAAAGAAGATCCTTGTGCGGGTAAGTCCGAATAAGAAAAAAACTGTCAAAATTGTCTCAAATAACTTTCCCATTGCGGGAAACAATCAACTCTGTCGGAAGTTAGATTGACTGAATTCGACAGGGTTGATTTTTACGGGTTTGACAGTAAAAACAGGCGTTAAACTCGCATCTCGATTGGCGATCGCCTCGAAAGAAAAATTACGTTACCGTTCGGATAAGAGCGTACAATTGCTTTGTTAGCCCCGATCGCCGTCTTAGCCGAACCCGATGAAGTCCCCTGAAATACGTGCCGAACAATTACTCGAATTATCCCTCGCCTCGGGAGCGAGTTGTGCCGAAGTCTATCAATCGCAATCGCTCTCTCGTCCGATTTTTTTTGAAGCCAATCGCCTCAAGCAATTAGAGAGTTGTGAGTCGGAAGGCACGGCACTGAGGGTATGGCGAGACAATCGTCCGGGTCTGGCAGTTGCTTATGGACGCATCGAACCCACAGAATTAGTCGAAGCCGCGATTGCCCTGTCGGAATTGAATCCCCTCGAAACCATCGAGTTGGCTGAAGCCAAGACTTTTGTACTGCCGGATTTGGGGGAAGCAGTAGAGGTGGGAGAATTGGTGAAAATGGGACGCGAAGCGATCGCCTCGATTCGCGATTGCTATCCGGAAGTCCTCTGTAGTGCGGAATTTGAATGCGAGCGAGAAACAACAAGCCTGACCAACACTCAAGGATTGCACTGTCAGTATACAGATATTACCCTGAGTGGCTCTTTGGAGGCGGAATGGGTGCGCGGAGAAGACTTTCTCGGGATATATGAAGATCGCGAAGAACGAGATCGCCTGAATGTGAACAGTCTCGTTCGCGGGATTTTAATTCGGCTGGCATGGGCTCGGGAAAATACTCCCCCACCCTCGGGGAACGTTCCCATTCTCTTCACCGGAAAAGCCGCAACTTTATTTTGGGAGACCGTTTCTGAAGCGATCAATGGCAAGCGGATCTTGGAAAAATCCTCCCCGTGGAGCGATCGCCGAGGGCAGTTGGTGATGTCCGAATGTCTTTCCCTCAGCCAGCAACCGGAACGAGGACCTTATAGCTGTCCTTTCGATGATGAAGGCACGAAAACGCAATTTCTCTCCCTCATCCAACAAGGCAATCTGGCCCGATTTTATTGCGATCGCGCTACGGGTCGCGCACTGGGAATAATGGGGACGGGAAATGGCTTTCGGCCTTCCCTCGAACGCTATCCTACTCCCGAACTGGTTAATCTGGTGGTCGAACCCGGTCGCGGAACTCTTGACGAGCTCATTCATCAACTCGATCGCGGTTTATTAGTGGATCAAATGTTGGGAGGAGGCAGCGATATTTCGGGAGACTTTTCCGTTAATGTCGATCTCGGCTATCGCATCGATAGAGGAGAAATTGTCGGACGGGTTAAAGATACCATGGTTGCAGGTAATGTCTACAATGCCCTCGAGCGGGTTTTGGCTTTGGGAAGCGATAATCGATGGCACGGTTCTTGTTATACCCCTTCTCTTATTGTTGAGGGCTTATCGGTAGTGGGGAGTGGGATATAGGGATGTAGCAAGCACCGTCCCTATAGAGATTAGGGATTATTTATGGCTCTTCAAAAGTTAAATGAATCAGGAATCCTTAAAGATAACCCAATAACAAGCAATAGCATGGAAATAGATAAATTGCTAAAGCAGGAATTATTATGGAAAATTTGCAAACTCAACTCAATACGCTAAACGGTAAGGTTGATGCGCTTTATCAACTCGTGGAGCAAATGTCGCATCAGCTGAGCGCTCTCTTGGCAGGACAACAGACAGATGTTGGTGCCCTCAAGCAAGTTGAGGGTCGTACTTCCTCCTCCTTGCTGTCGACTTCCTCAATCCCTCAAATCTCAACGGTATCTCGCGTTTCGAGTGCGGATGAGTTGAGTATCGGACATAAGGATGTGCTCGAAGACGAACAAAACTTGGATCGCTTGCTCGATTACAATACCGACGAGCGATCGCTCTCGCCTGATTTGCAAATTCGACGGCTGACCGCTCAAGTCACGGCCGCTTACAATCGCATTGCCGCTCTAGAAGAGCAATTGCTGGCTCGCAGAAGCGATCGCGAAGACAAGAAATTGACGCGTTCTCTCGCCGAAGAAACGCAAAAATAAAATCTTTCTCCTCTCCCATTAAACCTCAAGATTTGATAGGAGAGAATCGAGATGTTTCTGGAGAATTTACCAATCGCGCTTGTTGACAATATCTCGCCAGACGGCAATGAGAACCCCTTGGATTTCCACTTTGTCAGCTTCGACCTCAATGGGATTGAAGTCGGGATTGGAGGGTTTTAAGGTGACGCGATCGGCAAATTTGTAAAACCGTTTTAAGGTGGTGCCCGCACCATCCACCCTGGCGGCAACGATTTCCCCATTACGGGGCAGATCGCTGCCCGGGGGTTTTTGCATGACGACAAAATCACCATCTCGAATCATATCTTCGATCATGCTATCCCCGGTGACTCGCAAGGCAAAACAGTTCGGACGGTGCAAAATTGCAGTAATATCCAGTTGCTCCTTGTCGTCGGCAAATGGCTCGACCAATCCTCCCGCTGCGATCGCTCCTTCAACTTGCAAGCCCCGTTTTTTAGGGGGATAAAGAATGCGAATCGTTCGCGCTTTTCCTTCAGTCCAATCGATGTATTTTTTATTCCGCAAGCGCTCCAAACGGCTTTGGATGGGAGCGGGGGATTTTAAGTTCATCGCTCGCATCATTTGCCGAATGGAAGGAGCGTGCTGTTCGGTGCGAATGTATTCTACCAGCCAGTCATACAGTTCCTTTTGGGCTGGTGTCAATTTTTCCATTTTTTCCATGATGTTTTTTGGGTTGATGAATATTGACACGATTAAAAGATTTGTGGCTCTTAATCATTCTGTTCTTATTTTAGAACGATGGTACTTATTTGAGAACGGTTTTATCAAAAAAAATTTATGAATTCAAGTAGAACAAATCATCAAAAAAATAATGCAAGTCTCCAAGGAAAGATTGTGGGAATTTCCTCAAAAAAATGCCTCTCGCCAGTAAAAAAATAGACGCTATCAATAGTGTCTATTTTCAAAACAGAGTTCACCAACGCTATATGTAGAGTTTAATAAAAGATGGCAAACACCGAGGTATACCCGTGTAAAAAGGTGCTACTCCCCACCGGACCGATTTCCCCATTGCAGAAAAATCCACCCACGGGAATATTGCCCAAATAGCGCTGAAACAGCCTCGAGTCAAAATTAGGCTTGCCGTATAGCCCCTCTCCCCGACCCAAACAAGAAAACATTAACGCCCCGATTGCGCCTTCGGGATTCGAGTGTTCCCGTTGATAGCGTCGCAACAGCACCTCGAGATCTTCCTCGGACGTTCTCGAATCTCGCAGGTGAAAGCGGAGGCGCTGACCCGGGCGCACGCGATCGCCAATCGCTACGGCTCCCACATTGGGATCGACCCCGATGAGATTGCGAATCAAAAAATCCCCTTGATTGAGATCTGCTTTAAATTCATCTCGCGCCAGTCCTACAAAGAGAGAATGCTGCGCCAGTTCGCGATCGCTCTCATCCAAGTTTTGCAGCAAATTCCGCAATGCCGTTAATGTGGGTTGGGACTCCTCTTCAGCTAGCGTTTGGCTGAATTCGGCAATTTGTAAAATCACATTGCGCTGGCCTTGGGTGACTTGAAAGGTTTGACCGATGGGGCGACAGCCTTGGGCGACAATCGCATTGACGGTAATTGCCCCGCTCAAGGCTACGCCAACGGTTCCTTCGCGATAGAGAGACCCGCCAGAAGCCAAAGAATCGTAATAGAATAAGCCGCTTTGCCCTCCCACGGCCCCGTTACTGGCCAAACCGCCGACCTTAATCGAACTGGGATAAGCAAAATCCAACCCCTGTAACAAATCCGTAATTTGGGCGGAAAAGGGATCTGCCAGCAAAATAAAACTGGGATTTTCTTGGGGATCTACCCCAATTAATTCGCTCCAACGCTGGGGGGGACTATCGAGATCGGGTAAAGTTCTGCTGGCGATATGAAACGGACGAACGTTAACCTCGGGGAGGGACGCCACGCTCAAACTCAACGCTGGATTGCCTTCAACCTCCAAAGCATCGCAGCGATCGCCCGTGCCGACGACTCCACCTCCCCCACAACCGATCAAGGTTTTTAAGGGTAACTGCTCCACCAATAAGGGAACCAAACGAGGATATTCGCTGGCATAGGCTGCAGAAATAAAGGCAATGCCCAAGTCGGGATCTCCAGACAAAGATTGCCGAACGGTGGCGGCAACTTCTGCGATCGCGGCTTCGAGGGAAGGTCGAGTTGAGAGGGCATTCACCCATTGAATTCGTTCGCTCATCGGCTTAAATCTCATCAAATCTTAAAAAATCGGGATCGATAGAGGCTTTGAATATTCGCTAGGATATCAATAAGAAGAGAGGCTGTTTCAATTCAAAGCATAACAGACCTACTCTCTTCCGATCGCGATAAACCTCTAAGACCGGCCGGTCTGCTGTCCTTTCAATCTCACTGGAATAAACGCATAATGAGCAACATTCAAGAAAAAATCGACCAAGAACGCGACCAAGCCAGAGCGGTTTGCAGTACTGAAGGTGCTACATCTCCCGAATGTGCAGTTGCTTGGGATGCCGTTGAAGAATTGCAAGCCGAAGCCGCCCACCAACGCCAAGAACAACCCAAAAGCTCTCTAGAACAATATTGCGATGATAACCCCGATGCGGTTGAGTGCCGCATTTACGATGACTAATCTTTCGGGTTAATTATCAAACTCGCCAATTTGACGAGCATATTTGTCTGTAAGAATAACAGGAAACCCTCAATATGAGGTTTCCTGCTATTTTTTTGCGATCGCGAGGCTTTACAATAGTCTCGAGCAATCCGAGAAAATCAATTATGCCCGACATTTGGTTTAAGCCCTTAATTTGGATGGACTATCGATTGGCGGTTCTCTTTACTGTCATCGCCCCTGTGGTCTTATTAATATGGGCGGCAATTCGCAAGGAAGAGGCGATGACTCGCCTCCTGATTATTTATTGGCGAGTGGCCAGTTTGCTGATGATTACCGTATATTTAATGATTCCCTCTTGGACGATTGGTTATTTTACAGGATTTGCTGCCAGAATATTAATGCCAATTTCTTTGTGGTTTTGGATCGATATTAATGACGAAATCGACGACCATAATTTTAGCCCCCTCAAGTTAATGCTGACCTCTTGGCGGTGGGCGGTGACGGTTTATTGTACTCTCGGTACTTTGGCTTTTATTCCTTTTCTCCCTTGCGGATTTGCGGCGGCTCCTCGGGAAAATCCCATGTGTCGCGCTTGGCTCGAGCCGACCTTCCTCTACAAAAGTTGGTTTCATGCCAATTCGACTCCCGGTTTCCTCGGTTTTTTAGCGGGGATTGGGTTGACGGCTTATCTGGTTTACTTTATTTATTTTGCCGTGGTGCGTTTGGGTAAACAGGGGCGATCGGCAATGGAAAAATAAACCCCTCAAGGGCGATCGCTGATTCCTAATTTCTAGAGAAAGTTTGCTCTAAAATGGAATGCAGCTTGCTCATTCTTAGCCATGGCCCTCATATCAAATTTAAGCAGAGAAATGAGATCTGAGTGGAGGCGCGATCGCAAAATAGCGATATTGTTGAACAATAATCCAATGCGATCGCCAAGACGGCTCAAACCGGAAGCACGATCGCAAACTCCGTCCCCTCCCCGATCGCCGAATGGCAATTTAGCTCCCCTTGATGCTTATCGGCGACAATTTGACGGCTGATCGACAATCCCAAACCCGTTCCCTTATTAGCGGGTTTTGTGGTAAATAGGGGTTCGAATAGTTTGTGGCGAATTTCCTCGCTCATCCCCAAGGCATTATCGGCAATGAGAATAGTTACGCAATCGCCATCGCTAACTTTCGTCGCGATCCGAATTTGCGGAGACGTAAAACTTTTCCCTTGTTTTGCCATTTTTTCTTCTAACGCATCGATCGCATTGGCAAAAATATTCATAAACACTTGATTGAGTTGTCCGGGGTAACAATGAATATCGGGAATATCGCCATAATGTTTAATCACTGCAATTTCCGGGCGATCGCCGACGGATTTCAAGCGATGCCCCAAAATCAACAGGGTATTATCCAAACCTTCGTGAATATCCGTCGGCATCTTGACCGATGTATCCGCACGGGCAAAATTGCGTAGGGAAACGGCAATCTTTAAAATGCGATCGGCTCCCAATTCAAGAGAATCAAAAATTTTAGGTAAATCTTCTAGAGTAAATTCTAAATCCACATCTTCAGATTCCTCTTGAATCTCTGCAACCGGATCGGGATAATATTCTTGATAAAGACGCAAGATGCGAATCAGATCGTCTAAACTCGCTTTAGCTGGTGCAATACTATGAGAAATAAAGTTAACGGGATTATTAATTTCGTGGGCAACTCCTGCAACTAATTGACCCAGTGCTGAAAGTTTTTCTTGTTGAATCAATTGTAATTGCATATTTTGTAGATCGTTGAGCGCTTTTTTTAACGTTGCCGTTCTCTCTTCAACCCGCCCTTCTAATTCCGTATTATTTTGCTGGAGTTGCCGATTTTGTTCTGTGACGGTTTTCATTAAATGACGAATTTGCAAGTGGGTTTTAACGCGTACTAAAACTTCTTCTTTTTGAAAAGGTTTTGTAATATAATCAACTGCTCCCGTATTTATGCCCTTGACTTTATCTTCCGACTCTGCTAAAGCTGTCATAAAAATTACGGGAATCTCGCGAGTTTCGGGATTGCTTTTGAATCTCCGACAGGTTTCAAAACCATCAATACCCGGCATGAGAATATCTAATAAAATTAAATCCGGCGGTCGGTGTTCGACCTGTTCGATCGCGCTTTCTCCATCGACGGCAACTGCGACTTTATAGCCGGCATCTTTCAAGGCTTTGGACAAAACTTTCAGATTGGTTGGCGTATCGTCCACAATCAGTAATGTCTGTTGTTCTCGAGCTTGCATGGCAATTTCAGGCGTTATAGTTTTAGCATAGCGATCGCTTGAGGCATTCGCAAATACTTGTAGATTTTACTGAGGAGCATTAACGCTCGATATAATTTAATTATCGATCGCGAATTGACAAATTAACGAACTTTTAAATGCGCTCCGATCAACTCGCGGATCTGTTTGATTTGGAAAGAGTCGGCAAGTTGCTGAATCTCTCGAGTAAATTCCTCATATTGAGAATCTAATCGTTCGACGCGTTCGACGAGATCGTCAAGCAATCCGCCTTTAGCGAGATCGTAAAGTTCGTTTAGTATTTCATCTGGCAGTATGAGGGAAGATTTGTCCGCTTGGTTTTCACCGGCTTCGCCCCCAAAGGTAGCAGGAAATACAGAAAGTTGTTTCTTTTTTTCGTAAATCCAGTCTAATTGGAGATATTTTTGTAAAGCATTTAATAATTGTTCGAGTTGAATGGGCTTGGCAATAAACATATCTGCGCCAACCTCCAAACTGTGATGGCGATCGGCTTCAAAAACGCTGGCAGAAGAAACGATCGCCACCATATTGTGTAGTTCTGGAGATTGGCGCAAGTGTCGCAGCATTTCAAAGCCGTCCATGACAGGCATGACCAAATCGATAATCGCGAGATCCGGTCGATGTCTGGCAGCCATGTCCAATCCTTCTCGACCATTCCCCGCTTCGAGGATTTCGAATCCGAGGGGAGCGAGAATATTATCGACGACAGAACGATTTTCCCATTTGTCATCGACAACGAGAACGCGCCGCCGTTTCCCTTGATAACCGGAAATCGCGGGTTGGGAGTCGATCGCGGTATCCGAAAAGGCTGTTGTAACGGGTAGTTCTACCTCAAAAGCAAAACAACTGCCGCGATCGAGTTTGCTCGTCACGGTTAAAGTGGAATTCATCATTTCGAGAATTTTCTCGGTAATGGGCAATCCCAACCCCGTTCCTTCGGCTTTGCGACTGAGCGCTCCCACTTGCTCGAAAGGCTGGAAGATTTTTTCGATTTGTGCTTCGCTTAACCCAATACCCGTATCTTCAATTTGAAAGTGTAGTTGAACTGAAGAGGAAGAAGCACTGGCATTGACAGAAAAGGTGATGCCACCGCGATCGGTAAATTTAACGGCATTGCTTAAGAGATTCATCAACACTTGTCGCAAGCGTTTGGGGTCGGCACGAACACCATTGGGTAAAGCAGATCGGGTTTGGTAGGTAAAAGCAATTTCTTTTTGTTCGGCACGGATGCGACAGATATCAGCGATACTTTCCAGAAAAGAAGGCAAATGAAAATCAACGGGATAAAGCTCCATTTTCCGCGCTTCAATTTTGGCGATGTCTAAAATGTCATTAATTAAGGTTAGCAGGTGGGTACCGCATTGATGAATGACATGAATGCCCTTCAGTTCGCTTTTCGTCATGGTGCAGGAACTTTGCAGGGTTTGGGTGTAACCTAAAATGCCATTGAGGGGAGTTCGCAGTTCGTGGCTCATATTGGCTAGAAACTCGCTCTTGGCGCGATTGGCAGTTTCGGCATTCTCTTTCGCGTCTTGTAGGGCAATTTCTGCGGCTTTGCGATCGTCGATATCGGCGATCGAACCCGCCATGCGAATGGGTTGGCCCGTTTCGTTCCAAAGCGCTTGACCCCGCACTAAAACCCATTTATACGCCTCGGATTTCGTCCGCAAGCGATATTCTAAATAATAGGGAAGGCGTTTATTCCAATGGTTTTTCATTGCGGTAAACGTCGCCTCGCGATCGCCCGGGTGCAATCGGGATTCCCAAGCCGAAAATTCATTGGGCATTTCCTCATCTTGGTAGCCTAAAATTTCTTTGAAACGCGGGGAATAATAGATTTCGTTAGTGACGATATTCCAATCCCAAAGGCCGTCTTTTGCACCTTGAACGGCTAAAGTATAGCGTTCTTCGCTCAACCGCAAATATTCTTGAGTTTTTTGCGCGTGCTGGCGTGCGGTGGCAATAACGAGAGCGGTAATGCCTGCCAGCAAGGTTAAAATCCCCGTTAGGGGAAATAGCCTCGTCAAAGGTTGATTGCGGTTGTCGATTAAGATGTCTCGGGAAACATGGCTGACAATTTTCCATGCGTAATTTTGCTGGGAGCGATCGCTTTCCCGAAAAGTCGTTTGTTGAATTTCTTGCAGGGGATAAACGGTAATAAAGGTAAATAACCCTTCAGAATTTTGAAATTGTCCTTTTTCTTCGGTAGAAATTTTTTGCCATGCTTTGGGAAAGGCTTTGCTAAACGTTTTGTCTTGGCGATCGCGATACATAAAACCCCATTCATCTGCCCGTGTCTTTCCTTTGAGCCAATACCCTTCTGCATTGAGCAGCATTAAATCCCCCGAGGAACTCTTATCTTCTGTCGTTAAGTTCTCAATAAAATTTTTGCCCAAATAGTTGAGAATGATAATTCCTCGTTTTTGCCCGTTGCGATTGAAGGCAGGAGTCCCAAATCTAATCACGGGTTTCCAAGGTCGTTCGATTTGGCCTTCTTCCATATTTAGATCGAGGGGAGAAATATAAATTTCTTCTTCTGATAAAGCCATGGTTTCGCTAAACCAATAGCGATCGCTTTTATCTTGCAGGCCATCGTCGGTAATGCTTATCGGTGTCCCCCCATTGAGGTTCACTCGTATAACCTCTTTCCCGGTTTCATCTAACAAGCGAATTTGGTCGTAAAGTCCTTTGTATTTCGCAAAAGAAATATATTCCTCGATTAAAATACTGCGCTCTTTTTTTTTCGAGGTAGAATCGGCATCGAGTATTGAAAGCAATCGATGTTGCGAAGCTAGAAAGCGCAAACCCGAAGCCACGATATTAAAATCTGCGGCGGCGAGTTCTGCCTGTCGTTCGATGTTTTGCGTTTCGTTAATTTCCAGTTTTTCGCGATTGATTGTGACTTCCGCTCGATAAAGAGATGCGACGATAACTGCGATCGCGCCTAGCAGAGGAATAAAGATCCACAAGAAAAAAGTCAGGGTCGCCAGATTAAAATTTTTTCTGATTCGTATTGGAAGTACCATCAGATTGCTTTTACATCAATGTTTTCAATTGAGATAAGGACAGATGGAAACAAGACAAGGAATGCTGAGTATTTGCACCTAAAATTCACTGTAACCTAACTTTGATTGGAATCGACTCTGCAATAAGAGCGATCGTTATCGACGATCGAATAGCTGACAGACTTCATGAGAAGGCATCGGTTTGCCTACATAATATCCTTGTATGACATCGACTCCATAGCGTTGAAGCAGCTGTAGTTGGGAAGATGTTTCGACTCCTTCTGCCACTACAAAAAAACCGAGATCGCGACATAGCTGTATTGTAGATGCGAGCAACACCCGACCGCGCTCGGCTTCAATTTCATGAGCGACGACCAGTTTTCGATCCAGCTTAATTTCGTCAGCTTCTAAGACTAATAAATTATTTAACGAAGAATAACCCGCTCCAAAATCATCAATGGCAATGCGATGACCTGCCGATCTCAATTGACGAAGCACCGATCTTAGGGTTTCCCATTCTACAGTATAGGTATGTTCTGTAATTTCAAGATAAAAACATATCTCTTCTCGATTGGCTCGATTGATAAATTCTTTAATAGCGCTGCGATCGAGCAAAAAATCTTTATCAAAGTTAATGGCGATCGGGGGGACTTGCAATCCCATGTATCGCCATTGTCGAATTTGAGAAAATGCCATATCAACCACTTTTTTATCGATCGCTTTGGATAAACCTTGCTGATAGAGTATCGGCAAAAAAGTAGGGGGTAGAATCTTTCCCGTTGCACTCTCAAATCGAAGTAATGCCTCTAATCCCAATATTTTCAACGATGCGGCATCAACTTTGGGTTGAAAGTATAGAATAAATTTTCCGCCTTGTAATTTTTGTAAAACTTTCCGTGCTGCGGCCATCTCGTTGAGTTCGGATTTTTGCTTGACTAGAAATAGGCGTTCTTGCTGGCGATCGATTTCTTCAGCAATGAAGTCATGAGCATCTTTTCCAAATAATTTTAGTAAATGAAGAGGGACATGATATTGGCGAGAGGCTAAAAGCAAAAAAGGGAAATAAATGCACCCATCTACGATAATACAAAATAGTTGAGTTAACATTGCCCCTATCGATCCATTAGTCGCAAGATACGCACTATAGATGGGGGGAGACATCCAGTGAATGGGATTGAGAGCAAAGGAAAATGCACCAAAATGAATGGCAATCAAGGCGATTCCCATATTAACAAATGGGGCTAAAAAAAATGGAATGATAAAGCGAGGATTGAATAAAATAGGCAATCCAAATAACAGTATCTCATTAACATTAAAAAATGAAAATATTAAGCTCAAACGTGCAATAGATTTAAACTGACTGATGGATTTACTGAAGAGAATAAGTAAGGGAATAATAAATGTTGCGCCAGCACCACCGATGTTCATAAATACATCATGAAAGGCTTTGAGTCGAATACTGTATACCTCAGTTGAAGGAATATTATTGAGCAGTCGAAATATCCCATCTGCGCTATGCTCTCCATGCAAACCAAAGTACCATGCAAATAGTGAAATGAGTTTATATAAGATTCCTTCTTGAAGTGGGGTAATTCGACCAATTTTAATGATATTGATATCTACTTTTATGACTAATTCTAGTAGTTGCCCTATTAATTCAAAACTCAAAACCGTTAAGAGAGCGGGTAACATTAAATTTAGCGTATTTTTGAGACGAGGGTTGATATCGCGTTGGTGGCGAATTAATCGAAATAGGGAAATCCTAGAAAAATACTGGAGTAGTGCGATCGCAATCCAAGTGCTGAGGATACTGGTGAGAATTGAACCTCTTGAGGAAATGAGTTGATTTGAGTCATTGATACTGAGGAAACCAGAAGCCAGAAAAAAACAAACCATGGCTACTAAAATCGTGAAAATTGTGTCAAGATTTTTTTCTTTTGCCAACAAGTGACTCAGAGATAAATTGACAAATAAAGGAATTAAAAAAATACATAATCTGTTTATTTCATCAACATTCAAAATAGGTTTTACTATTAGTCCGTAACCTTGTAATAGATCGGTTATCTCACAAAGTACAACTAAAATATTCATTACCAAAATAATCGGTAATAGAGAAAGAAATGCCTCTCTGAGAATCAACAAGGGTTTGAATTCAAAAATTTTTATCCTAGAAAACATATAATAAGATTAAATTATGTTTGATTGATGGTCAGTTAATTTACAACTGCCCTATTTTCGATCGAGCATAAAACAAGAATGTGAAAAACTCGTGAAAGTCTAGACGAGCGCAGGACTTTCGCTCTCGTAGGATTCAGTTTTTTGACAGCACGCGATCGCTTTTGTAATGATTTCCTCCACGATCTTAACGTAACGGCATAAGGAGAGGAAATTATGCGACGGTATTGGTTGGGAATAGAGAGCGTCGCTACAAGATCGCCATCGTCGGTTTTGGCGAGATCTAGATCTCTGACGGGACTGTTTGCGATCGCTTCCAAAGAACCCACTGCATTTTAAAATAAAAAAGAACCAAGAGGATTGCAGTCTCTTTGGTTCGCATTATAAAAAAGTTAATTTCCTTTGTTAAATACTTGTTCTGGTAAAACAGGTATTTAAGCCCAGTTTAAAAAAATGAATCGCTTAGCAAAAAGTCATCCTACTTACTTTTTGTTAGACTTGTGTGTAACTTTCCACATTACCCCAAGTCCTGCGAATAAACTCTATATAAAACTGGGCTCGGGAATCTGTTCTGGCACACTTGAGGTGTCAGTTTTTTTTATCCCATTCAAAACCCGTTGACTTCGATGGAAACAAAAAGGTCACATCGAAATATGTTGAATTTTCTTCAACGTAATAGTTAGTTACATTTTTCTTGAAGGTGGGACTGTTCTTGAAGGTGGGACTGTTGTTGAAGGTGAGACTGTTATTACAGATGAAACTATTGTTGAAAGTGAAACTATTGTTGAAGGTGGGACTATTATTGAAGGTGGGACTGTTTTTGAAGGTGGGACTGTTGTTGAAGGTGAGACTGTTGTTGAAGGTGAAACTATTGTTGAAGGTGAAACTATTGTTGAAAACTGGACAAATAATTGTATTTCCAATTACTTCCAAACTTCCAAAAATAGCAGCTAAAACGATCCGGAACAAAATCCAATTTGGAGGAGATTTGCGATCCTTTTTTTTAGAGATCGACTTCTCTCTGTTCGTCAAGGATGTTTTGTATGTCATTGTTTTCCTACGTGAAAGTACTTGACAAAATTTAAGTGGAATTACGGGGCGAAAGTAAATTCGGAACGCAGACAAAGCAATCGAGCATATTTTTTCGTTTGCTAAATAAAATTTAGCAAGACAAAAATAAACAGCTCAAAAGTCTGTTACTGAAGGACCTTGTAGGTAATATACTTGTAACTTCTAAGTTACTCCCATATTCATACTAGCGAATTTTTTTTAGGTTATACCAGTATTTTCTCTTACTTCACAAAATCTTGATAAAACTCTGGGAAATGTAAAATTACGGTGAAAAAAGTAGTGATAAGTATAAATACACAAAAACAAAACGATTCAATAGAACAAAAGTAGATTGCTTAAGTACAAGAACTTTCTGGAATGCACCAGATCTAACATTTTTATTCTTCAGAAAAAACTTAAAAACAAACATCGATATACTCTTGTAAGTTCTGGGTGATGTGGCGTAATTTTCTTGAAGTGTTTCTCTGGAGTTACCGATCGCATTTCCTGACCCACTCTCTTCTCAGTCGCGATCTCAGATGATAAATTTGGGGTGTTGGATTTCCATGCTCAAAATCCCATGCACCAGAGAATTTTCAAGGGTTTGCGCGATCGCCTGCCCGCCCCGAATAAAAGAACCTTCTATAGTCTGCTCTTCTTGGTTTCCTTCGTCGCGATCGTCTTGATAACCCCTGCCGCGATCGCCTACAGCCGGAAAGATTTAGCGCAGTTAAGGGACGAAAAAGCCTGCATCGGCTGCAATCTCCGTCGGGCTCCCCTAGGCGGGGAAGATCTGCGCGGTGCAGATATTGAAGATGCCGATCTTTTCCGAGCCGATTTCAAAGGAGCAAAATTAGAAGGGGTTAATCTCTTGGGGGCAGATCTGCGTCGAGCTGATTTTCGCAATTCTAATTTGGGTGCGGCGACAATGCAAAACGCCAACTTACAAGATGCTCTACTCCCCGGGGTTTATATGTATCGGGCAGATTTAGAAAACGCAGATCTCTCCCGAGCGGATTTAGAACGGGTGAATTTAACGGGAGCGAATTTAACCTTTGCCAATTTAACGGAAGCCAATATCGAAGATGGCATTTTAAAGAGTGCCAATTTAACAGAAGCCAATTTAGCCTTGACAAATTTAAGTAATGCCAATTTTAAAAGCGCGAATTTATCCGGTGCGAGTTTGGTGGGGGCAAATTTACTCAGAACAACCTTACAAGACACCAATTTACAGGGGACTCATTTGGGAGGAGCAAATTTATTTCGGACGAATTTTAAAGGCAGTCAAATTAGCAGCGAAACGGTTCTAGATAGCAAGTGGTTATTGGTGTGGGAATTGGTGAATAAAAGGGAATTGGGGCGAGAATTAGCAGGAGTCGATCTCAGTGGCGCGAACTTGGAGGGGGTTAATTTTGAAGGCTCGGATTTGGAAGAGGTGAATTTTGAAGGGGCATATCTTTTTATCACCAAGTTACGAGGTGCTAATCTCAAACGGACGAACTTTGAATCGGCATTACTCGTCTATGCAGATATGGATAATACAGATTTAACGGCAGCGAATTTTATTGGGGCAGAGTTGCGCCATACGGATTTGCGCGGGGCAGATTTAACGGGGGCATATTTTGAAAATACCATCTTAACGGATGTGGATTTACGGGGGGCGAATTTAAGTTTGGTCGATTTTCGAGGGGCAACCATTAATCCCGGTACGTTAATTGAAGAGCGATCGGAACGAGTGGCAGAATTGGTGAATGAAGGGACGGAAGATAAAGATTTTCGAGATGCAGATTTATCTCGTGCTTATTTAGCCGGAATGGATTTACGGGGTGCAAATTTAACCAATGCGAATCTAGAGGGAGCGAATTTGGAAGGGGCAGATTTAACTGGGGCAAGATTAATCGATACCAATTTAAGAGATGCAAATATAGAGGATGCCATTTTAGAAGGGGTTTTCTTTTGCCGTACGATTATGCCCGATGGAGAAGTCACGCCTTGCGATCGCCGATAAAGAATTAAGAATTAAGAATTAAGAATTAAGAATTTAACCTACCCTCAACCCTCTCCCAAGAGAAGGAGAGCAAGAGGACAGAGTGATAACCAACAATCAACAACCAACAACTAACCAATAACCAATGCAATTTAAACGTTTTTTAGCAATTATTCCGGTTTCTTTGTTGCTTTTCCCCTCGATCGCGGTCGCTCAAGAGAAGCTCGTCGATTTCGATTACTGGGCGAGTTTGTGCGATACCTTACTGCAAGCAGAGGATTACGAAAAAGCCCTTGAAGCCTGCGACCAAGCCGTGGGACTCTTTCCCAACGATCCCGAAGCATGGAAAAATCGGGGGGATGTTCTTTTTGCCCTCGCTCGCTACGGGGATGCGTTAGTGTCCTACGAACAGGTGTTGCGGCGCTCTCCTACGGACTCCCTCGCACTGGCAAAGCGATGCGCTTCCCTGACGGCGTTGGGACGCACGGATGATGCGGTGGTGGCTTGTGAAGAAGGGTTGGAAATCGATGGAGATTGGGGGGAAGGGACTCCGGCGATCGCTTGGTACAACCGAGGGGTTGCCATGACGCAGGTGGGGGATCATTCTCAAGCCCTCGAGTCCTACGATTGGGCGATTCGCACCAATCCGGGCTATTCTCCGGCTTATGCGGGACGATGCTCGACTTTGGCGGAATTCTCTCGTTTTGAGGAAGCGTTGAAGGCCTGCGATCGCGCCATTCAAGCAGACAATTGGAGCGATATCAATCCGACGACGGCACTTGTCAATCGGGGTCGGATTTTGGTACAACTGGCTCCAACTCAAGATACCTCCCAAGAGGCACTCACTTTTTATCAGGAGGCGTTAAAAACTTATGACGAGGCACTGGCAGCCGATCCCGATAATGAGGAGGCATGGACGGAACAGGGGACGGTTTTAGGACTCTTGGGACGCAATACGGAGTCGTTGGCTTCTCAAGATTGGGCATTGACTTTAGATGAAAATTACGCTTTAGCCCTCGCCAATCGCTGCGCTGCCCTTAATCGCTTGGGACAGTATACCGATGCTCAAGCTGCTTGCGATAAAGCCTTACAAGAGGGAGACGATCGCTGGAATCGAATCGGCTCGGCTTATGCGTGGAGTCAGCGCGGCAATTCTCTCGCGGGACAGTTCAAATATGAGGAGGGTTTAACTTCTGTCAATCGCGCCCTCACTTTGAACCCAACCTACGAACAGGCATGGATCAATCAATCGACCCTATTATGGTTGTTGGAACGTTATGACGAAGCCTTAGTCTCGACGCAGGAGGCGATCGATCTCAATCCCGAGTCCTCCCGAGCGTGGTATAACCGAGGGCGAATTCTCACGACTTTGCGGGAATATGAAGATGCGATCGTCGCCTATCGCATGGCTTTGGAAGGCGATGCTCAAATTGGCGGACAGCCTTCTCTAGAAAAGATTGCTATCAATCTTAGTGCCGTACTTTGGCGAGCGGGGCGGTATGAGGAGGGGGTACGGGCGGCGGTGGAGGCAATTGGACTCAATCCCGATTCTGCTTTGGGATGGTACAATCGCGCTCTCAATCTCATGTCCAATCGCCAGTATACTAAAGCATTAGAAGCCTATCAAAAAACCTTAGAGTTAAATCCCAATGATGCTAATGCTTGGATGGGTTTGGGCGTGACTCATCGCGCTTTAAAAGAATATCCCGAATCGTTAGCGGCTCTGACAAAAGCATTAGAACTCAATCCCGATAATACCCAGGCTCAGGAAAATTTCGACGATGTTACTAAAATCCTTGAAGATTTGCAAAATGAGGCTAGTGGCGGTTAGCGATCGGGTGAAATTTGCTCATCCCAAAATTACACTTTAAGAGACTGTTTATAAAATAAAAATTAAGCCAGTAGGGTGCAGTTAGCGACAGCGTAACGCACCAATTTTTAGACTTCTGGTGCGTTACGCTCCATTCCATTACGCTAACACACCTTACGACTTTCATTTAATATTTGCTTTACGAACAGTCTCTAACTTAGAGCGATCGCTTGTCTTTGAATAAAAATCGTATCATCGCTATAATTAAAAAATGTTTTATTGTCAAAGAAAAGTTCAATGTCTGTCTCTTTACCGCTTAAAACCGATCGATTATCCTTACAAGAATTTCTGGATTTACCTGAAACAAAACCCGCTAGCGAATATATCAAAGGAGAAATTCATCAAAAACCCATGCCGAAAGGAAAACATAGTATCCTTCAAGGTCGTCTTGGCGAAACAATTAATCAAATTGCCGTCCCTCAAAAAATTGCTTATAGTTTTCCCGAGTTACGCTGTTCTTTTGGAGGGCGTTCTCTTGTTCCCGATATTGTTGTTTTCGAGTGGAAAAATATCCCCCTTGATAAGACTGGGGAAATCAAAAATAATATCGAGATTGCTCCCGATTGGACGATTGAAATTCTCTCGCCAGAACAACGTCCCTCTCGCGTCATTGATAATATTTTATACTGCTTAAGCGATAATACTCAATTGGGATGGTTAATTGACCCACAAGATCGTTCCGTATTGGTATTTTATCCCGAACGGAAACCTCAATTTTTAGAAGGAGAACAAATTTTACCCGTTTTGGACGTATTGAGCGATTGGCAATTATCGGTTAATGAATTATTGAGCTGGCTGAGTTTTTCTTGACGAGAAATGCGATCGCTAATGGATAGGATATCCTGCTTCGATGCAAAGCGGTTCGCAATATTTTATCAAACGTTGCACGAGTTCGGCATCTAAAGAAGTTTTCCAACTGTCGATCTTGCCTTTTCTAAAGGTGCGAGCATTGGGATTATAAATTTCTTGGGCTTTGGCGATAATTCCCTCATCAAAAGGTACATCTAAATACTTGGCAATACGCTCGATCGCTTGCATTTGTTTTTCGTGACTTCCTCCTCCTCCTTCTCCGACTAAATCCTCAAAATGTAGGAATAAAAGACCGGGGCGATCGCGCCATGCTAACATGGAGCGATAAACTTCTGCAAAACTTTTGATCGGAACCCCCGCACGTTCTGCATAGCCTCCTTCTAAGACGAATTTAACGCGATCGCTTGGAGATAATGCCTTAATATCCTCCTCTAAAAAATGTCTGGCGGGCATTTTTCCCGTATCCAAAAAGAAGGGGATGGAGGAAGCAACAACCGATCGGGGATCGCGAATAATAAAGACGTGATGAAAGCCGCTCTCTTCCAAAATCGGATTTAATAGCAAAGTATAAGGAATGTGACCGAGAATATAACTGCCCGGTTTCATTGCATCCAGCCAGCGTTGCACAACAGAGGGTTCGACAAACAAGGGAGTTAAAGCACCGATACTAATTCCCGTATCGGGATGGGGAGCAAGGTTTTCTCGCTTTAAAGCCTTGAGGGATTCGCGCCGATTGAAGAAAATCGGGGTAATCGATTCGGAATCGTCCTCGATATTGGGGCGATCGCTAAAATGCTCCTCGTATCCAAAAATCTCGATCGCTTTTGCTAAAAGATGCGTCCCGCTTTTGGGCAAAGAATTGATTAAAATTTTCTGTTTCGATTTCATCTCATCAATTGGGAATGCACTCAACAATACTAACCACTGACTCGGTTGGAATAATTCTGACAATTTTGAATTTTGCAACTTTAAGCAGTTCCTTTAATTCATGCTCCATGCGAAACTTCCCTGATGATAAAACCAAAGAGTTCAAATTTGCAAAATAGTTTGTCCAATCAGTCTTGGAAATTCCCATGACTCTCTCAACTATTAATAATTTCGCCCCCTTCTTCATACTTTTGTGAAGATCCTGAAGGAGATTAATTGCGATAGGTTTTTCCAGAGTTTGAATAACATTTTTCATTAAATAGAGATCTGCTTCGATCGATATAAACTTGCAGAAGTTGCCAACAACTAATTCACAGCGATCGCGAACTCCCTCTCGATTCAGTAAATCTTTGGCTTTTTCAACGGGGTAGGGTTGCTCAAATAGAATACCTTGAAGAGTGGGATATCGCTTGAGAATTGATGCAAGCAAACTTCCTTGACCTCCGCCTATATCTGCTATTTTTTTTGCAATAGAAAAATCATAAGCGTTGATTATCGCAGAAGTTTGTATTGCTGATAAACTTGTATTTAATCCATCCCAAATTTGACCAATTTTGGGATTTTGCTGAAAGTACTGAATACGTTTCATGCCATAAAGAAATTCAAAGGAATTTTGACCAGTCTGAAGACTGTGAATCAATTCACCCCAGCAAGCATATCCGACTTCTCCTTGGAATAAAACATAGTTTCTCATCGAATCGGGACGATCGAGCAAACAAGTTCCTAGAGGAGTAAGGTGAAAACACATTGTCTCATTTTCTAAAAAAATTCCAACACTTGCTAAGGCCCTTAGCAGACGATAAAGAGCCTCACCATTCGTATTGGATTTTTTTGCTAGTTCGTTGCAGGATGTGCAACCTTCTTGAATCAGATCGGGAATGCCAAGTTTGGTCACAACAAAAATAGATTGCATTATTTGAAACCCTTGTACCATCTCCTTTAGTTGAGTTCCCAAAAGAGTTTTGTCGCCTAAATTACAAGGATTGAGTTGATTTTCTTTTTGTTTCATTAGAAATCATTGAAACGCCAAGAAAAATCATAATACAAAAAATCAACTTAGTGAACGGAGAACAGATCTTATGAAGAGTAGCTTCTTGCCTATTAAGTTTCTCTAAAACATTCCCAAAGGCGACAGGGCTTCGGGATCGATATGCACGTCTAACACCGTGGGTCCGGAATGGTTGCAAATTTCCTCATAGTCTAATTTCTGGAAATCTTCTGGCTGGTGAATGCTGTATCCTCGCGCCCCCATCGCCTGCGCCATCAAGCTAAAATCGACGGGAGGAATGGCAAAACCCAAACCATCTTTTACGACTTGGCGATGTCGTTGTTTGACCATGCCGTAGGAGCGATCGTTTAAGATAATGAAAATAATTGGCAATTGTTCGGCTACGGCGACGGTAATTTCCTGTCCGTTCATTAAAAAGCTGCCATCCCCTGTCAGACAAACAACAGGCGTATCGGGAGTTCCCAAAGCCGTTCCCACGGCTCCCCCGATCGCCCAACCCATGGCCGCTAATTCTACCGAAGAGCGATAATATTGCGGTTGGGGCAAAAATAGGTAATGAAACGACCAAACCATACAATTTCCCGTATCGATGAGAAAGCGGGTATGTTCTGGAAAACCCTGCATGATTTCGTACATCAAACGAGTCGGATGAATAGGAGTCGCATTGCTGCGATAATCCTCGGGTTTTTGCACTTCAATTTGCGGCGGTTTTTCCCGCTTATTGACTTCTGGCAATGTCTCCACCGATTTGTTGCCATTTGTCCCATTGAGGACATTCTTTTGCCGTCCTAACAACGCCTCAAATACGGTTTTGGGATTGCCGTAAACGTGCAATCGTGCCATTGGCGATCGACTGAAAAAACTATTGTCATGATGAACGTGCACCAGTTTCTCATTTAAAAGCGCTTTATCCCAAGTCGAGGTTGCCCATTGCCCCAACGTCGTCCCCACTGCGAGAATGAAATCCACCGATTCATCCGTGAGAGCTGCGCGAGCGCTTTGATGCCCGGCAAACCCAAACACTCCCTTATACAAAGGATGATAGGGATTCACGCAAGATTTGCCCCCTTGGGTGGTGACGATCGCCGCTCCCATCAACTCGGCAAAGGCAATAATTTCTTCACCGGCTCGGGTGCAGTCTTCTCCCACCAATAAGACGACTTTGCGATCGCGTTTTTGAGTCTCGATTAAAAGTTGCGATAATTCTTCAATCGCCGCGAGATCGGCAAACGCTGGCACTTGCAGCAAGCGATCGATGTGAGGGTAACTCATGGACTCCGGTGCGGGAGCGCGAAATACATCGACGGGGACGCTCAAATGTACGGGACCCGAGGGCGATTGAAAGGCGTGTTTGAAGGCGGCGATAAATTTCTGTTCGAGTTGCTTGGGATGGGTAATCACCGTGTTATAGCGCGTGCAGTTAGCAAACATTGCCCCAGTATCCAGCCAATCCGGGGAGGATTCTTGAAAGGCTCCCGCACCGAACTTAGGTAAGAGGGTCTGGCCGGTAATGGCTAAAATGGGGATGCGATCGCTATAAGCAGAGGCAATGCCGGTAATGAGATTGGTCGCGCCGGGTCCCGTGGTGGCGCAGCAAACTCCCAGTTTTCCCGTTTCTCGGGCGTAACCGTCTGCCATGGAAGCCGCACCGCTTTCTTGACGGGAGAGAATGGCTCGCATTCCTCCTCTACGCTGGCTGCGTTCTAAGGCTTCGTAGAGAGGGGCAATATGTCCTCCCGGCACGCCAAAGACGTATTCTACTCCCAAAAGTTCTAAATAATCGACGACGAGATCGCTGAGGTGTCGGGGTTGGGAATCGGTCGGGGGTGGTGCTTTTTGGGTTTGCGGGACGATTTGGGCGGTCATTTCAGTTATCAGTTATCAGTTATCGGTTATCAGTCGATCGGTTTCAACCGCTAAAGCGGGAGGCTTGAGACCCAATTATTTTGGTCATAATGGTTTGATTCTGATTTTTTCATGCTTCATGATTCGACACAAACAAGATTGAGAGATTTTTTCACTTGGGCAATGGTTGTTGCCAAAATTTCTACGAGTTCGTCGCATTCCTCTTCCGTAATCACGAAGGGGGGAGAAATCAAAATATGATCGCCATCTTTCCCCATACCGGTGCCGTTTCGACCTCGAATAATCAAACCATTTTCCAAAGCCGTTTTGACGATGGTTTTCGTGAGCTTTTTGGCAAAGGGAAAGGGTTCGCGAGAGGTGCGATCGCGTACGAATTCCAAGCCGATTAATAGCCCTTTCCCTCGCACGTCGCCGATTAAGAGTTCGCGATCGGCGAGGTCTTTTAATTTGCCTTTGAGGTACTCTCCCCTCGCAGCACATTGCTCGATTAAGTTATGCTCGGCGATGTAATCTTGCACGGCAAGCGCCGCCGCGCAACTGATGGGGTGTCCTGCATAGGTAAATGAGATGGGGATAAATGGACGACTGCTGTCTTTGAAGGTTTTGCAGATGCGATCGTGCACGATCATTGCACCAATGGGGGCATAACCGCTACTGAGGGCTTTTGTTGCCGTGATGATATCGGGGGTTACGTTCCAATGTTCGATGCCGAAATTTTTCCCCGTGCGTCCAAACCCCGTGATTATCTCTTCGGAAATAAAGAGAATATCGTAAAAATCGCAGATTTCGCGGATTTTTTGATAATAGTCCGGTGGGGGAACGATCGCGCTTCCGGCCCCTCCGACGATGGGTTCGGCGATGAAAGCGGCGATCGTGTCGGGATTTTCCTGTTCTAAGGTTTTGGCTAGATCTTCGGCACAGGCAAGCTGACAGTTGGGATAAGTCAGTTTGTAAGGACACTGGTAACAGTGAGGAGCTTGAATGTGAGGAAAATCAAAGTTATGAACGAGTCCCCTGCGGACGAACATGCTGCCCGAAACGGCTAGGGTGGCCATGGTGCGTCCGTGATAGCTGTGCCACCGCCCGATAATTCTCGTTTTACTGGGTTTCCCTCGTTCTTGGTGATAGTACAGCGCCAGTTGACAGGCCATCTCATTGGCTGTGGATCCCCCTGTGGCAAAGGCAACCCGATTCATCTCTGCTGGTGCCATGGCTGCAATTCTCGCGGCAAGGCGTTCTTGCACTGCGGTTGTAAACTGAGCTTTATGGACGAAACAAAGTTTTTTGGCTTGTTCGGCCATCGCTTCCCCAATTTCTGCCACCCCGTGTCCGATAGAAATCACATGCGTTCCACCGATGCCATCTAGATAGCGTTTGCCTTCAGAGTCGTAGACGCAAACACCTTTACCGCTTTCTAGGACGGAATATGAGTGATTAAAACCCATCGGATAAAAAACATGAGATTCGGCTTGTTCCATTGAATTATTGCTCTCTTAAAAAATCGAAGGATTAAGAACGAAAGTAGGTTTCGGGAAATTTTTCGGTAATCATCATCACGGGTTTGCGATCGGTGAACACTAAATAAGTTCTGAAGAGAATCTTATCATCGGGTCCGATGAGAAAATAATCGGCTAATTTCCCGGCGGGTTCTTTGCCCGAGTCGATAATTTCTTTAAAGGTCTCTACTTTATGTTGCAACCACAATTTGCCAATGGGGGTTTTGGTTTTTAGCAATCCGTCTTGAAAGCGTTCGTCTAGCCTTTCGGGGACGATAATCGATTCGGCATAGAGAAAATTTTTGTGGCTGATTTTGCCTTGCAATAAGATTTTGCGTTCGACGATCGGCGTACCGCGTTGTAATTTCAAAGGCGGAATTTCTTTGACTGTGGTAACTAAACCTTCTCCCAATTTGACTACTTTCATATTTTCCAGCAAATAGGCTTCTAACATTTCGGTTACGGTTCCGTCTGTTGTCAGGAGAATCCGTTGGAAAGTGCTGAGGCTGGCTGGTTCGATGTGACTGCGTTTTAAGGATTGATCTAAGTCTGCCCTCATTAAGTTAGGGGCATCGGTTGCGAGTTGATTGGCGTGCATTTTTTTGCTCCCTTAATTGTACTCGGATCGATTGTACTCGGCACTATTTGCGAAACTACCCCGTTCTTATTTGGTTATAAGCTAGAACCCGACCTTCTCGCAAGATAAATTCTGGAAATTATGCTTCTGTCCTTCGATTGAATCAAAGCAATGGGCGATCTTAACGGTTTGTTCGGTGTTTGCGTTCATTATTTTTCGGAGTGAATGTCGATCGTGTGGATATCAGGTGAGGAGGAGAAAGTACGAGAAAAATTTTGCCTGGGTTCAGGGGAGCGATCGCTCTCGGGAATTTCGCCGATTTTCTGCCAGTAAGAAAGATAGACGGATAAGAGTTTTCGGTCGATTGTCGGACAAGAAATTGATGTATTTGCTAATCCTTCTCGAATCCGTTCTATATCGAAGAGGGGTTTGCGAGCAAATAACTTAATTTGCGAGTTAAAGAAGAGTCGAGAAATTGAATAGAGTTCTTTGTCGTTTCGAGCTTTCGCATATTTTTTGAGTTCCTCGACCCATGTTTTATAATGCGTCTCTTCTAGATTGTAACCAAAGCCTTGAATTTCTTGAATTAATTTTTTCCAAGGAATGGGTTGTGGATTTAAAAGGTGAAAAGATATATGTTCTTGAGATTGTTGCGCTAGCGATGCTTTTTGTTGGGATAAATAAACAATTGCTTGACTGACATAATCTATCGGCACGATATTGAGTGTCGTATCTATATCGGGAAATTTACCCATTGCAATACAGGCTTTAATTGCCAAATATAAGATATCTTTAAGATTGCCAGCAATACCGGTTTTACTGTGTCCCATAATTCTTCCCGGTCTGTAAATACAAGCGGGCAATCCTTTTTCTTTTGCTTTAAGAATTAATTGTTCGGCGACCCATTTACTCTGCTTGTATCCTCCTTTCAAGGTTTCCGATGTCGGCAAATCGGTTTCTTTAATTGCGCGATCGATGAGGTTGTCGGTAAAATAATAAGGACTAAAAAAAACACCAATTGTGGAAATAAAATGAATGGGTTTGACTTTCGGGTAACTGGCTAAGCGTAATATCTCTTGGGTGGCTAAAACATTAGCCGCTTTTAAAGTTGCATAGGGATAGAATGAATTGACCCAAGCCCCATTATGATAAATAACATCAATGCGATCGCTTAATTCCTCAAACTGCTCTCGAGATAGATCGAAATGCGGTTTCGCTAAATCTCCTTTAATGGTAATAATTCGCGTTGTAAATGCTTCTTGCCATAACAAATAATGCTCTAAATTTGCTTTGATGCGCTCCGTTCCGGCTGCAAAATCATCACAGCGCACTAAACAATAAATAGTTGCCTTCGTTTTCTGAATTAATTCTACCAGTAAATGAGCGCCGACAAAGCCGGTTACTCCTGTTAAGAGAATCGATTGGGGTTGCAGCCAAGACTCGGAGAAGGCATTTTTAGGCAAAGAATGGTCAAACTTAATATCTGGATCGAGTCTGGCTTCTGCGAGCAAGTCAAGTGATTTCATTACATATTTGCTTGAGGGTACTTTAATAATCTGAGAACCTATTGCTCTTAGCTTAATCGATGTAATTATTTTGTCAAGTCAAATTATTTTTTTTGAATTTTATTATTTTATAGAAAACATTCTCCTAAATAACAATCTTAAATGTTAGCGGATTTTTTCTGCTTACAAACCTGAAGAAATTGCCAGAGATTGAAAATCGACATTCTCGTTATCAAAATCATAACCAAATAATTGAATATCCTCCTGAAATATATCTGCAACTATTCCTTTTGTTTTTTCGTTATAATAGGTTCGGTAATCTTGTTTGGTTCGACTCGATTGGTTAACGTGAGGCAAATGTGCCTCAATATGGAGCCGATCGCAGACAGATTGAAAATCCTGCGCCAAATTTTCATAGCGTCCGATAAAGTCAACCATAATTTTTCCATTGCGATCGCTAATAATATCTTTTTGTAATTTAGTTGCTCCCTTTGCATAAGGTCTATCTGTTATGGCAACCCAGTCTAAATATTCTTCAAATGTTACCCAAGGTCTGGTTTCTTCATAAATCTTTTCTTTAATCATAAAGTTGTACATCGACACCTGCCAATCCCAAGGGTTTCGAACGAAGGCAAACTTATAAAAATCATGATAAACCTCTGATGGCAGATATTTTTCTGCGTCTCGTGCTTTGGCATGCCACAAAAAACTAAACCACATTTCGTAGAGGGGATTGGGTTTACCTTCTAACATTTTAGGAGGGCGAGCAATTCTGAATTTATCGGGTTCTCGCGCGTACTCTTTGAGTGCTTCTCGCATGCTCGTTCCGGCAACTTTCGCAACGTGAAAGAAAATGAATTTTTGGGTATAGGAAATTAACATAGATTTTGACTTTCTATCAGATTGACAATCGGTTCGACAATAGGCAGGACTTTGAGAATTTCTCGTTCGTTTTTTCGCCATTTATCGGGAGAGGGTTGAGAAAAGCTCATGCGAGAAACGGGTAAAGATTGAGAAACAATTCCTTCTATTTTCTCATCCCAACTCAATTTGGTAAATTTACCGATTTTTGTTATGCTTTCTTTGGGATCGCCAATGAGATCGCGATAGTTCAAACTGCACCAATCGGAGGCAGGAATTGCTTTTAAATCTTCGAGAATGTAAGTATTGGCAGCTTTCCATTGATGCGCTGCAATTTCAGCTAGAGAAGATTCTTTTAAAGATTGCCATTCGGGAATCAACAGAAAATTCCAATCTCGATGCGGCCAATTAGGGAGAGAGGGATAAGCCATAAAGCGACGCGATCGCCATCCTTCCATAATGCTGCTGATATTTCCCTTTGGCTCTCGATAGAGAAAGATAAACAGAGCATCGGGAAAAACAGCTTTGAGAAAGGAAACCCGCAGGGCATTTCTCGGGGTTTTCTCTAGAAAGCGAATTGTTTCGGGACGCTGGCCGGGTGGAACGTTAAGATAGGCAGATTGAGAGCGATCGCGCAATTGTCGGGTAAACCCTTCTCGCAACTTTTCTCCAATATCGGGGGAAGCGTTGTCTGCCGTCAAGCGGTTGGAGCTATAATTCCGAGTAGCGGGATGCAGTTCTGGAATGGCTTCGATGATATCGTGGCTTTCCGTGCCGAGACCCCAGAGGTTTGGGAATTGAGAGAGGGTCTCAAATAACAGCGTACTCCCCGCTCTCGGGGCGGAAACGATAAAGATGGGTCTCTCGAATTCTGGCAGGGATAACGCTTCTTCGAGTTGTTTGAGAGCGATCGCTTTTTGTAAGACCCGAGCAAATTCTTCCGAGTTTTGCGGTTTGGGTTTCTCGGTATCTAAAGAAGAAGGAAGTAATGAGAGTTTTTGCCAGACTTCCTCTGGTGTTGTTGGAGAACGAAAAAATTCTAAAATCCCTTTGTCTTCCAATAATAGATCTTGCTGGGAATTCTCTGTAAAGTGCTGGGTCGTGCGATAACGAGCATTCCAGTGCAGTTGGGTTTTGACTCCTAATTTGAGTCTCGCCAATAAACGCAGATTGATGGGTTTTGATTTGGGTGTTTTGGGAATGGGGAACATTGCAGAGATCTCTGCGATCGCTTTCCTCCCTGCACTCGACTCGGGTAATTTTTTGTCAACTTTCGCAACAATTTCCTCTTGAAAACCAATGAGTAAATCGCGATAGCTTAATTCTCCGCGATCGCTATCCCCAAAGCGAACATAAGTATTTTTCCAATCTCGCATAAATTTATCGAGAGATTGTTCGAGAGCGGTTACTTCGCTTGCGGGTATATTTGCACCTTTTAATTCGGCAAGCAATGTCTTGCCTAGCTCGAAAATTTTTTCGGGGGGTCGTATCTTAAAGGAATTCGCTTCCATTCAATCCTCAAAACCAAAGGAAGTTGTTACAAAAAATTAAAGACAATAGATTGCGTGAGTTTCAGATAATTTTTCCCATCGTTTGGGTTAGGCGTCTAGGCATTACCCGAGACAGGTCGATCATACAAGGCCATCGCCCTTGTTCCCGCAACTTTACAAATCTTAAAATATTTGCGCGATCGCCGTTCATTCTCTCTCTAAAATCCCGATAATCGTTCGCACGAGAATCTCTAAATCGTCGGGAACCCGAAGCGATCGCACATCTTGTTCGATTTTCCGCTCCTCTTGTCGGAGCACCCCAAAAATCCAGATATCGCCAATGGTCACGGCTCCATAAAGACACGTTAAACTCGAGTCCCATTCTGACAGCGCAATCAGTTCTACTGCCAGTTGGGTAAATCCTCGCGTTAAATCGTCATTTTTGGCTTCAATAACGAGGAGTTGATTTTGGCTGCGGAGTAAATAATCGAGGATGCCTTTTAAGCGATCGTTGACTTGTAAAGGGTATTCAATTCTTAACTGACACTGACAATAACGAGCAATCTCTAAAAGAACGGGAGCAATGAGAGTTTCTCGTCGTGCGGCTTCGCTACTGAGGCGAATTAATGGTAAGGTTTCTTCAATGCGTTGCTGAAGTTCTGGAATTTGCGTTAACAGGCGATCGCTTTGGGGTAAAAATAATCGCTTGCGTGCGAAAGTATAGCCGAATTCAGCGAGAATATCTTCTGCTTCGTAAGGCAGTTCAAAATAAGAGGAAAATTTGTAAGTGCGATCGGCTTGCAAGATAGGAGTTTTAGACACTGTAATGTATAGCGAACTCCAAGCAAATTATAGAGCAAGGCGAGCGCACTAGAGGAAAACTTTGTGCTTGACTTTCTGTTCATTGTTCCGTTAAAATGATAATAGCAGGAATAACAAACCCACAACAAGAATTAGGAGTAGTAGGATGAGTGACACCACACGACAATACATGTCTGATTATGATGTTGTTGTTGAATACTTGAAAAACAACACACCGAATTCTCCATTGGTTCAAGTTACCGAACCAGATAATCTCAATACTAGATATCTTTTTTCTCATGAGCAACTCAACCAACCCACAGAATACACCGTCGTCACCGAATTTCTCCGAAATAACATTTCCTCGAACGAAGAAAATCCCAAATCAATCACCTAAATACTGGGTCAAAGAGAAGGATCGATACTTACGTCAACTTTTAATTAGAGATATTCAAGAAGATACTGGACGTGAGCTAGTTGTTTATTTTACAAATTTTGAAGGAAGTGGAATCATTTCCTATCCTGATGCTTCCGATCTTTCAGAGGTTCTAGGAGATTGTAAGTCATTGAAGGTAGATTTGCTATTTGCTCCTTCATACTCTGGGCGGAATGGTAGATGCGTGCGAACAAATTATTAGTATTTTACAACTTCGCCTCCCTGAAGGATATCGCGTTATTGTTCCCGGCATGGCCAAAAGTGCAGGAACAGTTATTGCTCTTTCTGCTAGTGAGATTGTTATGGGGGTAAATTCTGAATTAGGTCCTATCGATCCGCAATTCAATGGTATACCCGCAGAATTGATTGCTCAAGATCCCGAGTCATCTTATAGAGTTCAACAAATCGCAAAAAATACAATTGCAAGAACGGAAAAGCTGGCAAAAAATGTATTGCACTTAGGAATGTGGAAAGACAAAAAGCAAGAAGATATAGATGAATTGGTAAAACAACTTTCCTCTACTCAAAGTTACTTCTCTCATGCTGCTGTGATTAATGTCATGGAGGCAGAAAAATTGGGTTTGCAAATACAAAACTTAAGTGCAAGTGACGAACTTTGGAAGAAGCTATGGTTACTTTTCTGTATGTACGATTATGATTGCCGGCAACTCGGTTACTCTAAAGTTTTTGAGGGAGCGCGAATTAGTTTGATTAAACCCCTTCCTCCTCCCAAATCACAATAAAAAACTTTGACTGTAATTTCTTTGTTATTGCGATCGCTCCCCTCGCGACAACTCGGCCAAAATTTACTTGTCCTTCGCGAAAAAACTAAACTATGCTGGAAACAGAAATCCCAAACCTGTAGATCGGGTTAGAACAAACGAGATGCAGCAACATAGGAGCAGTAAATCAATGGGCTGGTTACAGGGTCAACTTATCGATATTATCGAATGGTTGGACAACAGCAACGACACGATCGCTTATCGCTTCGAGCGACACAATAACGAAATCAAACAAGGGGCGCAACTCATCGTGCGACCCGGACAAAAAGCCGTTTTTGTCAATGAAGGATTTGTAGCAGACGAATTTACCGAAGGAACTTACGAACTCTACACTCGCAATTTACCCGTTCTCAGCACCCTCAAAGGCTGGAAATATGGTTTTGAGTCTCCCTATAAAGCGGAGGTTTATTTCTTCAATACGCGCAATTTCTCGAACCTGAAATGGGGAACTTCCAACCCGATAATGATTCGCGATCCTGAATTTGGAGCGGTTCGCATTCGCGCTTATGGAAACTATAGTATTAAAGTTGCCGATCCCCGCAAACTCCTCGAAGAAATGATAGGTACCGACGGGTTATTTCAAGTCCACGAAATTAGCAATCATCTTCGCAATATTATTCTGCCTTCGATTACCAGTTGGATTGCCGGTTCGGGTTTGGCCTTATTAGATTTTGCCGCTCACTATCGGACGATGGGCGATCGCGCCAAAGAATTCATACAAAAGGATTTTGATCGCATCGGAGTCGAACTCACTCAGCTTTTAATTGAAAATATTTCCCTCCCGAAAGAGGTCGAAGAGAGCCTCGATAAGCGCTCTTCCATAGGCATTTTGGGCAATATGCAGCAGTATACGCAGTACCAAACCGCCAACGCGATCGAAAATATGTCCCAACGTCCCAGTAGTACCAGTCCGGCGATGGAAGCAGGAATGGGTTTAGCCATGGGACAGCAGATGGCAAATGCCATGCAGCAACCCCAAACCCCGCCAACCGCTCCCCCTCAAACTCAATGGTATATTGCTCGCAACGGTCAGCAAGTCGGTCCGTTATCGAGCGATCGCCTCTCGGTTGAAGGCATTACCCCCGATACCCTAGTCTGGCGAGCGGGAATGGCCAATTGGCTACCCGCATCCCAAGTCCCCGAACTTGCCACCCTCTTATCTCCCCCTTGGGCTGAGCGAAGCCGAAGCCCCGCTCCCCCATCTCCCCCCGCTCCCCCATCTCCCCCATCTCCCCCCTCTCCCCCTTGGGCTGAGCGAAGCCGAAGCCCCGCTCCCACAGAAACCTCCGAATGGTACGTCTTCCGCAGCGGCCAGCGATTAGGTCCGTTTACCAAAGCGCAATTGCGCCAGCAGGGAGTCACTGGGCGTACTAATGTTTGTAAAGAAGGAGAAACTGAATGGACTCGGGCGCGAGAAATTCCCGAACTCGAGGATATTATTGAGAGCTAGGGCTTTAAGTGGGAGGTCCATCAGTTTTAGGTTCTGAAGAAGGTAGCGAATCTGGCGATCGCTCCCTCTCGGAAGCGTCGGAACTGCTCCCAAAAAGATTGGTCAAGCGCTTGCGAACCCAAACCACAGGATTGCGATCGTCTTCGCGATCGTCTACCAAACCCATTTCTCGGAGTTGTCTTTGACGTTCTTTTAACTCTTCTCTGCGTTCGCTCAATTGTTGCGCGATTTCTTCTTGTAATGTCGGTTGTTCTTCTAAAAGTCTCTTGAATCCTTGATTGTTGATAAAAAATACCGTTGTTTTTTCTAAGGCTTTTACGGAAGCAGTACGAGGAATACCAAGCAGTAAAGATAGTTCCCCAAAGAAACTTCCCGTATTTAAAGTTGCCAAGGTTTTTCCCATCTTTTCCGTATAAATTTCTACCGTCCCAGATAAAATCACATAAAACGCATCCCCGTAATCCCCCTCTCTAAAAAGAATTTCTGATGGCTCTAAAGTTTTACGATACCCATACTCGATCAATCTTCTTAATTCTAGTTCGTTGAAATTCTGGAAATATTCAACTTTTTTCAAATGATCTTTGATATAGAGCGAATTATTTTTGCGAACCGAACTCAAGAAAAGTTTTGAACCTTGGACATTTTCGCGATGTTTTTTGGGATCGTCTCCCAGCATATAAACTTTACGTTCGTTATCATCGGGGAAATAGATTCCGGCTTGCCGCAAGTTGTATTCTACTGTATAATGAAGAGAGCTTCGTGCTTCTTTAAAAAGCGTAAAATCTTCCAACCAAAAAATTAACTCGAATTGGAAAAAACCATCTTGATAGCCATTGAAAAACACTTTAGGAGGCTTTCGATGAGAAACCAAGGGATCGCGAGAAGCGGAATCGATCAGAATTTCCGTGACGAGGAGAGGATTGTATTCCGGTTCGATTTTGAGATGAATTAAACTATATCCGCTTTGAGATTCATGGGTCCAATTAACGAGTTTCTTTTCAATTAAATTTCCATTAGGAATGACAACATTTTGACCGATAGGCGTCCTGATCGTTGTCGTTCTCAGAGAAATTTCTTGAATATTTCCCTGTACTTCTTCAAAGTCAATAAAGTCACCGACTTTTAACTTTTGCTCTAATAGAATTGTAATTCCGCTAATAAAATTATTGGTAATTTGTTGCAAACCAAAACCAATTCCTACCCCCAAGCCTCCAATAATCACAAAGATGGAAGAAAAGTCAAACCCCATGGTTTGAATAATTAAAATGAACCCAAAAGCACCAATAAAATAACTGATTAAAATAGAAATTGAGGCTCTAATTCCAGCATCGATATTGAATTTTGTGAGAATTCTCCGCTCTAACAGATAGCGCGTCGTTCTCGACAAAAATAAAACCAAGAACGTAGCGAGAGAAATTTGAAAGATTGTAATTAAAGAAATCTCTGTATTGCCTAGTTTGAATAGGCGAATTGACAAAATAGAATCAAGGTATTGAACTAATATTTCAATCATTTGTCTGTCTATTTCGCTCGCTTTGCGGCGATTTGTGAATAGAGATTTTCGGTTTGGGTTTCTTCTGGAGAGCCAAACAGATTGGTCAAGCGCTTGCGAACCCAAGAAACAGCATTGCGATCGTCTTCATCATCATCAACCAAACCCATTTTTTGCAATTGCTCTTTTCGTTGCTGAAGTTCTTCTTGATGAATGCTAAGTTGTTGAATAATTTCTTCTTGCAATTTGGGTTGTTCTTGAATAATTCGTTTGAATCCTTGACTGTTCAAAACAAATAAAGTGGTTTGTTCTAAGGTTTTAACGGATGCCGTTCTCGGTATTCCCAATAATAACGAAAGTTCTCCGAGAAAATCCCCCGATTTTAATGTCACTAAAGTTTTATCGAGTTTTTCGATAAAAACCTCAACCGAGCCGGAAAGAATAACATAAAACGCATCTCCGGGATCTCCTTCTCGAAATAACAATTCTTCAGGTTCAAGGGTTTTTCGATAACCATATTCAATTAATTTTCTTAATTCTAGTTCGTTAAAGTTTTGGAAATATTCGACTTTTTTCAAGTAATCTTTAACATATAGTTTTCCTTCTTCGCGATCGCCAGCAGGCTGAAGCTGCGATTCTTCAACTTTTCCATTTAAAGGATCGTAAGTCAGAGATATTTTGCGTTCGTTATCATCGGGAAAGAAGATTCCGGCTTGTCTTAAATTATATTCAACAGTATAATTTAAAGAACTTTTTGCTTTTTTATAATCTTTAAAATCATCTATCCAAACTGCGAGTTGAAATTGAAAAAAGCCATCGTCATAGCCATCAAAAAAGATTTGTGGGGGACGTTTTTGCGAAATAAAAGAATCAAGATAAGCCGATTCGAGAAGGATTTCCGTGACCAACAAAGGATTATTTTCCGATTCAACGCCGATATCGAGAGAAACATAGCCGCCGTCTTTATCAGAAGTTCGATTGGTTAATTTATTTTGGAGTAATGAGCCATTGGGAATAATCACCTTTTCGTCCATTGGCGTTTTAATTGTCGTTGTCCGTAAGGAAATTTCTTGAATTCTTCCTTGAATGTCTTCAAATTCTACAAAATCGCCAACATTTAATTTTCTTTCAATTAAAATCGTGATACCGCTAATAAAATTACTGGTAATATCTTGCAAACCAAAACCGATACCAACGCCCAAACCGCCAATAATCAGGGAAATAGAGGAAAAATCCAAGCCTATCGTTTGCAGAGCGATCAGAAAACCCAAAGCACCGATCGCGTAGCTCAGTAATATTGATAATGAAGCCTTCGCTCCCGTATCGATATTGAATTTTGTGAGAATTCTTCGATCTAATAAAAGTTTTGACGTTCGCGTAACAAAAAAAACTAAAACAATTGAAATAGAAAATTGCAGAACCGTCAGCAAAGAAATCGAAGTTTCTCCGATTTCAAAGAGCTTAATCAAAAAGAGAGATTTCAGATTTATAAAAATAGCCTGAAGATATCGAATAATCGTTTCAATTATTCCGTACTGAATAAAAATTTCAACCATTGCATCCCCGATGGCATTCATCAATCGTGCTAATATCATAGCACTCTTTAGTTTGGCAAACAGGATCTAGAATTGAAAAAATTGATTCAAGTGGGTCGCGTTTCTTAAGCGCGTTAATCTGGCGATCGCTCATCTCTGATACCCTTGTCAGTTCTCGATCGCGCGATCGCCATGGATTGGCAACAACCTACAGTTTCATATTTTTTAAATGAGAGCGAGGGTTCTGCGTCCTGACATTGCGGATTTTTTCATAATATTCTCGCTCGAGGGAACTGGGATTTTGAGGGGTAGCCACGATAATTTTTACCATCTGATCCGTTCGTCCGCTTTTCGCGGCAATCCAGCCTTTCCCTCGCAAGCGTAAGGTTTGCCCGGAGCGAATGCCCGCAGGAACTTTCATCGTGACCGCACCATCAGGGGTGGGAACTTCGATGGAAGCCCCCAAAACAGCTTCATCGGGAGCAATGGGCAATTCGCAAGTGAGGTTATCGCCATCAAACTGAAAAAAGGAATGGGGCTCGAGTTCCACATTTAAATATAAATCTCCCCGCCTTTGCAGAAAACTGTCAAATTGACCTTTTCCTTTGACTCTAACGCGGCTGCCCGGTTTTGCCCCGGGCGGAATGCGAACGTCAATCGTTTCTCCGGCTAAATTCAAGCGTTTCTGCACGCCGCGAAAAGCTTCTGAAAACGTGAGGCGAATGCTGGCTTCTTTGTCGCTGGGGGTGGGTTGTTCGCTAAATCCGGTTCTAAACCCGCTCGAAGAGGGGCGATAAGTATTTTGCTGTCGTGCGGTGGTCGTGGTGCGATAGGTACGAGTGCGAGTGCTGCTGCCCCCTCCCAAACCCCCTAAAAGATCGTTGATAAATTCTTCAAAACTGCCGTACTGGCCGAAGTCAAAACCGCCAAAATCCGTCGAAGTTCTGTTAAAACCGCCACCGGAAGGAGTCGAGCCGACTTGCCGCCAATACTGGCCGAATTGGTCGTATTTCTTGCGCTTGTCAGAATCCGAGAGAACTTCATAGGCTTCGCTGATTTCTTTGAAGCGAGCTTCTGCTTTTTTATCGCCGGGGTTGCGATCGGGATGATATTTTAGGGCAAGTTTGCGAAAGGATTTTTTGATTTCCTCCGCACTCGATGTTTTGCTCACCCCGAGGATGGCATAGTAGTCTTTGAAGTCAGTCGAGGCCATCAACAGCAGTCTCCTCTTAGATTTTACCGATTATAGGCAGTTCTTCCCCTTTTCCGGGATATCGCGATCGCAAGAGCGAATTTCAGCCAATCTTAACACCGTTCAGAATAACAAAATTAGGGAGGGGGTGAGGTTCGGTTTTTTGGGTAAAAAGAAGGCTTTAGGGTAAAAGTCTATCGATCGTGCTGCGGGCTTGAGATTCGTAGCCACCGCCGAATAAATTAAAATGGTTGAGAACGTGATAGAGATTATAAAGGGGTTTGCGCGTCTCATAGTCGCGATCGAGTTGCCAAGTTTGGTTGTAGCCCCGGTAAAATGCGGCGGGAAATCCTCCAAACAACTCTGTCATGGCCAAATCAACTTCGCGATCGCCCCAATAAGTCGCCGGATCTAAAATAACGGGTTCTCCTGCTACGGTACAAGCGGCATTCCCCGACCAAAGATCCCCGTGAACGAGGGAGGGTTGAGGGTTGCGATCGCTTAAAATGTCTTTGACCCTCGCCACTACTTTTCCGGTATCGGGGAAATTCCCCCCCCGTCGCTTGGCAAGACGCAACTGAAAGCCGATGCGTTGTTCTGCAAAAAAATCGCTCCAATTATCGCTCCACGGGTTGATTTGAGGGGTAGAACCGATGGTATTGTTGCGATTCCAACCAAAGCGATCGCTCCCCTTCGCTTGGTGTAGTTTGGCGAGATTTTGTCCCATCAACTCCCAAGCACGGCTATCTCCCCGTCCGAATTCCAGCCACTCCATGACGATAAAACTAGAGTCCCCTGCGATGCTGCAACAGAGGGGTTGGGGGATGCGGATGGTTTGGGTGTCGTACATTTGCTGCAACCCCAAATATTCCGCTTCAAACATGTCAATTTGATTGGCTTGGTTGATTTTGACAAAATAAGAGAGCGTGCCGTCACTGACGGAATAACTTTGGTTGATGCACCCGCCGCCAACGGAACGATGAGTGGTAATTTCAAAGGGTTGTCCCGTCGTTTCCGAGATTTTTGCTGCAATTTCTTTCCACATTTTTATCGATGAATGAACGAACGATGATTCGCGATCGCGCGATCGCTCCCCTTCTGTAGTATTTCCTCTTTAGGCTACAATAACGAGATTGCTGAAAAAATCAATTTGCAATGACCGATCGGCCTCACGACCAATTTGCCAAACAATATCTCGAAGGACTTCTCGCACCTATCGGGGAGGTTAAGATTAGCCTTGAAGTCGCTTCTGAAGTGCGTCAAGTGGATGTTTATTTTTCTCCTTCTCCCACTCCCCCACCTTCACCCCCAAACTTAGGACTTCTCGGGCAAATGGTCGTTACGCCTTGTTCTCTCGAACCCTTCCGCAATCAACCCAGCGAAACCGAGATTCGTAATTGTATCTTGAAGTTGTATTCGCTGCACGGTCAATTACAACGCCAAGCTAGAAGAAGCGATCGCGCTCTTAGCGATCGCGAACTTCCTCATCTGTGGATTATTACACCATCTGCGAGCGATCGGCTTCTCGAACGTTTCAAATTTGCTCGTAAGGACAACTGGGAACGAGGATTTTATTTTCTTGGAGAGGCTCAAAAAACGGCTCTCATTGCCATTAACCGATTACCTGAAACTCCAGAAACCCTCTGGTTGAGAATATTGGGAAAAGGTAAACTCCAAGAACGCGCTATCCTAGAATTGGCTGGACTTGCAAGCGATAACCCCTTGCGAATTCATGCTCTAGAACAAGTTGCGACTTGGCGAGTGAATTTGCAAATGCAAGTCAATCGAAACAAAGAAGAAGAGGAGTTAATGATGGCACTATCCCCCGCTTATCTCCAATGGCGAGAAGAAACGCTAAACAAAGGATTGCAACAGGGATTGCAACAAGGATTGCAACAAGGATTGCAACAGGGACGACGCACGATGCTAGAAACGATGCTAACAGTGCGCTTTGATTCTTTTGACGAACGAGTTTTAAGGATTTGCGATCGCCTTTTTGAACTCCCAACGCAAGAAGCGGTTGCTCTCGCCATGCAACTGACGAATGAAGAGTTATTGAGTCGTTTTGGTGGTGAAGAAGAACTCGAGCGAGATTGTTAGGTGCGATCGCAACCCGCGATCGCCAAATTAAAGCAACAAAATAAGATAGGTTTGGTGGTCATTGTGGACAATATGGGCTTTATTGCGGCGAGTGCGGCAAACTAAGAAGATAAGCGATTCTTTAGAATATCCAGCCCTCATTCGCAGTCGGTTTGTGTTTGAATATTGCGACAGTGAGGGGTTGTCTTGGTTTGATGTTAATCCTGTATTGACAGATGCAGAAGAATTGCGTCATGAATCAGATGGAAATCACCATGAACTCGCCTGAAAAAAAACTTTGCGATCGCGCCAGCATTGACAATAAAAAATAATGCTACGATCGCATCATCCTCAAAGCGCGATCGCACTTAATCAAAACCAGCCAGAGCAATTTTTACACAATTACAAACACCTTGCCAATCTCGTTCCGATAAATGACCGATGAGAACCAAATTTGCAGAAGGAGGAAGAGTAACGATAAAACTTCGGAAGATGGAAGCAACGCGCAAACCTGCTGAAGACCAATCTTGAAGGATATAATCTGTTACTCCAAGATTAGATGTTTGTGTAGTAATCAATCCTACAATAATATCAGGGCGAAGGGCATGATAAGTTTTTGAAGAAAGTACGACAACAGGACGGCGTTTAATCCCCGTAACGCCGGGAAAATCTACCGTAATTACATCACCGGGTTTAAATGTCAATGAACATTCTCCTATTCTTCAAAATAAGCCATAGCTGAATTTTGCCAAGAAAAGGCAGCAATTTCTCGTCGATCTTGTTCCGTCCACGTGTCGCTATAATCTATGTTTTGGACGGATGGCTCTTTTTGAGTTAAATTGTTTAAAATTAGAGCAGCCAAACGTAATTGTTCTTCTGTCGACAAATTACAAATTTCTCGAGTATAAATTTCTTGGATGGTACGATCGCTTGTTTGCATTGTTTCTGATGATGACTATAGACTGCGTTGCGATCTGAGATACTCTTATAATACCAGACTGAAAGAAGAAATGCGATCGCCCCAAAATTCCCAGACCAAAACAAAAGCGATCGCACTAGATCGCGTCAGGGTCGATACCTGCTGCACGAAGCCGATCGCGTAAATCCTGCAACTTTTCCTCGGCGGTCAATAACAAATTCCCCTCACTATCCCACCAACGCAACCAAGGGAGAGCGTGATTCTGATAGACTCCTTGCCAAATTCCCAGTTCAACTCCCAAGGGTTCAATCGGGAAATGCCCCCTTGCATTGGGAGACATGAGTTGGTAGCGTCCGTTAACTAAGCGATATACTTCGACTCGCGCCTCTCGTACCTCGTAAATACCATAGTATTCCGGCTGGATTTGAGTTTCGTAGACCCAAAATTTCCCCGTTTCTGGTGTAAGATCGCGTTCTTCGTTGCCATTTCCCGACACGAATTCTAAGGCGATCGCAGGGGGTGTTTGTTCTTGCCAAAGGACATAAGAACGTCGCATTTGCCCGTTCAATAGGGGTGGGATATTAGGAATGTAGAACCAATCGGGAGAGATGCAGCCTTTGAGAGGAGGATTAGTGATGCGCCAGTAGATACCGCAATCTTGCCCAATGTCATATTGTCCGTCGGGGTGCAGGCGATCGAGTATGGGACGAATAGATGTGGTGATTAAGATGCTTTGGGGATGTTCTTGGAAATTTTTCACGGGGATACCGTCTTCGCAAGGGAGTTGCGTATGATCGGGAAGGGTCGTTAGAGGTTGACTGACCATCGTTATATTGAAAGCTCTATTTTTTTAATTTAAGCGATCGGGACATTTTTGCACTATTCTTTCTCAATTACAATCATTAATTTCTGATGAGATACTCCTATAACACCAGACTGAAAGGAAAAAGAGCGATCGCCCCAAAATCCCCAAACCAAAACAAAAGCGATCGCATATCCTAAGCCACCGCAAAACCCGTTTCTTTTCTGATCCCAGGATCGTAAAATGCCAAGACAATTTTATCTTTGGGAACGCCGAAATTTAATAATTCTGATGCAACCCCCTCCTCCGTTCCATCCCGTTGAATCCAGATTTTATCATTAATAATATCGATATGAATCAAACAGCCGTGAACTCGCTTAGTTGCTGTGGATTTATGATTGATTTTTTCGCGACCCACCAACATTAATAGATAGCGATCTTGCTGGCGATTGAAAATCGTTTCCAGTTCAACATCATCCTCATAAGGGACTTCTGTATGAGAGATAATAATATTTTGGATTAATTCGCGGTAGATAGTTCATAATTTTATCTATACTTTTCTACCCATCTGCTTCTTTAAACTGTGTTGCAATATGGTATTTATAATACCATATTGAAAGGAAAAAGAGCGATCGCCTTGCCATCTCCAAACCAGAGCGATCGCTGCTCTCCCTTGGCATCTTCGACCCTTTGTCTGTTGCCAAAAACCGGCAAACTTGGCACGATCGCAATAGGGCAACGTCGATCGCATGAATCCAACCCCCCCCAGTCAACATCCCCAGCAGCAAAGTCCCTCCCTTTGGCCAGCATTCGCGGGACTGGGGAGCTTTTTGGTGCTATGGCAACTGGGAGCAATGGGTTATAGCACCGTCGTTTTGCCTTCTCCCGTCGAAACTTGGATGGCTCTGCAACGTCTGGCGATCGCGGGAAAATTAACCCATGCGCTTTTAATTACCAGTTTTCATCTTTTTAGTGCCTTTGCGATCGCCGTCCTCTTAGGCGTTATTGCCGGGATCGGGGCAGGAATTTGGCCGGGGTTGCGATGGGGAATTTCTCCTTTAATTAGTGCCCTGCAAGGCATTCCTCCCATTGGTTGGATCGTCCTCGCCCTACTCTGGTTTGGAAGCGGTCACGGAACGCCCATTTTTACCATTACTGCTGCCGTCCTACCGATCGTTTTTCTCGGTACTGTAGAAGGAATGCAACGTTTTCCCTTACCTTTAGCAGAGATGGCACAAATCTATCGCGCTCCCGATCGCCTATTGTTGGTCGATCTTTACTTTCCTCACTTGCTTTCCTATCTTTTTCCCGCTTTAACTGCAGGCTTGGGACTGGCATGGCGAGTGGCAGTCATGGCAGAACTCCTCTCCTCGGAAACCGGGATCGGTGCAGAATTAAACCTCGCGCGAATTAATTTAGAAACCGATGAGGTGATGGCCTGGATTGCGATCGCCGTCTTCTCGATCTGGATCTGCGAATATCTCTTGCTGCGTCCCTTGCGCCGATGGTTGGAACCTTGGCAGCATGGGGATACCCCCAAAAACTCCCATCGCGATCGCCCATCTTCTCGTTAAACTCAAAAGTCCCTTGCTGATTCTCGATCGCATTGCTCACCAATACAACCGCCGCCTCATTCTCGACGGCATTTCCTTCACTTTAAAACTCGGACAAATTCTCTGTTTGACAGGACCGTCCGGTTGCGGCAAAACGACACTCTTGAGAATGGCGGCAGGTTTAGTCTCCCCGAAGGTCGGGACGATCGCCAATGGCTTTTCTCGCACGGGCTACGTTTTCCAAGACCCCCGACTCCTTCCGTGGCAAACTGCCCGCGAGAACCTTGCTTTCGGACTTAAAGCCCGAGGCATTGGCAAATCAGAACGCGATCGCGCGGCACGATCCCTAGGGAAGCAGTTGGGTTTGGAATCAGTCCTTCACTACTATCCCCATCAACTCAGTGGGGGGATGCGGCAAAGGGTCGCATTAGGCCGCGCCCTTGCGATCGAGCCGGATCTACTGCTCCTCGACGAACCCTTCCACGGCTTAGATGTGGGTAGACGGCGGGAGTTTCAGGCTCTGATGTTGCAGTTATTGCGCGATCGCGGCCTCGCAGCTTGTCTGGTGTCCCACGATCTTGCTGAAGCCGTCCGGTTGGGCGATCGCCTCCTTGTCCTTTCCCCGTCCCCCAGTCGGATCGTCCATCAATGGCAAGCATCGCGATCGACGGGCGATCGCGACGAAGCCTATATTTATCGCGAAGTGTCCCAACTCCTGAGTATCCCTCAAGTGAGCCAATGCTTCGGCTTGCAAAATATGTCTTCTCCTTCAGAATTTATGAGGTCTTAATCATGCTTCCCAAACGCCGTCGCTTTTTACAATTCCTTGCCGCAACTACCGGGTTAACCCTAACGTCTCCGCTGTGGGGATGTAATGGGCAAGTTGACTCTTCATCTCAAAAGCAGGCGATGGAAAAGTTAAGTATCGGAGGTTCTCCCATTACCATCACTGTCTTGCTAGCATACTTATCAGAACAACCCGATTTACAAGCCTTAGCCGAAGAAGTCGATTTTCGTCTTTGGAAAACTCACGACCAACTCCGCGCCGATGCCGTATCGGGTCAATTGCAAATCTCGGCGACTCCCACCACCCTCGCCGCCAATCTCTATCAGCGAGACGTACCGATTAAATTGCTCAATGTTTTGGTTTGGGGAATTTTGAATCTTTGGAGTGCCGATGAAACCATTAGTAGTTGGGAAGATTTACCGGGGAAAAAGATTTTAATTCCCTTCCGAGGCGGATTGCCTTCACAGTATTTCTTCTATCTTGCCGGGGAAAATGGTTTAGATCCAGAGCAAGATTTAGACATTCAATATACAACGGATTTTGCCCAAGCCATTCAACTTTTATTCGCAGGACGAGGAGATATTGCCCTACTCTCAGAACCCGCAAGTTCGGGGGCAGAAATTCAAGGAGAAACCCAAGGAATGCCGGTGCAATTAGTCCTCAATTTGCAACAGGAATGGGGGAAAGCAACGGGCAAAGAATCGCGCATTCCTCAAGCGGGAACTTTGGCGCTGGCTTCCCTCATTGACGAGCATCCAGACGCGATCGCTCTCGTGCAAGAGACCCTAAACACGGCGGTGTCTTGGGTTCAAGAAAATCCCTCAGAAGCCGGAGAATTAGGAGCAAAATACTTGGGATTGAAACCTAAAGTTATCGAGCGTTCTTTGGCAAGAACGCCCTTGGAAATGGTGGCAGCCGTTGACGCAAAAGAAGAGTTAGAGTTTTGGTTTTCCCGTCTGCTCGAACAAAATCCTAAACTCTTCGGCGGCGAATTACCCGACTCTGGATTTTATTATGGGTAAGATTAAATCCGTATTGCATGGGATGTTTTCCCATCCCGTCTGTAGGGACATAGCATACTACGTCCCTACAGGTGTTCGGGCGTTCGTGCAATCGATTAAAACCGAAAAACAGTGCGAATCGTTCCCACATAAATCGGGTCATTATCGCTACTGCCTTCGGGATTGAGAACCACCAAAAAACCGGGATTAATACTGATATTATCCGTCAGAGGATAGCGATAGAATGCTTCTAGATGCCAAGATGTATCGCTGTTGGTCAGACCGCTATCATTATCGGTCACGCGCGGCGGATTTCCGATAACAAATCCCAACAAACTATTCTCCTTGCCAACATCGGGAAACGCCAGAGAAATCGCCCAGTTAAAAATAGTCGCGCGATCGCTCTGATTGACACTGGTCCCCCCAAAGCTCGTCCCGCTTGTTTCGGCGCGGGCGCGAGTCAGTCCCGCCCAACCGGACAGGGTAAAATCCGGACTGACGCGAAAGCTGGATTGAAAACCGAAATGATCCGCCGAGGTAGGTAACGTACCAAAAGGAGCATTGGCCAAGCGAGTTCCGGTGACTCCCGATACAAAAGCCTCCCCCGCCGGATAATAAGCGCGGACGTAGGTTAATCCCAAACGAAAGCGATCGCTCGGGGCAATGTCCAATTGCGCGAGAGCAGCATAAGAGCCATTAAAAAGGCCATCTTCGGCATCACTGGCATTTCTGGCTAAATATCCGAGGGAAAAACTGAGAGAATCGCTAAATTTATAATTTCCCGTAACGCCACCGCCTCCGGCACCTTGGATGTAAATGGGGTTGAACCGTCCGAACCGAGAAATCGAACCAGTGAATCCATTGGCAAAAAAGCGATTGAAGTTATCGACATTAAAATTATAACGGCCGCCAGTCGCGTCAAGGTGAAGGCGAAACTTTTTCGAGATCGGGACGCGATAAAAAAGTTTGCCAATATCGAAATCGTTGTTATTGTTGCGTTGGGCAGCTAAACGAGTCATATTCGTCCCCGTCACGGGTATGGCAAAAGGCACCGGATTGAGAGCATCCAAACGCACCCGCAACAAGTCCCGACCTGTAAAACTGGTATCGAAATTGAGGCGCACTCGGTCGTTAAAAACAATATTGCTATCGATTGCGTCGCCACTCCCATCGGCTTTTTCGTTGCCGAATACGCCACTGGCCGCAAACATAACCTCGCCGCGCAGTTTGGTCGTGGTGGAAAACTGATGATCTTCTAGAAAGGCAACGCGACCTTCAAGGCCATCGACTCGCGTTCCCAAAACCGCAAGTTCCTCAGCAAATTCATCCATCAAGCGGGTCAGGATTTCGAGATCCTCGCGAAAGGCGAAGTTATTGTCTTGCAATAAGCGCTCGATCTGACCCAAACAAGCATTTAATCCCGCCGCAAATTCATAGCGACTCATCGTCCGATCGCCCCGATAGGTGCCATTGGGATAGCCGACAATGCAATTGTAGCGATCGCTCAGATTTCGCAGTGCCTCAAAAGCCCAATCCCCGGGGAAAACATCTCGAAATTGCGAAACAGAATTAATCTGTTCTAGAGCATTGTTTTCCAGCGTATAAGAGTCAAGAGTTTCCAAAATTTCGACGGCAGCAACATCAAGTGCAGCCATTCCCAACATGAGAGAAGAACTCAATCCTAAAGCACATATTCTCGTTGTTACCATCGTTTACCCAAATTAGCTTAGAACGTAGTTTGGGAGAGAATATCTGCGAATGTCAAAAGACAATTGGTCGATCTACAGATCGTAATCTTGGGTCAAAACGCGATCGCTTGTTTTCAAAGCCTGCATCCCTTGGGTGTGACTTAAACCATAACACATTCCAGATCGGCGAGGCATAATTAATTATTGATAGTTAATAATTGAAAACATAATGCTTGCTTTTATTCCTCACGGGCATTGTTATTTGTGGCAAACAAATTTAGTCAGATTGCACATTTTCTCAGATTCTCTTATTGCTTTAGCTTATGCCGCGATTCCCATTATTTTAGTATATTTAGTGAACAAACGCGAAGATATTCCCTTTAATTGGGTATTTTTTATGTTTGGTGCGTTCATTCTCTCCTGTGGCACAACCCATGTTATGGGAGTCTGGACGTTATGGCATCCCAACTATTGGCTATCGGGGGCAATTAAAGCCGTCACTGCTATTGTTTCGGTGACGACTGCGATCGCCTTAATTCCCCTCATTCCGAAAGTTTTGGCCATTCCCAGTGCCGCCCAACTCGAGGAAGCCAATCGCCAACTCGCCGAACAGATCGATCGGAAGATGGAGATCGAGCAATCTTTGCAGAAAGAGCGAGAATTTTTAAAGGCTTTATTAGAAAACTTATCCGATGGCATTGTGGCTTGCAACGAAAACGGAATTTTAACCCTCTTCAATCGCGCCACGCGAGAATTCCACGGACTCCCCTCCCAAACCTTACCGCCAGAACAATGGGCAGAGTATTTCGATCTTTATCAAGCGGATGGCAAAACCTTGATGTCAACGGATGAAATTCCTTTATTTCGGGCATTTCAGGGGGAAAAACTGCGAGATGCGGAAATGGTCATCGCTCCCAAACAAGGCGAAATGCGGGCGATCTTGGCAAGCGGACAGCCCATCTGCGATTCTCGCGGGGAGAAATTGGGGGCAGTGGTTGCCATGCACGATATCAGCGATCGCAAGCAAGCAGAAAAGGCACTCAAACAAGCCAATCAAGAATTAGAATCTCGCGTGGAAAAGCGAACTCGAGAACTCAAAGAAAGTCAAGAACGCTATCAAAAATTAGTGGACAATATTCCGGGGATGATTTTTCAGTATCGCTTCGATCCCGACGGTTCTCATGATTTTGTTTACGCTTCGACGAGAAGTCGCGATATTTTTGAAGTCGAACCCGATCGCCTTGACGGTCTTTCCATGGCGCATCCGGACGAACTCGAGGGCTTGCAGGCGAAAATGCTTGAATCGGCGCAAACCTTAAATCGGTTCAATTGGGAGGGCAGGATCGTCACGTCTTCCCAAAAAATTAAGTGGATTCAGGCCATATCTCACACAAAACGGCTGCCTGATAACGCAACCTTATGGGAAGGGGTTATCCTCGATATTAGCGATCGCAAGGAAGCCGAACTCAAACTCGAACAACAGACCCGAGATTTGGAAAATACCCTGCGAGAATTACAACGTGCTCAAGGGCGCTTGATTCAAAGTGAAAAAATGTCAGCTTTGGGACAATTGGTTGCTGGGGTCGCTCATGAAATCAATAACCCTGTTAATTTTATTCACGGAAATTTGACTCCTGTTGAAGACTATGTAAGAGATGTATTAGTTGCCTTGGATCTTTATCGCCAACACTGTACCGATCTCGATCCGGAATCAGTAGAACAATTAGAAGAATTAGAAGTTGATTTCTTACAGGAAGATTTGCCCAAAGTGGTAAATTCGATGAAAGAAGGGGCGAGACGAATTCGCGAAATCGTGCTTTCTTTGCGAACGTTTTCCCGCTTGGACGAAGCCGAATTTAAAGATGCAGATATTCATGAAGGAATCGATAGCACTTTAACTATTCTGCAACATCGCCTCAAGAAAACTCCAGACTCTCCCGCCATTCAAATCGTTAAAAATTACGATCGCCTGCCTCGCATTGATTGCTATGCCGGACAACTCAATCAGGTCTTCATGAATATTCTCAGCAATGCGATCGATGCTATAGAAGAGCGAAACAAGCAACGAACCCGAGAAGAACGACAAACAAATCCCGGCACGATCTCCATTATGACAGAACTCGATCGAGCAGAATCTTTAGTCAATATTCGGATTCGCGATAACGGGATGGGTATCCCAAAAGATACAAACAATCGAATTTTCGATCCCTTTTTTACCACCAAAGCGATCGGCAAAGGAACGGGTTTGGGGATGTCGATTAGCTATCAAATTATTGTCGAAAAACATGGCGGTCATCTCTCTTACACTTCTTCTCTCGGTGAGGGAACGGAATTTATTATCGAGCTGCCTTTATCGAAGAACAAGTCATAATTATCGCAGCATGGCGATATGCACGATCGCATCCCCTTGATTGACTAAAGGATTTTGGGCGTAACCGATGACCAAACCCGTTAAATTGGCGCGAACGGAAACGGTTTTTTCTCCAAAAGCATCAAAAATCGTCCCGATCGCCTGCCATTTTTCCACTTTTTCTCCCAAAGCGATCGATAGGCGCAAAATTCCGCTTCTGGAGGCACGCACCCATTTAGAAGAATGAACCTCTACTGATTCCGATACGGGGTCGATCGCGATAGGACTCAACATTTCCAAAGCTGCCATAACGCGGAATACCCCTTCTACACCGATGCGAATGGCATTGCGATCGAAACGCAAGGCTTCTCCTGCTTCGTAGAGCAATACGGGGATTCCTTTTTGTCCGGCAGCTTCTCGCAAGGAGCCATCTCGCGTATTCGAGTGCATCATGACCGGCGCGCCAAACTCTCTGGCAAAGCGATAAGTTTCCTCGTGCTCTAAATTGGCGCGAATTTGGGGTAAATTGGTGCGACCGTCGGAAGCCGTATGCAGATCGATGCCGTGGGTGCTGCGATTGACAATTTCTTCCATGAATAAATGGGCTAGGCGAGAGGCGAGAGAGCCTTTGGGAGAACCGGGAAAACAGCGATTGAGGTCGCGGCGATCGGGAAGATAGCGAGATTGTTGCAAAAAGCCAAAAATATTCACAATTGGAACAGTAATTAAAGTACCGGACAAATTTTCGGGGCGAATATGTCCCACGACTTGACGCACGATCTCGACTCCATTTAATTCATCTCCGTGAATTGCCGCACTCAACCATAAAATCGCCCCAGCTTCCCGACCGTGAATCACCGTAACCGGTAGGGAAAGTAATGTTTGCGTCGGTAGTCGCGCCACGGGAATCTCAATACGCTGGCGTTTTTCGGGAACAAAGGTAAAAGCCTGACGATAATCGGTATCCAACTTAATTGATAATTGATAATTGTTAATAGGGGATGCGATCGCGGTTTTTCCCAGAAGAAACGGCATTTTTGGCCACAAATTCAATAATTTTCCCCGCAACATCAATCCCCGTTGCTTGCTCGATCCCTTCTAAACCCGGGGAAGAATTCACCTCGATCGCCACGGGTCCGCGATCCGATCGCAGTAGATCTACCCCCGCAACCCGCAATCCCATTGCTTTTGCCGATCGCACGGCGGTACTGCGCTCTTCTGGGGTTAATTTAATCGTTTTTGCCGTTCCACCCCGGTGTAAATTAGAGCGAAACTCTCCTTCTGCACCCTGCCGCTTTATGGCTGCAATGACCTTTCCTCCCACCACCAAACAGCGCAGATCTGCCCCTTTGGCTTCTTTGATGAATTCTTGAACTAAAATATTGGCATCCAAACATCGAAAGGCTTCGATCGCTGATTTTGCGGCTTGTCGGGTTTCGGCCAGCACCACGCCGATCCCTTGGGTTCCTTCTAAAAGTTTAATGACCAAAGGGGCGCCTCCTACGGTTTCAATCAATCCGTCAATATCTTGAGTGGCGTGGGCAAACCCCGTCACGGGCAATCCAATGCCATCTCGCGCTAAAATTTGCAAGCAGCACAACTTGTCTCGCGATCGCGAAATGGCTTGAGATTCGTTGGCACTAAACACTCCCATCACTTCAAACTGACGCACCACTGCCGTTCCGTAAAACGTTCTCGATGCACCGATACGAGGAATAACGGCGTCAAAGGCTTCTAGAGGCCGGCCGTTATAAACGACTGTCGGTTTATGAGAGGTAATATTCATATAACAGCGCAAGTAGTTGACGACCCGTACTTTGTGCCCCTGTTCTTCACCCGCTTCTTGCAAGCGCTTGGTAGAATACAACTTGGCATCTTGAGATAAAATAGCAATCTTCATATGGGTTATTTTTCATCAATATCGGCTTGGCTTGCTTTTTGGGGATTTTGAAGGCAAGAATTGCCCGCATCTACAAGAAAGCGCCCCCTGATTGCTTCTCGTCTCAAGAGCATCCTAAACCCATTTCACTGCAATTGGTGAGGGTTAATTCGATCGCCCATCGCTGCCCGCCTAATTCTACTACAGTTTGAATGACCGGGCGCAATTGGGACTCACTGCTCGAACTGCGGATGCTGCGGCGATTCGATAACAGGGTGTTGGCGATGACAGCGCGATCGCTATCTCGCCGGTCGGGACAAAGGTTGAAACTCACTATTGTTTTTCCGTCTCGTTCGAATTCGGCAATCTTAAAGGCGTGCAGGGCAGACGAGCGCGCCCCCGTGTCGATTTTGGCTTTAATTTCAGGGATATGTAATTCAGTCCGGGCAATATATTCGCGTTATCTAATCATGGGAAGTTCGGATATTTCAATGACCAATGACCAACTATTAATTATCAATGGAAGAGAACAAAATTTTTTGTTTGCTTTGGCGATTTAATGCCGTTGTTATTGCTGGAGCGGGTTTGTTGGCGATCGCCGTCCTCGGATTTACTGCCCTCAGCATTCTCCGAGATGTCACCCGAGAGCGACAGGTGGGCAGTATCGTCAATATCGATGAAGAGAGCGAAATTGAAGAAGAATTACAGTTTGGAGAACTTCGCGAAATCGGCGGAACGCCCTATCTTCTCCTGCCTTTGTCGTCTTATCAATCGTACGATCGCCCTTCCTATACCAAATCAACGGAATCGACCCGCAATTTTCTCTTTTTCGATAGCGAAACGGGAGAACAAAACTGGTTATTTCCCCACTATGACTATTTAATTGTTAGCGATCGCCATCTGGTCGAGTCTTCCCCAAACCCCCAAACCCAACCCGTTCTCGCCATTTTATATTCTCTGGTGCAAAAAGATAGCGATGGCGATAAACGCTTGAGTCCTCGCGATCGCTTAACCGTTGCCCTGAGTCAACCCAATGGAGGAGAATATCGCGAAATCTTAACAGATGTCGAAAAAATCTTAGGTCACCAGCTCCTCGATCGCGAAACTCTGATAATTTTTTATCAAAGCGAGGACCATGCCCGCGTTGCCAAAATTTCCTTAAAGGATTTTACCGCGATCGAGCAAACGCAATTACCTCTGACAGGTGCAAAGTGAAGCCAGCAAGCGGATCGGCATCAGTTATTGTTGAAACGATCCGGATGCGGCTGCAATCTAGCTGTTAGAACAAAGATAGGCGATTATAGTAGTCGTTCAGATTGGAGCCAAGAAGAAGCATGCAGCCCCTGCTAAAGGCATTTTTGAAACAAAATCCCTCAACCTATCTCAACCCTTCCTTGCTATTGCTCTGTATTTCGAGCATTTGGACTTTGACAGTTTCAGAAAGCCTTGCCGTACCTTGGATGGAGGAAACGATTGCAAGCGAGCGTTCCCTTGCGTTCCAATTCCGAGAACAGTCGAACCCAAAACCCCACACTCAACTCATTCGAGACTGGCCGAAACAGGAAGCTCGCTTTCTCCAATCTGAAAAACGAAAAATTGCCGAACCCCTTGTCCCAGAGACATTTATCCCTTCTCCATTGTCGTCTGCCGAGGCCAAGGAGATGGATGTACCTCGCAGCAAACCCGACGAAAATTTTCAATTTTCCGATGAAAATTTAATCTCTCTCTTCCATCGCGATCTTGCTCTCTCTCGCCCCTTGCTTGCCGATAATAAAACGGAACGCCCCCTCGTGGAGGAAGAGACTATCTCTTTTCCTCGAGGCGATCGCCTTGAAAGCTCCTCCATCGATAACACCGCAAAACCGCTTCTCAAACGAGAAGATGTAACCTTGCCGATCCTTCTTGCAACTCATTCCCTCGCAACTCTCCCAAGCGATCGCTCATTTTTCTCGCCCGACCGGGAAAATTCCTTGGAATTCCACTCAGTAGAGAGAATTCCACTCGCTCAAATTCCCGAACCGCCAGAACCCATCGAACCCATAGAACCTTTCGAGCCAGAAGAACCCGAAGAACCCGTAGAACCGGAAACGCCGTCAACACCCTCTCCCATTCCCGAACCCGAAGCGGGAGATATCAAAGTGAACGCCATTGTTATTCAAGGTGGAACCCTTTTTACTGAGGAAGATTTTTCTCCCCTCATCCAATCCTATCTCAATCGTAGTGTTAGTGAGGAATCCTTGCAAACTCTTGCCGATAGCATTACCGAACGCTATTTGGAATTGGGGTATATTACCTCTCGCGCCGTTCTCGATACCAATTCTTTTGCCAGTGGCGATATTGCCCTTCGCATTCTCGAGGGAAGCATTGAAAAAATTGAGGTAGAAGGGGTGCGGCGTTTAAGGGCAGCTTACGTGCGCGATCGCGTGCGCTTGGGAGCCGGCGCGCCTTTAAATACGGGCAAATTAGAAGACCAACTGCGCTTGTTGCGGGCAAATCCCCTCATTGACAATATAGAAGCCAGCTTGCGAACCGGCAGCACTCCCGTACAGAGCATTTTAATCGTCCGCGTTACCGAAGCCAATCCTTTCCGTGCCAGTGGCAGTTCCGATAACTATTCCCCTCCCAGCGTCGGTTCCGAACGTTTTGGATTAAATGCGGGTTGGCTGAATGTGACGGGGATCGGCGATAGCGTTTCTGCGGGCTACACCCGTACCACCCGGGGGGGATCCGATACGTTTAATTTCAGCTACAGCGTGCCGTTAAACGCCATGGATGGGACGCTAACTTTGAGAACGTCTCTCAACCGCAATAATGTCGTTCAAGAACAATTCAGCGCCCTCGATATTCGCGGTAATTCCGCACTTTACGAAATTAGTTTTCGCCAGCCCCTCGTTAAAACCCCTCGGCAAGAATTTGCCCTTTCTGCGGGTTTTGCCTACCAAACCGGGCAAACTTTTACTTTTTTGGGGGGGACTCCCTTCGGTTTCGGTCCGGAAGCCGACGGCACGACAACCACCAGTATTTTTAAATTCGGACAAGATTACATTCGCCGCGATACTGCTGGGGCTTGGGCATTTCGCTCTCAAGTTAGCTGGGGAACGGGACTTTTGGACGCAACGATAAACGCTGACCCGATTCCCGATAGTCGCTTTTTAAGCTGGTTGTTGCAAGCACAGCGCGTTCAAGTGATTAATGAAAACAATTTTTTGATTATTTCTGCCGATTTGCAGTTGTCTACAGAACCCTTATTATCTTCGCAACAGTTTGTTGTCGGTGGCGGTCAATCCGTGCGAGGTTATCGCCAAAATGCTCGCTTTGGCGATAATGGCTTGCGTTTTTCCATTGAGGATCGCATCACTTTGGTTAGGAATGAGGCAGGGAATCCTACATTTATTGTCGCTCCCTTTTTCGATCTCGGTTGGGTGTGGAATAATCCCGATAACCCCAACCCCCAACCCGTTCCCGAGCAAACGTTTATTGCTGGAGTTGGGGTAGGCTTGATTTGGGAAGCCGTGCCGGGGTTGAACATCCGGCTCGATTTGGCTTATCCATTGATGAATTTAAGCGATCGCCAAACGAATGCTCAAGATGATGGATTATATTTTAGCGTTTTGTGGAATTTCTAAAATTGATGGTGCTGTTGGTTGAAGAAGCGATCGAGAATGTCTGATTGTCGATTGGAGTCGATCTCGAGTAAATTCTCGCTCTGAGTTCGCTCTTCTTCGCTGAGAAAAAAATGGGTTTTTTGTTCCAAGGGTTCGGCAAGTTCTGGGGAAAAGGCAAGGGGCTTATTCTTATTTAAGAGACTGGCAACATTTTTGGGAATATTGGCCAGTTGTCGGGATTCCAGACAGGAGGAAAAATAAAAAACAAGACTTCCCAAGCGCACCCGATCGCCTTCTTGTAACAGAAGACGATCGCTGCCGATGGGTTCTTGGTTGACGTAAGTTCCGTTCGTGCTATTGAGATCTTGGATGTAAAAACCGCGATCGCCAACGTATTCAATGGCGGCATGATTGCGGGAGAGGCGATCGTCTGCCAGAGAAATTCCGGCTTTTTTACCCCGTCCGATGGTCCAAATATTTTGGGGTTGAAAGATTTTTTGGCTTTGAGAATCCAATAAGTTCGCGATTAGGTAAGCACGTTTCTCTTCGACGACCCCCATGATATATTTATATTTTCCCCGAGAGCGAGTCAGAGCACGATCGCTGGCATTCTCCAATTGGAGAATTTCCTCGAGCAAACCGCGATCGTTCTCATAAAGATTCAAAAAGACTTGATACAAACCCAGTTTTTGTTCCAGTTCCAGCATGAAAGAGAGGGGGTGAGGGGTCTTCCCCTCTAGATTAACCGAAGATTGGCTGGATCGGGAATAGCAGCGAAGCGAGTCGGAAGAGGTCGCGATCGCGCCATTTTTCGTTTTTTCGCAACATCTCCGCAAAATTTCTTAACTTTTGCTAATTTTTTTGATAAATTTTGATAATATTCGTAATATAATTCAATAAAGTTTTTAAGAAAAGGAGATTTAACGATGGCAGACTTCTTCCTCGAGCCCGATGAAGCGAAAACCCTTGGCGATATTGAATATATGCGCCAGCCCAACACCGTTACTCGTACTTTTCCCGGTAACGTTGCGAATGGCGGTTCTTTTTCCGTGACCAAGCAGGTTAATGCTATGGAAGAAAAAGTGATGGATGCGCGCTCGGGTTTTTCTCCTGCACCTGCATCCGAACCCAAGGCGAGCGCTCCCACAGCACCTAAAACCACTCCTTCTCGTCCCGTTCAATCTTCCGGCAGCGTCGATTTTCTGAAAATGGCTAAAGGCATGAGACGTTAATTTTGCCAATAGCGCTAAATATTAAAGAAAATACCATGAGGAGAGCGAGTAACCGCTCTCCTTTTTGTCTGCTCCGAACACCCCGTTTAACCCCCGGAAAATCCCAAATGCTTATAAGCAGCTTCTGTGGCAATTCGTCCCCTTGCGGTGCGGTTGATAAAGCCAATTTGTAACAAATAGGGTTCGTAAACTTCTTCAATGGTTTTAGAGTCTTCTCCCGTTGCAGCGGCAACAGCTTCTAAACCCACCGGACCGCCGCGAAATTGTTCGATAATAGCGCTTAAAACAAGGCGATCCGTCCAATCTAAACCCTTCGGATCGACATTGTAGCGATCCATGGCTTCTCCTGCCAAGTTGCGATCGATTTCCGGTTTGCCTTTCACTTGCGCGTAGTCCCGCACCCGACGCAACAGGCGATTAGCGATGCGAGGAGTGCCGCGCGATCGCCGTGCGATTTCTTCGGCACCTTCTAAAACTAGGGACATTTGTAATAAATTGGCACTGCGCCGTACGATTTCCGTCAGTTCGTCCACTTCATAAAAACGCAGTCGTTGAATGAGACCGAAGCGATCGCGCAAAGGAGAAGTTAAAGAGCCTACATTAGTCGTCGCGCCAATTAAGGTAAATTGCGGTAAGGGAATGCTGCGAGTACGTGCTGTTTGTCCCTTACCGATGGTAATATCCAAGCGACCGTCTTCCATGGCTGGATAAAGAAGTTCTTCGGTGACGCGGTTGAGGCGATGAATTTCGTCGATAAAGAGGACATCTCCAGGTTTGAGATTCACCAGCAATCCGGTAATATCTCGAGGTCGCTCTAAAGCGGGTGCGGCGGTAATTTTGCAGTTTACCCCCATTTCCGAGGCCAAAATGAGAGACATGGTGGTTTTTCCCAAACCGGGAGGACCGTAGAGGAGAATGTGATCCAGTGCCTCTCCGCGAGATTTTGCCGCTTGAATGGAGATTTGCAAAACTTCCTTCAAGTCCTTTTGACCGATATAATCTTTGAGGGAGCGAGGTCGGATAGTTTCTTCACTGCTTGTTGTCTCCTCAATGCCAGCCGTAGCAAGGAGTAAACTTTCTTCATCGGAATTTTCTTTTTTCTTGCGTCGCTTTTTTCCTTGGCCGCGATCGCCTTGAGGCTCCGGCCCATTGTCAGATCGTTTAATTGCCATAGAATTGATAATTGATAATTGATAATTGATAGTTGATAGTTGATAGTTGAAAAAATGTTAGCGAAAAGAATTTTACCGTGTTTGGACGTTAAAGCCGGACGAGTCGTGAAAGGGGTTAATTTTGTCGATCTCCAAGATGCAGGAGATCCGGTAGAATTGGCCCGTGCTTACAATGCAGCCGGTGCTGATGAGTTGGTCTTTCTCGATATCACGGCCACCCACGAAGAGAGAAGTATTATCTTCGATGTCGTTTATCGTACCGCAGAACAAGTGTTCATCCCTCTAACTGTCGGCGGCGGTATCGATTCCTTAGAAAATATTAAAAAATTGTTAAGAGCGGGGGCCGATAAAGTGAGCATAAATTCGGCTGCTGTCAGGAATCCGGATTTTATTAACGCGGCGAGCGATCGCTTTGGCAATCAGTGTATTGTCGTCGCCATAGATGCAAGGCGCAGAGCGGGTTCTGAGGATTCAGGCTGGGATGTTTACGTGCGGGGAGGGCGAGAAAATACCGGACTCGATGCCCTTGCTTGGGCGAAGGAGGTGGCGCAACGGGGTGCGGGAGAACTACTCGTGACCAGTATGGATGCGGATGGAACTCAAGCTGGGTATGACTTAGCGCTGACTCGGGCGATCGCGGATGCGGTGGAAATTCCAGTGATTGCTTCGGGGGGTGCGGGGACGGTGCAGCACATTTACGAAGCCTTTGACGAAGGGAAAGCAGAAGCAGCGCTCTTGGCTTCCCTACTGCATTACGGGCAACTCTCAATCTCAGAAATTAAAGAATTTTTACAACAACAGCACATCCCGATCCGCAATCCGTAATATTGCCTACATTTTTTTACCAGATTTCCTGTATCTCTGAGAAAATTGTGTATTAGAATAGAGAAAAGTTTACAAATTGTAAGATTATGTTGATTCCTATTTTAATCTTTGATGTAGCGCTGGTGGCATGGTCGCTCCATTTGATGCAGGAATCTTTTCACAAGCGCGAATTTTCTTTGCTGTTGGCGGGTCTGTTGGTCTCCCTTTCTGCTGGCGCGTTAATGGTTGTTTACTTTTTAATGAACCACTGTATGAGTTCTTTGGCTCAGATGGGTTAAATTTTTGATTGAGGAAGGTTTAGCCGAGAAACGATTTTCTCATAATTTCTGTATTAAAAATTAAATTTTGCTTGAAGGGGTTGACAAAAGCAAACATTTTATGAGATATTGATGGACGGACTTTAATTAAACTTACGGGGTTATAGCTCAGTTGGTAGAGCACCTCAATGGCATTGAGGGGGTCAGCGGTTCGAATCCGCTTAGCTCCATTTTTTTCAATTTATATTCCCCCTAAACCCCTGTGACTTTTACGGGCGTTGGGAATCAGCGCTTCTGCGGAGGGAGGGGATGTGAGACTTGCCATCAATTCAATTGATGGACAGCAATCCCTGATGAATTCCGAAGCCGCTCATCTATCCGTAGGATGATGAGCGGTAGTTCACCAACGAACACCAAGAAACTGAAAGTCGGTTGCGAATTGACTTCTATAATCCGACAATTGCGATCGCTCGACTTCATAGAAAAATTTCGAAGAGATGCGATCGCATTCTATAAACTTAAATTCATTCTCCTTCGATGGAGTGGATTTTGCCCATTTGCACGCGATCGAAAATTTGATTGATTTGCTTGCGATCGCGATCGCTAACTGTTGCATCCGACAAAAAAAAGCTCACTAATTGAAAATGTTCTCGCCGCGTCAAACGACCGTTTTTCAGAATTTGTTTGAGGGGAAGTTGACCATTTTTTTCGGACATTATGCAATACCCATGCGTTTTTACTTAAAATGACAATATTCTCTACAGTAAAGAATATTTTTCTCCCATGCAAGTGATTCGCCTTCCCGTCCTCGCTGACAACTATATTTTCTTACTCTACGACGCAACTCAAAATATTGCTGCCGTTGTCGATCCCGCCCTCGCCCCTCCCGTGTTACAACGGTTAAATATCCTCAATGCCAGACTCGTAGCCATTTTTAACACCCATCACCACGGGGATCATATTGGCGGCAATCAAGAACTTTTGCACCATTTTTCCGATCTGGTCGTTTATGGGGGTGCCGAGGATCGGGGTCGCCTCCCCGGACAGCAGGTATTTTTAAAAGAAGGCGATCGCGTGGGATTTGGCGATCGCCAAGGAGAGGTATTTTTTGTTCCCGGACATACTCGCGCTCACATTGCCTATTATTTCCCGCCCTGTAAAACTGGTGAAACAGGAGAACTATTTTGCGGCGATACCTTATTTTCCGGCGGTTGCGGACGCTTATTTGAAGGAACCCCCGCTCAAATGGTCAATTCCCTCGGAAAACTGCGAAATTTGCCTGACGAGACCCGCATTTGGTGTGCTCACGAATATACCCTCAACAATCTGAAATTTGCCCTCACCGTCGATCCGAATAACCCCGACTTACAGGCACGTCACGCCGAAGTTAAAGCCCTGCGATCGCGCCAAGAACCCACCATTCCCGCCGCGATCGGCAGCGAAAAACGGACGAATCCCTTCTTGCGCTGGGATAACCCGGAAATTCAAAAAGCCATGGGAACGCAAGACGAAGTCAGAACTTTTGCTCGCCTGCGCGGAAAGAAAGATTTATTTTAAAAAAGTGTAGAAAAAGCGCGACCGCATTGTACCATAGAAGATTGCGACCAAATTCCAGACAAACTTTTAGATTTACGGAGAATTATGTCCAAACGCGTACAAGTCGTTTTAAATCGAGATGTCAGCAAACTCGGCAAAAATGGCGATGTCGTCGATGTTGCCCCCGGATACGCCCGCAATTACCTCGTTCCTCAAGGATTGGCCGTGCGCGCTACCCCAGGCATCATTAAAATGGTGGAACAAAGAAGAGAGAAAGAACGCCAGCGCCTACTGGAAATCAAACGCCAAGCCGAAGCTCGCAAAACAGCCCTTGCAACCGTGGGTCGCTTGATTATTCGCAAGCAAGCGGGAGAAGAAAAAGCCATTTTTGGAACGGTTACATCACAAGATGTTGCCGATGCGATCAAGGAAAGAGCCGGTCAAGATGTGGATAAGCGCGATATTGACATTCCCGATATTCGCAAACTGGGCAGCTATCAAGTCGAACTCAAACTGCATGCCGAAGTCACCGCAATCGTTGAAATTGAAGTGGCTCCGCTTTAAATGGAAAAGCGATCGATAATGAGGAAGAGATATCTCTTCCTTGTCTCCACTTTTCGATTTATTTTTCCCGATTCCTCTGCTTCCTATTGTCGATTGTCTATTGCTCTATTGTCCGTTACCTATTACTAAATAATAAACATTCTCAATTAGAAAAAATAGTTGAAAATGTCGAGGAAAACGGCCTATTATTTTCAATAGGTCGCTCTTTCTGAGAATCATGTTGCCCTACACCGCCAAGACCCTCAAAGCCGAACTCAACTCTCGAGGTTGGCGTTTAACCCCACAACGGGAAAAAATCCTGCATGTTTTCCAAAATTTACCCCGAGGAAACCACTTAAGTGCAGAAGAACTGTTTCAAGTTTTAGAGCAGCGCGGCGAATCCATCAGCCTCTCTACGATTTATCGCAGTGTCAAGCTCATGGCGCGGATGGGAATTTTAAGAGAATTGGAACTGGCAGAGGGTCACAAACATTACGAACTCAATCAACCCTATCCCCATCACCATCACCATATGGTGTGCATTCAATGCAACAAAACTATTGAATTCAATAATGATTCGATCTTAAAACAAAGCCTCAAGCAGGCAGAAAAAGAAGGATTTCAACTCATTGATTGTCAGTTAACCGTCATGACCATTTGCCCGGAAGCCTTGCGTTTGGGCTGGCCGTCTGCCTTACCGAGTCATTGGTCTTGTTCGCGATCGATTTCTGAAGGGCACGACAACAAAACAGATTTTGAGGACGCGGATTTTGAGGACGCGGATTTCGCTGAAGATGAATAGTCGGCGATCGCAATTTAGTTAAAACTCTTAACATTTAAAAATTTTCGTTCTCAAAATGGTAAATTAGCTCTTTAAGCTAGGGGTGCCCGGATACCGGGCTGAGAAATACCCTTAGAACCTGAGACTGGTTAGCACCAGCGTAGGGAAGCTGTTTTTAAGAGGAAACTCCATATGCGTACAGAATGGGTGGCCAAACGGCGCGGTCAAGACAACGTGACTCAAATGCACTATGCCCGTCAGGAAATTGTCACGGAAGAAATGCGCCATGTTGCCAAGCGGGAAAATCTGCCACCGGATTTAATTTTAGAAGAAGTGGCGCGGGGGCGAATGATTATCCCTGCAAATATCAATCATCCCAACCTCGAACCCATGTGTATTGGTATCGCGTCCAAATGCAAAGTGAATGCAAATATCGGCGCGTCTCCCAATTCTTCCAATTTAGAAGAGGAAGTGGACAAGTTAAATTTGGCGGTGAAATACGGTGCCGATACGGTAATGGATCTCTCGACGGGAGGCGGGGATCTCGATACCATACGCAAGGCAATTATTAACGCCTCTCCGGTACCCATTGGTACGGTACCCATCTATCAGGCGATGGAAAGCGTCCATGGTTCCATTGAAAAACTCACCCCAGAAGATTTCCTGCATATCATCGAAAAACACGCCCAACAGGGAGTGGACTACATGACCATTCATGCGGGCATTTTAATCGAGCATTTACCTTTGGTGCGCGATCGCATTACGGGTATCGTTTCTCGTGGAGGCGGAATTATCGCTCGCTGGATGCTTCACCATCACCAGCAAAATCCCCTCTACACCCATTTTGATGAAATTATCCAAATCTTTAAAAAGTACGATGTTTCCTTCAGTTTGGGAGATTCCCTGCGTCCGGGTTGCACCCACGACGCATCGGATGAAGCGCAATTAGCAGAATTGAAAACCCTCGGACAATTAACCCGTCGGGCGTGGGAACATGACGTACAGGTGATGGTCGAAGGTCCCGGTCACGTGCCAATGGATCAAATCGAGTTTAACGTCACGAAGCAGATGGAAGAATGTTCTGAAGCACCGTTCTACGTTCTCGGTCCTTTGGTCACGGATATTGCCCCCGGATACGACCATATTACCTCTGCAATCGGCGCCGCAATGGCAGGCTGGTACGGGACGTCAATGCTCTGTTATGTTACGCCGAAAGAACATTTGGGCTTGCCGGATGCCGAAGATGTCCGCAATGGTTTAATTGCCTATAAAATCGCCGCTCATGCTGCGGATATTGCCCGCCAGCGTCCGGGGGCGCGCAATCGCGATGACGAACTCTCAGCAGCCCGGTATAACTTCGATTGGGAGCGTCAGTTCGAACTATCTCTCGATCCCGATCGCGCTCGAGAATATCACGATGAAACTCTTCCTGCCGATATTTACAAAACGGCAGAATTCTGCTCTATGTGCGGACCCAAATTCTGCCCCATGCAAACTAAAGTTGATGCTGATGCCTTAACGGAATTGGAGAAATTCTTAGCAAAAGAGAAAGAAACCGTTCCCCAAACATAAAGGATGAGAGATGAGGGGCAAACAAAGAGAAATAAATGATATTTCTCCCCCCTCTCCCCATGCTCCGACGCACTCCTCTCTCCTGAAGCCCTACATTCAACCTCCAAACAAGCGTTGTAACAACGCCCGCCCGCGAGCGCCCAATTTCCGACTCAAACGTCCGATATTGGGCGTTGAATCTCGTTCTACAGCACCCGAGAATTTAAGTTCTAGCAATTCCTTCAGTTTGCTACTCGTCAAAGGTCGATTTAAGCTCCGTCCTTCCGCGAGGGAAATCGATCCCGTTTCTTCCGAGACGACAATACACAAACAATTATCGACTCGTTCTGTAATTCCCATTGCTGCCCGATGGCGGGTTCCCAATTGACGGGAAGCAACTCGTTCTGAGAGGGGTAAAATAATTGAAGCGGCAACGATACGAGAACCGCGAATGTGTACTGCGCCATCATGTAAAAGCGTACTGGTTTGAAAAATAGTTTGCAAGATTTCCTTAGAAACCTCGGCATCTAAAGTCACCCCCGATACGGAAAAAAAACGCTCGTCAATCGGGTCTCCCGTTTCCATCATAATGAGGGCTCCCGTGCGGTTTTGGGAAAGCTCCTTAATCGCATCGACAATTTTATCGATGGTATTTTCCTGCTCGGGTACGAAACGGTGAGAAGTGTGAAAAACGTGGAGAATATCGCCCCGCCCGAGTTTTTCTAAAAACTGGCGAAATTCCGACTGAAAAACGACCGCCATTGCCACCGCCGACCCTAAAACTAACCGTTCTAAAACAAAACTTAAATGAGGCAGCTGAAGTTTTTCACTCACGACAGCCGCCAGCATGAGCACGATTAGACCTCTGACCATCCAAAGCGTTCGCCGTTCTCCGATCGCGAGGAGAACAGCATAGGTCAGCAGGAGAACGAGGCCAATATCAATAATTTCGAGTAACCAAGGAGGAATTGCATTCGGGTCAACCAGAAAACCCATCGATCGTTAAGGATTGAGACTCGAGCGTGAATAGAGAGGAGAAGATTTTGTAACTTAAGGGAGGAGAGAGGATTCTCCTCCCGATGGGTTTAACTCTCGCGCAAGCGCTGTGGCAATCGGTCTTGACGAATTAAATCCGCATAAGTTTCCCGTTCTAATATTAAACTAGCTTCTCCCTCATTGACGATCGCGGCAGCAGGACGCGCAATGCGATTGTAGTTGGAAGCCATGCTGTTATTGTACGCTCCCGTTCCCAAAACGACTAACACGTCTCCGGCTCGGGTTTGGGGAAGTTTGGCATCTTTAATGAGCACATCCCCGGACTCGCAATGTTTCCCGGCAACGGTAATGGTTTCCGAGAGGGGAGCGGACATTCGATTGGCAAGGACGGCACGATAAACGGATTGATAGGTAATGGGGCGAGGATTGTCCGACATTCCGCCATCTACGGCAATATAAGTTCGCAGATCGGGAATTTCTTTGCGACTGCCAACGGTATAAGCCGTCACGCAAGACGAACCTACAAGCGATCGCCCGGGTTCGCACATGAGTTTCGGGTAGGGTAAATTGTGAGTATCGCAGGCTTTGACCACGGCACGACAGGCTGCACCGACCCATTCTTCGATACTGGGAGGATCGTCGGCTTCGGTGTAGCGAATGCCCAAACCGCCACCAATATTTAAGGTTTTGACTTGTAATCCCGCAGCGATTGCGCTTTGCAACCATTCTACCATTACGCCGCCTAAATCTTGATGGGGTTGGCGCTCGAAGATTTGCGAACCGATATGGGCGTGCAGGCCGATAAAATTCAGTTGGGGGCGATCGCGAATCCAAGTAAAGACTTCGGGTAATTGATTGGGATCGAAGCCGAATTTACTATCGAGGTGTCCGGTACGAATGTAGTCGTGGGTGTGGCATTCAATACCCGGAGTCAGGCGCACCATAATGGCGATCGGGGTTTCGGAAGTGGCAATTTCTGCCAGCATTTCCAACTCCAGCCAATTATCTACCATTATCGTACAGCCCTCGCTGTAGGCATATTGCAACTCTTCGCGAGACTTATTGTTGCCGTGAAAATAAATGCGATCGGCGCTAATTCCAGCTTGTCGGGTGGTATATAATTCGCCCCCGGAAACGACATCAAATCCCAGTCCTTCGCTGGCAATGACGGCACAGACTGCCAGACAACTCCACGCTTTAGATGCAAAAATGACTTGGGATGCTCCTGGATAATGGCGAATAAAGGCATCCCGGTACTGGCGACAGGCGGTTCTTAGGGTGTATTCGTCTAAGATGTAGAGGGGCGAGCCAAATTGTGCCAGTAATTCCGTCACGTCGCAACCGCCGATTTCTAGGCGATCGCTTTCGTTGACGCGAGCCGTTAGGGGGGCAAGCATTTGATTGGGAGAAATCTCGCCTTCGGTTTCTGAGGACGGTTGCAAATATTGCAAACTCGTATTTTCAGTTTTAGGCTGGGTTAAGAGCATAAGCGAATTTTAGTGATGGGGTAGGGTTGAGGGAAGTTCAAGTCAGACGGCGATCGCCTTGCATGAGGTCGAGCGAAAATTTCGCGCGAACTATTTACGATACATCCTTTCAGCCTATCAAGTTTAGCGATCGAAAATGTCCACAAATTCTACAACGATCGCTCCCCCGATTTGTTTCTTAAGATTTTGTTCATGAATTAGCGCTTAGGCGATTGCCGGGATGGGAAGGGTTTTGGGGGAGGCAAGGCTCTTGCAGTTATTACAATAACTCTCTCATTATCGATCCGTGCTTCGGCGTTGCTCAGCGACCACCGAGGATTCAAAGTCTCCGTCTCATATAAAAGTCTATCAAGAGGACTGCATCAATCCCTAACAGCCAGCTTTTGCAGTACGATATTTTTAGGAGTCAGGCAAGACGCAACCAAAACAATGCTCATTGAGTCGCGAGAACCGATTGCACCGCCAAGGTTAGCCCGAGAAATTCTGGAGGGACAAATCGCGATCGCTCACTTCTTGTCCCCCTTTGTAAGGAGGAAGCTAGAGGATGCTTTGCTTTTTAAGGATGGGGGACTTTGCAATAATTTATCGAGGAATGGAATCAATGAAACCGATCGCTTTAACAATCGCCGTAGCACTCTCTCTCGGAATAGCGAATTATCGTTGCGATCGCACTTGGGCGCAAAATTTGCCCCCACTCTATGAAAATACGCCCCAAGAATTAGCACCCGCTCATTCGATCGCTCGTTTTCCCATCAATACCTTCTTAGAAAGCATCGCGATCGACGATCGCGGTACGCTGTTTATTACCAGTCACGACGATGGCAAAATTATTCGTTTGTATCCCGATGGAAGACAATCCATTCACGCAGAAATTAAGGGAAGAATTGCCGGGTTAGCTTGGGGCGATCGCGACACGCTTTTAGTCACGGGATGGAATGAGACGGGAATTCCCCATATTCTTCAAGTTTCTCCGAGAGGAAATGTCGAAGTTTTGGCAACGTTGCCCGAGGCAATGTTTCTCAATGGACTGACTAAATTAACAGGCGATCGCTATTTGATCGCCGACTCTTATCGCGGGGCAATTTGGGAATTTGATGCGCGTCGAGGAGAGAAAAAGATATGGCTGGAACATCCTTTTTTAGCGCGATCGACGGCTGAAAGTATCACGCCCGGAGTGAATGGTCTAAAAATCTTTTCGGGGGTGTTATATGCCTCGAATTCCGACAAGGCGCATTTAGTTAAAATTCCTTTACAACAAGATTTTTCAACTGGGGAACCGGAGATTTTTATTGATAAAACAGTCATTGATGATTTTGCCTTCGATCGCGAGGGCAATCTTTACGGGGCAACCCATATTTTTAATAGCGTCGTGCGAATTTCTCCGGAGGGGGCGATCTCGACAATTGCCACGGCAGAACAAGGCGTAACCGGAAGTACGGCGATCGCATTCGGTCGTCTGGAAAGCGATCGAACCAGCATTTATATTGTTACCAATGGCGGGATGTTTCTGCCTCCTCCGACGGGAATTGTTCCCGCAGAAGTCGTTCGCCTTGATGTTGGCATCCAAGGAGATTTTTAAGAAGAGAAATTAGAGAGTATTGAGGATGAGTTAGGCGATGGCCTAACTCATTTTTTGTAATTCAATTATAATTGAATATATTATTCATTATCTTCATTTGAACGAACATTTTACCATTGAAAATAATACATGAGTTGAGAGACGAACTCGCTTTCTAAAGCCAAACGTTGCTGAAGATCGGCAAGATTGCGATAAGGACGATTTTGCACGATCGCTCGAGCAAATTGAGCGTCAACCCAAGGAATAGTTTCTAATTGTTTTAAACTTGCCGTATTTGGATTAATTCGTTGGGGATTATCCGCACTTTCGGGATCGTAATAACAAAAATAAAGTAAGGGTTGGAGAGATTGTAAAAGATTTAAAGATAGCCCGATCGCAACGGCAATATCTTCAATACATAAAAATTGTACCCCCATACCCCGCAACTCTACTAGCGATCGCGCCATATGAATGGAAATCCCCGGCAAGCGCAACCAATCATCGACAGTCGCGCGGTTGACATCCAATTGCAATCCCAATTCTGCGGCGATCTGGACTTCATCGAGGGAACGCAGGCGATAATGGGGATCGTTTAAAATTTTGCTCCGAATGGCAGCACGTTGAGGATTAAACTGCGAAGAGAGTTTTCCCAAAGAATTCAACCAATTCATATTTTCCTAACCATCGAGAAGTTGACGGCGTTTTTGCTCGAATTCCCCTTCCGATAATAACCCTTCTTGCCGCAATCTTTCCAATTGACGGAGTGCCTCGGCGATCGCTCCCACTTTTTGGGGATCGAGGGTATTTTGAGAGGATGCTGATGCGCTGGGTATTAAAGGAGTATTGGCAGCGATCGCGCTAACTCCTTGATTAAAGCGGCGATCGAACTCCTCTGATTCCAAAATTAAATACCAAATTGCCTCGATCGCGCTGGCAATATGGGGAATGGGAGTGGCAAAAAGTGCCAGATAGAAAATTCCCCATAGGGGTTGGCGCAAATAGAACTTGTGCAAGCCAACAATCGGCGCGATCGTGCCGCTTAATGCTAGAATGACAGCAATTTTCTGATTTCTGGGTTTTTGCCAGAATGCGTTGAACATAAATTTTTTTATCAATTGCCTTCAATACGGAAAACCGAATGATTTCCCGACTTTTCTCTAGCCTACAATAAATGTAGATTGGGAAAACCCCTTTTAAAGTACATTAACAAAAGAAATTTACACGAGGAATTATGGGATTTTTTGATTCAGATGTCGTCCAACAAGAAGCCAAACAATTGTTTGAAGATTATCAATCTCTCATGCAATTAGGAGGGGAGTATGGTAAGTTCGATCGCGAAGGTAAAAAAATATTCATCGATCGCATGGAAGAACTGATGGATCGTTATAAAATTTTTATGAAGCGCTTTGAGTTATCTGATGATTTTATGGCGAAGATGACCGTAGAACAATTGAAAACTCAGTTGGGTCAATTTGGCATGACTCCGCAAGCAATGTTCGACCAAATGAATACAACTCTCGAGCGGATGAAATCGGAAATCGAATAGGTTATTTTACGCTATTCGACTGATAAAGCGATCTTCCGAACGAGAGAATATCGCGATCGAATTCCATAAAATATTGTTATTAATTTTGCTCGAGTTAATTGAATACTGGATACTTTTTTCAGGAAAAAAACCGGACGCGGAACGCCCGGAAACTCTTCTAGGAAAGGAACTCAAGGAAAAGGGAAATCTAACTCGCAGGGAGGGTACCGACGCGCACGTTTAAGGCAATCTCGCGATTGTTACGCCGAACCGTGAGGGGGAGTTCGTCACCCACGGACAGATCGGCAACAATTTGTTGAATTTGCCCCGCATCGGTAATATTGCGATCGCCCACTTTTTGGATGACATCGCCGGCTTTTAATCCCCCTTGGTCGGCAGGAGAGGTGGGGACGACGCGGACGATCAAAACACCGCGATCGGCGGAAATCTTTTGACCGCTACTATTCTCAAATTGTCGGACGACTTCCGGCTCGAGAGGAGTCATCTGAATGCCCAAGTAAGGATGAGCGACGCTTCCTTTAGCAATCAATCGATCGGCGATTTGTTTGGCGCGGTTGATGGGAATGGCAAACCCCAACCCTTGGGCATTACGGATAATGGCGGTATTCATGCCGATCACCTTACCTTCAGCATCGATGAGGGGTCCGCCCGAGTTACCGGGGTTAATTGCTGCATCGGTTTGAATAAAATTCACCCGCTTATTCGTCACGCCGATCTCGTTACTCGATCGCCCCGTGGCGCTAATAATTCCCGTCGTTACCGTATTATCCAAACCGAGGGGGTTGCCAATGGCGATCGCCCATTCTCCCGCTTGCAGGCGATCGGAGTCCCCAAGGGTCACGGCCGGGAGATTTCGGGCCTCAATTTTAACGACGGCAACATCCGTTGTCGGATCGCTACCCAGCACCTCTCCTTCAAAGCTGCGTCCGTCTTTGAGGGTGACGGTTACGGTATCTGCCCCCGCCACAACATGAGCATTAGTGAGGATTTTACCATCTTCGCCGATGATAAAGCCGGAGCCCGAACCCCTTTGCGTTCGTTCTCGAGGGACGGAGCCAAAGAATCTGTCAAAAGCAGAATTTTGCGATCGGTTGACAGTGCGGGATGCATCGATGCGAATGACAGCATCTCCCACATTTTCTACAACTTTCGCAATGAAATTATTGCCATTGCGAGGAGAGAGTTGGATTGCCGGAGTTGCGGTCTTGCTTTGTTCCTCTGTTGCCGTTAAACTTGCGTCGGAAACGATGGGAGTATTGGAGGTTGTTTTTTGCGAATAGAGATATCCCCCTCCAAAAGACAGCCCCAAACTTAAAAAGACAAGCGCGACATTTTTGAGGCGAGCGCGTTGTTTGGATTGATTTGTCGTGTCTTGCATGGTTGCAAATCGATCGGAATGATTGATTTTCATGGTTGTCGCTCAAGTGAAACTATGAGTGTTGCTTGCCCCTTTCCATGAAGAAAACAAGGGGAGACAGTCCCTTATCCATTCAGGAAAAGTGTCATCAATTGGAGGAAGGAAAGTCAGCCCGAGAGCAAGAGTTTTGCGATCGGAAAGTAGATTTCGAGCTGACAATTTCTAATGTAGAGAGGAAATTTGACAGCTCCGTGACAAAATTTTGACAATGTTATGACATTTTCTCTTAGCGATCGCGATCGAGGAAAAAGCAATCGCGCCGACACTATTTTATAGCACGATTTTGCATGGCGATCGCAAATTCGCATTCGTTATCGCCCTCGGTCAAGAGTATCCAAGCCAATTCTATTCCAAATCCGAGTATTGCCCGCTCCCAATGCTCCCCCCGCTTCCCTTGGGCTGAGCGTAGCTGAAGCCCTGCTCTCTCTACTCCCTCTGCTCTTTACCCGCGAGATCTCGGACAATTTTCTAAATCCTCCTTTCGATCTGGGGGTGTTAACCCGAGCCATGCTTGAATGCGATCGCGATCGAAACCCATCTCGCGAGTTTCCCCGACTTCCAACAGGGGACGGCGAATTAAGAGCGGGTCTTCGATCATCAAAGCTAAAGCTGTTGTTTCATCCAACTGAGAAGGAACTACCTCTCCCGATTTAATCCGAGGTGCAGAGGGATTAAACCATTCCGAGATCGGGCGATTGCCGAAAAAAGAACGCAAGCGATCGCAACTCCAAGGTTCGGTTAATAAACTTTTGGCCTCAACTTGATGACCCGCAGCCGCGAGCAAGGCTTTTTGTTTAGTATTGTTGATACAGCCGGGTTTTTCGTAGAAAATGATATTCATTATTGTTGGTTGTTGGTTGTTGGTTGCTCCCCTCTTGGGAGGGGGTTTGAGTGAGATCGAGGCCTGTTATTGACTAACAATAAGTTGTTCTTCTGCTTGCAAGGGAACTGTCATAGAGAGAGATTGTTGGGGAGGATGGAGGAGATTTGAATGTGCATTTATATTATGAATGGGAATTTCGATACAAAAGGCTGCCCCTTCCCCCGTGGATGAAAAACACTCGATTTTGCCCTCATGACGTTCGGTAATAATCTGATAGCTAATCGAAAGACCGAGTCCGGTTCCTTTTCCCACAGGTTTTGTTGTAAAGAAAGGATCGAATAATTGTTGCTGGATGCCTTCAGGAATTCCCGCACCATTATCGCGAATTACGATTCGCACCCAATCTCCAGAGATCGCCTCCGTCCGAATGAGAATCTGACTCGGTTTGATTGCAATTTCCTCGAGAGAGCGCTGTTCGTCATAACTTTCTAAAGCATCGATCGCATTGGCCAAAATATTCATAAAGACTTGATTGAGTTGTCCGGGATAACATTTCACTAATGGCAGTTCTCCATATTCCTTAATAATATCAATCCCTTCAAAACGCCGACCTTCATTATCCGTTCTGGCAATCGTCCGATGTTGTAAAATTAAGAGGGTATTATCCAAACCTTCATGAATATCGACAAATTTGGCATCAGCTTCATCAGTCCGAGAAAAATTCCGCAACCCTTTAACGATCTCTTGAATTCGACTGACCCCTAAGTCCATAGACGCTAAAACATCAGGAAAATCGTCGCGAACGAACTCGTATTCCATATTTTCGCTAAATTCTTCAATTGTCGCACTGGGCTTGGAGTGTTCTTGTTGATAAAGTTGTAGAAGTTTGAGAACATCTCCTGCATATTGTTTCAAATATTGCAAATTGCCAGAAATAAAATTCAAAGGATTGTTAATCTCATGGGCGACCCCTGCCACCAATAATCCCAAACTGGACATTTTTTCTGTTTGAATCAATTGGGCTTGCGTGCTCTTTAAATCTTCGAGAGTCTTTTTCATTTGTGCCGCTCGAGCCGTGGCGATCGCCGTGGCAAAGCGGCTCTCTTCATACAATTTCGCATGGTCGATGGCAATGGCAATGCGATCGCCTAAATCTAACATTAGCTCGACTTCATCTTCCGACCAAGAACGATATTTTTTATGACTTTCGCAAACAATCACTCCCACTTTTCCCGAGCGGGGATAGATGGCGATCGCCAACAAAGATTTTAACCCCCGGGATTGCAAATAATGACGATTGGCGGCATCGAGGCCGGGATGAGTATCGATATTATCAATTTGCAGGAGATTTTCTTGGAAGAGTGCCTCGCTCAATACAGAAATTGTATGCTCTTGTCGAGAACAACCAATACAAACTGCCTCTCGTTCGCATACTTGGCTGATGGGTTCAAAAATTGCCGGTTCTACATCCCGACGATACCAAAAGAACTGGGTGCAATCGATCTGCATCAAGTCGCGAATTTCATTGACGGCGGTACGAAGAATGGTTTTAAAATCGAGGGAGTTGAGGATTTGCCCGGCCAAGCGCTGCTTGAGTTCTCGCTGTCGTCGGGGAGAGGAAATGGATTGCAAGGAAGAACTGGGGGCAATTTCTAGAGGGCGTTCGTGCAGCAGCAAGGCTTTGGGAGACTGTTCTGCCAATAATGCCGTTGCGGCTCGGGCGTCTAAGGCCGTAGAAAAGAGGAATCCTTGTGCTTTTTCGCATTGCAGTTTTTGCAACTGCTCCAATTGAAAACGCGTTTCCACTCCCTCGGCAACGACCTCCAAACCCAAATTGTGGGCGAGGGTGACGATGGTCCAAACCACGCCGCCTTTTCTGGGAGAAGGGTTTGCTTCTCCACTGCCCATTTCTTTGATAAAGGAGCGATCGATTTTCAGGGTTGTTAAAGGAAATTTGATGAGGTGAGACAGGGAAGAGTAACCCGTGCCAAAGTCATCGATAGATAGTCCAATTCCCCTTTCTCGCAAGGCTTCCAGCATTCGTGCCGCCGCCTCGGGGTTGTCCATTAACGAACTTTCCGTAATTTCTAAATTTAAGTATCTTCCTTCAATTCCCGTGGTTCGCAAAATGCGATCGATTTGTTCGACAAGATTGGGTTGGCTGAATTGCTTGGGGGAAAGATTGACGCTAATAATGGGCGGATCTTCTAAATTAAAAGTTTCTTGCCACAGTCGCAATTGCAGGGCAGCTTGAAAGAGAATATAGCTTCCAAGGGGAACGATCGCTCCGGTTTCTTCGGCAAGGGGAATAAATTCTTGAGGAAAAATTAACCCCCGTCTCGGATGCTGCCAGCGCACGAGGGCTTCAAAACCCAGAATACGCCCGCTTTGAGGAGAAAAAATGGGTTGGTAGTGCAGGATAAATTCCTCGCAAGTTTCGACCGCACTCCGCAAGTCGTTTTCTAATTCTAGTAAAGTGAGTGCATTTTGATACATGCGCGGATTGAACAGCACGTAGCGGGAGATGCCCCCGAGTTCTTTGGCACGATACATGGCAGTATCGGCAGCCCGCAGGATATCTTCGGAGGTATCGTAATAAACGATGGGGCTGGGGAGAGGACAATTGGGAAATTGCGGGGTTGACGGTTCGAGATGGGGCTGTCGCTGTGCTTTCGAGGCACAGACGACAATCCCCATGCTGGCACCGGTGAAAACTTGGTGCTCTTTGAGGTAAAAAGGTTGCGCCAATTCTTTTTGAATGCGGCCGGCCACTTTTAACACGCCGTCTAGATCCGGGATTTCCGTTAGCAAAATCGTAAATTCATCACCCCCCAAGCGGGCGACGGTATCTTCTGCTCGCACGATACTTTCCAAACGGCGGGCGACTTCCACCAGCAGGCGATCGCCGACTAAATGCCCCAAACTATCATTCACCACTTTAAAGCGGTTTAAATCTAAAAAGAGAACGGCAAAAAAGTTTGCAGGGGTTATATTTTTCCGCTTGGCGAGGGTTTCTTCGAGGCGTTGCAGGAAAAAGGCGCGATTGGGCAACCCCGTTAGGGCATCGTGCCAAGCATTGTAGCGCAATTGTTCTTCCATTTGCTTGCGCTCGGTAATTTCGGTAATCGTACCGATATAACCGAGGGATTGACCTTCGCCACTGGTTTGCAGGGCGGCTTGAGCGAAGACCCACGTTTGGCGACCGTCGGGACGCAAGAGGCGATACTCTAAGGATTTAAAGGGGAGTTCCTGTTGGACGGCGCGACACCATTCCGCTCGCACCCGATCGCGATCCTCGGGGTGCAGCGATCTCGTCCAGCCCATATTGGACGCATCTTCAAGGGTCATCCCTGCTAGTTCGCTCCATCGTTCGTTGACTTCGAGATAGCGCCCTTGGGGATCCGTGCGAAAGATGCCTACAGGAGAGAGGTGCACGAGATTTTCATATTGATTGTAGCTTTGCTGGAGGGCAACTTCGATTTGTTTGCGTTCGCTGATATCAAATTGAATGGTGAGATATTGCCACGGTTCTTGCTTCTCATCTAAAAAAGGAATAATTGTGGTATTGACCCAGTAAACTTTACCGCTTTTGGCGCGATCGCAGATTTCTCCCTTCCAAGTTTCGCCCGAACGAATCGTTTGCCAAAGATTGTCAAAAAATTCCTTGGGATGATAAGAAGAATTCAACAAGCGAAAATTTTGTCCGATGAGTTCCCTCGAAGAATAACCGGAAATTTCGCAAAATTTTTCGTTCACGTAATTTATTTTTCCTCTCGCATCGGCAATGGCCACAATTGCCGCCCGATCTAAAGCAAATTTAAAATTCTTTAATTCTTGCAGAGATTTATTAAGTTCTACTTTACATTGATGGCAATTGGTCTCGCAGCGGTAAAAATCTAAATCGGTTACTTTGGGAGCGTGTTTACCTACATGTTTTCCCGTAATGGGCTTGATAGTTGGAGGAGTCGAGAAATCGTGCAAAGTCATGAGATCGTCCTTCTGAGAGAATGGAAAATTGAATCATTTTGTCACTTTTTATTCCTTTACTATTGTTTTTAGGAATAAAAAGATTCGGTTTGGTTAAGATGCTTTTACCAATCTCGATCTCCGCGATCGAAAGATTGCCCTTCGATAATTTTTCGATCTTTTCTATTTCTTAACATAACCCGATCATAATCAATTTTTAAGATATTTTTTATATCCTAGCTGTATTTAGAGATACAGCTATTTTGCTTTTATTTTTTCTTAATATTTACTAAGATAGAGATTCCTAGAATTCGCGCATTTAAATTTTACATCAGGAAAAATTAATTAAACAAAAAATAAGGCTCTTAATATTGTTTTTCTGGAGAAAATAAAAGTTATCTTGTTTTAAGATTTCTTAACTTAAGGTTCTTCGATATTATTCTAAATTAGCTTGTTGTTCTTCGAGTTGTTTTTGCGTTCGTTGTTTTTGCGTTCGTTGTTTTTGTAGAATTCTCCTAATTTGAGATGCGCTGATTGAGATTCCTGTTTCTTGCTCTAAATGAGCCGCCAGTTTTTCCCCCGTCCATCTCTTAAAATTATAACCTAAATCTTGAGGTGTTTTTTGAGAAATTTCTAAAAGTTTGGCAATATAGTCATCCGTTACTTTTCGAGCATTTCCTTTAATTTTTTCATCTTTAAAGCTCTCCATATCTTCTGGATCGCCGCGAACGCACCAATAGGCAACCGTCCGTTTAGAACAGCCTACAAAATCGGCAATTTGAGCATAAGTTTTGCCGTCATTCAATAATAATAACATTAAAATTCTTTCCCTCACATCAGCGCGATCGCTTGTCTTTAAAGCTTTTTGCAAACGCTCTTTTTGATCGGGGGCGAGAAAATCTTTCATTTTTATGGGTTAATTGTTATGAGTTATGGGTTGCGAGAGAGCGATCGCACAGGAATTGTAAGATCGCTCCTAACCTACTCGAAGAATTGCGAATAATTTCCAGACAGAGACTCGTTCGCGCTCTTGGGTTTCAAACTATTTGTGGCGTACTTGTAACACTTCTGGATTTTCTTCGCAGAAGAGTTGGAAAGCACTTTTCTCGGGAGCATCGACACCCTCTTGGTAAGCCGCCTCGGCTTCAAGATCGTCAACTAATTCCCAAGCTTCCAAACAAGTGGCAGAAGTGGGATCTTTGTCAGCTAATGCTTTTGCTTCCGCGATCGCTTTTTCTAATTCCCGTTGCAACAACGGTAGCTTGGGATTCTCTACAAAATCGGCTTTGTAGAGAATATCGCTTTCGGAAATAATACCCAGCAATTCGCCTTTAATGACTGGAGCAATGCGAATGCCAGTATTCGCAAATAAACGCGCTACATATTCCACTGCCAGATCGGGATTGACCACAATACACGGCTTGGTCATGATTTCATGAACGCGGATTTGTTTGGGATCTTTACCGTAAGCTACCACTTTCGTGATGACATCAGTATGAGTAAGAATGCCATAAGCATCTCCCTCACGGCGGGTTTCGACGATCAACGCCCGCAATTGTTTCATTTTCATCAATTTGACCGCATCAGCAACAGTTGCAGAACCGCGAATGGTTGCAACTTCTTCAGTCATGATATCCGATGCTTTTTTGGTCAAAATATCAGAGTATGTCGCCATAAAAAGGACGCTCCTTTGAGATGAACAAACAAGGGAATCCCAAAAGACGCTTCGGGATTCCCGTAATGAATTACAATTTTTTCGCCCTCACGGTTAAAGGCAATTCGAGGGGCTCTTCAAGATCCTTAAATTCCAATTCCCACCCATTCGCTAAAGTTAAGATTCTAGCATCTTCGTTCTGTTGGTCGTTCACGACTTCTTCTTCGAGATCTTTTTTCGCAACATAGACTGACAAGTTGCCGGCTTCATTTTTGTGTAGCATAACTTTCATGATTTTTGCCTCGATAATGGGTAATGGGGAATTGCAAATTATTTACTCTGTCGCTTCGAGTTCGCGCTTGCGACAACCAACAACGAAGTTCGTTTCGATAAAATGGACGGAATAGATATAGAAACTTTGCAAATAAGTTCCGATGCCGACGATATAGCCGATATCTCCTTTTTTGGCCAAGGTTTCGCCAATTTCTTTACCCGGAAATGTACCGTCATTGCGGATGAGTTTGCGAATCCGGACTTTCTGTTCTAAATCGAATGCCGGGGGTAAATCGAGTTCTAATTCGTCAACTGCCATGATTTTTAAGGATGAAGGATAGAGGATGAAGAATGAAAAATAATCACAAGTGAATTAACTTGCTAATTGGGAGTGGGCGAGTCCGATCGCTTCTTCCACGGTTAAGCTGCGTTTGGCTTGAATGGAGAAATTTCGCACGGCATCTAGTACCGACTGGGCTTCTTCTTTGCTCGGATGGATTCCGTATTGTTGCAAGAGATTTAAAAGCGAATGCCGTCCTGAATGCTTGCCGATCGCCAACTGTCGATTGCCTCCGACTTCTTCGGGAGCAAACGCCTCATAAGTTTGAGGATTTTGCAAGACTCCGTGGGCGTGAATGCCAGATTCGTGAGCAAAGGCATTATCTCCCACGATCGCTTTCCAAGGGGGAACGGAACAGCCGGAAATCGTCGCTACAAAGAGAGACAGTTCCCGCAGTCGCGTCGTATCGATTCCCAAATTCAGGCTATAGATGCGCTTGAGTGCCATGACAATTTCTTCGAGGGCAGTATTGCCGGCACGTTCTCCCAAACCATTAACGGTGGTATTGACGGAAGTGGCACCTGCTTGCAGTCCCGCAAGGGCGTTGGCATTAGCCAAGCCAAAATCGTTATGAGCGTGCATTTCTACAGGAATCGAGAGTCCTTGCACCAATTTGCTAACTTTGCTGGCAGTGGTTGCCGGATCGAGAATGCCTACGGTATCGCAGAAGCGAAAGCGAGAAGCACCCCATTGTTCGGCAGATTGGGCGACTTCGAGGAGAAAATTTTCCTCGGCGCGGGAGGAATCTTCTCCCCCAATAGAAACATACAACCCCTCATCGCGGGCAAAGGCAATGGTATCGTGCAAGCACTCGATCGCTTTGCGATAGTTTCCCTGAAATTTAGCTGCGATTTGGATTTCTGAGACGGGGATGGAAATATGTACCCGTTGCAAACCGCAAGCGATGGAGGCTTCGATATCGGAACGCACGGCGCGATTCCATCCCGTCAGAGCAGTACGGAAACCCGATCTCGTCATCTGCGTAATGGCAATCGCCTCATCGCCGCCCATAGCTGGAATGCCGACTTCTAGTTCGGGAATGCCCATTGCATCCATGAACGCAGCAAGGGTCACTTTTTCTTCGACATTGAAAGCAACGCCCGCAGCCTGTTCGCCGTCTCGTAGAGTTGTATCGTTAATATGAACTCGATTCATGAGTGGAGTAATGGGTAAGGGGTAATTGCGACTTGTTAGAGGCGAGCATCCATCCAATCAAAAATACCTTGCAGCTGCTCGAGGGAAATCAATCCGTATTGCCAAAGAATCATGGGCAAGGGATCGCTAGAACATTTTTGATTGTGTAAGGCGAAAGACAACTCTTCATTCGAAATTGCCAAATCGTCATGCAGAAATTGACTGAATTCTGCGAAAGCAGGGGTAGAATTGTATTCCATGACAGCACCTCGGGGTGGGTTAACTTACAAGACAGTCGATTGTCCCAACTCCAAATTGATGAGATTATTCGACGGGGTGAGAAAGTTGTAATTGCGTTTCCCAGCATCGCTCCAGCCAATCAATGGATTCTTGACGAGTGGCAACCGATTGCAAAACCGTACTGCGCAGTAAAAGGGCTTGGAGTCCGTGACGAATGCCGACCCAAAGAGAACCATCGGGGAGACACCAACAAGGAATAGTGAGTTCTTGCAAGCGGCGGTAAAGCATCCAGCGATCGCTGCGAGAAATATTGGCAACCGGACTGACGAGAGCTTCGGGATGGGCAATTTTAAATGTATTCATTATCTTAAGAAAGAGTGAGGGATTAATTCTGTATCTGTTGTTCCAGTTTTTCAATTCGGTCTAATAACATCCGAATCACTTTGGCTTCTACGTCTGGTAGCTTGGCGTGTTCTAAGTGCTCTAAGGGGCATCCGTGACCCGTACGAGAAATGATCCGTCCGGGTACGCCGACGACGGTACAATCATCGGGAACGTCTCGCAAAACAATAGAACCCGCTCCAACGCGGACGCGATCTCCGATACAAATATTGCCTAAAACTTTGGCTCCCGCGCCAACGATAACGTTACTTCCAAGGGTGGGGTGGCGCTTGCCGCTTTCTTTACCCGTTCCGCCGAGAGTAGCATTTTGATAAATCAAACAATAATCTCCCACAATGGCGGTTTCGCCAATCACAACCCCCATCCCGTGGTCGATAAAGACTCCTTTACCAATCGTTGCACCGGGATGAATTTCAATGCCCGTAAACAGGCGACCGATGTGGGAGAGCAAACGCGGAAAAAAGCTGATATTCCGGCCATACAACCAATGAGAAACGCGATGGAGCACCAGAGCGTGCAAACCGGGATAACAGAGTAAAATTTCCCAGATATTACGAGCGGCAGGGTCTCTCTCAAAGATAATGTTTACATCCGTGCGAATATTTGCGATCGGGGTTTGCACTCCCGACAAGACACTTGCAAATGCACTGGATAATATTTGTCTTGTTTTAGCAAAGATGGGCGGTATTAGGGAAAACGTTCGCTTTTTCTTAACGTTTTGGGATTTAAGCAGGGGAAGGGACTGTGACATTGAATTCCGGGATAGGGGGGCGGTGGGTTTTGTTTTTTGTAACAAGTCCCCCAATTGGTCGAGATTGAGTTCATTTCGATTAGATTGATTAGCGCTTTTAATTGCTGGAAATTACGATCGCGCTAATGCAGTCACCCTCTATCTTTGAGGATTTAATAAAAAAATTTTGGGGACTGGGTACGAGTTTTTTTTCAACAGGGAACGGGTATTGATCGGTGGGGGAACGAGTATTTTCTAAAATAGCAGTAAAGCCTTGCCATTCAAGGATTTGCAGTGAATTTAGAGAGGAGGGCAAAAGAGATATTTTTGCACTCGGCGATCGCGATGCCAAACGAGGCTCAAATGCTTATCCGTTCTACTTTTTTACCAATTTATTCTCTCGTGCAAAGTGGAAGATTGACAGCACCCAGAAAAATGTTAAATTAGATACAGAATTGAATTCCGTGATAGCACTGGAGTGGCATTGGGAGCTTACTCCAGTCTTTTTTTTGGTGATGGGTGATGGGTAACACTTGGGCTTCGCTTAGTGCCAGTAGAATTCCCCTTGAGTACAGGATTTTGAGGGGCGATCGTGGGAGTAAAAATACACTCGAATCCTTATGGGGTCTATCTTTACAACTGAGTGCAGAAAAACAAGCCCCCAGCCTATAAAAATACTCGACCCCCTTTGCCGAAATACCCGCCCCTCGTCCCGAAAAAATATTTAAGAATCTTTTAACCCTTGTGGGGCAAGACTTTCAAGATTTGAGTTCTTCTTGATTAGATTAATCAATTTGACCGTCAAGCGATCGCTCTTCCCGTAAAAATACCCATGCTATAACTCATTCAACGCTTAAATCGCATTTTTCGTAGCTACAAATTTTCTTCCACGGAATTCATTCAATGTTAACCAGTACCCCTACTCTGACCCCCCCGACGACTTCCACTCCTTCTCCCACCAAGAAGGCCAAAAAGTCTGGTGGAAGCTGCGGTTGTAGTTCTACAACCCCTCAAGAAATCAAAGACCAAAAGATGCGCGAACGCATCGAAAAGCACCCTTGTTACAGTGAAGAAGCACACCATCATTACGCACGGATGCACGTTGCCGTCGCTCCTGCCTGTAACATTCAATGCAACTATTGCAATCGTAAGTATGATTGCTCCAATGAAAGTCGCCCCGGTGTGGTTAGCGAAGTACTCACCCCGGAAGAAGCCGCTCATAAAGTGATGGTGATTGCCGGAAAGATTCCGCAAATGACCGTTTTGGGCATTGCCGGACCCGGAGATCCCCTCGCCAATCCCAAACAGACTTTCCGCACCTTTGAACTGATTGCCGAAAAAGCTCCCGATATTAAACTGTGTCTCTCTACGAACGGTTTAATGCTTCCCAACCACGTCGAGAAGATTAAAAACATCAACATCGACCACGTGACCTTAACGATCAATACGGTAGACCCGGAAATCGGCGCAAAAATCTATCCTTGGGTACGGTACAACCGCAAGCGTTACAATGGTGTTGAAGGCGTAAAAATTCTCCTCGAACGCCAGCGCGAAAGTTTGGAAGCCTTACGGGAAAACGACATTCTTTGTAAAGTTAACTCTGTCATGATTCCGGGCATTAATGACGAGCATCTCGTGGAAGTGGATGACTTCATTCGCTCTCATGGGGCTTTCTTGCACAACATCATGCCGTTAATCTCTGCACCGGAACACGGTACCTATTTTGGCTTGAACGGTCAGCGCGGACCCAATCCCAAGGAACTCAAAGCGCTGCAAGATGCCTGTTCTGGTAACATGAAAATGATGCGTCACTGTCGCCAGTGCCGCGCCGATGCTGTCGGGTTATTGGGAGAAGATCGCTCTCAAGAATTTACCAAGCAGAAGTTCATGGAAATGGCCCCCGAGTACGATCTCCAAAAACGCCAAGAAGTCCATGCTGGTATTGAAGAGAAGAAAGAACGACTGGCTGCCGCTAAAGCCAAACGCGCTGCGGAAAAAGCGGCTAAAGCATCCGAAAAAATCCTAGTCGCCGTTGCGACCAAGGGAGGCGGAGTCGTTAACCAGCACTTTGGCCATGCCAAAGAATTCCAAATCTTCGAGGTAGACGGTCGCGAGTCGAAGTTCGTCGGACACCGGAAAATCGACCTCTACTGCCAAGGTGGTTACGGCGAAGCGGCAACCCTTGAAGAGATTGTGAAAGCGATCGCGGATTGTAAGGGGGTGTTAGTTTCTAAAATTGGCGATTGCCCCAAAGAAAAACTCGAAGAAGCCGGAGTTGCTACTTTTGAAACCTACGATACGATTAACCAAGCTGCTTTAGACTTCTACGAAGAATATCAGAAGCAAAAGCAAGCCGCCTAATTCCTTCGTAAGTTACGAAGAACCGAAAGTCATTTTAAATCCGAACAGAACCTCACATAGGTCAATTAGAACCATGACTTATCGAATTACTAGCAAATGTATTGCCTGCGATTCTCGCTGTCAAACGGCGGAAGTCACCCTGCGAGATCGCGGTATGTCTGCAAAACGATTGTTGGTAACGCCCTGTCAGTCCAATTGTCCCACCGGAGCCATACAACGGGAGAACGGACAGATGATTGTTAACCAAAGTTTATGTAATGGTTGCGCTGGCTTCTATTCCGTTCCCCAATGTGCGGCGATTTGCCCTGTAGAAGGCGCTTGTATCCCCCATACTGAAGAGAATTTGTATTGGGATGAGTGGTTTGCAACTTACAATCGCTTGAAAACCCGCTTGCAAGATCAAACGCAAACCTATTGGTATCAGTGGTTCAATGTGTACTCGCAAGAACTGAGAACCCTTGTTTTGGATAATTAATTCGCTTAATTCGCAGTTCCGACATTAATTTAGGTTGGGTTGAGAAACCATACCCAACAAGCACTTTGCAAATGGGAAGGGTCTTAACCGCTCGATAATTGCTAGAGGAAACATCATGAAAGATTGCATATATCTTGATAACAATGCTACTACGCGCATTGATGAAGAAGTCTTATCAGCAATGCTGCCTTACTTAACGATGTACTACGGGAATCCTTCCAGCATGCACACCTTCGGGGGACAAGTGGGCAAAGCTACCAGAACCGCCCGCAAGCAGGTTGCCTCATTATTAGGGGCTGAAGAAAGCGAAATCGTCTTCACCAGTTGCGGTACAGAAGGAGATAATGCAGCTATTCGCGCTGCTTTGCTGGCACAACCCGATCGCCGTCATATCATTACCACTCAAGTCGAGCATCCTGCCGTTTTAAATCTTTGCCGTCGCTTGGAAAAAGAAGGCTACACCGTCACCTATCTTTCCGTTGACGAGCGCGGACAACTGGATCTCTACGAAGTGGAAGCTGCTTTAACGGGTAATACGGCTTTAGTTTCGGTGATGTATGCAAATAACGAAACCGGGACGGTCTTCCCCGTAGAACAGATTGCACAGATGGCGAAAGAATACGGTGCTTTAGTTCATGTGGATGCGGTGCAAGTTGCCGGGAAAATTCCCTTAAACATGAAAAATAGCGCCATCGATTTCCTTGTCATTTCCGGTCACAAACTCCACGCCCCTAAAGGGATTGGTGCATTGTACGTCCGGCGCGGAACTCGTTTCCGTCCCCTGTTAATCGGCGGACACCAAGAACGAGGTCGTCGCGGCGGCACGGAGAACGTTCCCGGTATCGTTGCATTAGGAAAAGCCGCAGAATTAGCCGAAGCACATCTTGCCAATGTCGATCGCGAGGGTCACTTGCGCGATCGCTTGGAAAAAGGCATTCTCGAGACTATTCCCAATACAGTCATTAATGGCGATCCTCGCAATCGCTTGCCCAACACCACTAATATTGGCTTCAAATTCATTGAAGGGGAAGCCATCCTGCTCCACCTCGATCGCCACGGCATCTGTGCATCATCGGGTTCGGCTTGCACGTCAGGATCGTTAGAACCCTCCCACGTCTTGCGCGCAATGGGATTGCCTTATAGTGTCCTTCACGGTTCGATTCGCTTCAGCCTTTCCCGCTACACCACGGAAGAAGAAGTCGATCGCGTTCTCGAAGTGATGCCGGAAGTTGCCGAACGCCTTCGCGCCATCTCTCCCTTCAACAGCGACGATGCAGACTGGCTGCAAGAACAAGAACAAGCCGTTCTCACTCGTTAACAATTCGCCATTGGTTTTCCCAATAACCAATAACCCACAACTAATAACCAATAACCAATAACGAGCAACTATGTGGAACTATACTGATGAAGTAATGGAGCATTTCCACCAACCCCGCAATCAAGGTAAGATTGCGACGGAGGAATGCAACGATGGCGAAAAAGTCGTGACGGGCGAGGTGGGCAGTATTGCTTGCGGTGATGCCCTGAGACTGCACCTGAAGATCGATGAGGCGACTCAAACTATTGAAGATGCAAAGTTTCAAACCTTTGGCTGTGCCAGTGCGATCGCCTCTTCTTCCATGCTGACGGAATTGCTCAAGGGCAAAAATGTCGAAGATGCTCTTTCTATGACCAACCGGGATATTGCTACCGCTTTGGGCGGACTTCCCGAAGAGAAAATGCACTGTTCCGTTATGGGTCAAGAAGCCCTCGAAGCTGCCATTTACAACTATAAAGGCATCCCTCTCGATACTCACGAAGATGATGAAGGTGCGTTAATTTGTCGCTGTTTTGGTATCTCTGATACAAAAATCAAACGGATTATACGGGAGAATAATTTAGAGACCGCAGAACAAGTCACCAATTATGTCAAAGCTGGCGGCGGTTGTGGCTCCTGCCTCCCGGATATCGACGACCTCTTTATTGATATCGAACGCGAAGATCGAGAACGGGAAGAAGCAGCAGCACTGAAAGCAGCACAAGATTTAGCAATTGCCAGCAAACCCAAAACCCTCACTCCGGTTCAAAAAATTGCCCTCATCCAACAGATTTTAGACGAAGAAATCAAGCCCATTCTTGCCTCCGACGGCGGCGATGTCGAACTCTACGACGTAAACGGCGATCTCATTCAAGTCATTCTCAAAGGCGCGTGTGGAACTTGTGCCAGCAGCACTGAAACCTTGAAAATTGCCATCGAAGCCCGCCTGCGCGATCGCATTTCCCCCGCCCTCGTAGTCGAAGCAGTATAAGTCCAAGCAGTGTAAGTCATTCAAAATGGTTTGGTTGTGCCAAAACCAACAACAACCAACAACAACCCACCCTCAACCCCTTCCAAGATGGGAGACCAAGCAGGGAAAAGCCAAGAACTAATAACTAACAACGAACAACAAAATGCAAATGAATAACCAAGAGCGATCGCCACCCGCGTGACGCTTCTTGATCCCCTAAAAAGGAATTGGATTCGCCGACGAATCCCCTGACCTTCCCTAAAAAGGAAAAAGTGGAAAGAAAAAAGACTCTGAGACAGCGATCGAGGGTTCGCAAGGGGCGTAATCCCCTAACCGAGGAAGACTGAGGAAGACTCTGCCAAGTCATTCCCAAACCAGTCATTCCCAAACTATACCAATTATCCCTGCCTCAAAGAGTCGAAAATAATCCACTCCTGTGTTTTTGTACCTTTATTCAGTTTAAGCGAGATCAACTACCATGCGACAAATTGCATTTTACGGAAAAGGCGGTATCGGAAAATCTACCACCTCCCAAAACACCATCGCAGCACTGTCCGAAAACATGCGCGTCATGATCGTCGGCTGTGACCCCAAAGCTGATTCTACCCGCTTGATGCTCCACTGTAAAGCACAAACCACCATTCTTCACCTGGCTGCCGAACGCGGTTCTGTTGAAGACTTGGAACTCGAAGAAGTGCTTCTCCAAGGTTACAACGATGTTAAATGCGTTGAGTCCGGCGGTCCCGAACCCGGTGTTGGCTGTGCGGGACGCGGCATCATCACCGCTATTAACTTCCTCGAAGAAGAAGGTGCTTACGAAGAGCTCGACCTCGTTTCCTACGACGTATTGGGTGACGTTGTTTGCGGTGGATTCGCAATGCCCATTCGTGAAGGAAAAGCGCAAGAAATCTACATCGTCACCTCTGGTGAAATGATGGCAATGTATGCAGCGAACAACATTGCTCGCGGTATTCTCAAGTACGCTCACTCCGGTGGCGTTCGTTTGGGTGGCTTAATCTGCAACAGCCGTAACGTCGAAAACGAAGTTGCTTTAATCGAAGAGTTAGCTCGTCGTCTCGGCACCCAAATGATCCACTTCATCCCCCGCAGCAAGCAAGTTCAAGAAGCTGAACTGCGCCGCATGACCGTGATCGAATACTCTCCCGATCACCCCCAAGCTGACGAATACCGTCAACTCGCTAACAAGATCGAAAACAACAAAAACTTGGTCATCCCCACCCCGATTACCATGGACGAACTCGAACAACTCTTAGTTGACTTCGGTATCCTCGGCGGTGAAGACGAGTACACGAAAGCGCTTGAAGCTGACAAAGCTAAAGAAGCAGCAGCCGTTTAATTTCCTCGGGTGCGGTATACCCGCACCCTCCTCCCCCCCACCCCTACAACCCTACAAGTAGAGAGAAGAATTATGGCAACAGTAGAAGAAAGGAAGGCCCTTGTCGAAGAGGTTCTCGACGCCTACCCCGAGAAAGCCCGCAAGAAGCGTGCCAAGCACCTCAACGTCTACGAAGAAGGCAAATCTGATTGTGGCGTTAAATCCAATCGTAAATCCATCCCCGGTGTCATGACCACTCGTGGTTGTGCTTACGCAGGAGCAAAAGGGGTGGTTTGGGGTCCTGTAAAGGACATGATCCACATCAGCCACGGTCCTGTTGGTTGCGGTTACTACTCTTGGTCCGGTCGTCGTAACTACTACATCGGCACCACTGGAGTCGATACCTTCGGTACGATGCAGTTCACCTCCGACTTCCAAGAACGCGACATTGTTTTCGGCGGTGACAAAAAACTGGCTAAACTCATCGACGAACTCGAAATTCTTTTCCCCTTAAGCCAAGGTACCACGATTGAATCCGAATGTCCCATCGGATTAATCGGAGATGACATCGAAGCCGTTGCGAAGAAGAAAGCCAAAGAAACCGAAAAGCCCGTCGTTCCCGTTCGTTGCGAAGGTTTCCGGGGTGTTTCTCAATCTTTAGGACACCACATCGCTAACGACACCGTTCGCGACTACGTATTCCCCAAAGCCGACGAATACCGCAAAACCCCTGAAGGGTTTGAACCCGGACCCTACGATGTCAACATCATCGGAGACTACAACATCGGTGGAGACGCATGGCCCTCTCGCATGCTCCTTGAAGAAATGGGCTTGCGGGTCATCGCTCAGTTCTCTGGAGATGGTACCTTCAACGAAGTTGTCATGACTCCTTTGGCGAAGTTGAACCTCATTCACTGCTATCGGTCGATGAACTACATCTGCCGTCACATGGAAGAGAAATACGGCATCGGCTGGCTCGAGTACAACTTCTTCGGACCTTCTCAAATCGCTAAATCTCTCCGCAAGATTGCTGCTAAGTTTGACGAAACCATCCAAGAAAAAGCCGAGCAGGTTATCGCCAAGTACCAAAAGCAAATGGACGAAGTGATTGACAAATACCGTTCTCGCTTAGAAGGCAAAACCGTCATGATGATGGTTGGCGGTCTGCGTCCCCGTCACATCATCCCTGCTTTTGAAGATTTGGGAATGAAAGTCATCGGTACGGGTTATGAATTCGGTCACGGCGATGACTACAAGCGTACCGCCGACTACGCCGATAATGCCACCGTTATCTACGATGACGTAACGGGCTACGAATTCGAGGAATTTGCGAAGAAAATGCAGCCCGACTTGGTAGCTTCCGGCATTAAAGAGAAGTATGTCTTCCAAAAAATGGCCGTACCTTTCCGCCAGATGCACTCTTGGGATTATTCCGGACCTTATCACGGTTATGACGGATTTGCCGTCTTCGCTCGCGATATGGACTTGGCAATTAATAACCCCAGTTGGGATTTGATCGAAACGCCTTGGAAAAAAGCAGCTTAAGCCACCTCTGCTGCGATCGCAAGGCTAAACGGTTGGGCTTTCAACGCCCAACCCCTCTCCCCCAAAACCCTACAACCCATTGGAGACCATCATGACTCAAAACGACGAAATCCAAGCCCCAAAACCTCTTGCTGTACCCGGCCGAATTCAAGATCACGTTGAGTTATTCCAAGAACCAGAATATCAAGACCTGTTTGAGTACAAGCGCCAATTTGAAGGCGCTCACGATCCCGATGAAGTCGCTCGCATCGCCGAATGGACGAAATCTTGGGACTATCGCGAAAAGAATTTTGCTCGCGAAGCCTTAACCGTCAACCCAGCCAAAGCCTGCCAACCCCTCGGCTCTCTCTTCTGCGCTTCTGGATTTGAAGGTACTCTCCCCTACTCTCACGGTTCTCAAGGTTGTGTGGCTTACTTCCGTACCCACTTAACCCGGAACTACAAAGAACCGTTCCAAGCCGTTTCCTCTTCCATGACGGAAGATGCGGCAGTATTCGGCGGTCTGAAAAACATGATTGAAGGGTTTGCTAACGCTTACGCGCTCTACAAGCCCAAAATGATCGCCCTTTGCACCACCTGCATGGCAGAAGTTATCGGCGATGACTTGCAATCCTTCATCCAAACCTCGAAAAATGAAGGCTCCATCCCCCAAGACTTCCCCGTTCCCTACGCTCACACCCCCAGCTTTGTCGGCTCCCACATCACGGGTTACGACAATATGCTCAAAGGGATCTTGACCTGCTTGACCGAAGGCAAGAAAAAAGACACCACCAATGGTAAATACCTCTTCAACCTCGGTTTCGATCCCTACATCGGCAACCTGCGGGAACTGAAGCGCATCCTTGGCTTGTTTGGAGTTGATTATACCATTCTCTCGGACAACACCGAAACTTTTGATTCTCCCAACACGGGCGAGTTCAAAATGTATCACGGGTTGACCAAATTGGAAGATGCTGCTGATAGCATTAATGCTGAAGGTTCTTTCTTCTTCCAAAAATACACTACTCCCAAAACCCAAGATTATATTACCAAAGAATGGGGACAATCTACCTATAATTTCCGTCCCTTTGGTATTCGCGGTACCGATGAGTTCTTGATGAAACTCTCCGCCGTCACCGGCAAACCCATCCCCGAAGAGTTAGAAGCAGAACGCGGTCGCGCAATGGATGCGATCAACGATTCCCAAGCCTGGATTCACGGCAAGCGGATTGCACTTTACGGCGATCCCGACCATGTTTTGAACTTAACTCAGTTCTTGCTCGAATTGGGCGCAGAACCCGTTCACATCGTTGTCACCAACAGCAACGCTGACTTTGAAGCCGAAGCCAAAGCTCTGTTAGAGTCCAGCCCCTACGGTAAAGATGGTCAAGTTTGGGGCGGTAAAGACTTGTGGCACTTGCGCTCTCTCATGTTCACGGAGCCTGTTGACCTGTTGATCGGCAACTCCTATGGGAAGTACCTGTGGCGCGATACCCACACCCCCATCGTTCGCATCGGCTATCCCATCTTCGATCGCCACCACATGCACCGTTACGCTACCTTAGGCTATCAAGGCGCGTTCAACATGCACAACTGGATTGTGAACACAATTCTCGACGAATTGGATCGCAACACCATCATCCCGGCGAAAACGGATATCTCCTTTGACTTGATCCGTTAATTCCCCAAGGAAACGTTATGGGTTTTGAGGAGAAGGTACAACCCAATAATGAACCTCAAAACTCATAACTTCCCTTTTTCAATTATCCTTTCGGCTTCGCTCCCTTCGACTCGGCTCAGGGCAAGCAATTATCAATTATCACTTATCAATTATCAATTACCCAGTCTCATGAAAGCCAAACGCAAAGTCGCCGAACTGCTAGAAGCAGGTTGCGAACACAAAAAAGACCATAAAAAAGGGAAAAATAAAGCCTGCAAGCATCAGGCGAAACCCGGTGCGGCACAAGGCGGTTGCGCTTTTGACGGAGCTTCTATTGCCCTCGTTCCCATCACCGATGCCGCTCATTTCGTTCACGGTCCGATCGCCTGTTCGGGAAACTCTTGGAATAGTCGCGGCAGTCTCTCTTCCGGACCGATGACCTATAAGATGGGTTTTACGACAGACTTAAGTGAAAATGATATTATTTTTGGTGGCGAAAAGAAACTTTATAAGGGAATTTCGCAAGTTATTAAACGCTACGATCCCCCCGCAATTTTTGTGTATTCTACTTGCGTTCCCGCTCTTATCGGCGATGATATCGATGCCGTCTGCGAGGCAGCAACAAAGAAATGGAACACCCCGGTTATCCCCGTTCATTCTCCTGGATTTGTGGGAACGAAAAATATTGGAAATAAGTTAGGAGGCGAGGCATTACTCGACCATGTTGTCGGCACGAGAGAACCGGAATACACTACACCTTTTGATATTAATTTAATTGGAGAATACAACATTGCAGGCGAGCTTTGGGGCGTACTGCCGCTATTAGAAAAAGTCGGCATTCGCGTACTTTCTAAGATTACTGGAGATGCTCGTTACGAAGAAATTTGTTACGCTCATCGCGCTAAATTGAACGTGATGATCTGCTCGAAGGCGCTGATCAATATGGCGCAGAAGATGGAGAAAAATTACGGTATTCCTTACATTGAAGAATCGCTTTACGGGATTGCCGATGTCAATAATTTATTGCGTCACGTTGCCAACCATTTTGGCGATCCGGACTTAAAAGAACGAGTTGAGAAACTGATTGCTGAAGAAACGGCAGCTCTCGATATTGCTCTCGAACCCTATCGTCAACGTCTCAAAGATAAGCGAGTCGTGCTTTATACGGGCGGTGTTAAAAGCTGGTCGATTATTTCTGCGGCGCAGGATTTAGGCATCAAAGTCGTTGCCACCAGTACCAAGAAAAGTACGGAAGAGGATAAGGCTCGCATCAAAAAGTTACTCGGTCAAGATGGTTTGACTTTAAGTAAGGGCAGCGCGCCAGAATTATTGCGCGTAATTGAAAAAACCAATGCCGATATGCTGATTGCGGGGGGACGGAATCAATACACGGCTCTTAAAGCACGCATTCCTTTCCTCGATATCAACCAAGAACGCCACCATCCTTATGCAGGTTACGTGGGGATGATCGAGATGGCGAAAGAGTTGGATGAGGCACTCCACAGCCCCATTTGGAAGCAGGTTCGCTTACCCGCACCTTGGGAAGAATATCCTTCAAATTATTCCCCTATTCCAAATTATCCCTCACCGGTTAAACCTCAGTTTGTTGTTGGACTTCAGCCTTAGTTTGTGACAGGCAAGATGCCTGTTCTACCAACTTGGCAAGATGCTTGTTTCGCTGCCCTTGATTCCCCGTTGCTATCATGACTACTGTTCTAACTCCGAGAAAATCCGTTGCCGTCAATCCTCTAAAATTAAGCTCTCCCTTGGGTGCATCTCTTGCCTTTCTGGGACTTAAAGGAACAGTACCGCTCTTTCATGGTTCTCAAGGGTGTACGGCATTTGCAAAAGTGGTTTTAGTTCGTCATTTCCGCGAAGCCATCCCTGTCGCTACAACAGCCATGACTGAAGTGAGTACAATTTTAGGGGGCGAAGAAAATATCGAGCAGGCAATTCTGACTTTGGTGGAAAAAGCCAATCCGGAAATGATTTGCTTGCTCACCACGGGGCTGACGGAAACGCGAGGGGATGATATGAATGGTATTCTCCGCAGTTTTCGCGGCAAACATCCGGAACTGGATTCCCTGCCCATTATCTTCGTTTCTACGCCGGATTATAAAGGCTCTTTACAGGATGGCTACGCGGCGGCGATCGCGGAAACGGTAGCAGTCGAGTTTGCATCGGAGGGTGTCAACAACGCCCAGTTGCCCGGTCAAACTCAAGTGACGATTTTGGCCGGGCCTTCTTTATCCCCCGGAGATGTGGAAGAAATTAAGGAAATAGTCGGCGAATTTGGCTTAACGCCTTTATGCCTTCCCGATCTCTCCGGTTCCTTAGACGGACATCTCGACGACGATTTTAACCCCATCACCCCAGGGGGCACCTCCTTAGAACAATTGCAACGGCTGGGAGAATCGCGTTTTACCTTGGCGATTGGAGACAGCATGGAGAAAGCCGCAAAGCGCTTGGAAGAGCGATTTGGCACGAAATATCAAGTGTTTCCGAGACTATCGGGATTGGCTGCGGTGGATGATTTTCTCTGGCGTTTATCCCAGATCGCTCAATTGGAAAATGTGCCTCGTTCTTTTGAAGCCGTTCCCGATAAATATCGCCGCCAGCGCAAACAATTGCAAGATGCAATTTTAGATACGCATTTCTTCTTTGGTCGCAAGCGAATTTCTCTGGCATTAGAACCCGATTTACTCTATCAAACCTGCTGGTTGTTGAAAGATATGGGGGCAGAAATTCAAGCCGCAGTTACACCGACCAACTCTCCAATTTTGAAGGATTTACCCATAGATTCCGTTACGGTTGGAGATTTAGAAGACTTTGAAGATTTAGCTTCTGGGTCGGATTTGTTGATTGCTAATTCCCATGCCAAAGCGATCGCCAAACGCCTGAATATTCCTCTTTATCGTATGGGTTATCCTATTTTCGATCGCTTTGGGAACGGTCGGCGCTGTTTGGTCGGCTATCGCGGTACGATCGAATTCCTTTTCGCTCTCGGTAATATTTTTATCGATGCAGAAGAAGAAAGAGCACACCATTTCCACTCTCATTCTCATAACTAAATTTATTCCATTCCAACTCAACTTTTCTGGTGAATCATGACCTCTTCTGCCGTTCTTAACCCTCAATCCTCTGTCAGTTTTGTTAGACCGATCGCCCCTCGAGAAGTATTGCGAACGACAATATACGATCGCCCTTTTCTACAGGAACTCGCACGACAAGTCCGCCTGCGAGATACCTTGGGAATTTATCGGGGTTGGTCAAACGAACTGATGTTACAATCGTTAATTACCACCAGCGATCGCGAATACGAGGCAGTTTCTCGAGGAGAAGTAGATGCCCTCAGTCAATTGCGAATATCTGCTTTTTATCACGCAATCGCGGCAACAATTGAAAAAGAAATTGGGAAAATGACCGAAACTTTTCTCAATCTTCATCATTGCGATAGTAATTCTGCCCTGATTTTTTGCGGTCGCGTTCTGGTTGTCCTCGACCTATTTAAACGCATCGCCGACTTTGGTTTTGATTCCTTAGAGCGATTGGTGGCAGAGGGGGAAAGACTTGCTATTAATGCCACCCATAAAGCCCGTCGCTATTTGCTTTAAATGATTTGAATTCAAAACTGAGAAATATTCCTTACTCTGGAGGAAACCCCATGAAAGTTGCGTTTGGCACTCGAGATGGCGTGCATATTAACACGCATTTCGGTTCTGCTAAAAAAATGGACATTTATGATGTCTCCCAAGAAGGTTATAACTTTCTAAACACTATTGAATTTGGAGGAAATTTAAAGCAAGATGGGAATGAGGATAAATTAGTGCCAAAAATTGAGGCACTAGAGGGCTGCAAGATTGTTTATGTCGCTGCGATCGGAGGAAGTGCAGCCTCTCGCTTAATGAAGCATCAAGTCACGCCATTGAAAGTCCAAAGTGAAGAGGATGAAATCGAAACAATCCTTGAAGATTTGGTGAAAACTCTCAACGGAACTCCCCCCCCGTGGCTGAGAAAAATCATCGGTCAAACCTCGAAATCTTTTGATTTTGAAGACGATGATTAACTTTAAGTTTCAACCAATACTTTGACTTCACGGCTGCTGAGCTTGTCGAAGCACAGTATTGGCAACCAACAACTAACAACTAACAACCCAAAAAAACAATGACCACAGCAACAGCAACTCCCGAAGCTCAAGACAAAGAAAAACTTGTCGCCGAAAGTCAATTTTTACAAGAACTGGTTCGTCAAATTCGCGCTCAAGATCATTATGGCGTTTATCGCAGTTGGGCGGATCATTTAGTTCTTTCTCCTTTCGTGGTAACCAAAGAGAAAAAACGCGAAATTTCCGTTGATGGCGATGTCGATCCCGCAACCCAATTGCGAATTCTTTCTTTCTATCGCGCGATCGCGGCTTGTATTGAAAAAGAAAACGGACAACTCTGCCAAGTTGTTGTAGACCTCTCTCACGAAGGCTTCGGTTGGGTCTTAGTTTGGAGCGGTCGTTTGTTGCTCTTAAATAAAACCCTCAGAGATGCTCAACGCTTTGGCTATGCTTCTTTAGAAAAATTAGCCCAGCAAGGAGATAAATTAACCAAATCTGGCATTGAAATGGCCAAGAAATTTCCTGAAGTTGCCGATTATTAATAGGAGTTTCAATAATGGTTCAAACTGCACCCGAGAAACCCACTCCCGAAGCGATCGCGGAACTTAAAACCAAGATCAAAAAGCTCAATAGCCGGGCGGGTCAAATGAAAATGGACTTGCACGACTTAGCGGAGGGGCTGCCGACAGACTATCAAAAACTGCCAGAAGAGGCAGAAAAAACTTATCAAATCTATTGTCAGTTGGCAGAATTGAAAAAACAACTCAAAGCATGGGAAAAAGCCTAATCTAATCGGTTAATTCTCATCTGCTCTCGGTTCGCTCTTCACAATCCGTCATCTTAGTTTTAGGGGAATTAACACCATGACTGCTACAACTCAAAGTCTCGCCGAATTCAAAAAACTAGTCAACGCTGAAGATTACTTGCAGTTTTTTGCAATCGAGTACGACGAAAAGTTTGTTAATGTCAATCGCCTTCACATCTTGAAACAATTTTCTTTGTTAATCGAGGAAGTCAATCGCGTTTTTCCCGATCTGGGAGAAGCAGAAAAATTGGAAAAATATTGCGAGTCTTTAAAGCAAGCCTACGGAGTTTTTGCTTCTAAGAGTCCTCTTGAAACCAAACTCTTTAAAGTTTTCCACGACAAACAGAAAAATATTGTTTTACTCCAAGATGTCGGTCAGGAGTAAGTAAAAAGAGAGCCTTTATCCTGTCAATAATACCCCAGACTCACCCCCAATCCAAACCCAGTCCCTCTCAGGAAGGGAGATCGAGAAGGGAGCAAACAACGAGGAGCAAAATGTTAGAACTGAGTGCGATCGATTTAGAACGCTACCAACGACAAATCCAACTGCCGGGATTTGGCGAAGAGGGGCAAAAGAAACTGAAAAACGCCACCGCCCTAGTTTCTGGCGTTGGGGGTTTGGGCGGTACGGTCGCACTCTATCTGGCCGTAGCAGGAATTGGCAAATTGATCCTCGTACGCGGGGGAAACCTGCGTTTGGACGATCTCAACCGTCAGATTTTAATGACGGATGATTGGGTGGGTAAATCCCGCGTGATTAAAGCAGAGGAAACCCTTAAGGGAATCAATCCCCACCTCGAAATCGAGGCCGTTCCCGAATTTGTCACTGAGGAGAACGTGGATGCTTTGGTGCAACGGGCAGATATTGTTATGAGTTGCGCTTTTAGCTTTACCGAACGAGATTTACTCAATGCAGCCTGCGTCCTGTGGAATAAGCCGATGGTGGAAGCAGCCATGAATGGTATGGATGCGTACTTAACGACCATCGTTCCAGGCAAAACGCCTTGTCTTTCCTGCATCTTTCCCGAAAAACCCGATTGGGATCGCTGGGGTTTTGGGGTTGTTGGTGCCGTTCCCGGTACTTTGGCTTGTTTGGCAGCGTTGGAGGCGATTAAGTATCTCACGGGCTTGGGAGAACCACTTCTCGGCAAACTCTTAACGATGGACTTAAATCGCTTGGAGTTTGCCAAACGCCGCCCCTATCGCGATCCCCATTGTCCGATTTGCGGAGAATCTCACCAAAAAGAGCCTAAATCTGCAAGTGCTTTACTACAAGCTGCTTAAATTTTCCCCAAGGAGACTAAACCAATGACCGTTACTCTCACTGAAAAAGCTGCATTTCGCCTGCGGAATTTCCTGCGGGGAAGTACGGATGAAACCAAAGGCGTTCGAGTTGCTGCCCTAGATGGCGGTTGCAGCGGCTATGAATATTCTTTGGATATCACCAGCCAAACAAACCCTGACGATAAGATTTACGAACAAGATAAAATTCGCATTTTCGTCGATCCGAAAAGTGATCCTTTACTTGATGGAATTGTCATTGATTTTGTTGAGAGTTTGGTACAAAGTGGCTTTACTTTCAATAATCCCAATGCCACGGATACTTGTGGATGTGGAAAATCCTTCTCTGTGGGAGATTGTACCCCCGAAGGCGTGTCTTGTAGCTAATTCAATTCACCCTCAATCCCACTCGACTCACTCCTCGACCCACTATCTACCTCTCTCCCAAGAGAGGTAGAGTAAGAGGGGTAAAGCAATCAAAAACCCACACCTAAAACAAAAATAGAGGAGAACTCAGCCATGGCTGCGACATATAAAGTTCGCTTGATCAAAGGAGGAAAAAAAGGAAAAGGAGGAAAGCCAGACAAGCCTCCTGAAATGGATGTCACAATTGAAGTGCCTGATGACCAGTATATCTTAGATGCAGCTGACGACCAAGATATAGAACTGCCTTTTTCTTGTAAGTCTGGCAGTTGTTCGAGTTGTTTGGGCAAGATTGTTGAAATTGATGCTGCTGGCATCGTTCAAAAAATCGGTTCGGAAGAGCAACAAGCGCTCAATGAGAAAATCGATCAAGAAGAGCAGGCCTTTTTAGATGACGAACAACTTGCTAAGGGCTGGGTACTTTTGTGTGTCGCCTATCCCAAATCTGACTGCACGATTCATACTCACCGAGAAGCCTACTTAGGTTAGGCGATCGCACTTTGGGTAATGGTCTGCTAAATCCGTTACCCATTTCTATTCAGTTCGCATATACAGCAATCGGTTTACTAGAACAATGATGAGAGTACAGACAATTAATTCCGAATAACTACAACCCAAAAAAGATAGAGGTCAAAACCATGAGATGGAAAACGTTTATGCTGAGAAGCACTTTGTGGTTAACGGCCGAAATCTGGCTTAATCTGTTAGGCATTGATAGCTTCGCCGATTATAGCGAATTTATTTTCGAGCGAGATATCGAACTACAGAGGAAAAGCAACAAAACCATTAAACTTGTCAAAACGCTTCCTCAATTCTGTCAAAAAATCAAGAATCCTTGTCCGGTGATTGGCGCAGTTATTAAAGTTGCCAACCCTCAAGAATCTTTGATTTATCAAAATCCTATTTTTAAACATAAATGTACGAAGCTCAGTAATCCATGTATTCGTGCTTTGTATTTATCTAACCTTAAAAAACCTTTCAAGTTAAGGTGAATTTGCAATGATCGATCGCAATAAGTTAGCCCGAGAATATGTCAAAGTTGCTCGAGATTATTATCCTAGAGTAGCTAAGATTTTAGAGCACTGCTATATCAAGGTTCTAGAATGTCATATCGAACGCTTGGGCAAACATTTCTATTACATTGGCATCTATTATCCAGAAATGCTGAACTCGGAAATTCAAGCCGCACGAGATATTTTCAAAGAAATTGCGGAAAATATGGGTTTTGTCGAATCTGTTTATATTAATGCCACGCGATTGATCTACGATCCTATGTCGAAACTGAAAAAAGAAAACCCTAAACTATGGTTAGAGTTATATTGGGTTGCCGTGCATAACAAACAACTAACTTGATTGTTGTTTTGACAAAACTGGTTGTTAAATATACAAAATTAGACCTATTTTTCGGTTAAAATTTGGTAAACGATCGCAACACAAAACATCTCTTCTGCTGTTTTCTCTCATCCCTTTTCTAGCGTAACAATCCTATGTTCAAGCAAGATTTAAAGCACAAATTTACAGTTTTTCTGTCTCCTTTAGATTTACTAAAAAGTAAAGAACAGGGTATTATTAAACGCCTAAAAAGTTCTGATGAAAATCTTTTGGAGCAGATAGTAAAACTGGGAATTGTCCCGAGGATTCCTATTACTCTGGAGCAGCGTTTTCCCAGCTCTACCGTCGCGATTGGAGAAAATCAGATCGAGTTCAATCGAGAGATTGCTCGTTCGATTTACGTTCGCGTCGTAAAATAAAACCAATTGGGTTTTAGGTATTTAACGAATGCAAACACCTATTCTTTAAGGAGAACACCATGGCCAATCTTACTGCTTTGACTCGCGGCGGGCTTTCTTGGATTCCCAAATTCCTTCAATCTATTAACAAAGATACTTGTTTGGGTTGTGGACGCTGTTTTAAGGTTTGCGGTCGCGACGTAATGGAATTACGCTGGTTGAATGAAGACGGTGAATTTGCTGAGGAGGATGATGATGACGAACTCGAGCGTCGTGTAATGGTTTTGGCCAACCCTGAAAAATGTATTGGTTGCGAAGCCTGCGCTCGAATTTGTCCGAAAAGGTGTCACTCTCATGCTCCTTTACCAGCTTAGATCTGTTCGGATTCGGGTGTTAGAATAATCCCTAATACCCTTTCTTCGATCGCAATTTTAGATTGGATTAAAATTAATGCCTGTCATTCAAGAGAAATATTCCTGGTTCGACGTTTCTGAGGAAATCAAAAGACTTTTAATTCTCGCCTCAGAAAATTGGGAGAATACTCAACTTTCAGAACACTATATGAAGGAAGCCTTAGAAAAAGCTGGCGATAATTTACAGGTTTTAATAGGGGCTTATCGTTTCTTTTTCTATCAGAAAAATCCCGCGATCGCTCTCAACATCGCCGAGCGAGTCATAAAAATTATTACCGTCCGAGAAAATTTGCCTTCTCACTGGTTGGAACTCGAGCCTATTTTAGAGCGCCGCAAAGAAGAAGAGAATCTTCGCCTTTATCTGAATGCTTATGCAGGTAAAGGATATATGCTTGCCAAATTAGGGAAAATTGAAGAAGCCAAACTGATTACCGAGCGCGTTAAAAAAATCGATACAAATCGAGAAACTTGTGCAACAACCATTTATGATGTTTTAACCAGCCCTCCTGAAGAAGAGGATTGATTGGTCATTCGTCGTTTGTTGTCGAGCACAAACTCTATTACCCACTACCCACCGAGGAGAAAATCATGACCGCACAAACCATGAATCAAGAAAGATACGCGCTCTATTGCAATTTGATTGATGAATTGTTACGCTGTCCAAATGGCTCCGAACCCGATATTTTGGATGCTCATATCGAACTGATCGATGAGGGTTTAATTAGAACGATGGTACAGGCTGCTACAGAATTTGCTCATAAAGGGAATCAAGATGGGGCGCAATTCCTGTTTTTTCTCTCTCGTCAATTGGCAAAAAATTTGGGGTTATATCCGGAAACTGCTGCTGAATAAATATGAAGTGAATTAAGATTGGAACTTGCTCCTTCCAATCTCATATTGTGAGGGAGCAAAATTTTTAATTGAATGGGCAAGGAATTGCGATCGCCAACCAATCATATACTGTGAGGAGTAGAATAAGCCTGTCGAACAAAAAAACTAGTTGACAAGTAAACAGGATTAATATAGTGATAGGGCAGAACCACTCGAAAACTGCCACAATGAAACTCGAACAACAAGAGCGCAAACTGCATCTTACAGCGATTGATTCTTTGCCTTCTCTACCGGTCTCACTTCAAAAGATTATCGAACAAATTCGCCAACACCATCAGGAAATTAAACCTTCTATAGCAAAAAAAATTGTTATAGAAGCTGATGTCAAAATAGAGGACATCATGCCTTGGGCGAGTTTCAATCATTCTCCAAAAGATAGCTATGGCCGTCAGTTGGTTTTTAGCGATAACTTCTTTGAAATTATGGTAATGTCTTGGGTATCGGGAGATGTTTCTGCAATTCACGATCACGGTTATACCCAATGGGGAGCGGTGCAAGTATTTGGAGCAGCAGAACACGCTGTATTTATCATCCAAAATGACTTACTTTTAACTTTATCTCGCGAAACTCTCCAATCGGGGACAATAATGGCCGTTGGCAATCAACTCATTCACCAAATGGCAAATATATCTGGAGAAAAATTTTTAAGTTTGCACGTTTATGGCGTAAATAACCGAGAATTTAGTTACGAAACTGTTACCGCAGATGCTCGCATCTGGAATATTACGGAAGGGGTTATACAAAAAACCGATAGTGGGGTCTTTTTTGCTTTACCTCAAGATAAGATTAATTCGAGCGAACCTTCTCCACAAGCTGACTATCCATCATGGTTACGCAATACAGTTGAGTATCTTTATCGAATTCGGAAAGCCAAACAAGAAAAGAAAGAGACAGGTCTTGCAAATTTGGAAACAACATTAATAGATGAGTTATTTCATGTGAAGCGATGGCAGGAATTAAAAGCCCAAATAGTATCTAATGTCAATAGTGAAGGTCATATCAAAAATAGTAATTCTTGGAAGATATTACAAAAAGAATTGATTCGAGCCGCCCAATTGCAAAACGATATCCTCGAAATCGAAAAAAAAGGTGAAGATTCTTTTTTCACTTATGCAAAAGTTTATGATGAAGTCATAGGCAAGCAATGTTTAAGTAGTTTTATTGCAAAGTACATTCAGTTTTTTAACGATACCTACGATCGCAAGCTAGCCGAGTCTAAAATCATCTCAATTGGTTGCGGAACGGGAATTGTCGAAGAATTTGTTGCGAAGCATTATAATCTAAAACCAGACAATTTATTAGGAATCGATATTTCACCTGCAATGGTTCAGATTGCTTCCCAGAAAATCGAAGCGCGGGTAGAAAATATTTTGGATATTGACAAGGAAACCGATCGCTGGGACATTTGCTTTTCTGGCTTAAATGTCTTTCAATATCTCCGCCAACCGGACATGGAAACCGCGATCGCCAATACTGCCAAGATAACCAAAAATGGCGGTTATTTTCTAGGAGATTTTATTACCCCCGATCATATTCGCTGGTATCCCAATGTCATTGCCACAGACAATGTGATTTCTCTGCGCCAACCTACTCTACTCGAACAAAATCACAATACATTCCAGCAAAGTAAAATTATCAACATCAGCAAGCAAAGTGGCACGCTTCGCATTACTGATGAGGGCAATCACATTCGCTATCTCCCTTCACTCTGGAAGGTCAGGTATATTTTTAGCAAGTATTTCGATCGAGTCGATATCTTTGATGCAATTAGTTTAGAATCTTTGCAACCGGAAGACGATACTTCTCCTTCAACTCGATATGTTGTCGTTGCTCGAAAAAGTTAGAGCGAATCCATTCAAAAAGGGGAATCATTTTGGCGATCGCGTCAATCCCAAAACTTCCTGTAACCGCGCCCGATCCTCGGGTTTGGCGCGGAAACGCCCTTTTTCTAAATCTCGAATCCAACTTTGGCTTTTGCCCGTGACTTTCGCTAATTCGCGCTGACTCATGCCCAAATTTTTGCGAGCTTCGGAGATCGCATCAGCAGATAGATCGGAATTTTGCTGCGATTGACTTTTGCGATTGCTTTTGTACTGTCGTTTTTTCTCTAATTTTGTAAGAGATTGCGCCCATTCAGCCGGAAACTCAAAACGCAAAATTTTGGCTTTGCTCAGTCGCAGCCACTTCCCGCGAGGGCTAGAATCCGTTAATCGCCGATCGCGAGAGCCGTCATCGATCCAAAACTCCAAGGCTTCTTCTGCATCCTCGGGCAAATCTGCCAACTTTGCCCAAAGCGGTTGAATCTCCTCGGGATAGGTTTCTGGGTCGAAGACGGGACGGATTCCGTAGCGATTTAAAACTTCCAGATCGCTCTCAAAAGTTCGCAACAAGCGTTTGCGCTTTTCGCGATCGCAATTTGCCGCTTCAATTTTTTCCATACCATAAGCAACTCGCATTAACGTGGAAACGGCAATAGATTGTCGCAAACCCATTTTAGACTTGAATAACAACCAGAGGATGAGACGCGATGCTCCGATATGTTGCTGCCAGATGCTCATCACGGCATTGAGGACGAACTCGGGTAAGTGACCGTATTGATAGAATGCCGATCGCTTGCGATAATCCTGCTTGTTGAGAAAATGCTTGGCCCACATTCCCGCTCGGATCTTAAAAGTCAATCCCACCAAATGCCGACAGCCCTCACTATCTTCTTGGAAATGGTGTTTGGTATAAGGCAAGTGCCAGAGGCGATCGAGTTCGACGGAAAAGCCTTTGATTTTCCCTTGCTGCGGCCAGTGAATGGAGACGAGAAGCTGACAGGACTGCCGCACGAGAGATTTGATTAGGGTTAGTTTATCGGCTTTGTTAATATCCTTGCGCTTGTCTAAGCCTAAATACTGCTCGATTTGGCGATCGCTAATTGTAAATTCTTCTTCCCAAGGTTGTTCTAGGGTCGTCGCACAAGCTGCAAAAATTAAATGCAGGCAGGCCGCTCGCGGGTCAATCGCTTCAATGGTGGCATAGGCAGTTGCTCCTCGCAAGCGCTTGAGAGATTTGGCCTTTGGATCTTTTGCCAGCCAAAATGTCATTTCACCTCGTCCCTGTTTGACCGAGCGGCGATAGAAAGGATGTCCGTTTTCATCGGCATCCCAAGAAAGAACCGAAGCGCTCGATAGTAAGGTGCATCCTTCCCAAATAGCCATCGCCGAAGCAAAAGGATGCTGGGTTCCGTTGATAAAGAGATCGATATGAGTGGGAATGCGTTGGGTTACTTTATTTCTCCCTTTTTTGGTTTTTAGAGGTACGGGACTTTCGAGAGCGCAGTTTGCCAAGCATAGGGGTTCGGAATAATAACCTTCACACTGATTGCACAAACCGGGCTCGATCCAATATCGTCCGTCTTCGAGTTGAATAGCACCTGTCGGACATTGGGGCTGACACGTCCCGCAACCGTCACAACTCCCAGAAATTGCATAGGCTTTTGGTTTTTTCTTGACCATTTGCTCCTTGTTCTGCTCTAAAATTAGTTCTTTTCATTAGCAAGGAAAGCGATCGCTTGCCGTTTTTTAGTCTTGTTTATAAGCAATAAAATTATTTAAAATTCGCGCAGTTAAATTGCATTTTTTGGTTTTCCGTAATTTTACCAAGTGACTAAAACCCCTACCAGTTAGCTTTTACGGGTTTCATCTTTTCATTGCCATTACTTTCAATCTGTTCGTCTCGATCTATTTAATATTTTTTTAATTTCATTGGTTTGCTCTCATAATTCACGAATTGCAACTCATAATTCATAATTTGCAATTCATAATTTGCCACTGGAAAATCTCGCACAAGTCTCAAAAGGAGATCGCATCGATATTTGCGGCGATCGTTGCTATTTTAGTTCTCGCTAAGAGGACTTTATTGACAATAGCTAATACATAAATAAATACAAAAAAATTAAAAAATATAGGGAAAAGTTTTTTCTTTCCCACATTATCCCTAACTCGAGAAAAATATTGCTCTATATCATAAGATAATGTAAATTTAAGTCATCTAGATTACATTTAGAGATTAAAGGGAGAGCAAATCGTGAAATCTGTTGTATTAATATTGTTGTTGATTCTCTTGTTTGCGATCGCTTCTCCAGCCCATGCCGCTTTTTGCAGTCAGCAAGGCGATCGCCAGATCTGCATTGTCCAGATTAAACGGAGTGCAAAAAATTATTGGGAATATCGCGCCAAGGTGAAGATTAATGGCGAGGTTAGACCCACAGAAATTTATAATTGTCGCGATCGCTTGCGGATTGAAAAAAACGGTAGCGTCGTTCCCTTTTTGCCTCAAGGGGCAGGAGAATATATTTGTAGCTTTTTTCAAAAATAGCGATCGCTTGATTTTGATTTGTGGAAATTGCATCTAACTGTCTAGATAAATTTCCCCTTTCCAAATTTTGTCCTGTAATTGTCGCCACAGTTCGCATTCTTCGGGGGAGACTTTCCCATCAGCATACATGGCGCGTTTAATGCTCTGCGATTCTTGGCGAGATAAGCAACCATCGGCTAAGGCACGTTCGATCGTTTCCTTGACTTTCGTAGCTTCCATAGTGCGACTGCTCCGCGATCGTGAGTTATATTCTCGTTCTAGCACTATTCGTGCTACCAAAATCCCCTTTTTAGCTATTTGTAATCTTTCAGTATAAATACTCAATATTGTTAAGTTTTATCTTCAAAATGAGGGTAGGTGAGGAGATGACTATCGAGAATTTGCTTAAATTCTTTCTATTGTTCTTCATGAAAGATGAAGGTAGTGCGATCGCGATCGCGCTTGCAAGAGATCGCTTTGTCCGTTCTATCTTCCGCGTGCATTTCGATTCTGTGGCGATTGCTTCCGAGGAACTTCATTTCTAGAGAATAGCCTTCTTCGCTTTTGGTGTAAAAATCGATATGCTAAAATCGGGGAACACTATAAGCGATCGCGAGATTCACAATAAGGAATATATCCATGAAGAATACATCCATGAAAGATTTACTCAGACACTATAAAAATAATCTTGTCAAAAAAATACATATTTTCCGCAATAATAATTTTGATAACTTTGTTTTTGTCCACATCAATAAAACAGGAGGAACGAGTGTTGGTAAAGCCTTAAATTTACCTCTCAGCCATAGTACCGCACGAGAAAAAATAGAAATAATGGGTCGTCAAAAATGGGAGAGCCGCTTTAGTTTCGCAATCGTTAGAAATCCATGGGATAAAGTGGTTTCCCACTATCACTATCGAGTCAAAACCAAACAGACAAACTTTGGGGAAAACGCTATTGAATTTAAAGAGTGGGTAAAATTGTCCTACGGCAATAAAGACCCTTTTTACTATGATAAACCGAGGATGTTTATGCCCCAAGTCAATTGGATTTCAGATCGTGAGGGAAAAGTTGCCGTAAATTTTATCGGTCGCTTTGAAAGCCTTAATGATGATTTTCAGGAAATCTGCAAAAATATAGGAAAAAAAGCAACATTACCGCATCTCAAATCATCCAAACACGCGCATTATAAAGATTATTATGACGAAGAAACCATGAAAATCATAGAACGTTGTTTTCAAAAAGATATAGAATTATTCGAGTATAAGTTTTGAGTCTGCGATCGCCAGAATGTAAAAATAACAAGATATTTTCTCGATCGCAAGTCTATCCCTCAATGAATTTTGAATGAAAACGTATGATATGATGGAAAGTTGCGCTTAAGTTGAGACAACAGCCTCATGGAGAAGCGCAATACCGAATTCGATTGCTTGTTTTCTTTGCAAGTCTTACTGTTTACAAGTCTTTCGCAGATTTGTGGGTCTATTTGTCCCTCGTGGGTCTGTAGCAAAGTATCGTCCAAAATTGGAGAGAAAGGAAATCTACCCCTTTTTAGTATAAACGATGACCGATTCTATTCGTTTTCTCATGTGCGCCCCCGATCATTATGACGTAGATTACGTCATCAATCCGTGGATGGAGGGCAATATTCATAAATCGTCCCGCGATCGCGCCGTCGATCAGTGGCACGATCTGTATCGCATTATCAAAGATCGGGCGATCGTAGATCTCGTCCCAGCGGCAAAAGGCTGGCCGGACATGGTGTTCACCGCAAATGCTGGGTTGGTTTTAGGGAAAAATGTCGTTCTCAGTCGCTTTTTACACCCAGAACGTCAGGGGGAAGAGCCTTATTTTAAACAATGGTTTGAAGAGAATGGCTATACGGTGTCCGAACTCCCTCAAGATTTGCCTTTTGAAGGGGCGGGAGATGCCCTTCTAGATCGCGAAGGACGTTGGTTGTGGGCGGGATACGGCTTCCGCACGGAACTCGATTCTCATCCGTTGGTCGCCCAGTGGTTGGATGTGGAAGTGCTATCGTTGCGTTTGGTGGATCCTCGCTTCTATCATCTCGATACGTGTTTTTGTCCCCTCAGTGGCGGTTATTTACTCTATTATCCTCCTGCTTTTGATTCTTATTCCAATCATTTAATCGAACGACGGGTCGCACCGGAAAAACGCATCGTTCTCGGAGAAGCCGATGCCGTGAATTTTGGCTGCAATTCCGTGAATATTAACAATACGGTCATTATGAATAAGGCCAGTGAGGAGTTAAAGCAGCATCTCACGGGTTTGGGTTATGAAGTGGTGGAAACCCCTCTGACGGAATTTCTGAAAGCTGGCGGGGCGGCAAAGTGCTTGACGTTGCGGACGACAGAACCCGTACGAGAGGAACTTCACGCGGCGATTTCCGTGGAAACTCGCACCTTACAAATGCAAGGACACCTCCTCGATGCGGGGATTATGAACCGCGCCTTAGATATTATTGTCGATCGCGGCGGCAGTTTTAAGGTGCTTAATTTCAGTTTGGGGGCAGAACGGCAAAGCACCTCGACAGCGGAAGTTCGGGTTTCCGCACCGGACTATGATGTTATGGAAGATATCGTCACCGAATTGATCGAAATTGGGGCGGTGAATTTGCCCGAAGACGAACGGGATACTAAGTTAGAACCCGTTCCCATGGCAGGGGTTGCACCGGATGATTTCTACGTGACCACTATTTATCCCACGGAAGTTCGCATCAAAGGCGCGTGGGTGCGGGTGGAAAATCAGCGCATGGATGGGGCGATCGCAGTACGAGAGACTCCCGAAGGAATTATCGCCAAGTGCAAGTTATTGCGAGATTTAGAAGTCGGAGAGACTGTTGTAGTGGGCGTTCAGGGCATCCGTACGGTTCGCAAAGCGGACGATCGCGATCGCGCTTCTGGAACTGAAGAATTTACCTTTATGGGATCGGGAGTATCCAGCGAACGTCGAGTGGAATTAATCGTCGAGAAAATTGCTTGGGAGTTGCGGCAAATTCGCGATCGCGGCGGTAAAGTGGCAGTAACGGCGGGTCCTGTGGTGATTCATACAGGAGGTTCTCAACACCTCGCCCGTCTTATTCGCGAGGGATACGTGCAAGCGTTACTCGGGGGCAATGCGATCGCGGTCCACGATATCGAACAATCTCTCATGGGGACTTCTCTGGGGGTAGATATGCAGCAGGGGATCGCGGTTCGTGGAGGACACCGACACCATTTAAAAACCATCAATATCGTCCGTCGTTATGGCAGTATTACCAAGGCGGTAGAAGAGGGCATCATTACCAAAGGGGTGATGTATGAATGCGTCAAAAATAATGTTCCTTTTAGTTTGGCGGGATCCATTCGCGATGATGGACCTTTACCCGACACTCACATGGATTTGATTAAGGCACAGGAGGATTATTCGCGGCTGTTGGAAGGGGTGGAAATGATTCTCATGCTATCTACCATGTTGCACTCTATTGGTGTGGGAAATATGACTCCAGCCGGGGTAAAAATGGTCTGCGTCGATATTAATCCTGCTGTTGTGACTAAGTTAAGCGATCGCGGTTCTGTGGAGTCTGTGGGCATTGTGACGGATGTGGGTTTATTCCTCAGTTTGTTGGTCAAACAATTGGAACTCTTAACCAGTCCTTATTTGGTTGGGTAATTATAATTTGAGAGTATGGCGATCGCTTTTCTCGAGGCGATCGCTTTTATGTTGAGAGGGTGCGGGGGCGATCGTTAATGGGGAAAGCATTTAAAAATAAAAACAAAATTTCAAGGGGAGAGAGGGGAGGACTGGGAATCATAAAATCATCGTGACCGGGATGAATATGAAAGCGCATTCCGCGTTCTTCATTGCGATGATTGGGGAGATTCAAATCAAATCGGAGAAATTGCACGGAATAGTTTTCAGGAAAACGAATCTCGAAATTAAACCCAAGAATTTCTATAAATTTTTGGCTTTCATCGATCAAAATAAGTAGATATTCGAAATTAATTGCAGATGTAGTAAAATTAGAAAAAACAGACAAAGCAGTCATGGAAAAGTTAGCAAGAGAAACCCAAAAACTACTGTGGCGGATTTATCGAGAAAGTGAATCATATCAAGTGAGGCGACGAGCACATGGAGTATTATTGAGATATGAGGGTTGGAGTATTAGTCAAATCGCAACCATATTTAATGTGAGCAAAAGAATTGTAAGTTATTGGTGGAAAGAATGGAAAGAGAGAAAATTAGTCAGTTTATATGCACGGAAAGGAAAGGGGAGAAAATCTCTCTTGAATAACGAGCAAAAAGAACAGGTCAAACAATGGGCAAAACAAACTCCGAGAAATTTAAAGAAGGTTTTAGAAAAAATCCAAGAAGAATGGGGAATAACAATGAGTAAACAGACATTGAAAAGAGCATTGAAATTTTTAAAAATGACATGGAAAAGAATGAGAAAAGATGTTGCTAATCCTCCAGAACCAGAAGAATACAAAAGGAAAAAAGAAGAGTTAGAAAATTTAAAAGAGCGAGAAAGGCAAGGTGAAATCGAAATTAGATACCTTGATGAAGTTGGATTTTGTCTAGAACCCTATATTCCTTATGCTTGGCAGGAAATAGGGGAAACACTCTTCCTGAAAAGTCAGAAAAGCCGACGTTTTAATATTCTCGGACTCTTGGGAAAATCCAATCAATTAGATTCTTATCTTTGGAATTGCTCAATTGATAGTGAGATTGTTGTGGCTTGTATCGATGATTTTTGTAAGCGGGTAACAAAAAAGACATTCATTGTTATGGATCTGGCTTCAATTCACACCAGCAAAAGTTTGTTTGGGAAGTTAGAAGAGTGGCGAGCGCAGAACCTAGAAATCTTTTGGTTACCAAGGAGTTCGCCGAAACTCAATCTCATTGAAATTTTATGGCGATTTATCAAATATCAATGGCTCAAACCCAAGGATTATGAGAGTTTGGAGACTCTTAAGGTGGCTGTTGAGCAGATTCTCCGGTGTTTTGGCACTGACTATGCAATTAATTTTGTCTAGCTACTTAGCAAAATCAAACCAACAACCATCCCGTTCAAAATGAGGAATCTCTTTGCGGCGTTTAAAATTGCGCTGTCCTCCGGTAATTTCAAAGACATTTTTACCTTGTTCTTCTATTTTCCTGCATTTCAAAAGATTATGAATTTCTTGCGGTGGCGTTTTTAAAATACCATTACTGGCAGCACGAGTGAGGGATCGTAAGATTTTTTTGCGTAATGCGGTTGCTTGTTTAAATTTGAGTTGCGGTATTGTGGATAAAACGCGATCTTGTATGATTTCGCAAGTCTCGTCCCACGATATTTTATCTTGTGACAATTAAATCCCCCCGATCTAAAAGAATTAACCATTCGCCATATTCGGGATCGGATGGTAATTGATTTTGTTCGGCGAGTTCGATAATTTCTTGGTGAGAATATCCTAGATGTTTGCTGAGGGATTCTAATCTAATTTTGATTTCTTCATCCGTGAGATATTCTGCACCGATCGCAGCCGTATAGGTTCGCGATCGCAGCCAACTCAATAAATTAGGTGCATTCTCGCGCATGATTGCCGCAGAAGCAAAAGATAAGATAAAAACACCGCCTTGTTTCGTTTCCAAATGACTCCGAAAACGATCTAAAATTTGCCAGTCTTTTGCTTCCCAAAAGTCAAGTTCCCAAAGGATGAGATAACGATCGGAAGAGTTCTCAATTTGTTTGATAAGTTCGCTAACACCTTTTGTTGCCGAGATTGTTCTAATTTCTTGTTCTAGAAAGATTTCTAAACCTTCTTGAACCTCCTCGACAGTTTCTTCGATCTCTGGCGAAGGAACGATCAGAACAGACCAAATATTGCGATCGGGCTGCGAGTCAACCCGTTGTAAAAATTCATCAATACAAATCGATTTAGGCATTGATTTTAGTTCTCTACTTTGACTTGGTGAATGAGAGGTTCGAGGGTAGGATGAACGGCATAGCGTTTTTTAGGTTTCCAGTATTCTAAGATGCGACAACTCACTAACAGTCTAACATCTTTTTCCGTTCTCAGTAAAAATTGACCTGTTTCGGCAACTTGTTTTAATATTTTCATTTCTTCGTCAGTCACGCCGAGTAATTGGGTTTGACCAAAGGAGTCTGCAACAGTTTGAACGTGATGTTCTTGTAATGTTTCTTCTCCTGTTATATAAACTTCTTCAATGGCAGATTGAGTTAAATTAATTAAATCTCGTAAGACTCCGCCAGAGTAGTAGATAAGACTAAAAATTGCTGATTTTTCAATAAAATCGTCAGAGCTACGAGTTTTTAGAATTTGTATAAAAAATGCAATAGATTCACCATTATTGACTGTATTAAAACATGGTTGGTAATGTGTGATAGACTCAAAGCGATCTCGATAGCTACTATAGACAATTCCTAAAGGAGAAGCTAAAACCGAACCGATTCCTATCCGAGAAATTGTTTGCATATCGGTAGTTACTAATTTAGAAAAAGTTTCGGGATTACTCAGTCTATCTAAACTATCGAGTAATAATACAATTTGAATGTAATCCTTTTTTGCTGTTTCATAAAGCATATTAATGGCTTGAACCAGTTGATTATATTTTTGGTTGTTATCTGATTTTGGATTCAGAATACCTTCATGTTCAATTGGTTCTGTTTTAACAGCAGGTCTTAAAGGGTCGGGTCTTGGTATACCGAGAGGATAAGTGTTTGTATCTGATGTAGAATCTTGAGGTATTGGTCTGTATTCGATATAGCCATAAACCAGATTATTAATTAATCTAATATTCTTCTGAGTTTCTCTATTATTTTCATCTTTGAACAACTGAGCCAAAGCAAGACCTACGATCGCCAGCAGAGTTCCCGGTTTCATTTCAGCAAAGGGTGCATATAAGCTCACATCGACATAAACCGCGTGAATATCTTCAATCTCATTCAAGCGATCGCGGGCGACCAATAATTGCGTTGTTTTTCCCGATCCTACCGTACCGACTAATAAATGCACTGAATTCGGGCGCAAAGCAAGGCGATCGGCGAGAGTATCCGCGATCGCACCTCTCGGTTGTTGGACGTAATACCCTCGATCTAATGCTTCTTGAGGGTTGGCACTCCCTGCAAAGGCGGCCATTTTGTTGCGAAAGAACTCGAGTCGGTTCATCAGTCATATTCTCCAGATATCTCGTACTGTATCAAACACTCAAACCTTTTGATAGGAAGATTGAGAGATAAGCATTCCTTGGGAGGCGATAACGGCGTTAATATAGCTAAAAATGTTATCGAGTTTGGCGATCGCCTCGCGTGCTATGTTTTCTTCTGAATCTAAACTAAACGAGTCTATATTAAATCGCCTCAACGAAATTGAAGGTTTGCAAATCGATCGCAACCCCGATCCTGCATCCACAGACTTTGGCGGCATGATTCGAGGTCGAGTACAAGCGATCGCCAAACCGACGAGTATCGATGCGATCGCCGCCCTCGTTACAATGGCCAACCAAGGACATTTTGCCTTAATTCCCCGTGCTTGCGGTTGGAGTCAAAGCGGACAATCTATCCCTCAAGATGGTATTAGCATCGATATGCGGGGCTTGAAGGGCATTAAAATAGATGGAGATCGCGGTATTGTCCATTGTGGCGGCGGGGTCTCTTGGCGAGAATTGATTGCTGAAACCGGACCCCAAGGATGGATGCCCGAGGTACACCCTTTTAATCTCGATTTAAGTATCGGCGGTACTCTTTCGGCGGGGGGAATGGGGAGTACGGGTCATCGCTACGGAATGGCTTTATCTTCTGTGGAGTCTGCGATCGTGGTGACTGGATCGGGGGAAAGGGTGGAAACCAGTGCAAAAGTTCGACCGGAAGTCTTGGAAGCCGTACTGGGAGGAGTGGGACAATTTGGCTTGATTTGCGCGATCGCCCTCCGTCTCAGACCCATTCTTCCTCGTCTGAGAACTTGGTTTTTATTGTATGACGATTTGCCAAAAATGCTTGCAGACGAACGAATATTAAGTTTGCAACCTTGGTGTACGCATCTAGAAGGCTATACTTCCGCCGCCTTTCAAGGGGTCAAATTAAACGGCGATCGCCAAGAGAGAATTCCTTTTGCACGGTGGTTCTACGGATTGCAAATCTCTGAAGAATATACCCCCGGATCGGAAGTGGAAGCAAGCACTCGTTTAAAGGAACTAAACTATCGAGAACTTTTGCACGTTCAAGATGACGAAGCGATCGCCCATGCTTCTCGCTATGATTCGCGGTTTGAGATGATGAAAGGCATGGGTTTATGGGAACAACCCCATCCTTGGCTCGAGTGTCTGCTTCCCTATGAGAAAGCCATGGAATTGTTACCTCAAATTATATCGCAACTTCCCCTCTCTCTCGGAGATGGACATCGAATTATGCCACTAACCAATGTTCCTCACCCTCGCTTCTCCATGCAGCCTGATGGCGATTTAGCGATTGTGTTTGCTATCCTCTCTACTATACATCCTACCGCGCTGAATTCTGCCCTCAAATCCCTGCAAAATATTCACCAACAACTGATTGAGGCAGGAGGTAAACGTTATTTATCCGGTTGGTTATTCGAGCCAAATGAAGCGACATGGCGACAACATTATGGCATTGAATACGAAGCATGGCAATCTCGAAAGCGATCGCTCGATCCCAATGGCGTGTTACGATCGTATTTGCTTCCTTGAAAATCCCTCAATACGAGTTCTCAACGGGTAAATCTCGTAAAAAATAAAAGCGATCTCCCCTCCACTCTTTCCCCTTCTCTCGCCCTAAATATCCGGTTAACGGGGAGGAAAGTTCAATCAGAATATTATACATTTGTTGTTCGTTTAAGTTATAAGATGAATACAAATGAGTATAAATTCCCTTTAATGCAACAAATTCGATTAAGTTTTGTTTCGTTTGCTTGACAATTTCGACAAATTGAGAGCGTATTTTTAATTCGGCGAGAATGCGATCGCAATATTCATTGACTTTCGTATCTGCTGCTTCCCCAAATGGTTCTCTTTCCAAGCAAGTTTTGAAGGTTAATAAATCAATTGTACCGGGAAATGCGGCTTTGAGTTGCACTAATTTTTCTAGCGTTTCCGGACGAATCACATTCATTTTATGATTGAGTGTTGTTTGTTCTGTGTGAGATGTTAGCTCTCCCGCAGCAAAGATAATTTTGATACAAGACTCATAGCAATCGGGTAATATTTTATAGCCCAATTCTATCAGTTGTCCAGCAGTTTTTGAGGGAACTTTTTCGGTTTTTGTAGCTTTGCATTCACCGACGACAGGATAAGGTTTTTCTGCGTAAAAATCTAATCCTCCCGATCCTCCTGTTGTTTCCGGATCGAGACTGGCTTTTGAGTTTTCGTTGGAGTTACTAAAGCCGAGGAATATCAAACTTTTGCGAACTAATCTTTCAAATTCGTGACCGTTGCTGGAGTTGCCAATTTTTACGATGTTATCAATCCATTCTAAATCATTGTTCTCATGTTTAATCGAAGTTATTGGAGGTGCGATCGCAGGTTGGGGAGGAGGAGATACAGGAGGAGTTGGAGATGCGATCGCAGGATTGGAAGGAGGAGAAATTGGCGAATCCGAAGAGACGGGTTTGGGTTTGGGAGGGGTAGGAATAAAGTCAAAGGGATTAACAATAGATTGGCGATCGCGAGGATCGGTTTCATTTTGTCGCATTGTTTTTGGTTGCTGGGTTCGCGAATGGGGAAAATTGGTTTGTCCTTCATCGAGTAGGCGATCGAGGTCTTTTTCTTGAGGTTGTAGAGGTGCTGGAATTTGTCGCGTTTCAATACGTTTGCATTCTTGGGAGAATGCTTCATCATCGAACACGGGATGAGAGTTTGCGATCGCGAGGGGTTGAGAGAGTCCCGCAATTTTTCCTAGTTTGTTTTCTGCATCGGAGATGGAAGGATAAGCGATCGCTTCGGGAAGTTCATAAACGCGCAAATAAGCCAAAAAGAGATAGGATGAATGAGATAAAGTATTTTCTAATGCGGCTTTTGTCCATATGGTTAATTGCGGTAATATCTTGAGTTCTTCTAGGTTACTAAAAATTTCACATTTTTCGCATTTTGCCCATGATTTGAGAGAAATTGTATCAGCAGCAGGTTGTTTGAGAACCTCATTCGCTGTTTCGAGAAAATCGGGTTTGTAGTATTCTTTTTGAGCGCGATCGGCTATAAAATTCACAGGATATAAGGCAAATTCTCGCCCCGGACGTAAAGACATTCGAGACATTGCGAGAATTGTTTGATTTTTTAATAATGCTTCTATATCCGGAGTCGGCAAATAGAGAGCAATGCGTAATTGTTTAGTCATTATTCATCTAGTTCAATTGCAATACAATCATCGGAATAATCAAAAAGAGTAATAATTTTGTAAACTATTTTTACAATATCATTCGCACCCCCTAAGCTGGTTTCAATATAAAGATTAGTCCCAGCAATTTTTTCACTTGAATTGAGTTCATCTTGATTTTTACTGACATAGGCTCGAGTGCGTCCCTTCAGGGTCAATAATTTTTCAATGTCTCGCTTATGACGTAAATTAATCAAGGTACAAACAGTAATCAAAAAGTCTCGCCACGAGTTGACTTCATAGCAATCGTTTACAAAAGTAAATGCTAGAATTGTTTTTCCTGTATAGTTTTTCTCAAACCATTTTTCATCTGTTTCTACCACTTCTTCCGGTGCTGTAGGTTCGATTGTAGGATTAGAAGTGGTAGTTTCATTCCCTCCTGTAGAATTTTTATTTGTTTTATCTTCTGTATCTTTTGGATCTTCTTCTGTATAAAATGGATCATCTATTAAATCGATATTAGGATCGGGATCTTGTTTCCCTATAGGTGGAGGAAAAATATCTCCAGAAGGATCGCTTAAAACTTCGAGCAATAAATTATTTTTGATTGTTTCTTGTCGAGAAAACTCTAAAATTTCTTCTTCACTTAGTTGGTAATTTTCTCGTTTTTGGTAAATATTATATAATTGTTTGATCGGTTGAATTTCCTCGAGTTTTAAATCAACCCACTCCCCTCCAAATTGTTCGACAAGTTGGGTAAGGTAATCATAAGAATCCCAATTCTTCTTGATCGCCTTATCCTTCGATCGCACGAGACAACCGCGAGTAAGGTCGAAAGTTGAATAATCAATTAATCGAGTCATTCCTGCACCTACAGATAGACCGTGAGAATGCTGAAGAACAGCAATCCCAATCTTAAATTGTTGACTTTGTTCTGTTCCAATAATCTTGAAATTAATCCAACCGCTATTTTTGTTTTTAGGGGTTACTTCTGCAATTTCCTGAATCACTAATCCTTCTATTTTTTCACCACTAGGAGTTTCTGTATTAATTTCTTGACCGATTAAACTCTCAAACCCAAATTTCAAGATTTCGGCAACAAGTTCGCTATCTTCTAAAAATTCCTCATCGACTTCTTCTTTTTCACGCCGTAAAGCCAATTCAAAACGTTCTTGAGGAGTTTGTGGAAGCACTTCATCTACTTTAAAATGATTTCCACACCATCGGATAGCTTCTCGAACTGTTGGCTTTTGTTTTGCATATTCTCTGAGTTCTTGCTCATCAAAAGGGTAAATCTCATGAGGTGGCACCAATTTCTTTTTTGTATAAAAAATATTGAGCCAAAGTTTAACTAATTCAACCATTGAATTAGCATCAATAGGTTCGAGTTCAACAGGTTTTCGTTGGGTATAAGCTGACATTCGTTCGGGAATTCCACCAGGCATTGTATTGACTACATTTCGCCATGTATCGGGTAATGTAACAGTTAGAATAACAACACCTTTACCAAGTTTAAATTGATAGAGTGTGTCGTAAAGAGATTTAGCGAGAAGAGCAATGACTTGAGAGGTTAATAAACCTGCGGTATTAGTCTTATCTCGCTGAGTCTCAATTTCATCAAAGCAGATAATTACTGAATGATAATAGCCAACGATATTGAGTATTTTTTGTACAGTTCCTAATGCCTCGGATTCGCGATCTTGATTGCTTTTTTCTGTATTCGCAGGTAGACTCAAAAATTTTGCATGAGAACCTTCAATCTCATCTCCTGCCAGCCATTTAACAGCATAACTTGAGTATTTTTCTGAAAGCGTCCAAAGAATTGCTCGCAGAATATAAGGATCGGTGTTTTTGTGAATTTGTCCCAGCTTTTGTAGAAGTACATCTACTAAATTTTTTCCTTTCTTTAAGTTATCCTGATAAGCTGTATCAAATTGATTAATTAACACTTTAGGCGTTCTGGGAGTTTTCACAATTCCATTGACCATCGCTGTAGCAATTTCTTGCCATTGTGTTACTTCCTGACTGCCCAGATTGGCAAAACTATCAACAACACTTTGTTGGAATTGATAATTAATCAAATCCAAGTCAGTGTAAGTCATAACATTGGCATAAATAAAACTGGTTTCTCCTCTCTGTTTTCCTTGATAACAAACACGCTTAAGTAAATGTGTTTTGCCTTCTCCTTGCTGTGCTGTCACAACAATTGAAGTCACTTTATCCAATTCACCATTTTTAACTTGTTCTAATGCTTGCAAAACCGTATCAGAAGCATGAGCATTGAAACTAGAAACATCAGGAAATTTGATATCCCAAACATTTTGCTTGCGAACAATTCCCGCTTGAGCAAAAATGTTTTGACCTTGAATTGCCCCATGAACTGCTTCTAAAGGAGAATGTGTTGTGTGTTCCATCGTAACTTCGCGAAATAATTGAATATAAAGAAAGCAATTTTAGAAAGATTTAAGAATTCAGGTGTTTGACATAATAGCGGAAATCACCACTAGGAAGGGTTAGAGAATCTTCTCGTTTTTCGGGGGTAATATCTGGCATTTCTCCTACCATTAGCCTTACGATGTCATTGGCCTGCATTTCTACCAACCAATCATTGAACTGCGATCGCGCCACTGTTTCCCCTAGTTCTCGACGAAGCTGATATATTGGGACTAAATGCCCCAAATTGTAATCTTTGTTTAAGCGATGATAGGTTTCTAAAAGCATTTCCTTGAATCCGTCGTAAGACTCAATCTGAGGTGCGGGAGGTGGAGTCAGACTCGGGGTAATCGCAACATCCCCCATATTGCGAATCCACTTCAAGAGTGCGTTAGGAACTTTTGTGCCAACTTGAGGTCCCTCAAATTTAAAATCGGGCTTTGCGAGTCTTTCTTTTAAGATTTGTAAACCTTGTTGAGTCAGCGAAACCTTTTCCGATCGCCCTTTTTTTGTCATTGCGATCGCCCCTAATTCTTGTAACTCCTCAAAGATAGGCTGGTAATCCTTAGATTTTTCGCGACTTTTGACTATTCTCTTATGGAGTTCGCCTCTTTTGACCGTGTTTTTCAGACCCTCTAAGTCCCAGAGAAATAAGAGCAAGCGAGTTTTAGCATTTTCTGCTTGAGGAAGATTTAGCATATTTGTACTTCTGTTGAGTTCCTAATCGCAAATTGTCAGGCAATGATTTACCTATCATAGTCTCTTACTCAACCAGAGGACAACTTTGTGTTCAAGTAGATTTCTCCCATATCACAGATCTCTGTATTTTTAAAAATACGATCGCTATTTTAAATTTCTTCTCACAGGCAATATCTCTCAGCAAGAGAAGTCTTTATCGCTTTACCAATAAAGCCACTGCGTACACTGCGATACCCTGTTCTTGTCCTACTGCATCCAACTTTTCATTCGTGGTTGCCTTAATGCTAATGCGATCGCTCTCAATATTTAAAGTTTTTGCTAAAGTTTCGCGCATCTTTCGTAAATGAGGTTTCATCTTCGGACGTTCGGCGATCGCCGTCGCGTCAATATTGCCCACTTGCCAACCTTTAGAGAGAATTATCTCATTAACTTTCTCTAACAAAACCAAACTATTTGCGCCTTTCCATTGGGGATCGGAAGGGGGAAAATAATGGCCGATATCGCCCAACGCTAATGCTCCTAACATGGCATCCATAATCGCATGAGTTAGTGCATCGGCATCGCTATGTCCCAATAAACCCAACTCGTGAGGAATTTCTACCCCTCCTAAAATTAATGCCCGTCCGGTGACGAGTTTATGGATATCATATCCATTGCCTATGCGAATATTCATGATTTTATTATTTGTTGTTTGTTGGTTTTTATCCTTCCTAACCCCCCTTTGTAAGGGTGGAAAAGAGTGGGTTTTTACTTTTACTTTTTCTGCCGATCTCGCCATAATAATAAACCCCCTAACGCGATCGGCGGAAGGGAAACCGCGATCGCTGCATTAAGAGAAGTTGGGGCGATCGCAAAATAAGGCGCAACATATTTAATCAAGGCCGAAACGAGCGCCGAAAGCAAGAGAATTTTTAACAAAAAAAGAATTTGACTTTGCATAACCCTCTATCAACTATCAATTATCAACTATCAATTATCAACTATCAATTCCCGCATGATAGGAACTGCGAACCAACGGACCCGAACGAACATGAGAAAATCCGCAAGAACGGGCAATTTTCCCCAAGCGATCGAATTCTGCTGGAGTCCAATATTTACGGACGGGTAAATGCTCCAAAGACGGGCGCATATACTGCCCCAAGGTGAGGCGATCGCACCCCACTTCTCGCAAATCCTTCATTGCTTGCACGATTTCCGCCTCTGTTTCCCCATGACCCAACATTAAACCCGATTTTGTGGCGATTGCGGCATCGATTTCTTTGACCCAGCGCAATACTCTCAAAGAGCGATCGTACTTTGCTCCTCGACGCACCGGATCTTGCAATCGCTCCACCGTCTCGATATTGTGATTGTAACAAGCCGGTTTGGCTGCTACAACCCGCGCAACTCGTTCCTGTTGTGTCCTTTCTCCGCCTTTCCCTCCCCAAAAATCCGGCGTAAGTACCTCAATTTGCGTCCCTGGGTTGAGTTGGCGAATGGCGGTTATCGTTTTGACAAACCACCCCGATCCCCCGTCGGGAAGATCGTCTCGCGCAACTGAAGTGAGAACCGCATAGCGCAACCCCAATAATTTTATCGCCTCGGCCACCTTCCTCGGTTCTTCAGGATCTAAAGGCATGGGTGCATGACCTTTATCGACTTGACAAAATGCACAAGCACGAGTACAAGTTCGCCCCATTAACAAAAACGTTGCCGTTTTTTGAGCGTAACATTCGCCTCGGTTGGGACATCGCCCCTCCTCGCAAATCGTGTGGATCTGTCGCTGCTTAATAATTCTTTGTACGGTGGAAATTTCTCCAGCTTTTCCCAAAGGACGGCGCAACCAAGTTGGAAGAGAAGTAATTTCCTCTCGCCACAATTTAACCATGGCGGGAACTTCAGGGCGATCGGGCATGGGCATCAAATTCGCGTCTATCATTGCTTTCATTGTAAACGTCCGAGGGCGCTCATCTTGTGGCAGAATATTGTCTTTAGCGCGATGTTCGAACATTCGCGATGCACCCTTTTCCCATCGGCTAAACTGAGTTAACATCAGTTTGTCTGCTTTATTCGCCTCTCAAGGAGTCAGTTGTGGCCAGTCAAAAGATCCTCGTTATTGATGACAGCCGGGTTATCCGACGCATGGTTAAAGATATGCTCCCTGCGGGTAACGTGGAAGTAATTGAAGCGAAAGATGGAAAGGAAGGGTTAGAAAAACTCCGCGAGTCTCGTCCGACTTTAATCATGCTGGATTTTTTGCTCCCGAAAAAAAGCGGTTGGGAAGTTTACCAAGAAATTCAGAAGGATGCAAGTTTGCGCTACATTCCCCTCATGTTAATGTCGGGACGAAAAGAAGAAGTAACAGAAAAATTACCCGAACCTTTTGCGTATTTCGCCTTTGTCGAAAAGCCTTTTGAGAAAAAACAATTGGCCTCGGCAATCAAAGAGGCTATGCAAAAGGCCAAGCAACATAAGAAAGATAAACCGGCAACCGATGAGTCGCAACCTATTGCCGCAGCATCTTCACCTCAAGGGACCGCACCCAGAGCGGCGGTTTCCAATGCAGAAATCGAAGATATGAAACTCCGCATGGCGAAGATGCAAAAGGAAATCGATACGCTCAAACAACAAATGACCAAGCTCATTACTTTCATTAAACAAAAACTAAAGTAGCCATCACCATTTACCACCTCATCAGAGGATGAGTCAATTAAAAGGGTCATTTATCTTTTAATTGACTCATCCTTTTTCGCGCTATAATAAAACTTTACAAATCTTAAATTCTTTTAATCAATTGCTCTATGTTACCCCAATCTCACTCTTTACCTGCAATTAGTACCGCAATTTTGCTGACGACTTTTTTTGCGATCGCCCTCGGCTTTGTTTTTAAAGATATGTTGGAATATCAAGTTGACTTCTGGGCAAAAAATCGCCAAACTCAAGTCAAGATCGACTACAAAAAGCCCCAACTCTTTATCGCTTATTTGGGACTGACTTTTTTTCTGACCTTGTTTGTCGGAGAATGCCTTTCTGTATTTAAAATTGGTTATTTATTTGCCAGTGGTTTAGCACTTGTCGTTGTCTTGCCTACAGCACTTCTGATGTGGGTGCAACTGGGTTCGATGTTAGAATTACTTTCGCGAGGAGGTTCGGAGGCAATTGCGATCGATACTTATTTGGAAGAAAAAATCGCGAGTGCAACTGCGGAAAAATAATCGTCACCCATCAATTTTGTCTGGCGATGTCGTTCCCTTCTTGGTTGTATTATAATGTAATACGATCTTAGAGAAGGGAACAATCGTGTTAAGCGAATCTCGTTTGCGGAAAATTAGCAAATATTTAAGCTATCATCTACGACATCGACCTGACGAATTGGGTTTGGAACTCGAAGTGGGAGGGTGGGTGGAAGTTCCGCGACTCCTTGCTGCTTGTCGTCAAAAAAAATTCTCGATTCAACCCGTTGAATTAGAAGAAGTCGTCCGTCGTAACGACAAAAAGCGCTTTTCTTTCAACGAAGATGGCAGTAAAATTCGAGCCAATCAGGGCCATAGCATCGAAATCGACCTGCAACTAGAACCCCAGACCCCTCCCGATGTACTCTATCACGGTACGGGACATCCAGCCGTCCCCTCCATTCTCAAAGAAGGATTGGTAAAAATGTCTCGCCATCACGTTCATTTATCTGGCGATCGCTCAACCGCAAAGAAAGTCGGTCAGCGTCACGGAAAACCCGTTATTTTTCAAATTGATACCGAGGCCATGCAAAAAGCCGGTTATTTATTTTATCTTTCCGCAAATGGCGTTTGGCTCGTCGATCGCGTTCCACCAGAATATTTAACCCAATTGTAAAATTTTTAACTGAAAAGAATATGTCTTCTGGATACTGGCAAGAGGAGAATAATTACAATACTCCCCAACAGAGTCAAGGTTTATTGGGAGCGGGATGGCGACCCTTAGAGCGAAATTTTGACCTCAAATATTTCTCTTATTTAGTTCAAAACGATCCTTGGGAAGTGGTGCAAAAAACCTTAGATTGTGCCAGCGATTTTGCCGATGCAGTGGGACGCAATGATTATGCGTGGTGGGCCAATATTCTCAACTTATTTTCGGAAAAAACCCAAGGACAATTTAACGAATTTTGGGAATATATTACTCCTGCTCCTCCGTTTCCCGACAATCGCAACGGGGAAGTTTTATGCGTGGAAACTCCTGTCGTACAAATGGTCAATCGCCATAGCATTCCCATCGATTTTGCACTCAATCGCCTGCAAGAAATTACCCTATTTAAAATCTTAGATTTGTTGGGCAGACCGGATACAATTCTGCAATATTATTTCGATCGCTATTTTTATTATCCTGTCGATCGCTTTGTCAATTGGGAGCGCTTGGATGTTTTGGGGACGATTTATGTTTACTGGAAGGAATATAAGGTTTGGCTGGAGATTTATTCTTATGAAAGAGGAAAGCGAACTTATAGTTTAATTGCCAAAGATATTACGCCTTTAGTGAATAAAGCCACTTATAATTTAGCTGTCGTTCTCAGTGGCTATCAAAGCCGAGTAGGACAGGTGCAAAGCGAATATCCCATTCGTTCCTTTCCCCAAGATATTCAAAATTTTACCGATAAAGTGCAAGAAGAAATTATGAATCGCGATCGCTTGGCGATCTTATTGCAGGGAGAACCGGGAACGGGAAAAACCGCATGGACGCAAGCCGTTGCTAAAGAAATTTTAGTGCCATTGGGGTATGCAATTTTTATTCTCGACCACGATGCGATCGAGCATTTCGTTCCTCCCAGTTATTTAGAGCGAATTTGTTTAATTGTCAATGAAGCCGACAATTTGGCACAGGATCGTAGTAGTTTACCCGCTCAAAATAGTAACAAAACCGAGCATATTTTAAGTTTATTGGATGGAACGCTATATCGCAGCGTCATCGACGAATCCCACAGTCAAAACCAACAAAAATTAGTCGTTCTTTTAACCTGTAATACCACCCAACGCCTCGATCCGGCAGTCCTTCGCAAAGGACGTATCGATTTAATTGGGGAATTCCTCCATAAATTTGTTTAATTAGCGATCGCTTTGCTTTTGATATTGAGATGATTGAGCAGTGCGATCGCCAGCAACAAAGAACCGATCGCTCTCCCAGTTGAAAAAAGAAAATTGACCCTTGACAGAGGTTGAAAAATCCTTCATTCTGTATAATGGGGTCAAACGTATCGAACTTTTCTCATTCTGAGGCTAATGGTACAGCAACTCCAACCCCCATCGATTGAAGACGAACTCCTTTATCCCGAAAGCGACGGTAAACCTTTGGCTGATAATACCATTCAATTTCGACTCATTACCACCATTCAAGGGGGTTTGGATGCCCTGTTTCAGGACAGGGAAGATGTTTTTGTAGCGGGGGATTTGCTTTGGTATCCACGGAAACTTTCTCCTCAACAAGTCCGCAACAAAGAAAAACCCCCTCAACAAGCTCCTGATGTGATGGTGGTTTTTGGCAGACCGAAAGAGGATAGACGTTCTTATCGGCAGTGGGAAGAAGGAGATATTGCTCCTCAAGTGGCTTTTGAGATTCTCTCGAAGAGCAATAAGAAAAAGGAGATGGAGGATAAGTTTTATTTTTATCAAAAGCATGGCATTGAGGAATATTACCTATACGATCCGAAAAAGAATCGCTTGCAAGGATGGTTGAGACGAGGAGAGAAGTTAGAAGAGATAGCCATGATGGAAGGTTGGAGGAGTCCGCGTTTGGGGATAAAATTCAGCACCAGTGAAGAGAACTTGCAATTGTTTTATCCCAATGGCGATCGCTTTGCATCTTATGTTGAGATTGTCGAACAACGCGATCGCGAACGTTTGGAAAAGGAACTCGAAAAACAAAGGGCAAATTTGGCTGAAAACGAATGCGATCGCGAACGTTTGGAAAAACAACAAGAAAAACAACGCGCCGATCGCCAGCAACAAAGAGCGATTTTAGCTGAAGACGAACGCGATCGCCAGCAACAAAGGGCCGATCGCGCCGAGTCCGATTTACAAGCGTTACTTAAAAAGTTACAAAAGTTAGATATTGATATTGATGCTCTTTGAATGGATTTATCCCATCGGAAATGGTGCATTAGCGACAGTGAAACGCACCGCTATTGTCGAGAGTCAGTCCCATAGCAGAAACGCGATCGCCGGTTGTAACTAAAACGGGCTGATTGCACGATAGCTAAGAGGCATCGTTATCTTCTTCAAAATTGATTTTACCAAGGACTGCCAATGAGGGTAAAAGCACTCCAAAAATAAGGATGGGTAAAGGCGCGATCGCCCAACTGCGATAATTCTGGCGGGAGGGGGTAATTTTCACCAAATGCCAGCAAATTTCCCTCTTTTAGTTGAGTTTCTCCGCGTAACATGGCAATTTGAGTCTTTTGTAAGGCTTCTGCTTTAATTGGAACATTTCGCAAAGCACTATAAAAACCAGTCATTAATGCAAGGGTCGCCTCGTCACTCACATACCACAAACTCCCCAGAGCGGTTTTAACCCCCGCCGCAACAGCCAAGCCTGCAAATCCCAATTCCGCTTCTACGTCTCCTAATGCCGTTTGACAGGCGCTCAACACCAACAATTCTACGGGAGGATCGTGTAACCCCAGTTGACGAATTTCATCGAGGCCGAGTCGCCCTTCCCCAAGAGAAATATAGGAGTCACTGGGTCGTCCGGCTTTAAAAATACCGTGAGTGCCTAAATGCACAATTCCGTAAGGAGTTTGCGATCGCGCTGCGGCAAGGCGATCGCGAGTAAAATCTTGATTGAGAAAGCGATCGCCCTTCCACAATTTTTGCGTAATAATTTCCAACTCCAACGGGACGGCAGGTAACGGGTTTTGTTCGGCAAATTCAGAGGCCCCCATACCCAACACTTGCAAATCGTGGGGGTTGCGATAAGCAGTATCCGTTAGGGATAAACTGGGCATCATCCCCAAGCTATAGTCTTCAACGAGGAAGCGATCGCCATCGTGGAGGGCAGCGACGGGGAGCGATCTCAAACCCGCATCCATTATAAAGGCAATATTATCGATCTTCTGGCGTTCGAGTTCCGAGGCAAAAGGGGAAATTATCCAGCGATACAACTGTTGAGAAGGAGCGAGAAAAGCCCTCGGACGGCGGAGGTTGGTGACGTTACTTTGCAAAAGTCGGGTTGCTTTGAGGACGCGCGATCGCGGGAGTTCGGGAAAGGATTTGACTTGGGTTTGTCCGTCCGGTGTCACCAAGACAAGCTGTAAAATATCTGTATCTGCCGAATCTCGTGCCGGTTTGCCGTCATTTTTGGTCTCGTTTTCTCGCGGGACTTCTTCAGGGCGATCGCTCATTAAAATGGGAACGAATGTCACATAAAAAAGAGCGGAGCGCGTTCCGGCTTCAAGGGAAATCTTTTTTAAAAGATCGCGAGCTTCCTCAAAAGACACTTCTTTCCTTTCTTCAATCCCAAAATACGAGCTAAAGTTTTGAGAAAGTTGTTGTTCGATAGCAGCGATTTCCACGATCTGAAGGGAAATGGCATCGTTGGCAGTATTGGGTCGAATGAAAGCCTCGTTATCGACTACATTGGTAACATTTGAAAAAGATGCGCTGGCAATTGCGGCAGTCGCGTCAACGGGAATATCGCCGCAAATGAGCGTGCAACTTCCGACCGTAATTGTGGGAATAACGGTAATTGCAGCGCGATCGTCGGTCGCATTATTGCGCTCTCCAGAAAAAGAGAGCTTATCAGCCACAATATTTACCGGAATCAGCGTGCTACTATCCACTGTAAATAACAACGTTATCGTTGCGTTGGTATCCTCGCCAATCGCATTGGTATTGCCATCGAGAGACCCAATATTCCAAATCCCCGTTGTTGTATCGTAGTTTCCTATCGAAGTTCTGGCTTCCTGTAGGGTGAGTCCGGAAGGAATGTCGAGGGAAAGGGAAATATCTCCCACGGCATCAGAGCCATTATTTGCCACAGTGAAGGTAATTTCTGTTTGTTGTTCCGTCTCGACCGAAATAGTTTCAGTGGGAGAAACCGATAAATCTGCATTGACTTCAAATGCTCCAATATCCACGATACCGCGAGAGAAACCCCGTTGATCGATCGCGGGAGCCCCCAAATTAACACCCGCATCGATCGCGGCACTACCGGGAAGGAGAGCATGGGTTTGAGTATTGCCGCCATAATCTCCCAAGTCAGACAGTTGGGAATTGCCACCGATGAGATTTCCCCCATTATTGTTTAAAATTCCTCCCCCGGAATCGATATTGGGATCGAACGTGGCGGTATTTTCTGCAACAATCGTATTTGTGAGATTGGCGATTCCGGCAAAAGTAGAATTGCTGACATAAATTCCACCCCCCGAACTCGCTGAGTTGCGAGCGATGGTACTCGTATCAATATTGGCTGTAGCAATTCCGCCAAAACCGGTCGTTTCAATGCCACCACCGCTCAATGCTGCTGTATTGCCAGATAGAGTTGAATTTTGTAAGTTTATCGTGCCGCCTCCATTGGCGATACCGCCCCCCGAAAACGCGGAGTTTCCCGATACCGTGCTGCGAAACAGGTTAACCGTTCCTCCAAAATTGTAAATACCGCCTCCCGAACTCGCTGCTGAATTGCCCGCGATCGTACTCTCGGTGAGGGTTAAAGTGCTTTGGCTGTTGTAAATTCCCCCGCCCGTCCCTCCCGTTTCTGCGCCATTGCGAATCGCGAGGCGATCGAGAGTAACACGACCTCCTCCAGTAACATTAAAAATGCGAAAATTGCTGGCACTGGCATCTCGTTGAATGGTGACGGTATTCTCTCCTCCCGTAATTTTTAAATCCCCTCCCGTTAAGGTATTGATATCCAATTGAGCCGAGGTTAAAGCGATCGCGGAAACGCCAGAAAAACGAATTTCATCCGCGATCGGCGTTAAATTGGCCGCACTCATTTGCGCTCTTAACGATCCGAGTCCCGAGTCATTGCCATTGGTGACGGTATAGGTCAGTAATGTATCGCCATAATTTGCCAATACTTCGGAGGTAAAAGCGGGAGAGGCCTCAATATTCCCGATCCTTTCTTCTAAGCGCCAATCTCCCCCCAAAATGGCATTTCCGCTTAAAGTGGTGGAACCCGCTACATCGGCCCCCGTTTCTGCGGCAATCGTTTCTAATAATCCTCGTCCGGCTTCTCCTAAAGCAGTCAAACAACTGTACAGTAAAATATCGGCATTACTACTCAGAGAATTTCCCCACGATCGCAGTTCTTCTCGATAGCTATCAATATTATCTATGCTAACAAAAGCATTTCCCAACCAAAAATTTCCCTCATTCCCCTCCATTACAATATGAAGCTCATCGACTTTGCGATCGCTTTCATTCATTATCGATAACTGTTTGCGAATGACAGTCAGGCCATTTTGTTCGGGGTCAATAATAAAACTCGTCGTACCGGGTTTTCCACCATATAAGAAATCTCGATAGTTTGCGATCGTTCCATCGATGGCAGCATAAGCAATGGGATCTTGTTGATTTTGCGGAAAAATCGTGACGATCGGCTCGAGTGGTGTGGCGGTTTGTTCGACTTCGAGATACCAAAGATAGCGAGCCGTGGTGGGGGCGATCGCATTGACGGCAGCCAGGTGAATTTTGCGAGCGGCAACCCGACCCGTCACCGCAATACTACCATTTTGAGCGGAAATATTTTGCGGATTTAAACCGGTGACTTTTTGTATTTCCGGAGTTGTTAAAAGTTCGGGCAACTGCAAAGGGCTAATACCCGTTTCTAAGGCACTGACAGCAACTTCTAAACTTAATAAACGGCCTTCTTGAGAGATTTTCACGCGATTGCTCCCCGGAACGGCGGCGAGGGTAATTCTTCCGCCCTCGGCTGCCAATCTCCCTGAATTAATAATGCTACCGCCGATTAAAGAAAGATTGCGACCCGCCGTAGTGGTTAAATTTCCTGTATTTAGAATGGGAGCGGGTTGATTAACATCAAAAATGAATTCCGAAGGCGTTCCTACGAGAGAATTATAATCATGATTTCCCACAGCATGAAACCCAGTGCCATTCGCAAATCCGATTCCCGTTGCCGTCGTTGCAAAAAAGTCTCCAGCTACATTTAAACTCGCTCCCAAACCGAAGACAATTCCCGCCGGATTCATTAAATAGAGATGGGAATTTCCTCCGGCGACTTGAATTAAACCATTGATAATAGAAGGACGATCGCTACTCACGCGAGCCAAAATATTTTGGATCTCCGGTGAAGAGAGAAAATTAGCAATTTCTCCCGCATCCAAGCCAAAACGATCGAAACTGTGGAATAAATTAATCCCGTCTGACGAGCGCATTCCTCCTTCGATATCGTATCTGTTACCCTCAGCCGTCACGAGAGTTTGCGTGCCATCATCGGCCGTTAAAATAGATTGAGCCACACCCATTTCAGAGTTGAGTATGGGGACAAAGACTCCTCCCGCGATTGTTAGCATACTCAACAGTAAATGGGTGATTAATTGGCAATCGTTACTCATTTTCGCCGATAATTGACAGTTGATAGTTGATAGTTGATAGTTGATAGTTGATAGTTGATAGTTGATAGTTGATAGTTGATAGTTGATAGTTGATAGTTGATAGTTGATAGTTGATAGTTGATAGTTGATAGTTGA
>JAGHZQ010000054.1 GCA_017746715.1 Cyanobacteria bacterium SBLK
ACACGGATTCTGAAAAACTTTGCGAAGATTTAAAGAATATTTCCCCCGAGGCAATGAGCGAGTTACTCAAAGCGATCGGGAAGCTAATCGGAGAGGGAGCGATTAGCTTTGGTGATATGTAGATAAGTAGATAAGTAGGGCGTGTTAGCGAAGCGTAACGCGCCACATCCCCAACGCGATCGCGGGTCATTTTTTTGCTCCGTAATCGATCCCGCAATCCTTCCCAAAGGCACAAGCGCACGGATTTATTGAGGTTTTGGTGGTGCACACGCCCAAGTGAGACGCACCCTACCATGATATCTTGACTTTTATGACTTTGTTAATCGAAAAAATTGCCTCGGATGAGATTATAGATCGCGCTTTTGCTTGGGTGTGCCAACGCCGTATCGTTCAATTCAAAATTCAAAATTCAGAATTCAAAATTGTTCCGAACCACAAAGATTTTCTTTATTTTAAGCCTCTAGCTGGAGCAAGAGGTTAGGATTTTGAATTGATAATTTTGAATTTTGAATTGTTTTGATACCAATTACAGATAGAACGTTTGATTTTGCGGTGCGGGTTGTTAATCTCTGTAAGATTTTGGATGACAAACCGGGGGTAGCGAGAACGCTTTCAAAACAGCTCATCCGTTCGGGGACTTCGATTGGGGCGAATGTGGAAGAATCGCAAGCTGCTCAAAGTTCGGCGGATTTTGTGCATAAGCTGGAAATTGCTCTCAAGGAGGCGAGGGAAACTCGATATTGGTTACGTTTATTAATGGCTGTTGAGTTATTTCCAGAGAGTCGGTTACTTCCTCTTTTGAATGAATCAGAAGAACTCATTAAAATCATAGCATCAATTGTTGTTAAAACTAAACGAAACAGAAACAATTCAAAATCATGAGTTCAAAATTCAAAATTGCTCCGGTTTTTGAATTTCTAATTTTGAATTTTGAATTGATTTGGCGCATTCTGTCGTATGTTTCTCTTTGGGGGCGTTGGGTGCGGTCGGGGTTGCATACTGGGGGGTTGGATGGGGTTTGGTGGATTCAGGGGCTGGGGAGTGGTGCGTCTTGCTGTCGCTGACGCACCCTACCATGATGGCGATCGTGCTACACTGACACCCATGGATTTTGACCCGCTTCTGTTACTTTATTGACCGCTTCCACCTCACTGTTCAGCCATTGTAACTCCTTCATGACATCCGCGGAGCAATACCTCTTTTGATCCTCTTCAATCTTCCGTATTCGTTTTTCCATCGCTGATACGTGGGACGGGGCCAGGACCTCATATTCTTTCCGGTCCTTTAGATCTTGTAGCCTCGCCGCAAAATACTTGGATTTGCCCCTGTGCCGTTTATAGTCGTCCTGAGCGCTTTTGAGTTTTAGCTCTTTGATTTTCACCTCGTTTAACGCGGCTTTGTGCTCCTCTGGCGTTAGCGCTTGCGCCATCTTTTTCTTGGCCCTCGACAAGAGTATGCGGGCCTTGCTGGATTTTAGGTTCTGGTCCTGGAAGTCCTTATTGGCTACTTTGGCGGCTTTCTCTCTCTTTTTTCCCTCCTCGGTGATCGCAGCTTGCCGAGCATCACCCTCGCGATGATGAGCTGTGTATTGCGGGGCAACCACTTCTGTCACCTGGATCCTATATTGGGTTGTTAATTCTTTTTTAAGCGCCCTTGCATACTTGACTCCCGTAGAACACCCTCTTAGTTCAATCCTATGGACCGCCTTCAACCCATTACGTGATAACTCGGCGGCCAATGTTTGGGCGTCCTTCCCACCATAATCTTTTTTTCGTCCATGGGCGCCATCGATGATCAATGTGTCAGTCAGACCGACACTGACTAATTTCGCTAAGGAAAGAGAGATGGGAGTTAGTCCTAATAATTTGGCGTCAGTTTGGATGTCTTTAGAAAACTCCTTACCTATGGTAACAAAAGCGTCTCTTCTCTGGAGGAGCCTTTGGGGCGGTCGCTTCTCCACTAAGGTCTGATTTACTTCATCGAGGTGATTAGCCATGTTGCCACAACAACTGCCCTTAACTAGATCCGTCAACACTCTCTCACCTTCCCGCGGGGTCCTTGGTGTTCGCCGATTTTCCCCTAGACCCTCCATCGTCGGGGGTTTTTCGGTCGGCTGGGATTTCGGCACGGCGTCCGGGATCTTCCGTCTTCCCGCCAACACATCCAACGCCGAGCGCATTTCACGACGACCGCCGACACAGGACACTCCATAGTCCACTCCGTTCTTCGGTTGACTCGTCTTCCCTTTTTTCGCCGACCCGTTTCTGCTGGCTCTCGGCGTTTTCGTGTCCTTCGTTACACGTTCTTTCATTCACATGTTCCTCCTCTATAATATTGAACATTAAAATAATAATCAGTGGAGGCGACTAAAATCCGTCACACTCTCCTCCGACCTTTTGAATTTTGAATTTTGAATTTTGAATTGTTCATCACCGATGAACGGTCGTCCCAACTTCTGCCACGACGATCGCGCCGCAACCTCCACATGCTCCATCGCCAACGCCTCCCCCCCTTGCGCTGCCAGAAACGCCGCATTAATGGCAATGTTGTAGATCGCCCCCCCCGCCAACTCCAACCGCGCCAAAGACTGATAATCCAACGCTCCCCGTGGCACCTCTGGAGGAAACACCTTCTCCCACATCGCCCGCCGATACTCCCCCGAAGGAAAGGGAAAATCCACGATAAACCGGAGACGGCGGAGAAAAGCCTTATCCAAAGCACTCTTCATATTCGTCGCCATAATCGCCAAACCCCCATAGGACTCAATGCGCTGGAGCAGATAATCGATCTCGATATTGGCATAGCGATCCTTGGCATCGCTCACCTCCGATCGCTTGCCAAACAGGGCATCCGCCTCATCGAAAAAGAGAATTGCCCCCCCCTCCTCCGCAGCCGCGAACAAACGGCTCAAATTCTTCTCCGTCTCCCCGATATACTTACTCACCACCGCCGATAAGTCAATGCGATAGAGATGGAGATTTAACTCCTTGGCGATGACCTCCGCCGCCATTGTCTTCCCGGTGCCGCTTTCCCCCGCAAACAGCGCCGCCGTCCCCAACCCCCGATTGAGGCGCGCACGAAACCCCCACTCATCGTAGACCCGCGATCGCAGTCGCACCTGATGGACGATTTGCCACAACTGCCCCAACTGCTCCTCGGGCAAAACGAGATTATCCCACCCCGCCTTGACCTGTAACCGTTGGGACAACCCCTCCAAACCCGGCGTACCCCGTTGCAAACAGGCGTTCCAGAGCGCCCCCTCCCTCGGCAGGCGATCGCGCGTCTCCCCGGCCAGGCGATCGATCTCCCCAAAACTCAAGCGAAACTGACCCGCCAGCACCGAGGGAGTCTCCCCCGCCTCCTCCCCCAACACCGCCGACCAAGCCGATCGCTGTTCTGCGGGAGTCGGCATTTCCGCCGAGATCGCGATACTGCGCCGATGATCCGGTATCCGCGTCTCCCGCCCGTCGAGAAAGAGCAACCCCCGAGATTGAGAGGCAAAACGCTGCACTGTCTCCCCCGATCGCACCTCCTGCATATCGATATAGAGGGCCAAATCCAGCATCCGCGCCTCCCGCTCCCACAGGCGCACAAACTCCTCATAATCCCCGCTCGCCGTGGGGATGAGTTGCCCCAAGATGCCGAAAAGAGACAGGCCGAAACGCGCCGCCACCGCCCCGGCAATTTGCTGTTTACAGGTGCCATGACCCCCCAAAAGCTGGACGATGGGGAGCGACCCCTTCCCCGGCGCGATCGCCCTGACGATCTCCTCCACCACCGCCTCCTGTGACGGCGCGAGCAGGGGCAAAACCTCCCCCTCCGTCTCATCCAAGGGAAACACCAAAGTTGCCAAACGGCGATCGAGGCGCAGGGAACCCACGAGAAAATTGAGGACGCGATCGTCAATCTTCAGAGGACAGTCCTTCGCCGGGAGAAAATCCCGCTCCAGCACCTCCAGCAAGCGCCAGTGCCGCAAAGGCCCCTCCGAAGACACCGCCTCCCAATCAGACTCCCCCAGCACGTCAAACGCCAGAGAAAACGTGGGATAAGGGCAATTATGAGACCCCCGCAAGCGATCGCACTGCTTGGGAATCCCATCATCCAACTCCTGGGCCGCACAGAGAAGCAATATCTCCGCCTCCAAATCCGTGAGACCGAAGCGATCGGCGAGGTATTCGAGAGTCGGGGGAAGAGGGATGGGAGCAACCTCCCCCTCCCCGTCCTTTTGAATTTTGAATTCTGAATTTTGAATTGAACATGTTTCCATTCGCGATCGCAGCACGGCGATCGCTTCTCCTAGAGCTACTCGATTTTCAGTATTCATAATTTTGAATTCTGAATTTTTAATTTTGAATTGAAAGCCTTTGGTTTTCCGCAAAACCCAAAGGTTTCGTCGCAAAATCCACCGGGATGCTATCGGCACCATCCACCCGCAAGCGCACCACATAATCTCCCGCAGGCACATTCCGAACCCAAAAAGTCAACATCGAAGGTTCCGTCGGATCCTCCGGCGCGATCGCCTCTCGTAAAGCCACCCCGCGATCGCCCAACAGTAACAGCACTTCCTGTCCCCGTCGGACCTGCGGGACACAGGCCAGTTCAATCGCCATCAAGCCATTGCCCTCCTCCCGACAATCGATCCCCACCACTTGGGGAGCGATCGCCAGAGGCAACTCCTCGCTCGTCCGCACGTACTCCTCTTGAGGAATCACCAGAGAGAGGGTATAAATCCCCGCCAGCCAACGGGACGCGATCGAAGGGTCTTGCAGGCGATCGGGCAATTGCACCCGCAACTCCTCCCCCGTCGCCCCCGGTAAAGGTGGCAAAGCGATCGCCTCCCTGAGGAGAGGATGCCGCAACCGCACCGAGAGATCCGGACGATTCAATAACGCCCCCCGCAAGGTCAACACATTCCCCAAATGGGCGCGGCGCTGGCGATTGGGTAAGACAATGGCTTGGAGGCGGGGAATCCCGGTATTGACCACCGGATGACTGCCTCCCCGGACCTTACCATTCATTTGCGGCAGTACCGGTAAAGCCACATTGACCGGCGCTACACTATCCAAAATCACTACGGACACTTGATAAAATACCGACGGGCGATACTGGACCTGAAATAACTGCCAAATCTTCGCCATCTCATCAAAAGAGAGGGATTGCGGCACGATATTAATACTGTCGATCTGCTGGTGGAGATTGCTGTGGGGCAATCGCTCCGCCGTCGCCGCACCGATTTCGGCGGCATTGAGTTGCTTGCGATCGTGAAAGATGCTCATGACGCGACCGAGAAGCTGATGGCTCGCCACTTCATCGTCATCCTTCCCATAAGCGACAAACGCATAGTAAAGATCCAACCCTAAAGGGGGTTCTGCACTGATGCCTCGCTTCACTTGCGTCCGTTTCGGACGATTCCGCCACGCCGGATTGGGAACCGTGTGATAGAGAAATAAATTAATTTGATTGCTATCGCTATCGCTCCGGGCCTTATCGATGGGAAGAGCGGTAATATTGCCACTTCCCAACGCTCCTCGCAGTCCTGCGAAGAGGATATTTTGTAAGGTTGCCGTCACGGCTGCGATCGCCAAAGAGTTACTCATCGCTAATTCGGGTTGGGAGCTAATTAAAATAGCCATCGCGGTCTCATTCCCGAGACGGAGTGCAGACATCGAGGCACTAAAATTGACAAATCTGGCGATGGCGAAGGGTTGGAGACACCACCAGACACACCTGCATATTGATGGCATTTCTTTGTAAATCGAGACATTTTAAAGTCGCCAGATTGTCTAGGGAATTGACATTTTCGATGTGATTGCCATCAAGACTCAGCACCTCTAAATTGGTCAATCTCGATAGCGAAGAGATATCGGCGATTTGATGATCGCTCAAATCCAGTCTTCGTAACTGGAGCGGGTTCGCCAAAACGCTAATATCTTGAAAGGAGAAGATGCCCCTTTTTTTCTTCTCTTCCAAGAGAGGAAAAATATCTCCTTAAACGTCAATTTGTTTTACGCGACACTCTTAGTCATGCTTATTGTACGTTTTGATCGCTATGTCATAATAGCACACTGTTAACTGAGGTCAACCCGATGTTTTCGGAATTGTTTCGAAATTGTGACTGTTTTTGTGTCGATCGTTAACTGGAAGGGGACTTGTAGAAGGGAGCTAGAGGCGCGAAAATCTCGTTACACTGGGTAAGTTCATTTGAAACTCATTCCCACGCATTCAATTGTGCTAGCCAATTTTGCCAAGTCGAGGAAACGCGATCGCGACTGCGTTCAAAGTTCGCTGCCACAATAATGAGAACGATTCCTGCAACCAAACCAATCACCCATTTCACAAAGGCATATTGGAAAATCAAAATGAGGAGTTGATAGAGGGTTGCGAGCAGAAAGGTTATTGTTCCCACGTAGAGGAAGGCGCGCACTTTTAGCCCCAATCCGATAAACACTGCCAGCAAGCCGATCGCACAGGGAACGAGTCCCGTTTCCGAATGCAAAACCAGCGCAACGACAGAGGTTAAACTACTCCCCACAACTCGCAATAAATGGCGATTTTTCTGTTGAGCCGGATTCTGTAAAGTCGGGTCGAACTGGGCAATATAAATCAAGGATAAACTGATGAGAGAGACATACCAGAGAGGATCTTGGAGCTGATTGTCTTGGAAGAAACGCGCGATCGCCCAATTGCAAAACCCTAGGGCAAAATAGCTCCAGCGCCAATTTTTCGATTGTTGTGCCACCCGCAAATAAAACGCCGAAACGATGAGTAAATTAAGGGTAGAAATATCGGGCAACTCGCTAAAAAGAACGAGGGGAGGAATCACGATCGCGCTATATTGCCAAGGATGCTTTCGCCATCCCCAATGCTGCCAAGGAAACGAATATAAAGCGAGAGCGATCGCGCAACCGACCGGTACGGCAGCCAATCCTAAAACCATCAATTCCGGCCAGAGTAATTGCAGGTGAATGGCGAATAATCCCGCTTCAATGACCCCTAAAACAATCCAGAGATCGTTTATTTTGGGCTTATCCACTCCCCGTCCTTGTAGCGCGGCATAAAGTGAGAGAATTCCCCAAATTATCGTCCCCAAAAGTCGCAATTTTGAGGGGGAAGTCAGCCCGAAAAGCAGTCCCCAACCCATCAAAAAATTCGCGATCGCCCAATGAATATTCCCCGCCCATACCAGATCGATCCGTTGCAGAGTTGCGATGGCTTCTCGATCGCATCCATGCAAATACCAAGTGACAAAGCGATAAATGAGGGCGATCGCCACGGCAACCGTTGCAAGGATGGTAACGCCATCTGCCGGACTGCCTCCCGATCCTTGCAACATCTGATAAAGCGTCAATTCGTATAACCCGACGGAAATTCCGGCAAGGGAGAGATAGGATAGACCTCGCCAACCGGGACGGCGCACCCCGATCGCAACTCCGGTCAGGGCAACCCCGATGGTCAAAAATCCGGTCTGGGCCGTAAAAGATTCCCAACGCAACGCCAGCCCCAAGAGACCGTACAATAAGGGCAGAAAGCGAAAGCGATTAAAAGGAGACAATAGCGATCGCGAATCGAAGAGGAAATCGATCGCCATTAAAAAGCCGATGAGAACATGAACCGCCGCGAGGGTCAGGATAGATGCGTCGAGGAAAAGCAATCCGCCACTGACGATTAACTCTAACCCCCACGCCATTCCCCACAAGCTCTCATTTGTCGGGTGCGACTTGCCGCGAAAGGCGATCGCTCCCGTTAACACGATCGGTGCAACAAAAAGCGTCCAATGGGGGGGGGAGATTTGACCGTATCCTGCCGCGATCGCGGCGGACAGTCCCGATAGTAGAGTTATCGCGAGAATAATGGCCCAAATATCGGCGGCTTCTCGGTAGATGTTCGCCAGATCGCCTGCCTTCGATTTCAAAAAGCGATATAAACCCCAGAGACAGACCACCGCGATCGCCCCCGCGATCGACCATTCTGCAATCTCTATTTTCTCCCACAAAACTGCTACGCCCAAACCCAATCCAAAACCGATACTAATCAAAGCCGTGCCAACCTGCTTCAGAAAGTTTGCATTCACCACCATTAAACCCGTCGCCACTGCCAAACCCGCTAATCGGGGAAAAGGCTGCTCGACGAGCAAAACTTGGATGGCAAACAGGGCGATCGTGCTGGCAAAAACGGCTTCTTGTCGGCGAGGAGGACTCACTCGAGCTGTAATCGTTAAAGTGAGAGGCACGAGCAACCATGGTAAAGCAGGTTCGGCCAAGATACTCCCTTTCTGGGGAATACTCGCCAACAAATAACTGCCGATCGCCCCCATAAATCCCAAATGCCAGCAACTCAAAGACCAGATCCCAAGGCGTTGGGCGATCGCGGTTTTTAAATCGGCAATTTGTATTTTTGTCAACCCCATCACGATCGTCCATTCCGCGATCGCCCAGATGAGGAAAATAATAGTATAGTTTTGGGTCGTCAGGGTCGGAAATAGCCAAGGGAAAAGGGAAAGAATGGCGATCGCCCCGGAAAAATGAGCAAGATAAATGAGAAAAGGGCGAACTCGAGGGCGATGGGCAATCATCAAACCAGAAATTGTCCAGAAGAAAAGCGCAAGGGATAACTCTGAAAAAGAAGAAACGCAAAAACAAGTCACTCCGCCTAATATCAGTGCCAATCCTTCTCCTAAATTTACAAAAATAATATTGCGATCGCGAGGGTGACCGATGCGAGAAATAAATGTTAGAATGAGAGGGATACTTAACAATACTAAAGACTGTTCTAGCAAAAGCATTGGCGTTTGAGTCATGCTTTTGCCGGCACAAAAATAACTGCCAATTGCCCCGATATATCCCAAACCCCAACAACTGAGAGACCAGATGGAAAGGCGCGTTTCCGGTAATGTTTTAGAGTCTCTAATTCGATTTTTTTCCAATCTCGTAAAAACGAGCCATTCTGCGATCGCCCAGATCGAAAGCAGCATTCCATAAGTCTCAATTTCCGTGTCAGGATAGAACCAAGGCAACAGGGAAAAAACCGCGATCGCTCCAATAATATGAGCGCAATAAATCGGTAAATAACGAACTTTAAAGCGATGGGCGACAATGAGAAAAGAAATCGCCCAGAGGAAGAGAGAAAGCGATCGCAAAGCCGGCATGAAAACAGTCGCCAAACAAGTCACTCCTCCCAAACTCAGCGCCAATCCCTCGCCAAAATAAGCGAGGTTGGGTTTATCGAGTCGGTACAGTTTTGCCATATACCCGATAAAGATAAAACTGTAAGCAAAAGCAGCACTAACAGCGAATAACGCTGGAATATCTTGATAACTCGTTAGATTGGCTAAAGTTGCAAATAAACGATCCCATCGGTCAAGAGAAACCAAACGCACGCACAAAACGAATCCTTGGGCAGCGATCGCAAATAACGCCAGTAAATCGCCCCAATGCCAATAGCGTTTTAATCTTTGCAAAAAACACCAAAACCCCAAACTACTCGTGGCTAATGATTGCCAAATGATGCCATCTCTTAAGCTCAATTCCCAACCGACAATAATGAAGAGAATACCAACAATTTCTAAATTTTTAGTCAATACGATTTTCTTTTTCAGAGCCGGAACAATGACTGCACACAGCCAACCGCCAATCCCGATCGCTAATCCCAATTGAGTAAGAGGTAATTGTTCGATGAAGAGACCGCGAATAACCAATACGATTAAAGCAAAAAGAATGAAAAAGAGCGGCGATGGCTCGAGTTTTTGAGAGCGAGAAAATTTTCGTTGCCAGAGAATTACTGTCGGGATTGCACCCAAGTAAATTGCCAACAGAGGAAAATTGGCAAAATTCCAGCCCCAATTCAGATAACACAATCCTAAAAATAAAGAGGCCTCGATCGCGATCGACTGTCGCGCAAACAGAAAAGGTAACGTACTTAAACTCAATGTCGCGATCGCGATGACAAGCCAGCCGATAATATTGTTCCATAACTCAAAGCTATCCATCGCAATAAAATTGATAGGAATGAGCAAAAGAGAAACAATTTTTAAGGTTTGAGAAGTGAGCTTCAATTTGGCATTTTTTCCCGTCCACCAGCCGGAAAGTCCAAAAATCAAAGTATAAAGATATAAGACACCATATTGCCCGAAAGAAGAGATGTTTTGCCACTGACTGGCTGCGAGGACTCCTGATGAAACAATAATCAGGAAAATACCCAGAAAAAAGAGCCAGCGCAAGCTCAATTCTTCTTTGAAAGATTGGAGAATTTTCTCGAATCCAGAGGGTTGAGAACGAGTAATACTTTGAGAAGATGAAACAGTTTGAGTGACGGGTTTTCTTTTTGGTGGAATGGGAACGGGAATTTCGTCAAGTTCTCGTGTCGATAATGTACTTATTTTGGGTTTTTCAACGACGATAATGGGTTCGGGAATAGAACAAGTTAAATAACGCTGACTTAATTGCCTGACTTGACGATCGCTCAGCAAACCCAACTGCAACCAATATTCAAAACCTGCTAATAGTTTTGGGCTCGAGGCATTCACTGTAATTTCTAACCGGACAGGACGATTGAGATCGGAGGACATGGAAATAATGTAAAATTTAAAAACTCAATTGTTAATTAAAGCGATCGCTTTGACCAACTGTTTCACCGTGACATCTTTGTCGATCGACTCGAACTCACGATTGAATTCATTATCGATCTCATCTGGCGATCGCCTACTCTTTTTTAATGGGGGATGGCAAGTCCAAATTTAACCCGAAAAGGTTTCGCGTTAGTGGAAAATAAGGATCGATAACTTTAAGATGACTCTCTTCTCAAATCTTTTTCAAGAACGAGCGGGACAATATCGCGATCGCCACGTCCTTAATATTCAAAATTACCTGACATTTCGTTTGAATGTCGCGATCGCAGAATGACGATTTCAAGATCGCCATGCCTTCACTTTGGAAAATGACAAGATAATGTTATGAGGACAAACAAACGCAGTAAAATAGACAAACAGTATCACTTCCCGCACGTTCAAATCCAACTCTTCTCGAACAAGATCGTCTTTTTTGAAAAAATGTTCTCAAAAACTGTGAAATATGAAGAAATATGAATTAATCTAAGAGGAACGCGATCGACTCTTTCACAGGTTGTCATGGTTCAGAACGTCTCCTCTCAATACTCTCTCACTTGGCTGCACAAAATGTCGGAAATTCCCCAAAAAGCATGGGATGAACTGGCAAAACCTCTCGAAACTCCCTTTTTAGAATGGGAATGGCTAAATAATATTGAAACTTCCCATAGTGCTACGGCAAAAACGGGATGGCAACCCTGTCATTTAACCGTATGGCGCGATCGCGCTTTAGTTGCGGCGGCACCATTATACCTTAAAGGACATAGCTACGGCGAGTTCGTTTTCGACCATCAATGGGGAGACTTGGCGCACCGTTTGGGGGTGTCTTACTACCCGAAGTTATTGGGGATGACTCCATTTACTCCGGCTATCGGCTATCGTTTCCTCATTGCACCGGGAGAAGATGAAGAAATTTTAACAGAAATGATGGTCTCGGCGATCGACCATTTTTGCGATCGCAATCAACTCTCGGGATGTAATTTTCTCTTTGTCGATCCCGAATGGCGTAAAGTAATGGAACGCCACGGATTTAGCAGTTGGTTGCATCACAGTTATATTTGGAGCAATCGAGACTTTACCACCTTTGATGATTATTTAAAGGTATTTAATGCCAACCAGCGACGCAATATCAAACGGGAACGAAAATCAGTGACAAAAGCGGAATTACGGATGGAAGTTCATATCGGCGAAGAAATTCCCCATTTTTTATATCCCATGATTTTTCAATTTTACAGTAGTACCTGTAATAAATTCTATTGGGGCAGTCAGTATTTAACCCGTAAATTTTTCGAGCAATTGTACCCTAAATATAGCGATCGCATCGTTCTCTTTGCCGCTTATTTAGACGAACGAGACCCAAAGAAACCCGTAGGAATGTCTTTTTGTTTGCGGAAAAACGAGAACCTTTACGGACGATATTGGGGAAGTTTTGAAGAATTTGACTGTCTGCATTTTGAAGCCTGTTATTATAAACCCATTGAATGGGCTATTTCTCAAGGAATTCAAATGTTCGATCCGGGTGCAGGAGGACGACACAAGCGCCGTCGTGGGTTTCCAGCCACTCCCAATCATAGTTTACATCGGTTCTATGACGAACGGATGCGGAAAATCCTCTGTTCCTATATTGGCGAAATCAACGATATGGAACAACAAGAAATTGATGCTATCAATCAAGATTTACCCTTTAACAAACGAGAAATTAATTTTGATTTATGCAATGAATGAGCTTGCATCTATTCCCCACTCCTCAACCTCAATAAAATTCGACTTGATAAATAGATTCATTGGTATCGAGAGTAAACCAAAAAATTAATATCCCCCTCCCAGTATCAACGTACATCTTCCCTAGAGTCGAATCGCGGCGAAATATTGTAGAATAATCTAAATCTTCTAAGAATTGAGCAACAATTTGAGTGTTGCGCCCTAAAAAGCGTTTTAATTCTGAAGGACGCGGCGGCCATTGTCCAAAAGGTTCGAATGCGTCTCCTTCTTCAGAATCATATAAAAATGTTCCATCGCATAAAGTAATATCATTTGTAATACAAGAGCGAATGCTTTCTGTTAATAATGTCTTGCCATTTTCAAGAATCGTTAATTGAGATGGGTCGATCTGATAAAGCGCGATCGCATTTCTGGCATAATATTCATACTCGTTCTCGCCGCGAAATGCAGGCAATCTGAGAAATTCATGGGGATTTTGGCGATTGATGCTATAGTAATCTAGAACATTATCGGGATTGTTGCGATCGCGTCTTCGACCGCCTTGACAAATATAAATATAAAAACTTTCCGTCACGTAGCGAACCAAAGTTTCCCCACTTCCTCCATCCTCCGGACAATATCGCGGCGGTTGACGCAGAACAGTATCGAGATTTTGACTATTAACGGGGGAATATCGAGTGACTTCCCATGCAAAACAGGTTATTCCCAATACAGCTAGCACTAATTTTTTGAGAGCTAATTGCTCGATCGTCGGTCTCTGAATCATGGTATTATTCGATCTGCCGACTATTGTACCGATCGTATAAAGCCAGAGTCAAAAATATAAGTTATTTTAATAATTCATCAATAAATTAAAGTCATATGTTAACGAATATTCGTCTTTTAATTGAGGCTTGTAAAAGACTCAAGATCGAATACGATATCCTGCACTCCGCACAAAACTTGATTCGCGTTCGCTTGTATCGAGATTATTATTTTGTTAACTATAGCGTTCCGATTATCAGTCAAGCGATCGCCAAAATCCTCATTGATAAAGAATATACCTATCAACTGTTGAAAGATTGCACGAATAATCCTAAAACCCTCGCCTTTTTAACCCCATTTTGTGACGAAAAATACAAACAATATTTACATTTTGATACAATTGAGAAAATTGTTACAGAAATCCAAGCGCATTTTTCTTACCCCGCGATCGTCAAAAGAAATCGAGGAACATCGGGAAATAATGTTTTCTTATGTCGAAATGAGAAAGAAACAACCAACGCACTAAAAACAATTTTCGATATTAACAGTAAAAATAGCGATTATGTCGCTTTAGCCCAAGAATATATTCAGATCAAACACGAATATCGAGCCGTATTTTTAGACAGAGAATTAATTTTACTTTATGAGAAAGATAACAAGAATGCAACATTTACAGGAAATTTAAGCCCATTGCATTGGGAAGGCGCAACAGCAAAATATATCAGCGATCGCAACCTTATCAACGAAATAGAAAATTTTATTGCTCCTGTTTTTACCCATCTCGATATTGGCTACGGTGGATTTGATATCGTTCGCGATCGCTGCGATCGACTCTGGTTAATCGAAATCAATTCTCATCCCAATTTTAAAATTTTTATTCGCGATAACAGCGAAGAAATTATCATTCAACTTTTTATCAAAATCCTCAAAAAACTCCAAGATAACTAACTGGTAACTGGTGACTGGTAACTGGTGGCTGAATTGGTTCGGTTCTCCTGCTATGGTATAACCAGTAAAAGCGTTAACATCAAATCAATTGGAGGGATGTCGCCACCTTCAAACACGAGTTTTTGTAAAGGGTAGAGAGGAATGGTTGCACTAAACTGGTCATTACCCACTCTCAGTCAAGTGGTAGAAAAAAGCGAGGAATTTTGGGATCGAAATGAAATAGATTCCCAAGGACATCCTTTATGTACTATAAATACCCTATTGAAAGCAGAAAGCCAGTGGTATGGCGCGATCGCGGCATTAGAACAATTGTTATTAAAACTTATTCCTAGCGATACCGAAGGCGATCGGGGATTAATTCTTTCGAGTTCGAGTCCAGTTTTATGTAAGAAAGAATTGTTTTCTCGTTTGCGAATGGGGATCTTTACTCCCAAACGCCAACCCCAATTTTCTCTCCCTGCCACGCTTTGTCAATCTCAACAGCAAATATTACCCACACTGCCAGAATATCCGCTTCTAACCACCGATCCCCTCGCAAGCGAGAAATTTTGCCTCGCTTTAACCGCTCATTTTGGCTTGGTTCTCGTGTTGGGAAAAGGAGCAAGCGAACAATTGCAATTTCGCTTTTCTTTCGATCCCGAGGTCGTTAGTTTAGCATGGCAGACATTGCGATCGCGTCTTCTCCTGCTTTGTAGCGATCGCCTTTCCTCCCTTGACAAAATTGCCGATCGCTTTACCCCTCCCTCTCCCGATTATCGCCTCGTTACAGCGTTTGGTCGCTACTTATTAGCAAATTTACCGAATGAATCGCCGTTAATTTCCGTGCAAGCAACAGCAGAAGTATCTTGCCAGAACAAAGAAGAAGAAAAATCTCTAGATACGGATAGCCTTTCAGAAGTAGAACTCTTACAAGCACTCACCCACGAAATTCGAACGCCTCTGACGACTATCCGCATGCTAACGAGATTGTTATTAAAAAAGCGGGAAAATTTGTCCTCCAAAGCGATCGAACGCTTGGAAATTATCGATCGCGAATGTACCGAACAGATCGATCGTATGGAACTCATTTTCCGGGCAGCAGAGTTAGAAAGCAAGCCAACGAGATTGGAAAACGTCCAATTAGTTCCCATTTCTCTCAATCATATTATCCAGCAAAATATTCCCCGTTGGAAAAAACAAGCACAAGGTCGCAATGTAACTCTTGACGTGTTGCTCCCAGAACAATTACCGACTGTTGTGAGCAATCCAGAAATGTTGGGGCGCGTTCTTTCAGGACTGATGGAAAGTTTCACTCGTAGCTTGCCAACGGGAGGACAACTACAAGTTCAAGTAGCCACCGCAGGACATCAATTAAAATTGCAATTGGTTTCGGAAAATGTTTCTTTAACCAACTCTTTAAAATCAATGGGACAATTGCTCGTGTTTCAACCGGAAACGGGAAATTTGAGTTTAAATCTCGATGTGACTAAAAATCTTTTTCAGATATTGGGCGGTAAATTAACCATTCGCCAACGTCCTCAGAAAGGAGAAGTTTTGACTATTTTTCTTCCTCTGGGAGGGCATCATTCCCCTTTTAAAAAGTCCGAGTCACAAAAACAGAAAACCAAATATTTGTAGAGTAGTTTAAGTAAATTTGCCGATCGTAGCGGCAAATTTACCCTGCCTCGCGATCGCGTTTTTATCTCTGTCATGATTGGCAACTGATGATTTTGCCGCTACAGTGAAATTTAATTCACGATCGCGCAAAAAATTCCCATGACCTCTTCTCCAACCCCCGATAACTCGATTTCAGAATCTCCTCTTCCCGAAACGGCAGATAGCCCGACAACAGAAACGCCAACACCAGCAGAACCCCCGCCCAGCTATGTTAAATTAGCCATGCGAAATATGGTTCGCAAGCGAGGAAAATCTCTCTTCCACTTTTTTCTCTCCACGGTTGGCGTTCTCGCCTTGTTGATCGGCATCTCCTACTTAACTCGATGAGCCAATATCCAACTCAGACTCACCCCCAACCTAGACCCATCCCCAACCCCTCCAAGGAGGAAAGAGCGACAGAGGAGATTAACACACAACAAACCCTCCTCGCTTTCCAAGATTGCTTCTTTCCCCGTCCTTCTTTTCCCGAATCGCCGATTTCTGAAGAGACATGGCAGAAATGGCTGTACATTTGGGGCGAGGCAATGTCTGGAGAAATGCCAAAGGGAGAAAGTTGGGAAGTGGGTTTGCGCTTGAGTAGCGATCGCGAAATTCAAGATCTCAATGCACGCTATCGTCAGAAAGACTTTCCCACGGACGTACTCGCCTTTGCTGCTTTGGAAGTGAATTTTCCCCAAGCAGAACTTGAAGGCGAACCCCTCTATTTAGGCGATATCGTGATTTCCGTGGAAACCGCCGCCCATCAAGCCATTCAGCAGGGTCATTCCCTCAAAATAGAACTGGCATGGCTGGCTGCTCACGGCTTTTTACATCTGCTGGGTTGGGATCATCCCGACGAGGAACACTTGCGGAAAATGCTAGATCGGCAGCGAATTTTGCTGAAAATGACAGGATTGTTCGAGAGTGATGGGTAAATTTGCCCGATCGGTGCTACAACAGGGGAGATAGACGAAAATCCCTCTACCTGCCAACAAAATTAACAAGTCTTATCATTGTTGACGATAATCCCGTTCGATCGCCCTTTTCTTATTGTTTATTGTTCATTGCTCATTGAAATGACTTACCCGCAACCCCTCAATCCCAGTGCAGAAGCGACATCTTCTCCAACTTCACTATTCTCGCTACTGACAACAGCAAAACCCCATCAACCCAATCGAGATTTAGCGTGGCAAGTCGCCGCTAACTTGTTCCTCAGTTTTAAATATGCTTGGGCGGGAGTGCGCTATGCTTTTGTCACCCAGCGCAATTTCCGCATTCACGTGGCCATCGCGACGATCGCGATTAGTTTGGGACTCTTTCTCGGTATTTCCACGATTGAAATGGCGGTTATCGGCTTGACTTGTGCCCTCGTCATGGTATTAGAACTTTTGAACACGGCGATCGAATCCGTTGTCGATCTAACCGTGCAGAAGACTTACCACGAACTCGCTAAAATTGCTAAAGATTGTGCCGCAGGAGCCGTATTGATTTCCGCGATCGCGGCGATTTTCGTCGCCGGACTCATCCTACTGCCCCCCTTAGCCGCACGATTGCTACTCATCTAAACGCGCTCGGGAGTATTTCTATTGATTCTGGTCATCGATAATTACGATAGTTTTACCTATAACTTAGTTCAATATCTGGGAGAATTAGGCGAAGAATTCCCCGTCGCCAAAGAGATTCGCGTCTATCGCAACGACTGTATCGATCTCAAAACCCTACAGGATCTCGCCCCTGACGGTGTTGTGATTTCTCCGGGTCCGGGTCGTCCGGAAAGCGCGGGAATTTCCATCGATTTAATTCGCGAGTTGGGAAATACCCTCCCGATTTTAGGGGTTTGTTTGGGCCATCAAAGCATTGCCAGCGCCTTTGGCGGTAAAGTGATTGCCGCTCCCGTTCTCATGCACGGTAAGGTGTCCCCCATCTATCACGATAATGTGGGGGTTTTTGCCAATATCGAGACTCCCTTTCTTGCCACTCGCTATCATAGTTTGGCCGTCGATCGCGATACCTTGCCGGAAGTTCTAGAGGTCACGGCGCGATCGGAAGACGATACGATTATGGGACTCCGCCATCGAAACTATCCCCATATCCAAGGCGTTCAATTTCATCCCGAGAGTGTTTTAACCGCTCCCGGTAAACAACTGTTACGAAATTTCTTACAATCTTTGAACGGTAAATAAATGTAGGGACGTAGCCTGCTACGTCCCTACGTCGATAAAAACGAAGGCAAAATATTGTTATGAAACGGCGACAATTAGTCCGCTATGCGGGCATTAGTGTTTTGAGTGGGTTGGGAATCGCGGGGAGTTCCCAATGGTTGCCCGTCCGGGGTCAATCTGGAGGCGTTAGCATTACTTATTTGGGACATACTTGCTTTCTCTTTTCCGGTGGGGGGAGGCGCATCTTAGTCAATCCCTTTCGCGATCTCGATGTGGGTTGTACCGTTGGCTATCGTTCTCCTCGCGTTACTGCCGATACGGTTTTACTCAGTTCGCGACTCTTTGATGAGGGCGCGCCCCAAGGCGTTCCGGGTAATCCCGATATTTTATTCGAGCCGGGTTCCTATCAGGTGCGAGGGCAGCAATTCCAAGGCATCGCGATCGCCCACGATCGCAAGGGAGGACGGCAATTCGGCATCAATGTCGCCTGGAGTTGGACCCAAGGGGGCGTTCGCATCCTGCATATGGGCGGGGCGGCAGCACCGGTTGAGGTGGAACATAAAATTCTGATGGGTCGTCCGGATGTGGCTTTTATCCCCGTGGGAGGTGGCGTAAAAGCCTACAACCCCCAAGAAGCCCTGCAAGCCGTGCGAACCATCAACCCTAAAATCGTCGTTCCCACCCACTACCGCACGGAAGCCGCCGATCCCGCCACCTGCGATATCGTCGCCCTCGATGAATTTTTAAACTTAGCCTCGGGATTTCCCGTCAGTCGTACTGGCAGTAGTCTTTCCCTGTCTCGCGGCAATATTCCGCAAAACGGTCCGACGGTGCGCGTCATGGGCTATTCCTTTTAGGGATAACACCTCCCGACGCGATCGCGGGTTAAAAATGCAGAACTTCACCTTGGGGATCCTTATGTCATGGATCCCCGATCTTTTATTTTGAAGGTTTAAGAATTGACAAGAATCATTTAATTTTTGGTGGGCCAACAAAAGAAATAAATTCATTGTTTCTGTTTTTATCGTCTTACATTTTCGCAGGATAAAACAAGACTTTTTGAGAAAAAATGGCTGAGAATTGCTAAATATGAGACCATCACACAATGACCCAAAAAAAAAATTGCATCGATATAAACGTAAAATTGAGGAAAAATTGTTTTCTGTGGGAATTCGGCATATTTTTTCTGACCGATTGAGGGTGAATTTAAATAAAAAACGATTACAATAAAGGTGCTCTAGGGAAATAACAATATCCCAATCGATTTATCCGTGCGTCCCGTTTCCACTCATGACGAATCAGCCCGAGACTGTAAAATTTGCGATTACAACCCCTCTGTATTACGTTAACGCTGCTCCTCATATCGGCAGCGCTTACACAACGATGGTAGCGGATGTTGTCGCGCGTTTTCACCGCCTGCGAGGGCATTCCGTCCTGATGATTACAGGAACCGACGAACACGGACAAAAAATTCAACGTTCGGCCGAAAAACAAGGAATTGCCCCCCAGCAGCATTGCGATGCCATCGCCGCCAGTTTTGACGCGCTGTGGCAAAAACTGAACGTTCAATACGATCGCTTCAGTCGCACCACCGCTTCCAAACACCACGCGATCGTTAAAGAGTTCTTCGCTCGCGTCCAAGATAACGGGGATATTTACCTTGCCCAGCAGCAGGGTTGGTATTGCGTGTCCTGTGAGGAATTTAAAGAAGAACGAGAACTGCTCGAAGGGGGTTACTGTCCCATTCATACCAATCAAAAAGTGGAGTGGCGCGATGAAGATAATTATTTTTTCCGCCTCTCCCAATACCAAGAAAAACTCGAGCAACTGTACGCAGAAAATCCGGATTTTATTCAACCGGAAAGCCGTCGGAACGAGGTGCTGAGTTTTGTCAAACGCGGCTTACAAGATTTTTCCATCTCCCGCATCAATGTTGAGTGGGGGTTTCCCATTCCCCACGATCCCAATCATACGATTTACGTCTGGTTTGACGCGCTTTTAGGCTATGTTACGGCACTGCTCGACCCCGAGGACGCTCCCACTTTAGAGAATGCCCTAAAGACCTATTGGCCCATTGATATTCACCTGATTGGGAAAGATATTTTACGATTTCACGCCGTATATTGGCCGGCAATGTTAATGTCTGCTGGAATTTCCCTGCCTGGGAAAGTCTTCGGTCATGGCTTTCTCACCAAAAATGGCCGAAAAATGGGAAAAACTTTGGGAAACACCATCGATCCCATCGCCTTGATCGATCGCTATGGTGCCGATGCCGTACGCTACTATTTCCTCAAGGAAATTGAATTCGGACAAGATGGGGACTTTAATGAAACTCGCTTTATTAACACGCTCAATGCCGATTTAGCCAACGATCTTGGAAATCTGCTCAATCGAAGTTTGGGCATGACGAAAAAATACTGCCAAAGTCAAGTACCCGAGGTGAGAATTTCCGATTTTCCTAACAATCATCCCCTAAAATCAATGGGGACAGATTTAAGCGATCGCGTCATTGAAGGCTACGAATCCTTAAATTTCAGCCGAGTTTGTGAAGAAATCTTTAACTTAATTCGGGCTTGTAATAAGTATATCGACGAGCAAGCCCCTTGGAGTCTATACAAACAAAAGCAACAAGATGAGGTAGAACGGGTTTTGTATGCTGTTCTAGAATCAATTAGACTCTGTGCTTATCTACTTTCGCCAATTATTCCCAATTTATGCAGCGACATCTACCAACAACTCGGCTTTGAACTTGACTTTAACAATCGAACGCTTATTAATCAACCCGAATTATTCTTCAAACACAGTTGTTGGGGAGTCTTGGCAGGGGGTCAAACCCTTAATCAACCCCATCCGATTTTTAATAAATTGGAACTTCGGGACCTCGACTCAAATCCCTAGATTGCTTGCATAAAGCAGCCTGTCATGCAGCCTATGAATGCAAAAATTGATGCAAAAATTGATGCAAAAATTGATGCGAAAATTGATGCAAAAATTGATGCGAAAAGCGATCGCCCCCAAAATATTAGCCAATCGTTAAATGCTCATTCCTATTTTGGGGGCGCTCCTAGAGAACAAAAACCCATAAAAAACCCTATTTAACAAACGAGGAATGCAAATCATGTTAGATGAAAGTTTTGGCGAAGACCCGATCTTCACGCCAGAACAAGTCCTAGAAAATCGAGGACGAGTGGCGATATTTATAGACGGCTCAAACCTATTTTACGCTGCCTTACAACTGGGTCTGGAAATCGATTATACAAAATTGCTCTATCGTTTGACTGCCGGATCGAGATTGTTACGGGCATTCTTTTATACGGGAGTCGATCGCACCAACGAAAAGCAGCAAGGATTTCTCTTGTGGATGCGTCGCAATGGCTATCGCGTCATCGCGAAGGATTTGGTACAATTGCCCGATGGCTCGAAAAAGGCCAATCTCGATGTGGAAATTGCCGTAGACATGATGGCTTTGGTTCATGCTTACGATACAGCAGTATTGGTTAGCGGCGATGGCGATCTGGCCTATGCCGTCGATGCCGTCAGCTACCGAGGAGCAAGGGTGGAAGTGATCAGCTTGCGTTCCATGACCAGCGATAACTTAATTAATGTCGCCGATCGCTATATCGACTTAGATCAAATTAAAGAAGACATCCAAAAAAATTCTCGACCGGATACTAGCAGCTATCACCATCGTGCTTTTCCAGGGATCAAAATCCTGAATGACGAATAATGATAGAGAATGGATAACTATCCATCGATCGCGATTAATCGAGAATGAGTCATCGATACAAAAACATCATGAAGGATGTCAACAATCGTAAAGCAATGCGCTGGCGGCTTTCGGCAGGCGCATTGTTGCTCTTATGGGGATTGAGTGCCTGTCAGCCTTTTCGTTCTGTCGAACCGTCTCCCCCTCAACAAACTCCCATCACGGACAAGCGATCGGTTCTTGATGATGCCACCATTGAAAATACCAATGAAACAGGAGAATTGCTCTGGCGCATCAATGGCAAAGATGTCATCTATAGCGAAGATGGCAAAAGCGCTAATTTTGAAACGGTTACGGGCAATGTTTGGCAAAAAGGAGAATTAATCGTACAGTTGCAGGGCGATCGCGGGGAAATGATAAATGATGGGGAAAAAATGATTTTGCGGGATAATGTCATCGTGCGGGATCTTCGCAACGAAGCGATCGTGCGTTGCGATGAAATGGAATGGTACACCCGCGAAAATTTAATTATTGCTCGCCAGAATTTGACGATTTCTCACGCAGAATTGGAAGTGACGGCAGATGAAGGACATTATTTTAGTTTGACCCAGAGATTGGAGTTACGGGGAAACGCGATCGCCACAGGAACGAAAACCCCCATGCAGTTCAAAACCGAAAAAGCAATTTGGCAACTTCCCGAAAAGAAATTGATTAGCGAGACCCCTATCCAAGCCGATCGCTACGATGAAAATGAGAAGATTACCGATCGCATTTTTGCCGATAAAGCAGAGATGAATTTGGAAACGCAGGTGGTGGTATTGCAACAAAATGCTCGTTCTAATTCTGTCGATCCCCCCGTGCAAATCGCCTCAAATGCGATTGTTTGGAATATGCCCGGGCGAACGGTTTTGGCCAATCAACCCGTTCGCATCGTTCACAATGAAGAAAGTACGGTGATTACGGCTAATGAAGGATTAGTGAATTTAAAGGAAAATGTGGCCCGCTTGCAAGGAGGGGTGCGGGGAATTAATGCCCGCAAACAGGCGGATATCTATGCCAATGAAGCTGTTTGGGCGATGGATTTGCGGCGAATTGACGCGCAAGGGAATGTGATTTACAAGCAGTCGAATCCGCCGTTGGAAATGACGGGAACTCGTGCGGTGGGAGAGATCGATCTCGATCGCGTGACGGTAACGCGGGGCAATAATAAGCGAGTCGTCACCCAATTCGTTCCCAATTAACGATCGAGCGATTGCATTTCAGATTGCTGCATTCAAACCCAAATAGGCTCGATCTAACTTTAAAGGGGGACGGCGATCGCGATCGCTACATCTCTCAACGGTATTTTATTCACTTTAGTTATCGATATCGATCTCAAAATTTTGATTTTTTTACCTAGAGCGATCTGCCTCACATCATTGATTGTTTTACATCGCATTGAACTGGGAATCCTTATCATTCCTCAAGTTGACCGAATTATCAAGAAAACTGCGATGAAGCTCTTATTGTTGCTCGGTATGCGTCACTTTAAATTTTTGCCTAATTTGCGAAGATTAAAGTACTGAAAGCGCTTCTGAAATCATGCTCGACATTTTCTCTCTCCGTACCATTGATGAAATTTCAGCTTCAATTGCTGAAACCGGTATTTTAACTTTGAGCGATCGCTTGGCGTTGATGGTGGCTTTCCTCAACGAAAACCTTGAAGATGAAGATATTCGCACGGTCGATCGAATTCTTTATCGCATCAGAAGAGGGAGAATTAAAGTTGCAGGGTGTATCTCAGTTTTGCAAAAATAAACAAACCCAGAAATCAGGAAAACGAACAGAGCAGATGAGTTGGATTGCTGCTTTAAGAGAAAAGAAAATTGTGCTCCTTTAAGATTTAATGGCGTTTGTAATCAAGATTTGTTTGAAGCATGGATCGAATCTTATTTAATTTCTCAATTAGAACCCGGAGCAGATTAAAGGCAATAAAAAAAGGTGTTAGAGTAACATCTAACACCTCGATGGATCTTTCAAAACCTAACAGCGTACGAGTTCTTTTGAACCATCCTTAAGATACACCCAACCCAAATCTTTGAGACGGTGCAGTAAATTGGAAATGGTTACGCCAAAATCTGCCGCGATCGCATACAAATCCGGCCATTTTGTCAGATCTCGACCTTGGATATGTTCCTCCAACAAATGACGGGGCATGAGCAAGCAACTGGCAAAATATTGTGCTTGCCATTCTAACCCTTGGATTTGAGAATCATTGCGACAGAGTAAAGGTTTCACATGAACGCAAACTCCTTTTTGTCGTAAATTCAAGACGCGATCGACTGCCTGATGGTCGATATGCAATACCCAATGTCCTACCTCATGAGCGATGGTGGATTCACCAAAACCCTCCTTTAAGTCTAGGATGGATTCGTTGATTTCGATCAGCCGTTCCAAAGGTAAGATTCGCGCGGCAATTTCTCCCTCGTTGTCCTCGGGCAGGACATCCCACACCACGTCTAAGCCTAAAAATTCGGCAACGCGACTGGGATCGAGGGGAAATATCGGCGTACGGCGATCGCTCTGCTGCATTCCCTCTAAAACATCGAGGGCGCGACATTCGATCTCGTGCTTGTCGATAAAACGGAAGGGTTTGAGTACGCTCATTTACTCTAAGGTTTCGTGAGGAATTTCAAGGAATGCTTCTTCGAGGGTCTCGCGAGTCGCTTCTTGGAACACTTTTTCGGCGAATTCGGGACTTTCCCGCAAGCGACGAAATAAGGCGGGCAGGGACTTATGATGCTGGGAAAGCAAATCTTCTTCCTTTTGGGGGATGCGCCCCGCCAGAAAAATCAATTCTTCTGCATCCAAGTCCAATTCCCGCGCCAAGCCCCGGATTACGTCCTCTTTAGGGGCATATTCGGCTCGGTTGTTCTCCAGTTTCGAGAGATAGGTAAAATCCAGCCCGAGTAATTTGGCTAGATCCCGTTGGCTGTAACTCTTGTCTTTCCGCGCTTGGCGGATGGTTTGTCCAAATTCTTTGTTCACGGTTCTTGTCTCCTTACAAAATTTATTCTACATTGTCTTGACTTAGAATTCAACATAAGGTTATTATAGCTATAGAGTTGATTAGAAAGCCAAACTCAAAATTTCCCCCCAAATCATATCTGCAAAATGCAGAGTAGATGGATGAATCTTCATTCATCATATCGTATCGTGCGAACTAACGATCTATTTTATTGTCTTTAATTTAGGATTTACCATGACTCAAACACCGCAAAAAGATAGCAAAGCCCAAAGCAAGACGCAAATTTTGGCATCTTTTCGTCAATTGCTGGCAGAACGACAGGCGATCGCGTCAAAAGTAGCGACGAAAGAGGAGGAAGCGGAAAAAGCCAAGAATCAAGAATTGCTGGAGACGGCTGCAAGTTATACGGTCGATAGTATTGTTAACGGCATGGCTGCATTGCAATTAGATTTTAGCGGCATCGTCACGAATTTGGCAGAACGGCTGACAAATGAATCGGAAAAGTTAGAGGAATTGAGGCGAGCGATCGCCGTCGAACGAGAAAATTTAGATCGATTGCAAAAGGTTCGCATTGTTGCCGATGCCCTTTATATTTTACGACAGGAGCATCAAGAAAAGTTGACGGTTTTGGAGACAAATACCAGCCGCCAAACGGAGAAAATCGAAAAAGATATGGCACAAACGCACAAAGTTTGGGCAAAAGAGCAGGCAGAATTTGAGACAGATATTGAAGAAAAGGCAGCATTAACCACTAAAGAAAAAGAAGAAGAATCCGGCGATTACGATTATGAGATTGAGCGTGCGCGTCAGATGGAAATGGATGAATATGAGGAGAAAAAGCGACTTCAAGAACGGGATTTGCAAGAACAGAATCAAGATCGGGAAAAAGATTGGTCGGAACGGGAAAAAATCTTGACAGATAATCAGCAGGAATTTGAAGAGAATCAAGCCAAAATTGAAGGGTTTGAAGAGGAGTTGAAAGAAGCCTTTAAGGAGGCAAAAAATAAAGCGATTGAAGAATGCGATCGCGATGCCAAAGTGAAGGCGAATTTGGTGGCGAAAGAATGGGAAGCGGAAAAGCAGGGTTATGAATTGCGAATTACTGCTTTAGAGACTTCTATTCAGCGTCAAGTCGAGCAAATTTCTGAAATTACCACGCAATTGCAGGCAGCAACCAATCAGGCCCAAAGTTTAGCAATGCGGGCTTTTCAAAGCTCTAATAGTTAATAGCGATCGCTAATGGGTAATTGGATTATTTCGATCGATATTACCCATTCAGAATTCAATTCATTCAAAACAATTAAATTGAGGTAATGAATCATGGCTAAAAATGTCGGTCCTCGCAACACGAAAGCCGAAATTCTCGAGGCATTGGCAGAATTAAAAAAGGAAAAATCCGAGCTGCAATCCCAATTGAAAAAAGCCAATAATGGCTCGAAAAATGGTAACTCTGCACCGACTCCTCCCGTTGTTAAAAATGCTCCTCCTGAAAAGAAAAACGAGAAAAAAATCATGACTCAAAATTTCCAGTATAATAATATCGAAAACGTTCTTGCTAATTTGGAACGCTTACAAATTGGTTTTGGAGGTGCTTCTAGTAATCTTTCCGAACAATTGATCGCGGAAGCCTCGACACTGGAAGAATTACAAACCTCGGTAACAGAAGCAACAGAACAGTTACAAGAATTGCACGATTTAGAAGCAATTGAAGATAATACTCTTGATACTTTGGTTGATTCCTATGAAGAGAGTGCGAAGACATTTGAGGAAGAATTTAGCGAACGAAAAGAAACTTTAGAACAAGAACTTCAAGATTTACAAAATTCATGGGAAAAAGAACGAGAAACTCATTTTCGCGAGATCAAAGAACGAAATGATAATTATGAGAAAACACAACAGCGATCGCAAGAAGAGTATCGTTATGGTTTGGAGTTAACGCGGAATTTGAGTGACGAGGAGTACGAACAACGGAAGAAAGAGTTATATAAAGAATTGTCGGAAACCAAACAAGAACAAGAAAAAACTTGGCAAGAACGAGAGGAAGAAATTGCTAAGCGAGAGAAAGAATATGAGGAAGCGAAAAAGAAAGTCGAAGAACATAAAGAAGAATTGGAGAAAAACAAGAAAGAAGGGAAGGAAAACGGTCAGCGCATCGGGAATTATAATGCTAAGGTTGCTTCCGATCTTCGTTCTAAGGAAATTGAAGGGGAACGCCGCAATTATCAATTGCGAATTGAGGCATTAGATCAAACTATTCAAACTCAAAATAATCGCATCGATAAGTTATCTCAACAGTTGGATGCGTCCCTCAAACAAGTTCAAGATTTGGCAGTCAAAGCCATTGAAGGAACATCGAATCGCAATGCTTTTGAGGCAGTTAAAGAGCTTGCAAATGACTTGGCTAAAAACCAACAGAAAAATAAGTAAGTTCTGAAAAATAAGTTTTTGGGGGTTAATTTTAACCCTCTTTTTTTATGACTTAAGTAAAATTTTGTGCGGTTAGTCGTCAAACTTGATATAATTGAGATAGTTCTTATAAAATAGGACAAGCTCATGAAAGTTTCTACGGCACTTATTTCTGTTCCAGACTATCTTGAAGGCGAGAAAAAAAGCCCCATTCGCCATGAATATCTTGACGGTCAAATATTTGCCATGTCTGGGGGTAGCGAAGAACATAACCGTATTGCTCTCAATATTGCCAGTGTTTTAAAATTTCACTTACGAGGGAGTGGTTGTAAAACTTTCATGTCAGATATGAAGGTGAATATGCCGATTGCTCGAAATACTGCGGATCTTTTTTATTATCCCGATGTTATGGTGACGTGCGACTCTCAAGATACGGAAAGATATTATAAGACTCGTCCTTGTTTAATTGTTGAGGTACTTTCTCCTTCTACTGAAAGTTTAGATCGGCGAGAAAAACGGTTAAATTATCAAAGTTTGCCCAGTTTACAGGAATATGTTCTCGTGTCTCAAACAGAGATGAAAGTCGAAGTCTATCGACTGAATGCAAATGGAACTTGGTCTCTTGAAATCTTAGAAGCAGAGGATATTTTAACGTTAAATTCGGTGGGTTTGAGCTTGACAATGGCGGAGATTTATGATGAAGTCTTGGAAAGATAACGATCTTGTTTGCGATCGCAAATCAACAGTCAAATTACCAAAATCGTTCTGCTATTTTTTCGATCGCGAGTTCTAAATCTGGTAAGTAATTTTCAACAACATCCCACACCACCTCTAAATTAAGGCTTAGATATTCATGTGCTAACCTATTTCTAAAGCCAACAATTCGTTCCCAAGGAATACTCGGTTCTGAGGCTTTCCATTCATTGGGTAGTTTTTTGATAGATTCACACATGACCTCAAGATTTCTGATAACTGAGTCTTGAATGATCGTTTCTTGGAAAAAATCCTCTTTTCCTGTCACTGTATAAGATTTAATTCTTTGTAAACAGTCTCTTATATGAATCAAATAAATTCTATTTTCTTTCATAACTTAATTGCCTCTGATAGAATTTTGTCACGAATAAAATAATGTAAAGATTTAGCTGTTACCACATCAACTTTACAATTTAAAAGGTTTTCTAAATCTTCTATTAAACCCATTGGAAACCAAGGAGAAGTTTTGGACAGATCGTAATCGATTAGAAAATCAATATCGCTGTTTTCTGTTTCTTCTCCTCTAGCTACTGAGCCGAAAATTCGCACGTTAAATGCACCGTGTTTGTCTGCAATTTCTGCGATCGCGTCTCGTTTTTCTCGTACCTGTTGTTTGAGTTTCATGATTGTATCTCTCCCCTTGAGCCTTACTATAATATTACCAGAAATTTTTTCTATTTTGAGTTAACTCTTGGAGGAAAAAATCTAGATATGAATGACACAAGTGGGATTCTTTGACATATTGTGAACTATCAATATTCACAATATTCTGAGTATGGGAAGTTATTGGAGCAAGTCCACACGGTAATCGATCGTGAATAAGTTGATAAAATCCATTCAATACAGGATCGCTTGGATTATAAACATTAATAACCTGACCACATACTTTACGTGAATATTGACTCCAACTTTGCATATTATGCTCTATTGCTCCGCCCAAAAGAATAATATGTTTGAGTTGAGGAAGTCCTTGATGCCAAACTTTCATTGAGTTAAATACACTTCTAGCACCTAGTGAATGACCAATCAATACTATTTTTCCTGATGAAATAGCTTTTGAGACATATTCAGGAATAACATGACTACCAATAAGTGCTGAAATTTTTCGATATTTCTTGAAATGACTTGTAGGAAATTTTCCATTCAGAAAAAAGTCGATCCCAGAATCTAACCCCATATTTACTGTGTTTGAAGAATCCCACCAACAATGATATATGGAGCCTTTCCAACCACTGCTTCTTAACTGATGAGTCCATTTTTTTCGATTATTTTCACTATTACTATCGCGTGTTAAATATCCATGAATAAAAATCAAGCTATCTAATGAACCATGACTATCTGCGATTTTATCAATAGTTGGTTGTTGCATTGTAAACAGAGAACACGCCCACGAAATAACTCCTTTTTCGTGAAATTTAATAGCCAGTGAACCCTTCTTCTTCACAGCATACCAATCCATTGCAAAACCAGATACAGCACCTAATATAGGAATAGCTTTGCCTAATGTTTTTGCGGCGGCTCACTCAGTAAATTTACGGTCACCAACACGCCAAAAAATTTTAGCAAGATGCTTTGGTATACCTTTTAGTGTATAGTTTGCAACATTCTTACCAAATTGTCTAACTGCTAACTTGGCTGCAGTATTTGGAAATTGCTTAATCAAGGCTTTCCTTGCACTGTCTTTCAATGCGTTTATCAGAAAGTCGTGAGCTTGCGAATCACCCCAGAATGTTTCAAACGCATCCCCTACATCTTCCTCAAAATCTTCTTGACTATTTGCTGAGACTAAAAGAGGAAAAAGATAATTAATAGAATCATCATCTGGATCTATACCATAGATGTAGTTTATACATTTGAACAAAAATCCTTCAGCCCGGAGAAGTTTAACTATATCGGTAGGGAGCGTTACAGGGAGTGCAACTAAACCCAATGCACCTGTACCTGCACCTAATAGACCATTTTCAAATGCTTGTCTCCCTATTATTTTTTTTGCTAACTCCTGTCTGTTTAATTGCGGATTATTTTTTTTTTATTTTGTGAACATACTCCCTTACTTTATTAGAATCAATAGTAAATAAAAAGTTTTGTAGTTCTTCCATGATAACAAATTAAGCTAGACAATCGCTTATACACTTTAGTTGAATCGTATGATATCTACATTATTCTCTAATCAAGATCCTTGAAATCATTAAGATCGTTAAGATAATCTTTGATTTTTAACTTTAGATCTCGTGAAATGGGATATGAATCAACTTCCTTTTGCAGGGTAAGAGCATCTAAATCACGCTTGACAAAAGGATTTGAGAATGGTGGTCATATAATCATTATTCATAGCAGCCCGTTTTTGCTTTTGTCGCAAACTGCGTTTGAGAGTAGTTTCCTGACGCAAAGCATTGAGAGCCA
>JAGHZQ010000003.1 GCA_017746715.1 Cyanobacteria bacterium SBLK
CTTAACCGGAGCAAGGTTTTCCGGAAATTTAGGAGAGAAAAAAAATTGGAACTCGGGAACGTACTCGGGCCCGCAAACCTCTCAAATGAATCCGGGCGATCGTTTCGGGTTGATGTTCGTTGGGAATGGCACGGTAAAACAGGTATTAGAGGGCAAGAAAACCCCCCTGTTTTCTCTTGAAACTGCCAATCCCGATGATATCTTTCACGTCGGGCAAATTGCGGGGGTGATGGGAGAAGGAGGGGTTTTTGCGATGGAAGATTTACGTCCGGAACATCGCTGGTTTGATGGCGATTATAATGATGTCATATTTCAAGTAACGGGCGCGATCGGTACTGCGAATCCCATTGACGATCTCATCCTCAAGGACTGGCGAGGAGAACCTTTGTGGGAAACGATTATGACGGAGTTAAGTATCTGATATTAAAGAGCCATTGATGAAGCAGAAGGAGAGAGATTTCTCTCCTTCTTTCTGCGTTTGGGAAGGTTCATAATTCCGATCGTTCTCCTTTTTAAACTCTATCTCTTCCCTCGGGAAATGCTATAATATCGATTGAAATAAAACTCTGTATTGTGCCAAGAATATCGATACAATGAGGAAATTAGTGGTCCTCAAACTTGATGGGGATATTGAATGTCAAGGCTTTCGTGCCACCTTAGAAATCGGTGAGGAAGGAAAGCGTCCTGATGTAGCGATCGAAGCAACACTTCCTCCCGATCTGACTCTCGGCAATTCCCTGCGAGAACATTGGCTGGAAAGATATCGAAAAATTGGAATTTCCCCGAGAATTAAACCCAAGCGAATCATTAACTATAACCGTCGCGAATGGATTCAAGAATGCAAGCGATCGGGAGAAAAACTGCAAATTTACTTTTCGAAATGGTTGAATGCAGAAGACTTTTCTCCGATTGAAAAACGATTGCGATCGGAACTCAATCGAGGAGATAACATTCGCTTTCACATCCAAACTCGCAATGTCGATATTCCTAAATTACCGTGGCATCTTTGGGATTTATTCAAGTATTACGCGCATACCGAGATTGCATTTAGTTCTCCAGAATTTGAACGTCGGACAAAGATAAAACTAAATCGTTGCTCGCAACCAGCACAATCTTTTAGACAAACGTTAAAAATACTTGCAATTTTAGGACATTCAGAAGGAATTAATGTAGAAAGCGATCGCCGAATTTTAGAAAGTTTACCCAACGCCGAAACTGCATTTCTGGTCGAACCCGAGCGGAAACAAATCAACGATACGCTCTGGGAGCAATCTTGGGATATTATCTTTTTTGCCGGACATTCGCAAACGGAAGGGGAAAAAGGACGAATTTATCTCAACGATCGCGATAGCCTGACAATTGACGAGTTGTGGTTCGCTTTAAGAAAAGCCGTCAATCGCGGGTTAAAATTGGCCTTATTTAACTCCTGCGATGGTTTGGGTTTGGCACGACAATTAGACGATCTCTACATTCCTCAGATGATCGTGATGCGAGAATCCGTACCCGATCGAGTCGCTCAAGAATTTTTAAAATATTTTTTAGAAGCATTTTCTCGGGGACAATCGTTTTATTTGTCCGTGCGGGAAGCCAGGGAAAGATTACAGGGAATAGAAAATGAGTTTCCTTGTGCGAGTTGGCTGCCGACAATTTATCAGCATCCAGATGAAACCCCTTTAAACTGGCAACCCGATAATTTAAAAAAAAGACCGTCAATCTCCCCTCAAATTAAAGTTGCCTCTGTTGCGTTAAGCCTGTTGAGTTTAAGCACGATCGCCGGGTATTTAGGCGCGCCGCAACTGTCTAAAATTATCAATAACCGTGCATTTAAACACTATCAGGAGAAAGCATGGCGCGCGGCACACGAAAACTGGAATTTAGCCGTCGCGATCGATCCCAACAATGCCGTTGCCCTCTACAATCAAGCCGATCGTTGCGAGGATGCGAACGATCTCTCCTGCGCTCGAGAGAAATATCAACGAGCGGCTCAGTTAGGGATGGCAGCCGCTCACAGCCGACTCGGACAAATGTATATTCGAGAAGAGAAATACGATGATGCTATTTTTTTATTACGGCAGGGTCTAGCATTAGCTAAAATCGATCCGGTGAAGTCTTCTTTAGAGAAGAACTTAGGGTGGGCGCAGTTGAAACAAGGGCGCTATAAAGAAGCTGAAAAACATTTGCAAAAGGCGATCGTCCTCGATAGCGATCGGGCGGCGGGGTATTGCCTTTTAGCCGAATTAAAAAATAGATTGGGCAAACACCATGAATTTTTATCATTGTGGGAAATTTGTCAAGATTTAGCAAGCTCCAAGTATCCCGAAGACGATCTCTTTTTAGGAATTTATCGTTCTCAATTTAACTCCGAAAATAAAAAAACAGGATCTAATTTAGACCCCGATATCGAACATTGAATTAGCGAGACAAGATATCTCTATCTACGGACAGCAAAATTTTTGTCCGTCGCTCTCGCAGGCTTCGCAGATTTGCCGATCGCTTTCAATACTTTGTTGGATTGTAATTTCAGTTTTTTCGATGGTCGAGGTTTCAGCATTAGCCATGGGAACAATAAAAAATTGTCCAAAAAATAAGCTAATCGTCGCGAATAGAACCGATAAAAAAAGTTTAATAGTCATAGCTATCTCCTTCAAGAATGCAGAGAAATACAAGGAGAAGCAAGTTGTAAAAACTGGCTTCCAATAGCCAAATCGCTTAAAATGGTAGCAAATACCTAAGCACTTGCCGTCTTCATTGTGAAATCTGGAGTCCCCAAGAAAAATTTTTGGCGCTTATAATAAAAAACAAGCGATGGGATGGAATGGGTTACTTGCCGATTTGTCTAATTCAATACTACAGAATCTATTAAGTTCTAACCAGAAGATATTGAGGAAAAAAATAGTAACTTTAGAGCCCACAAAATAGCAAAAAAATATGACAAAATCGTAAATAGTAAAAAAATATGAAAATAATAGTAAACCCCTGAAAATACGAAAATTACTATTGAATGGGATTGGAAAATCGGAGACAATGAGTTACAGTGAACATCTGAGATCGGATGTCCGTAAAACAAATCGCACAATGGAAGGATCGAACGAACATAAAGAAGACTTCCTAAGAACTCTAGCTCGTACGTACCACCTCTCACAGGCGGAGACGAGAGTATTCTTAGCGCGATTTGCCTATAACAAACGAGAAGAACCGCACAAAGCGATCGCGACAATGCTATTCCTTCACCATACAACCGTACAAACGCATCTACGCAATATCTATCGGAAATTTGCCGAAAGCGATCGGGTTTCCGAAGAGGAACTGAATTTAGAGAGAACAAGAGGGGGCAAGGATCAATTTGGTATCCTTTTTGATTGGCTTTGGGATCGACAGTTCCCTGCTTGGGAGGAACAAAACAATTCTTTGCCAATTCATGCTTCTCCATCCCAAATCGAAGAATCCTCTGGGGAAATTGAATATCCAGAAGGATTTGTTCCCTTACACTCTGCGTTTTATGTCGAGCGAGATTCTGTTGAGTCCAGATGTTATCAAAACATTATGCGAGCGTTTGCGCTCATTCGAATTAAAGCCCCCCAACAAATGGGGAAAACATCCCTGATGAAAAGAGTTTTAAATTATGCAGAGTTTCAGGGTTGCCATGTTGCCTATTTAGATTTTGAGTTGGTGGAAAAAAGTGTTTGTCAAGACTTAAATCGCTTGTTACAATGGCTTTGTTATAGCATTAGCCGTCAGCTCGATCTATCCAATCGTTTGAAAGAATATTGGGATGACGAACTTCTCAGTCAGACAGCAAATTGTACGGCATATTTTGAAGAATATTTGCTACAGCAAATTGATGCACCTTTGGTTTTAGGTTTTGATGCCGTCGATAATGTTTTTCCATTTACAGAAGTGGCTCGAGATTTTTTCGGAATGCTGCGAAATTGGCACGAGTCGGCTAAAAGCCACGAGATTTGGAAAAAATTGCGTTTGGTAGTGGCACATTCTACAGAAGTCTACGTTCCTCTCAGCATTCATCAATCTCCTTTCAATATTGGGGTTTCGATCGAGTTACCAGAATTAACGCGCGAGCAAGTTCTCAATCTCGCTAAAACTTATGGGTTAGATTGGCAAGCAGAACAGATTGAACGCATTATGAATATGGTGGGAGGACATCCTCATTTAGTGCGTTTGGCACTCCATCAGATCGGTCAGGGTAATATCGCGATCGCGCAACTTTTAGAAACCGCACCGACCAATACAGGGATTTATGGAAATCATTTGCGGCGATGTTTGGCAACCCTCAAACAAGATAGCGAGTTATTAGAAGCCGTTAAGAAAGTGGTCGCGGCGATCGAACCCGTCTCCCTCGATTCTTTACTGGCTTATAAATTGCATAGTATGGGGTTAGTCAAATGGCAAGATAATGCTGTTACCATTCGCTGTCATCTTTATCGACAGTATTTCAGTCAACAAGTTTAGTCTTCTTATTTTAATACGGAGAAATAAAAATTATGATAAGCTGGTTAATTGGATTTTTGGTCACGGCGATCGGATTTATTGCAGCCGTTCTGGCAATACTCGATTTTTGGCAGAAACCGCTGACCCAACAATTTTTACAAAAAAAATTCGGTAGAAAGCAAAAAATCTTAATCACTTATAGTCCTCCAGACTCTCATATTGCTTTAATCCTGCAAAAAGTATTTCGAAAGGCAGAATACGATGTTTTTCTGGAAGGGGAAGAAATTAAACCCAACTCTAAGAAAATGGCAAAAATCTTTAAAGAGATAAGAAGTTGCGATTATCTTGTTATCATTCTCTCTAATAGTTCTCTTATAAGTGAAACGCTCGCTCTCGAATTAAATTGTGCAAAATCCAGAAAAAATGATTCGAGCAAACAGCTCGGGATTTTACCTCTTTTTCTAGATTTAGATGTCGCGATAACCGTGCAAAATTATTCAGAATACTACAAAAACTTAAGAGGGATTTCGGCATGGCAGTTGCAAGGAAAAGTAGGTGAAACCTCTTTAAATTTCTTTGGCCAAGAAATCGTTAACCATATCAAACAGAATCAACGCTTTTTACCGGGCGATCGCGAATGGAGTATTGACTGGACGAGTCTTCCCGTCTCTCTTCCCGTAACTCCTGTGAATTTGTCTCCTTCAACCGAAAAGCCTCTTGTCAATAATTCTACAGAATTAGAATTTCCTGAAGGTTTAGTCCCTCTTAGTTCTTTGTTTTATATAAAGCGACTACCTATTGAAACTCAATGCTATGAAGCGATCGAACGACCTTATGCTCTCATTAGAATTAAAGCCCCTCAACAAATGGGGAAAACGTCACTCATGGTGAGAATTCTAGAAAAAGCAAAAAATGCAGGTTATAGAGCCGTTTATATTGATTTAATGGCTGTAAATCAAGGAATATTGCAAAATCCAGATAAATTTTTACCTTGGTTTTGTAGTAAAGTGGGAAAAGAACTAGAATTACAACCCAGATTAGAAGAATATTGGGATGAAGCTATTCTTGGTAGTAATGATAATTGTACGGCATATTTTGAGGAGTATTTACTAAAAAAAGTACCGACCTTAGCTTTAGGTTTAGATGCAGTAGATCGTCTTTTTCCTCATCAAGAAATCGCTCAAGATTTTTTTGGATTATTAAGAACATGGCATGAATATGGAAAAAGTAATGAAATTTGGAAAAATTTTCGGGTAGTAGTTGCTCATTCTACAGAAGTGGATGTTACCGATATTACTCCCGACATTCATAAATCACCATTTAACGTTGGTTTATCAATTGAACTATCAGAATTAACCGAGAGTCAAGTCCAGGATTTAGCCGATCTTCATCAACTCAGATGGACTAATAACACGGTTAAGAGGTTAATGAAAATGGTAGGAGGTCATCCTTACCTCATTCGTCTTGCATTATATTATATCTATCAAAAGAAATTTACTCTTGAAGAAATATTAGAAAAAGCACCTACTGATGAAGGTATTTATCAAAAACATTTACAAAGACATTTATTTGTTTTTGAAAATGAACGTAATTTAGCAATCGTTTTCAAATCAATTCTTGAGAATAAACATTCACAAGCGATCCCTAAAAGACAACAATATAAACTCAAAAGCATGGGGCTAATTAAAACAGAAAATAAGGCCATTATTCCACGTTGTAATTTATACTATCAGTATTTTAAAAATCTTTAAAACTAATGACCGTAAATCATAAAACAAAACAAATAATGATGGAGCAATATAAATATCAGGTAGGAGGTAGTTTGCCCAGTGATGCTCCTAGTTATGTCGTTCGTAAAGCCGACAATGAGTTTTACAATGCTCTGAAATTAGGTGAGTTTTGCTCGGTTTTGAATTCTCGGCAGATGGGAAAGTCTAGCTTGCGAATTCGCACAATGAAACGATTAAAGGAAGAAGGTTTTGCTTGTGGTGGTATCGATCTATCTGGTAGTGGAATTGAAGGCGTTGATGCAGAAAGGTGGTATGCTGGAATCATTCGCAATCTCGTGAGTAGTTTCGAGCTTACCAACAAGTTCAATTGGAGAAAATGGTGGCGCGACTATCGAGAAGATCTTGCCCCTTTACAAAGACTCAGTGAATTTATAGAAAAGATATTGCTTCAAAAGATCGATAAAAAAATCATAATTTTTATTGATGAAATTGATAGTGTTCTAAGTCTTGACTTTGAAACAGATGACTTTTTTGCTTGGATTCGATGGTGCTATAATAATCGTGATGTTCAACCCAACTATAAACGCTTAACTTTTGCTTTACTTGGAGTTGGAACTCCTTCCGAATTAATTGAAAATAAACAAAATACCCCCTATAATTTAGGAAGAACAATTGAATTGTATGGTTTTACGCTGAAGGAAGCCGAACCATTACTTCAAGGATTAAAACAAGCAGCAGAGGATTCCCAATTAGTTCTTCAAGAAATTTTAAATTGGACTAGAGGTCAACCTTTTTTGACCCAGAAAATCTGCGATCTAATCAGCCAATCTACAACAGTCATTAAAAGTGGTAAAGAACAAGAATTTATTGAAAAACTGATCGAGACTAAAATTATTGAAAATTGGGAATCCAAAGATGAGCCAGAACATTTTAGAACACTTCGCGATCGCATTTTACACGATGACAATAAAATCAAGATACGACTTACATTGTATAAGAAAATCTTACAAAAAAACGACATTCCATTTCAAACAAGACTAGAATATCAGCAATTACGTCAATCTGGATTAGTTTTAAAAGATGAAGGAAAATTAAAAGTCTATAATTTAGTTTACCACAAAATCTTTGATATTCAGTGGGTCGATCGGGAAATCAAAAAATTAGAACCCGAGCAATATCAATACGAAATTGGAGGAAGTTTATTAAGTGATTCTCCTAGCTATGTGGAACGTAATGCGGATCGGGAATTTTATGAAGCATTACAAGCTGGGAAATTTTGTCATGTCTTAAACTCTAGACAAATGGGTAAATCCAGCTTATGTATTCGTACAATGGAAAAATTAAAAAAAGATGATTTTGTTTGTTGTATTCTTAACTTATCTGCTAGTGGGAAAACAGGAGTCAATGCAGAAAAATGGTATGCTGGAATTATTCGTAATTTAGCAAGAGATTTTCAGTTAACAGAAAAATTTCAATTTGACTGGAAATTATGGTGGCAAAATTATCATGATAAAATACCACTTGTTCAACAATTAACTGAATTTATAGAAGATCAAATTCTCGATCGGATTGATGAAAATATTGTAATTTTTATTGATGAGATCGATCATGTTTTAAATTTAAATTTTACCACAGATGATTTTTTTGCTTTTGTGAAATCTTGTCATGAGAAACGCGACTATAAACCCAAATATAAACGTCTTACTTTTGCTCTACTGGGAGGTGCAAGTCAATCTGAGTTAATTGAAAATAAAAAATGCTCTCCTTTTGATATTTGCCAACAAATTGATTTACATGGCTTTAAATTTAGCGAAGCTGCTAGAACTTTACTTCAAGGATTGAAAAAGAACACCGATAATCCTGAACGAGTCCTGAGAGAAATTATTTTTTGGACGGGAGGACAACCGTTTCTGACTCAAAAACTTTGTTATTTAATTCGTCAATCTGAAGCATCAATCCCAGATCGATTAGAAGAAAAATTTGTCAGAAATTTAGTCAATACAAAAATTCTCGATGATTGGGAATCTAAAGATAAACCAGAACACTTGACAACACTTCAACATCGCTTTCTTTATCCAGATAGACACCTTGAATCGAGATTGAAGTTGTACGAGCGAATTCTCAACTCGAAAGAGATAACATTTAAAGACAAGCGAGAGTATCAGCAATTGCGATATTTAGGGTTAGTTCAACAAACTTCTGATGGAAATTTAAGCATTTACAATCCCATCTATGAGAAGATTTTCGATCGCAAGTGGGTAAATCAACAAATCAAACAATTAAAGCCATTATCGAGAAAAATAACAAAACAATTTGTTTGTTTGACCAATTTAGCAACCACTACTTTTATTTTAGGAATTCGTTTTTTAGGTTGGCTGCAACAACCAGAATTATCGATTTTCGACTGGATGACGATCAATCGTTCTCCAGAACCAATTGATTCAAGAGTTTTAGTGGTCGGGGTAACAGCCAACGATCTGCAAAAAGAAAGAAGTCAAAGTATTAGCGATCGCACTTTAGCTAAATTATTAGAAAAATTAACAACTCAATATCAACCCTCATTGATTGGTTTGGATATTATTCGCGATATACCCCAAGGAGAGGGACGAGAAGAATTACTCAAACAATTAAAAAAACACAAAAATATCTTTCCTGTTTGTTATATTGCAGAACCGGGAACTGAAGATAATCCTAGTTTAGCATTACCTTATCCAAAAATTTCAAGAGCACGAATTGGTTTTGCAGATGCTCCATACGATAAAGACCTCAGAATTCGTCGTCAACTGCTATCTTTACAACCATCATATAAATGTAATATAAATATTTCTTTTAATTTTCAATTAGCAATTCGATATCTAGAAAAACAAGGAGTGATAAATCCACAGAATGTAATACAGACTATTATACGTGGTAAACCTTTTAAAATTAAAGAGACTGTATTTAGGCCTTTAACCGTTCAAACAGGAGGATATCAAGCTCGTGAAATCAATGAATATAATGGTTACCAAATTCTCCTAAATTATCGTAGTTTGAATCAAACTCAACCGTCAATCAAAAAAGTTAGCGTTACAGAAATTCTAGAAGGGAAAATTGAGCCAGAGCTTCTTAATAACAGAATTGTTTTGATTGGATACACTGCATTGGAAAACAATGACGATCTTCATTTTACTCCCTACAGTGGCGGTCCTCCCTATCGAAAAATGCCTGGAGTTGAAGTACAAGCCCATATGGTTAGCCAAATTCTGAGTGCTGTCTTGGACGATCGCCCTCTGCTGAGAGCTTTTCCGTGGTGGGGAGATGGGATTATCGTATTTGCTTGGTCTATAACAGGTGGTTTGCTTTGTCTGATCGTCTTACAGAAGCCTTTGCGCTCGTTAGGAATTGGGTTAATATGGATTATTGTGATTGGTTCTGCCAGCTTTTTGCTTCTTCAAGAACAGGGTTTATGGTTGCCTGTCGTTCCGTCATTACTAACTTTTACACTAACTGGAGGAGTATTAATATCTAGACAAATTCAAATTCTATTAAAAACTAGAGATGATTTTCTCAAACGGATGAGAGAATCTCAGAGTAATGTCCAAATATAATTCTCCAAATATAATTCAATATCAATGAAAAGAATCACTAGATTAACAGAATATCTTTTTGATTTAATAAAACTCAAGACAATAGTTATCATTCTAGCGTTAGTATTAGGAATTTTGTTTGTTTTGAGTTTGTCTGCAAAACTCCACGCTCAAACCGATCGTAATTTTGCGAGTAGAGTCCCTGAAACCATTAATACTTTAACTCAATTTTCAATCGCGTTGAAGGATCGACCTTTTCAATCTCGTAAAATCTGGAATTGGTTTAGTAGAAATAGAGAAGATGAAAAGCCTAGACCTTCTCGACGCACAGCAACAACACGACGCGGTCCTTGTCCTTCAGATAGTACGGACAAAACTGGAAATATCCCTCTTACAGCCTTAATCCCATCAAATTTACAATCCAATTCTCCTGAAGATTCAGTCTGGGATGCTTCTCTCGAAAAGACACTAGACGAACATCCTACCTTTTGGTTTTACAGTCCCGAAACATCATCAAGCGATCGCGTGATGGAATTTATGCTACTGGATGAAAAGGACGATCCGCTTTTTGAACAACCCATTCCAATTTCTTTACCCAATCGCCAAGGAATTGTAGGTTTTCATCTTACCCAGAAGTCACTAGATTTCGCTCGAGATTATCACTGGTTTTTAGCAATTATTTGCGATCCGAGGAAGCGATCGCAAAATCCTGCGGTGGAAGGTTGGATCCGGAGAGTCCAACTCGATCCTGATACGATCGCACAAATCAATCGAGAACAATCTATTGAAGAAAAGGTTCGCTTATTACTTAGCAAAAACATTTGGCACGATGCGATTACAATAGCCGCACAGTTTCTCTATATGAATCGCAATAATTTTAACAACTCGCAAGAATACGATCGAATCCAACAAAACTGGATTGGCTTATTGCAAAATGTCGGACTAGACGAGATTGCGGAAGAGACGGTAGTCGAACTAAATTTATAACCAATTACCAATTAGAATATAAGGAGCCCAATAGATTGGATGTTTGTAGCGATCTCTGTATTCTGAGTTTTTCAAAAAGATTAATTGAGCTTGTTGTAATGCTTTTGCTTTGGACATTTTTTTATGAATTAAATTTTGATAAAATATCTTCATAAACTCTGCTGTCGATAAATCGTTCAAATTCCATAAAGATGCAATTGTACTTCTTGCACCTGCTCTGATAGCAATTCCAGCTAATCCTAAAGTAGCACGATTATCTACGGTCGCTGTTTGACACGCACTCAAGATCAATAATTGAAGTTCATTGGCAATAGATTGTCTTCGGATTTGCAATAGATTATCTAACTCATTAACTTTTAATTTGTTTTCTGGTGATTCTCGCTCTAAGTTTGGTGTCGTTACTAAAAAAGTTTCTTCAGGATTAGAGTTAAACTGTCCATGAGTTGCAATATGGACTAAATTATAATTTCCTAATGCGAGTTCTTGTCTTAATTTCTCCTCAGTAAAGTCCTCGTTTAAAATTTGAGTCACATCTCCCAAGATTTCTTCAATATCTCTAAGTTCTTGTTCTACGAATTCAAGTTCCTCAAAATCATCAATTTTTGGATCTTCAGATAGGCCGACAAGTAAGGGATTGAGCGTTAACTCTTTAAAGGCTGTTGGTTCTTTAGCTAATTCTAATCCTGGATTAAGCACAATTGCATATTTTTCTATCAGATATTCTTCTGTTGCATTGTTGTAAAGTGCCGCTAAAGGTAGATTTTGTAAAAGACTATCTACAACAAATACAAGAGTATCTGACTGGCTTTTTTCTAAATCGTTTTGAATAGGTTCAATGAGCCATCTATATACTTTAGAGGAGTTTTTTTCAAGACTTCTAAAAATATAAGGTGTTTCTAATTGGGGTCGTAATTGATTTAATATTCTTTCTACATCTATTTTCCTTATATTCTCTTTTTTGTAGACAAACTTTCTATATATAAGATGCTGTTGTCTAGGCAACTTCAAAATAATACCGATCTGCTCTTGAAGTACAATTGGATAGACTACTGCACTATTCAGTTTTTGGTCATCTATAATTTTATCGATCTCAACTGATTTAGAGTTCTGTGGATCGCATCTTAAAAAATCTTTTAATTGAGCAAGTTGTAATTGATCGATCGCCAGACGTGCTTTTCTTAAGTTTTCTTGGCTTGGCTGTTGAGGCTTTAGCAAAAGATCGACATATTCTCGATAAACGGGTTCGACTTTTTCTCGGAAAGACACTTGTAGATCGGAATTTACGCCATCCAAACCTGTATCGATCGCGACTAAATCTCGAGCTTGTAAATTTTCTAAATTGTTAATAGCTAATTGATAATATCTCTCGGCTTCGTTCAATTCGTCGCGATCGCGATATATCCTTCCCAATTGCCATTGCCACTGATATGTAATATCCCATGCGTGTATAGATTGCGAGACATCAAGCGCTTTTTGTAACTTTTCTTTAGCGGCTTTGTCATAATGTTCTTGGTGTTTTAATATTCCCAACTTGCCCAACGTATAAGACTCAAACCTCAAATCTTCTAATTTTCTTGCTTCAGTCAGTGCATCCGATAAATATTTTTCCATTTCTCCGCTCAGATCGTCTCTCCATCTCAACACGCTTTCCACTAAATTCAAGCGCATGCTAATATCGCGGCGACCTACAGGTAAAGTATTAAATAGGTTTTGTCGCTGAATATCTTGCCACATTTCCTCGACTTCTCGATCTAACGACTGCACAAAAATTGCTTGCTTTTGTCCTCTTCTTTCCGCTCGATCTCGCCACCATTTGAGCCGTTCTGTTGCCAAACTAAAACGATTCAGTTTTGCTTGCAATCCCATCTCTCTCAAGTCAGACGGTTTCGAGTTAATGAATAAATCTTCGGCTTTTCGATAAGCACAAAAAGCATTTTTATAAAGTTTAGAAATATCAAGATTTTCTTTATTTTCTGTCTTTTGATAGCAAGAAAATCTGGCAATATTGTTGCCTAATTCAATGGGATTGCTAGGTTTGATTAAAATCTCATCAACTTCATCAAAATATAACCGAGAACGTCGTAATTTTAAGAGAGCGCGGTTCAAATTGCCAAAACTCATTAAAATATTGCCTGTTAGCGTTGAAGGTTCGAGAGTATCTTGTTGTACAATAGGAAGTAAATACTTCTCTAAAATATCGTCTCGCGATCGCTCTAAATCTCCCACGCTTTGTAAAGCATTCCCCAAACTCAAAAATCCCAATGTTTTTATTGGTTCGGCTTCTTGCTCGATCGCTTTTTCCAATCCTTTGAGAATTTGCAAGGCTTGACGATAATTTCCCAAAATCTGTAACGCTTGTGCTTGATTGATGCGAGTCCCAATTTGACCGAGTGAATCATTACTTTTAACATAAAACTCTTCTGCTTTTCGCCATTGCTCGAGAGCCGATCGCGTTTCTCCTTCAGAAAAATACAATCGTCCTTCTGTATTCAATGCTCTTGCAAAAAGTTGCCGTTTTTCCGAAGAATTTTTCAAATTTTCTATCAACTCCAAACACTCTTGAATGGTTGTATTTGCTCGATTCTTTTCTCCCAATTGGTGATAGGCTAACGCCAAATAATTCAATGCTAAAGCGCGATCGCTGCCCCCTCCTCCAACTTGCTCCCAAGCCGCGATCGCATCGCGAAAATTCCCTACCCGATAAGCAAACCTTCCCGTTTCTAATAAATTAACTTCCATCCCCTGCGGGACCTCTCCGCTCGCGGGAAACGAAACAACAGGGACAGAAAACCCGAAAGAAAACCCGACAAATATTGCACTTCCCAAAAGCAGGAACAAAAACCAACCCATCCCTCGTTTTAAAAGAGATCGTAGATAATAGAGAAATAAATGCCGCTTTCTTGCCATGTTCTCGTACTCCCCTCAACATCAACTAAAGGAATGCCCCAATCAAAACGAGCCTCAAAATTTTCTCCCTTCCATAATAAACCCAAACCCGTCCCGACTAAAGTATTCGGAGAAATGCTATCATCGGAACTATTCCATCCCGTCCCGATATCGACAAAAGGAGCAAGATAGAGCGTGCTCCAATTACCTCGAAAGCGCTGAATCGGCCAAGTTAGCTCCACTGAAGCCAGGAGGCCGTTGTCCGTCAAGCGCAAATCCTGACGGTAGCCCCGCACGCTATTGCGTCCTCCCAAGCCAAACCGCTCCGAAGACACGAGAATGCGATCGCTCAATTGTGCGATCGCTTTGACGGAAAGCGTAGTTTGGGGTGCAAGGAGACCCAACCATTGCCCCTGTCCTCGCCAAACCAAGAAATTACTATCGGGAATCGGATCGCTTGCAAAAGGATCGGGGTTTAAGGTTGCATTCAACCAACCCACACCCAAATTGAATTCAGATCGCAGCGAAAAACTCTCGCTAGCCGTTATCCGATACCATTCCTGGGAAAACCGCAGGACGGAAATTTTACTTTCTCCATTTTCATCGGCACCTGGAGAGAGAGGGGCATTAAAGCCTAAAATAGAGAGTTCGCTTTCTTGACGAGAGAACGTAAGCTCTAAATCAAATCCTTCAATCGATTTGCCATTTGCATTTCTGACCAAAGGTTGACGGAGAAAAATCTCGTAAGTGCGAAATTGTGAAGCCAGATCGAAGGGTTCAAAAGGGGGCTCGATGACTTGACCGCGACCGAGGCGAAATCTTCCCCCAATTGTTCCCTCCCGGCCATTAATCGGCAGAGAATAATTGAGATCGAACTCTTGACTCCCCTCCGTGCGGCGAAAGATCGCGTCCAGCGTATCTCCCAACCCCGATAAATTGGCTGCATTGAAGGCGACATTTTGGCGAAAACTGCCCACCCCAGGAGAGCGATCGTTGTCGATCCCGGGTTGAAGCGTAACAATATCGGCGGTTTCTTGAATCTGTAGCGTGAGAATAGTTTTTCCGGGTCCCGAACCTTGGGAGATTTCTCCAGCGACATCTTCGAGAAGCGGATTGAATTGTAGTAGACGCAGCCCTTCTAACACTTTCTCTTGATTCAATGGCGGCGATATCGCCCTTGCCATGCGATCGCGCACGTAACCCGATGATAATCGTTCGAGTCCTTCAATGCGAACTTCTTCCACCTCTCCTTCAAGGATCTCGATGGCGATCGCATCTTTTCCCACCTCAATCTCTTGCTCGTTGGGAACGTAAACCACCGTTCCCAAATAATGTCGATCGATATAGAGTTGCGCGATCGCGGTTCTCGCTTGCAAAATATCGGCAAATGTGACCTCAAATCCCAGACAGCTATTGGTTTCTCGCCCCTCAAATACTTTCTGAATAACATCATCGAGTTCCCTAGAATTGAATGCCGTATTGCCGACGTACTCGAATCCCCGAATGCAAATGGCTTCGTTGGGACGAATCGGGACGGAATCGGAATCGGGTGAAGAAGATTCGATCTCCAAAGGGATTTGAGGTTGAGATTGGGGAGCAATGGGATCGGAAAAAGGAGATTCTGAAGGAATGGGAGGGATTTGCGCCCCCATCGGCAAAACCCAGAACAGCAGTAAAATTCCGGGGGACAAATGCCACCCGTTTTTCCATTGGTATTGAGCGATCGCTTTCCATCCAGGCAAAATTCTCATTGGGCCTTACTTCTCTCAATGTCTTGTATTGAAGAATATTATTGTATGCACCCGTTGTCAGAATCTTAACATTCTGACTTTTCTCGAGGAAAATTCGCGGGAGCGACCCTCGCAGAAGTTGCCGTTAATTTCACTCGACCGTTACCGATCCGTTCCCAACCCTGCGCCTCAATAAGGGTCTCGCGTTCTGTCGGCGTTGGTGGAGGCGCGATCTCCGCAGGTTTTCCGACTCCCGTATCGGAATGGAGAGGACGCAAATCGTCCCACGCTGCATTACCCGATAGTGCCTCTCCGGGGGGTCGTTGAATCCCCCCTCGTCCGGTGGTAACAAAAGACCCGGTTTCCTCTCCTCCAGCATCGCAACCGCGAGCGATGAGTTCGGGATCTTCGGGAGGAATTTCTTCGGTCAATCCTTGAGTCGGATCGATATCGGGGGTTTGTAGATTGACTTCCCCATTCAAACTCGGATCGAACAAAGAAAATGCCGTAATATCGTTATCGGGAGTCAGGCGATCGCGAAACTTCAAACCAAAAATGCCGCGGGCGATAATATCGATCTTGCCACCAATCCCTAAAAAAGAATTGGCCGTAATATCGCTATTGCCAAACCCACTTAAAACAGTGGTCGTAATCGAAATATTTCCGCCATCTCCTGGTGCTTCTGCCTCTCCTGCCGTTGCGGAAATTAAACTTTGATTGAACATGAGAATATAATCGGACGCATATAAATGAATATCCCCTCCCGATCCCGATTCCGTTTGGGCTTCAATCGTCCCGTTATTCATCGAGATTTGGGGAGCGCGAATATCGATATTGCCAGCATTTCCAGTCGAATCGCCACTGACTGAAATCGTGCCATTTTCTTCTACAAATACGGTAGGTGCGGTAACATTAATACTCCCACCCTTCCCGCTTCCTTGCGTTTCCGATAAAATACCGCTATTTCCCGTACTGTTTCCCCTCACTGTCACGGAATCTGAGGCATTGATGCGAATGCTGCCCCCTGCCCCGGAATTGAAAGTTGAAGCCGAAACTCGACCCCCCGTTTCTACCGTTAAAGTTCCTGCATCAAGGGCGATACTACCCCCATTGCCATTGCCATCGCTCGCGGCTGAAATTTCTCCATCATCCACGATCGCAATGGCGGGTGCGATAATATCGATACGACCGCCATCGCCGCTCCCTTGAGTTTCCGATAAAATACCGCTATTTTCCGTGCTGCTTCCCCTCACTGTCACGAAATCCGAGGCATCGACGCGAATGCTGCCCCCCGCACCGGAATTGAAAGTTGAAGCCGCAACTCGACCGCCGGTTTCTATCGTTAAAGTACCTGCATCAAGGGCGATATTCCCCCCATCTCCCGTTGAATTGCTGCTTGCTGAAATCGTTCCGCGATCCTCAACTTCTATAGTGGGAGAAGATATCGCGATACGTCCCCCATCGCCACTGCCTCGAGTGACGGAAAATATACTGCTATTTTCTTGAGTTCCACTCCCTCTAACAATCACTGAATTCCCTGCATTAATAGTAACGCTACCTCCCGTTCCGGAAGTGCGAGTCGAAGCAGAAATTTGACCGCCATTTTCTACGATTAAAGTTCCCCCATTGAGGGCGATATTGCCCCCATTTCCCGTTGCCTTATTCACTTGGGTAAAAATTCCACTGGGGGCGCTTCTTTCACCGCTAACCGTAATGCCGTTACTTGCATCGATCGTCACATTGCCTGCATTTCCCGCTCCACCTGTGGAGGAAAAAATTTGCGTGCCATCGGTTAAAGTTAATTGTTGGGTCGCAATCTCTACATTTCCCGCACGAGCATCCGCAAAAGTCGAACTGGAAATACCGCTAAATGACCCGTTACTCGAACTCAAATTCACCGATTCGATCGCCTCGATCGCGATCGTTCCCCCCTGACCGCTCCCCATAGTATCCGCCGCAATAAACCCGCCATCTCGTACGGTTAAAGTATTCGTACGAACGATCGTATTTCCTGCATTTCCACTCCCTTGCGTTTGAGTAAAAAATCCTGCCGTTCGCCCATCATTTAACATCCCGCTAATCTCTAAAACGGACGCATCAACCCTTAAATTTTCTCCTGAAGTGTCAAAACTACTCGAGGTGACAGCAGAATTATTGATGGTAATATTATTGCCTCGAATTTGAATTGCACCGCCCCCTCCACTGGTTAACCCGCTCGCATCCACCACTGAATTATCGGTCAGTTGAATATCGCCAAAACTTTGAATATTGGAGTAATCCACACTAAATCCCTCGCTAATTTGGGATAAATTCACTTCCCCGCTTCCGGAAACGCTGCCGAGTTCGATACGTCCGCCATCTACCGTCGGATTGCCGGCCGTGATATTGCCATTCTCTAAGGTGACATTCCCACCAATTAAAGCGATCGTATTGCCGGGATTCACCGCTAAACCCGCAGATTGACCGAGACTGTTAAAAGATCCGGGAAACGCTTGAGAACGATTGATAATCTCTCCCGAATTGCCAGAAAATACCAATCCGCTTGGGGGTAAATTAACCGTTAAATTAGGGGGATTTTGCGGTTCGCCAGCACTAAATACCGTCCCGTCGGCAAACTTAAAAGCCGTTGCAGTAGTCGCAATAAATGAACCGCCAATGCTCAACTCGGCATTCGCGCCGAAAATAATGCCATTGGGATTCAATAAAAATAAATTAGCATTACTTGCCGCACTAAAAGCTGCAATGAGTCCGTCAATACTCGAAACAGAACCCCCCGTGACCCGCATAATAATATTATTAATTGTAGGTGGAGATAGGGGATTAAAGATGGCTGTCATCGATGAATCTAAAGAGAACTGACTGAAGCTGTGAAAAAGATTATTACCCTGTATCATGCCACCGGCAATCGAACACAAACCCGTAGTGCAGGGAACGGTTGGACTTCCATCGACTAATGTTCCGATCGCGCCTCCATCGCCGCTTATTTGAGCTTTTACGCCCATATTCGTACCGCACTCAAAAAGTGTTAAATTTCCTAACAGGCAAATTGTCGCGATGGCAAATCTGTTGAAATTGGGAGAGAATCGTGTCATGGTTCTGTTTTGTATGGGTTTTTACAAAAGCAAAAATCTCATATTTTTTGTGCCTTATTTCGATCGCTAACAATAAGTATACGATCGAGTGCGCGCGGTTGGCTCTGTTTCTGGAGCGACGGAGGAAAATTGATGCGATCGTCAAGATTGCTGAAATGTATCTATGAACCTTTTCTCAGTAATTGAGCGATCGCTTCTCTGGTGATTCAAAGAGATTTGAATACGAGCGATTATTGCCTAATGCGATCGCTTATTCTTCCCTTTCATCAATCGGATCGAGCGGGAAGCATTGACTTTTACACTATTTTAAAGGCAAAATTGTCTCCGTTTCTATTTAAAATATTACGCATTTTCTAAAGCTAAATTACCAATGATTTTTACTGGACTCATTATTGTTTAAGTAAGAAGGTGACTTATATAATAATTTTGCGAACAAGTAATTCACCATTTTTTAAGTGTAGCTTTACCTAAAAATCGGTATAATAAACAAACCTTAAAAAATCAAATTAAATGCCACAACCTACTATACTTGTATTGGCGATTCAAAAATCACCTCTTGGTAAATGGCTCATTCTTTTTGCAGTCAGTTTAGGCACATTTCTATTTAGTTTAGACGTTCATATCGTAAATGTAGCATTACCTACAATTGTCAATGCCTATCAAAGTGATTTTGCCACAGGAGAATGGATTCCAATTAGCTATGCTTTGATGCTTGCTATTTTAGTCCTTGCGGTGGGGCGTTTGGGAGATATGTGGAGCAAGAAACATCTCTATTTGTTTGGAGTCATTGTCTTTGCTCTAGGGTCTCTCGGATGCGGACTGGCTCCAAGTATTCATGGACTAATTATTGCTCGCGTATTTCAAGGACTCGGGGCTGTATTTATTGCCGTCTTAGCTCCTGCGATCGTAACCGAAACATTTCCAGATACACAACGAGGACTCGGTTTAGGGATCATTGTGAGCGTTGGTTGGGCTGGCGTTTCCTTGGGACCGACGATTGGAGGATTCATCCTTCAGAACTGGGAATGGCACTTAATTTTCTTCATCAACATTCCCCTTTGTTTGTTGAGTCTCATCCTTGTTTTCTTATTGGTTGACCAAGGAAAATCGAGTGATGAGAGAAAATCTTTCGATTTTGCAGGAGCATTCCTGTTAGCCGCTACACTCCTTTGCTTTCTATTGGGAGTCACCCGCATCCAAGAAGTAAATGGAGACGGATCGCTAACATTATTATTACTGTTGATTTCCGGGTTGGGTCTGGCTGGTTTCCTCTGGTCGCAGCAGCAAACATCAAAGCCATTGCTCGATCTCGGTCTATTTCGATCGATAGATCTGACGTTGAATCTATTGATGACCTTCATTGGTTATATGTTTACCAATAGCATGATGTTTCTCTTTCCTTTCTTTCTCGAACTGGTTAAACATTTTCCCGAACGGCAAGTCGGTTTAATGCTTGCTGTTATGCCTGCATTGGGCGTTGCCGTGGGTCCGATCGCCGGTTATTTAGCCGATCGCATTGGAGAAAGACCCATTAGCGCCATCGGCTTTGGCATGGTCTTAATCAGTTGTTTGGCGATTAGTACCTTTAATGAAGACTTAACAGTTATCGGGTATCTCGTCCGCGTTGTTCCCTTGGCAATTGGTTACGGAATATTCCAGCCCCCGAATCAAAGTGCAATCTTCAAAATTGCCCCAAAGCAATATCTCAGTATAATATCGGGACTTTTGTTTTTTTCGCGATCGCTCGGTCAAGTCATCGGCATCACCTTCATGAGCATTCTATTTTCACGATTAACCGCGAGTCGGGTTGCCGGGGATGACTTTACTTCCTTATTTTCTGCTCCGGCCGAAGCACTTGTTTTTGGAGAGCAGGTCAGTTTTCGCATTTTCGCGGGGCTACTAGCTGTTGGCTTTCTCATCGGTCTCTATCTATGGAGGCGATCGGAACTCGCACTCAATGACGCATAAAGCTCGATCTGGCCTCGTGTAGATGAGTAGCCATTTTTCTTGGAGTTGGTTAACCTATTTGATGAAGGTTTGCAATGTCCGTCAAATCTTCTCTATGTTCCGTAGTACAGCTTGCACCCCGTACTCAAATCTCTGAGACATTTTATGACTGGTTATCTATCGGATATGTTTTACGACTGGAATAGTTTCAACCAAAGCACGGGAAAAACTAATTCTCAGATTCTGATTCACGATGAATCGTTGAGAGATGGTTTGCAGTCTCCCTCTGTCGTCGATCCATCAGTAGAAGATAAATTTCGCATTCTTCATCTTCTGGATAAAGTTGGCGTGCAACGAGCCGTCTTGGGCTTTCCCGCTTCAAGTACTAGAGCTTACCAACATGCTTTATGTTTATTGGAGGGAATTAAACGAGAGCGGCTCGGCATTTGTCCGGCCTTGAGCGCTCGAACAGTTGTCGGAGATATCGAACCGATCCTCGAAATTTCTGACAGGGTGGGAATTCCTTGTCATGTAATGACCTTTATTGGTTCTTCTCACATTCGAGCAGTGGTGGAAAAATGGGATCGACATTGGCTCGTCGAAAGAACTCGAGAAGCCGTTAGCTTCGCAGTTAGAGCAGGGCATTCGGTTACATTTATTACAGAAGATACAACCCGTTCTCACCCAGATGTTTTACTCGATTTGTTTAAAGCCGCACTGGATTCTGGGGCAGGAGCGATCGCATTGTGCGACACGGCCGGTCATGCGACTCCTGAAGGTGTTGGCAACTTGATCGAATTTACTCGCCGGGCGATCGCGCAACAGGGTGTAGGGGCAAAGATTGAGTGGCACGGACACAACGATCGCGGTTTGGCTTTAGCGAACGCGATCGCTGCCATTAATGCTGGAGCGGATTGCATCCATGCAACGGTCTTGGGCATTGGCGAACGCACGGGGAACACGCCCTTAGATCAATTATTGATTCACTTAAAGCTACAGAATTCTTGGCCTCGCGATCTAACCGACTTAGCAGAACTTTGTCAGAATGTCAGCGACGCTCTACAACTCCCGATTCCCTGTAACTACCCCGGCTTGGGTAAAGATGCTTTTCGGACGACAACAGGCGTTCATGCTGCGGCGATTCTCAAAGCCCTTGCCCATCCTCAAGGCGGTCAAGACTTAGCCGATCTGATTTACTCTAGCGTTCCGGCTAGTATGTTAGGTCGTCAGCAAGAAATAGGTATCAATCATATGAGTGGCAAGGCGAATGTTTACTACTGGTTTCAACGCCAAGGAATCTCTCCAAAATCCGAAACCGTCGAAGCGATTTTGCAGTTTGCCAAATCTCAGAAAGCGGTTTTACCTGCCGAAATCCTTCGCAACATCGCCTTACAAAAAGGAGAGCCGTCCAGTATTCTTGGAGATTGCGAACAGAATCGCTCGACTATTCCATTAGGAAGGTAGGCGATCGAAAGTTTTGGTTTGGTTTGCAAGCGATCGATTCATTCTTCTGATGGAGATCGTCAATTTACTCTGGCTTAATTTTCGCCAAAATCCCCGCGATCGCGTCTCGGGAAAATGAGATAAATTGGCGCGAGATGCGATCGCTTATTCTTCTCCTTTGTCAATCTGAAAACGCACCAATAATTCCTTTTTCCAACTCGTTCCTAAAAAATAAATGCCTTGTTCCCAATTGGGTGAGGATGGGAAAACGAACAAAAGTATTATATCAGGGTCTCGCGATCGCTGAGGGAAAGTGACAGACTGCAAGACCTTATAGAGCGCATCCCAAGCTAAAGATCGTCGATTCGAGATAAAAGCTCAAAAAAAATAGAGGCGATCGCGCGATCGCCCCCACTGAAGTTGTTTCGGGTCAGAAGATGTTAGCAATTATCATTGTTTGTTGAGCAGTTCGGAACTTCAGAATTTGGCCTTGCTCAAGTTGACCTCATACAAAAGAGAATCGCTCAAAATAGCTCCTTTTAAGTCGGCTTCTGTCAAGTTGACTCGTACTAATTTGCTTTTGCTCAAATTGGCTTTGCTCAAGTTGGCTTGCATCAAGTTGGTTTGTGCTAAGTAAGCCCCACTCAAGTTGGCTTCGCTCAAGTTGGCTTCGCTCAAGCTGGCTTCTTTGAAGTAAGCCCCACTCAAGTTGGCTTCGCTCAAGTTGGCTTTGTTTAAGTTAGCCCCACTCAAGTTAGCCCCTGTCAAGTCAGCTTTGCTCAAGTCAGCATCACTCAAGTCAGTATCATCCAAATAAACCCCTTTAAAATTAGTACCGATTGAATTAGATCGACCAAGGTCAGAATTTCTCAAACTGGAACCACTCAAGTTAGCCCCACTCAAGTTAGCCCCACCCAAGTCAACCCCACTCAAGTTAGTCCCACTCAAGTTAGCCCCTGTCAAGTTGGCATAGGTCAAGTCAGTCCCTATCAATTTAGCCCCTGTCAAGTCAGCCCCTGTCAAGTTAGACGCATTCAAGAAAGCTCCATACAAGTCAGCCCCACTCAAGTCAGCTCCACTCAAATCAACTCCACTTATAGTAGCCCTACTCAAGTAAGCCTTGCTCAAATTAGCGCCTTTCAAGTTAGACAGGCTAAAGCGAGCTCCACCTAGGTATATCCCTCCCAAATCCGCGTTTTCCAAGTTGCATTTAACGCAGTCATTGTACATGATCAGATGAGAATATTTTTTCATTTTATCTAAATCACTTTTGCTATAAGCAGCCGCAGGTGGTGCGAACCATACCAAAGCCACCACAAGAACAAGCAAAAATGCCAGTATTGTTTTTTTCATGTTTTTTGTCGTCTGAAGATAAACTGAACCTAAAAACTATCATTTTTTCTCTTGTCTGTAAAGCAAGCAAACATAAAAATTAATATAAACAAACTGAAAGTGGTTAAGTTTTAGTAGCTTGTTGGATATCTCCTACCTGTTTAGAAATTAGAGATAATTAAATTATCCTTCTTATATCAAATCCAGATAATTGTCCGAACTTAGGCTTTTCTTGCAAAATTCTTCTTCCCCCGCTCCCTCTGCTCCTTCACTGAGAAGTATGGTGATTCAAGCGGATTTGATATTATCTCGATCCGCCAGAGGTTTTGAACCCTTATCGGCTCGGGTGGATCGAGATATACCAATCATGCTAAGATACGAGCGATCGCTACTCTGGCTTGAGTGTCAACAAAATCCCCGCGATCGCGCTGACAATTTCTTGAGATTTCCGAGGCGCGATCGCATCGGGATGAGGCGAAGCAAACCGACCCGAATCATTATCAAAATATCGACCGGAAACTGCTGCAAATTCATCAGTCAGAGCCGCACGACAAAGAATTTCCGCCCCGATGCGAATATCGCCGCCAGCCACGCCAAACGCCTGTTGTACCATCTTGCTCCCCAGCATCGATCCCGGATTAATCGCAATGACGACCGGACCTCGATCGCCGAGGGAAAGCGCTAAATTGTGGGACCATGCGGTAATCGCGAGTTTGCTTTGGGCATAAGCCGCACCGTCAGATAGGCGAACTTTTCCGGCAAGTGCCTTCAGATTCACACTTGATTGAGCCGCCGAGGATAAATTGAGCACCCGTCCGGAGGTTTCCAGCAACGGTAAAAGCCTTTGAGTGAGGAGATAGGGGGCGATCGCATTGACAACAAAGCGGATATCGAGTCCATCCGTCGTAACGGGATCGGACGCATGATAAACGCCAGCATTATTCATCAGCACATCAAGTCTCGCGTGCCGTTCGGTCACTGCCTTTGCAAGCATCTCAACATCCCTCATGCGGGACAAATCCGCCACGTAGCTTTCAACGCACCCATCACTTGACAAAGAAGAGAGCATTTTTTCCACTTCTGCCAATTTTGACGGGTTGCGTCCGTGCAGTAGAACGCGATGACCCGACGAGACCAACATTCTAGCCGTTTCCAAGCCAATACCATCCGTCGAACCGGTAATGAGAATTGTTTTTTGCACGATCTTGTCCTCCTTAATTAGAGAAATCTGGCAGGATGTCATCGGCCAGACGTTTTAGGGTGGTCTCAATATCTCCTTGGTTAAAACGCAAGTTTAGGGCGATGTGATTCATGCCAATTTCTTCAAGGGATTTCAAATAAGCTAAAAGATGACGAACTCCCAATCGGAATCCTAAATGAATCGGTTGGGGTGGCGTATCGGGATTCTCGGTCAGATCGACATAAAGCGGCTGCATTACGGGTTTAGAGAGGCCGCTTAACACCTCAACTCGTGCCTGCCAGTCCCGCACGATCTGCCCTTGCATAACAGTATTACGCGGATAGGTCATCCAACCGTCGCCATTTTTCGCGATCCATTCGGGAGTTTGCCGACTGCTTCCCGTGATGAGTAGCGGTAGTTTGCCGGAGACGGGTTTGGGTAACATATCCAACCCCCCATTGGGACTGCCAAACGCATTCTCGAAAGCGGGTGCCGTCTCACCCATGCGTCGGATATAGTCAAAACTTTCGCGGAAACGATCGCCGCGATCGCCAAACGGTTGATTCATGGCCGGATATTCTTCGGGGCGATCGCCAGAAGCAACTCCCAAGATCAGCCGTCCCCCCGACAGTTCATCGACGCTAGCCGCAGCCTTGGCGATATGTGCCGGATGACGCAGAGGTAAAATGATACTGGCAACACCCAACGCAATGCGATCGGTCTGGCCGGCCAAAAAACCGAGATAGACAAAAGGATCGTAAGTTTGCCCGGCATCCCCAAAAGACGGCACGTTAAATGGTACATCCCGCAACCAAATTGCCGAAAATCCCAATTTTTCCACGAGTCGAACCCGTTCTAGATGATGGGTCATGGTCGGGATCGGACCCTTTGCATAGGTCTCGATCGGTACGACTAACCCAATGCTCAACCGATGCGGGCGAAACGTGGTGTTATAGCCCCGATTAATGGATGGGAAGGTCAGATCGTTGATAAGTTCGAGCATATTAGACTCCGTTGGTTAAGGTTTCGGGTCGCAGGTAGCAACCCGAAGCAATCCTTACTAATTTATTTCCTGAACGCCGATAACCAAATCGTTCCAGTTGCGCTGGTTCTCCATGTCATTTTCCATACCTTTCTCATCGGCCATCGCAAAACGTTTGATAGCGGGAGTTTGACTGGTCGCTTGATAGAGCCAGTAAGCCTCTGCTTTGAGGGCCTCTGCGATCGGCTTGTCGATGGATTCATACACTGCCTGTTTGCAAGCATTGATGGATGCGGCTGGGAATTGGGCGATACGATTGGCTAATGTATCGACGTATTCGCCGATCGCGTCCGCATCTAACGCTTTATTGAGAATGCCATAGGCTTCGGCTTCGTCTGCGTCAAAATCTCGGGCGCTCAAAATGATTTCCAAAGCTCGACCCAAGCCGGCTTGACGTGCCATGCGGGATGCACCCCCACCACAAGGCAAAATCCCCATACCGACTTCCATCTGCATAAATTTAGCTTTACCGCGAGCCGCAAAGCGCATATCGCAGGCGAGGGCGAACTCGTGACCGCCACCCCGAGCAAAACCTTCAATTTTAGCGATGGTTGCTTGGGGAAGTTTGCTAATGCGTTCTAGAGTTGTTTGCAGATCGAGCAGTTCCACCTCTTCGCGAGATACTGCCGTTGCAGACATATCTTTGAGAAAATTCGTGTCCGCATGGGCCACAAAGATTTCGGGATGTGCGGATTGGAAAACGACGACTTTGACGGCGCGATCGCCTTCGAGGGTTTCGGCCAGTCTATTCAAATCCGCCAGCATGGGCAAACCTTGAATATTAACCGGCGGATAGTCAAACGTAATCCAAGCGATCGCCTTTTCGATCTTAACGTTGAAAGTGGTGAAGTTTTCGTAACTCATTGGCTGTCTCCTACTGGGTTTGCTAATTCGTTGATGTGGGTCATTTCATTGATGGTGAATTCGGCGATCGCGCCCTCGGTTCCATTGCCCTAACTCAACCCATCCAAAACAGTCTTGCCGATCGCCATGCCGCTTTCTTGCCGTTCGTGAGCGTTTCGCAGATTGGTAACATTCAAGATACCCTCGTGCCTGTTAACAGTTGAAACGAGGGTGTTGTTATCTAACAAGTCTGCAACTCGGTTTAACAGAATATGTTGTGCATCCATGTCTTCAGTCTGAAACATGGAACGAGTAAACATGAATTCCCAACTCACCGAGACGGCTTTCGGTTTGAGGGAAACAATATTGAGGGACTGGGGATCGTCAATGAGAGCGATATGACCGCGCGGTTTCACGAGCTTGGCGATCGCCTCAAAATGCCGGTCCGTATGGGTCAGGGAGGCAACATATCCCGGCGAAATCCCCAGGGCGTTCATCTCTTCATCGAGCGGATTGCGATGATTGATAATATAATCCGCACCCATCTTTTTCACCCACTCTCGGGTTTCAGAACGCGATGCCGTTGCGATAACATTCAGTTTTGTGAGTTTCTTGGCCAGTTGGATTAAAATCGACCCCACGCCGCCCGCTCCGCCGATAATTAGCAGGGATTCCCCTTCACCTTCGCTTTCTTTCAGCCCAAAGCTATCGAAGAGGATTTCCCACGCCGTAATCGAAGTGAGAGGCATTCCCGCAGCATCGGCAAAACCGAGAGAGGTAGGTTTGCGACCGACAATGCGTTCGTCAACGAGGTGAAATGCGGCATTGGTGCCGGGGCGAGTGATATCCCCCGCGTAAAACACCTCATCCCCCGGACTGAATCGGGAGACCTCAGAACCGATCGCTGTGACCACTCCAGCCGCGTCAAAGCCAAGGATGCGAGGCCCGCCCTCGGGCTGCATATTTGCACGCACTTTAACATCGACGGGATTGACCGAAATCCCTCGCACTTCTACGAGGAGGTCGTGGAGACCGGGTTGGGGAATGTCCGTTTCGAACTCGATGAGGGCGTTTTCCGCCGCGATCGGTCCTGCCTTCGGGTAGCCAATGGCTTGCATCATTTTGATTCGTTTGAATTCGTCAATCGCTCTTGTTCCAATTTAATTCTTTGTCAAAAATAGATAAACCGGTTTAAATCGAAATTACAATTCGGATATTTTTGATAATCATGGATATGTTATCGTTGCGTTTATTCTTGAGAGTTGCGGAATTGGGTTCGGTTTCGGCTGCGGGACGGGATTTGTCGCTTTCGCCAGCCAGTGCGAGCGCGCGTCTGGTCAAACTGGAGGAAACGGTTGGGTGTCGTTTGTTCAATCGGACGACTCGAGCCGTCTCTTTAACCACGGATGGAGAGGTATTTCTGCCTTACGCGCAACAGGCGATCGAAACCTTAGAAATCGGGCTGAGCGCGATCGGCACTCAAGGGGCGCAGGCACAAGGTATATTGCGAATGACCATGCCGGGATCTTTTGGACGCATGCACGTGATTCCCGCTTTAGCCGAGTTTCAAGAACGCTATCCCCTCGTGAGCCTTGACTTACGGCTTTCTGATGAAGTCCTCGACGCGATCGAGGGGGCTTACGACCTTATTATCCGCAATGCACATTTAGCCGATAGTAGTTTCATTGCACGCAAACTCGCTTGCGATCGCCGGATTCTCGTTGCTTCTCCTGCCTATCTCGAAAGATACGGCATCCCTGCAACCCCAGAGGAACTCGGCGAGCATCAATGCGTTATCCTTGCCGATAACAATCGCTGGAAGTTTGCCAACGGACAAATCGCGATCGTGCCGCGATCGTTTGTGGTTAACGATGGCGAGGCAGTCCGTAAAATGATCGAACAGGGTATGGGTATCGGCATCAAGTCGATCTGGAATGCGAAGGAGAGCTTGAAATCCGGTCTTCTCGTCGAGGTTTTGGCGGATTTCCCATTGGTCGCGGAAACCTCTATCTGGGCGCTTTATCCCAGTCGTCGGATCGTTGCACCCAAAGTTCGCGTTATGATTGATTTTCTCCTCGAACGATTCTGGCCGATTCCCCCGTGGGAGTGCTAGACAATCAATTCAAAATTCAAAATTATCAATTCAAAAATGGTTGGCGATCGCGCCTCTTGTCAGCAGTCTTTTCATTTTGGGAAAGATGGGACACAATTGAGGCAGATAAGGAAGATATAATGCAGCTGAACCTCTCTGTCTGCAAACCTTAGAAATCCTGAACAAACATTTTTCAGAAGACCACCCTTGGGTTAAAAATGCTCAGGATATACTACGAAAAATTCAGAATAGCAAGTGGTTGTGATGGAAAATATACCACTCAAATTAAAATAAACTCCCTGCATCTCTATGGTGAACGCGATCGCCCCTAAAATCCAATTTTTTAAAGTATAGTCATTTTGATTTGGAATGAAAGTCATAAGGTGTGTTAGCGTAATGGAATGGAGCGTAACGCACCAAAAGTCTAAAAATTGGTGCGTTACGCTGTCGCTTTAGCGCAGCCATGCCGGAGACTATACTGCACCCTACTTGCGTCCCAAAACTCTTCCTCCCTCAGACGCGCGATCGCTGTTAAAATAACAATAGTTAAACGACCCATGCAAATTAACAACTATGAATATTATAATCCCCGACAAAGTTTTGCAGGAAAATCAACTCGCCGAAACCGAACTCAAACAAGAAATTGCTATCTTTCTGTTCCAAACTAAAAAACTCAATCTCCTGCAAGCAAGCGATCTCGTCCAAATGGATAAAACTCAGTTTCAAGATTTACTGAAATTGCATCGAGTTTCTGGCGATCGCGATATTGAAGACCGAGACAATAAGAGAACAGACTCGCAACGAGAAAAAAATTCATTACCTCATTCTGTTGGTATGGGGGCGAGTGGTATGGGAGACTTATCAGAAAGAGTAGATGAATTATTGTGGCAAGAATAAACCAAATTTTAGCCGATACAGGCGGAATTATATCGATGCTAGATCGTAGCGATCGCTATCATGAAGCCGTTGTCAATGCGATCGAGAATTCTACGCTATTGATTCCCACTACCATTTTACCAGAGGTTGATTACTTAGCAACAAAATATCTTGGAGAACGAATTGCTAAAGCATTTTTAGCCGATGTTTTTGCTGGTAATTTTACCTATCTTCGAGTCGAACTAGAAGATTTACAAAGCGCACTCGAAATTATGAACCAATATAAAGATGTTCCTTTAGGTTTGGTTGATTCGAGTATTATTGCCTTAGCAGAACGCTATCGAATTCAAAAAATATTGACGTTAGATAGGCGGCATTTTAGTTTAATTAGACCGAAACAAATTGAATATTTAGAGCTTTTGCCTTAAAGCGATCGCATTTCCAAAACCTTTTTTCCCTCAGAGATTATTCGTAAAGCAAATATTAAATGAAAGTCGTAAGGTGTGTTAGCGTAATGGAATGGAGCATAACGCACCAAAAGTCTAAAAATTGGTGCGTTACGCTGTCGCTTTAGCGCAGCCATGCCGGAGGCTATACAGCACCCTACTGGCTTCCAAAACCCTTTCTCTCGCAGACTAGCGATCGCTGTTATACTAACAACAGATAAAAAAATAAAAATATTGTTCAAAAACATTATGATAGCCCTCAAAGAAAAATATCTCCTCACCCCAGAAGAATATCTCAAACTTGAAGAAAGCAGCCCGAGCAAACACGAGTATATCGATGGGGAAATCTTCGCAATGGCAGGGACTACCGACAGCCACAACACGATCGCTCTCAATCTTGCCCTTCTCATTCGCAACCATCTCCGCGGCAATTCCTGTCGCGTTTATTTCGCCGATCTCAAAATCCGTATCGAAGCAAAAAACCGCTTTTATTATCCCGATCTCCTCGTCACCTGCGATCCTCGCGATCGCGAAACTCCTACCTACAAACGCTTCCCCAAACTCATCATCGAAGTCCTCTCCGACAGCACCGAAGCAAAAGATCGCGGTGATAAATTCCACGACTACCAAACCCTAGACAGTCTTGAAGAATACATCCTCGTGAATAGCAAACGCCAACAAATCGAAATCTTTCGCCGACAAGAAATCAACAACTGGCAATTTACAACCTACCATTCCGAAAACCCGCGTTTTGCCCTCAGTAGTATCGATTTAGAAATCGCGATCGCCAGCATTTATGAAGATGTCGAATTCGAGAATACAACCGAAAGTAACGAACTCGAGAATAATTAGCGATCGCGAGGGCCCTCGCGATCGTCAAATTCTTGCAGGACAACTTCCCATAGTAAAGTCCGCAATCAATCTCTGTAAAGTTTTACGAATAGAAAGAGAATGCGATCGCCGTCGCTAAAAAGTCAGATCTCGATCGCACTAGATTTTTGAGTCCTTAAATAAAATTAAGCCCATGGGGAACGTAAGTTTTAAGCAAGTTTTGAATGCTTAAAATTTGGTGCGTGCATTTCGATTAATACAGGGGACAAATCAAATGCCAGTAGGACTCAAAACGAGCAAGGGTCAATTGCTTTATGAAAGCAATCGCGCCCTCATCTATCGCAGCGATCGCGCGATTGTAGGAAAATCGGCAATTCTGAAAATCTTAAAAGCCGCTTATCACAATCCCGAAGGATTGGCTTGGTTTCGGCGAGAATACGAAATTATCCGCAACCTGAATATTAACGGTGCATTAAAGGCTTATGATTTTTGGGACGATCGCGATGCGCCGACCATCGTGCTCGAAGATTTTGGCGGAGCATCCCTCGCACAATTGTCTTTAGCGGGGCGATTGAGTATTGGTGAATTTCTCAAACTGGCCATCGCGATTGCTGACTGTCTCGGTCAAGTTCACGCAGCAGGGATTATTCACAAAGATATCAACCTTAGCAATATCGTTCTCAATCCTCAAACCCAACAGGTTAAAATCATCGATTTCGGGATTGCCACGACGCGATCGCGAGAATTTACTGCTTTTGGTAATGCCAACACCCTCGAAGGCACCTTTGCTTACATTTCCCCAGAACAAACCGGACGTACGAATCGGGCGATCGACGACCGCAGCGATCTCTATTCCCTTGGCGTGACCTTTTACGTCCTGTTATCGGGACGCTTGCCGTTTCAACAGAACGATCCCGTAGAATTGATTCACGCACATATTGCCAAAACACCCCCCCATCTCGATATCCTTCCCCCCCTTAATAAGGGGGGTGGCTTTAGCCGGAGGGAGCGAATTCCTCAGACAATTGCCGATATTATCATGAAACTGATGGCGAAGAATGCAGAGGATCGCTATCAGTCGGCTTATGGGTTAAAGGCAGATCTCGAACTCTGCTGGCAGCAATGGCAGGAAAAGCAGCAAATCGAATCTTTTATCCTCGGGGGTAGCGATCGCGGCGATCGCTGGCAAATTCCCCAAAAACTCTACGGACGCCATCGCGAGATTGCTACCTTACTGGCTGCTTTTGAGGGGGTCATTCGCCGCCGACAACCCGCCCTCTGTTTAGTGAAAGGTTATTCGGGAATTGGAAAGTCGGCATTGGTAGCGGAAATTCACAAACCCATTACCGCGCGTCGCGGTTTCTTTATTTCCGGGAAATTCGACCAACTCCATCGAAACATTCCTTATTCAGCGATCGCATCTGCCCTTAGTGCTTTGCTGCGGCAGCTTTTAGCCGAACCCGAAATCGAATTGCAACGATGGCGTAAAATCCTCCAAGATGCCGTAGGAAATAATGGGCGGATTATTGCCGAAATCGTTCCCGAATTAGAATTGATTCTGGGCAAACAACCGAAAGTGACTCCATTGGGCGCAAAAGAAAGCCAAAATCGCTTTAATTTTACCTTACAAAATTTTCTGCGCGCCTTTACCAAAATCGAGCATCCCCTCGTGCTTTTTTTGGACGATCTGCAATGGGCAGATTCTGGCTCATTAGAATTGCTGCATTTATTAACCACCTCGCCAGATATGGGCTATTTCTTCACGATCGGTGCTTATCGAGATAATGAAGTGAGGGGAGCGCATCCGTTAATATTAAAAATAAATAAAATTCGCAGCAGTGGCGTAAAAATTGACGAAATTTCTCTCGAACCTTTACCATTAACAGAAATTATCGGATTTCTTGCCGATGTTCTGCTCTGTTCTCCAGAGACAACGCGTTTACTCGCAGAATTATTGCTAGAAAAGACAAATGGGAATCCTTTTTTTCTCAATGAATTTCTTAAAGCTCTTTATACCGAAGATTTTTTAAAATTTAACGCTAAAAACCAGGAATGGCAATGGGATATCGAACAAATTCGCAGGCGCGAAATGACGGAAAATGTGGTGGAATTACTAGCTGGAAAAATCCAGAAACTTCCGACCGCCGCACGACAAATGGTTCAACTGGCAGCTTGTATCGGTCATGAATTTAACTTGTCTGCTTTAAGCGGCATCGATCGCGCGTCGTCATTGGATTTAGCCCTTGCATTGCGAAGCGCGATCGCGGCAGGTCTTCTCATTCCCTTAGACGAACATTATAAACTAATGGAGGCAAAAATTGCCCCCCATACTTCTTTGCGATTCAAGTTTACCCACGATCGCATTCACCAAGCTGCCTATTCTTTACTTCCCGATTGGGAACGACAACGCATTCATCTTCTGCTCGGACGGCAATTGCTCGCAAAAACTAGCGTAAAAGAATGCGAAGAAAAGATTTTTGATATTGTCAACAATTTAAATTTAGCCCGTCGGTATATTGTTAAGCGATCGCAAAAAGATGAGTTGGCACAATTGAATTTACTAGCAGGGAAAAAAGCAAAAGCATCGGCAGCATGGCGATCGGCTTTCAATTCTTTACAAATTAGTTTGGAGTTATTGCCATCTTCGAGTTGGGAGCAAGACTATGAATTGACTTTAGAATTACATCGCGAGGCAGTAGAAACGGCTTATATTTGCGGCGAATTTAAAGCAATGGAAAAATGGGCAGAAATTGTATTAAAACACGCTCGCTCTGTCTTAGATCGCGTTAGTATAGATGAGGCTCGACTGTTAAGCTACATGGCGCAAAGTCAACCCGAACAAGCAGTCATCGTTGCCCTCAATGCTCTCAAATTATTAGGTGTTAAACTCCCGAAAAAGCCCAGTAAATTAAATGTGATATCGGCATTAACTAAAATTAATTTGGCTTTGTCGAACAAGAAACCAGAGGATTTACTCAAACTTCCTTTAATGAGCAATTCGAAAAAAATTGCTGCCTTGCGGATTTTAACGAGTGTCTTTCCAGCCACTTGTATTACAACGCCTCAATTATCTTTACTTATTTCCCTAAAACAGGTCAGTTTATCCCTTAAATATGGCAATTCACCATTATCTGCTTTAGCCTATTGCTATTATGGTTTAATTCTTTGCGGAGTATTGGAAAATATTGAAACGGGATACCAATTTGGTCAATTGGGTATAGACTTATTGACTCAATTAAATGACAAAACATTGAAATCCAAAGTCTTGATGACGTTCAATAGTTTTATCAGACATTGGCAAGAACATCTTAAAACAACTCTAGACCCCTTACTTGAAGCCTATCAAAGTGGAATCGAGACTGGAGATACTGAATTTTCAGCCTATTCTCTCTTGGCTTATGTCTTCCACTTAGTTTATAACGATCGCGCCCTCAATCAAAGCGCGATCGAGATAGAAAATTGTCGAAAGAAATGCGAACAACTTAACCAAAAAGTTTCACTTTATAAAATTCAACAAGCTCAACAACTCGTTCTGAACCTGATTGGCAAATCAGAAAATCCGGTTTGTTTAAAAGGAGATGCTTACGATGAAGAACTAATGCTAACCTTACACGAGCAAGAAGGCGATCGCAGTGCGCTTTTCTTGTTATACGTTCTTAAATTACTACTCTGTTATTCATTTGCATCTTATTCGGAAGCTATCAAAAATTGCATCAAAGCAGCGGAACATATTCGTTCTGTTTCCGGTACTTTTCATGTTGTTGTTTTTCAGTTTTATTCTGCCCTGACATGGTTGGCAGTTTATCCTCAAAAACCGAAATCCGAACAAAAACGACTGCTCCAGAAAGTCAATATCGCCCGAGAAAAGATGACCAAGTGGGCGCGTCACGCCCCGATGAATTGCTTGCACAAATACCACCTCATCGAAGCCGAACGCTACCGCATTCTCGGTAAAAATGAAAAAGCTGCCGAACTCTACGATCGCGCCATTGCCGAAGCCAAAGAAAACGAATACTTGCAAGAAGAAGCGATCGCCAACGAACTGGCCGGGAAATTCTATCTCGCCCGTCAGAAAGAAGCGATCGCTCGGGTTTACATCCACCAAGCCTATCGCTGTTACGATCGCTGGGGGGCAACGGCCAAAACCAAGCATCTCGCCCGAACCTACCCGCAATTCTTCCGGTCTCCCTCCTCCCAGAAATCCCCCGTCACCGCAACAATTCTAGTCCGCACTACCCCCAACAGCACGACCGGCGACACTATCGATTTTTCTAGCGTTCTCAAAGCCTCTCAAGCGATCGGTGGCGAAATCCTCCTCGATAAGCTCCTCGCCCGCATGATGCGGATTATCCTCGAAAATGCGGCCGCTCAACGGGGAGTTCTCCTGCTCGATCGCGAGGGAACTTGGCAGATGGAGGCAGAAATTACCCTCGAACCCGATCGCGTGAGAGTCTTGCAATCTCAACCCCTCGAGACAATCCCCACCTTCACCCTACCCAAATCCGCCATCGCCTATACCCTCCGCACCCTGGAAGCCCTCGTCCTCGAAAACGCCGCCAAAGGCAGCAATTTTGAGGAAGATGAATACTTTGCCATCGCCCGACCCCAATCCCTCCTCTGCATGCCTCTCGTACAACAGGGCAAGATCGTCGGCTTGCTCTACCTCGAACACGGCTCCAGTACGGGAATTTTTAGTCCCGATCGCCTCGAAGTCCTGCAAATTTTAACCGCTCAAGCCGCAATCGCCCTCGAAAATTCCCTCTTGTATGCCAATCTGGAGATCGCCAACCGGGAACTCGCGCAATCTAACCTCACCCTCGAGCAAAAAGTGCAGCGACGCACCGAACAATTACACGAGAAAAATCTCGATCTCGAAAAAACCCTCGCCGATCTCAAACAAACCCAAGCGCAACTCATCCACGCCGAAAAAATGTCGGGGATCGGACAGATGGTGGCGGGAGTGGCCCACGAAATCAATAATCCCGTCAGTTTTATTTATAGCAACCTCGTCCCGGCTCGCACCTATATCCAAGATTTGTTCCATTTGCTCGATCTCTATCGCCAAAATTATCCCCAACCCCCCGAAGACATTCAAGAGACTGAGGAGGCCATCGATCTGGAATTCGTCACGGAAGATTTGCCCAAAATTCTCGACTCCATGCAAACCGGTTCCCAGCGTATTAAAGCGATTGTGGAAGGATTGCGGATTTTTTCTCGCCTCGATGAAGCAGAGTATAAAATCATTGACGATCTCCACGCCAACATCGAAAGCACCCTCATGCTGTTGCAGCATCACTTGCGACGCACCGCAGAACATCCGGAGATCGCCGTCATTAAAGAATATGGCAACCTTCCCTCTATTACCTGTTATGCCAGCCAACTCAATCAAGTCTTTTTCAATCTCCTCAACAATGCTGTTGATGCTTTGAGGTGCGGCGATCGCATTTCCTCAGACCCTCCGACTATTCGCATTCGCACCAAAGCGATCGAAGGAAACGCCATTCGCATCGCGATCGCCGACAATGGTTGCGGGATGGACGACGCAACCCGCAAAAAAGTATTCGAGCCCTTTTTCACCACCAAACCCATCGGTAGCGGGACGGGGTTGGGATTGTCCGCGAGTTATGAGATTGTTGCAGAACACCACAAGGGAACAATTGTCTGTCAGTCGAAAGTAGGAGAAGGGACGGAGTTTACCCTTGAAATTCCCACTCAACGAGCGATCGCGGGTCAAGAATAACGTGTCATAGGTAAAGCGTAAAAAGTTTCGTCAAATTGATAATGTCAATACAACAACGCAAGATAGCCAATCAACAACTCCTGCATGAAAGCAGACGCGCTTTGATTTATCGAGGCGATCGCATGGACGACGGACGCTCCGTCATTCTGAAAACCCTAAAAACAGACTATGCCAATACCGAGGGGTTGGCTTGGTTTCGGCGAGAATACGAGATTATCCGCAATCTCGAGATTGCCGGAGCGATCGCGGCTTACGAATTTTGGGACGATCGCTACAGTCCCACCATCGTCCTTGAAGATTTTGGCGGCAAATCCCTGACAGAATTGGAGATTGCAGGCAAATTAAGCATTGGCGAATTTCTCAAATTGGCAATCGCGATCGCGGACTGTCTCGGTCAAATTCATCGCGCCAATATCATCCACAAAGATATTAATCCCAACAATATTCTCTTCAATCGCGAAACCCAACAGGTTAAGATTACCGATTTTGGCATTTCGACGAAGCGATCGCGGGAGATGGCAGCATTTCGCAATGTCAACGCCCTCGAAGGGACTCCAGCCTATATCTCCCCAGAGCAAACCGGACGGATCGATCGGGAAATTGATTGCCGCAGCGATCTCTATTCCCTCGGCGTAACCTTTTACCTGTTGCTATCGGGACGCTTGCCCTTTCCCCAGAAAGATCTTGCAGAATTAATTCACGCCCATATCGCCCACGCTCCCCCTTTACTCACTCACCCGCAACGCTCTGAGACCGTTGAGCGACTTGTACTGAGCGGTGTCGAAGTCAGCCGAAACGAGCTTGCCGAAGCGTCACCCGTCACCAGCGAAGCCGAAACGAGGCCGTTGAGCGAAGCCGAAACGAGGCCGTTGAGCGAAGTCGAAACGAGGCTGTCGAAGGGCCACCCGTTGTCAATACCGAATATTATTGCCGATATTGTCATGAAATTGATGGCGAAGAATGCGGAGGATCGCTATCAGTCGGCTTATGGATTGAAGGCAGATCTCGAACGCTGCTGGCAGCAATGGCAGGAAAAACAAGCGATCGAACCTTTTGTTTTTGGCAGCCAAGATCGCGACGATCGCTTGCAAATTTCCCAAAAACTCTACGGGAGAGAGGACGAGATTGCCACCTTACTCGCGGCGTTTGCAGGGGCAATCGAGCAGCAACACCCTGCCTTGTGCTTGGTCAAAGGTTATTCTGGCATTGGAAAATCAGCACTGGTGGCCAAAATTCACAAACCCATCACCGCGAAAAATGGTTTCTTTGTCTCGGGGAAATTCGACCAACTTCAGCGGGACGTACCTTATTCGGCGATCGCCCAAGCTCTCGAAGGATTAATGAAATATCTCTTTGTGGAATCGTCAGAGGAGTTGCAACAATGGCGAGAACGAATTCAAGAAGCGGTTGGCAATAACGGACGAGTGCTCGGCAAGATCGTCCCCAAATTGGAAATATTGCTCGGCGAACAACCGGAAGTCCCGCAATTGGGAGCCGCGGAGAGCCAAAACCGCTTTAATTTTACCCTGCAAAATTTTATCCGCGTTTTTACTGAGAGCCATCGCCCTCTCGTTCTCTTTCTCGATGACTTGCAATGGGCGGATTCGGCTTCTTTAGGATTATTGCATCTATTCATGACCTCGCCGGATATGGGAAACCTTTTTATTGTCGGTGCTTATCGCGACAATGAAGTCAATAACGCCCATCCTTTGCTATTAACAATAGACAAGATTCGCACGAATCACACGCCAATTGCCGAAATTACGCTCGCCCCTCTGCCCTTAGAAAAAATCGAGCAATTTGTTGCCGATACCTTATGCTGTTCTCGTCCTCGCGTTCGACTGCTGACAGAGTTGCTGCAAGAAAAAACCAATGGCAATCCTTTCTTCCTCAAAAAATTTATCGAGGAACTCTATCTCGAGGAATTGTTGAATTTTGACTGGCACAAACAAGAATGGCTTTGGGATATCGAACGCATTCGCGATCGCGATATCACGGCCAATGTCGTGGATTTGTTAGCCGGACAACTCAACAAACTCTCCCTCGACACTCAGCGGTTAATCCGGTTTGCAGCTTGTATCGGCAATGAGTTCGATTTGTTCCTACTGGGGGCAATTTCTGATGTGTCTTTAGCCGATTGCGTCGGCGCATTGCAAAGCGCGATCGCCGAAGGATTTCTCATGCCTTTAGATGACGCTTACAAACTCGTCGAAGCCAATATTCCCAGCGATCGCTCTCCCCGTCTCAAATTCGTCCACGATCGCATCCAACAAGCAGCTTACAAACTCATCCTCGACAATGACAAAACTCAAATTCACTGGCGACTCGGACGCTTGTTATTGCAGCAAGTTTCTCCAGAAGAACGAGAAGAAAGGATTTTTGAGATTGTTAATCATTGGAATTTGGTACGTCAACATATCCGCGAAGAATCCGAACGAGATGAATTGGTGCAATTGAATTTAATGGCGGGGAAAAAAGCAAAAGCATCTGCAGCACGGCGATCGGCTTTGAATTATTTACAAACGGGTTTGAAATTATTATCGAGATTGAGTTGGCAGACATATTATGAATTAACTTGGGATCTGCATGTAGAAACTATAGAAGCCGCTTATCTTTGTACCGAATTCGAGTTATTAGATGAATTGGTCGAAATTACACTAAAACATACGTCCTCGGTATTAGAACAAGTCCGAGTCTATGAAGCTAAAATTAACGCTCTCGTTGCTCGCGAACGCGGGGAAGAAGCCATCTCCACAGCCTTAGAAATCGCAGCTTTATTGGGCATTCAATTCCCCAAGAAAGCCACAAAATTTCAGATTTTATTGAATTTGACTAAAACCAATGTCGTACTGATGAGAAAGCAACCGTCAGATTTAATCGACCTGCCTTCTATGAGCGATCCCTCCACTCAAGCGGCAATAGGAATTCTCAGCAGTATCATTCCTCTAATCTATCGTTGGAATCCTCAACTGTTTCCCCTCATTACCCTCAAAATGGTGCGCCTGTCATTGAAACAAGGCAATGCCCCTTTATCGGCTTTTACTTATGCTTGTTATGCTATTATTCTCTGCGGTGTCTTGGGAGAAATCGAACGAGGCTATCAATTCGGTCAGCTAGCCTTACAAGTCTGGTCGCGCTTCAATATTAAAGCCCATAAAGCGAAAATCTTAATGCCGGTTGCTTTATTTACACTTCATTGGAAATGCCATCTTCAAGAGTCTTTAAGTCTTTTTCTCGAAAGCTATCAAACGGCTTTAGATACTGGCGACTTAGAGTTTGTCAGCATTTCAGCCCTTGAATATATTAGAGCATCTTACTGGACGGGAAAAACCCTGTCAATCTTAAAACAAGATATTGAAATTTATGGACGCAGTATCCTACAATTTAAACAAGCTGGTATAATCGATATTTACGAGCAAGATAAGCAATTTATCGTGCAATTGACCGACCCTAAAAAAGGATTAAATTTACTAAAAGAAAACCCCTATTTTTCAGATAAAAGGAGGGAAAATAAAAAAGATATACGAGACAAATCTTCTTTTTTCTACAGCTTGAAAAACAAAGCATTTCTACTCTATTTATTCGCTGAATATTCACTAGCCAATCAATATGTAGAAGAAGCAATTCATTATTTAGATACGATCGTTAGCACGCCAATTTTTGCTATTTTTCATTTTTATGCTCCTTTAATTTGGCTATCGATTCATCCTCATGTTTCTCAATCCGAGCAAAGAAATCTGTTGAAAAAAGTCAGTGCCTATCAAAACAAAATGAAACAGTGGGCGCATCATGCCCCAATGAATTATTTGCACAAGTATCTCCTCGTGGAAGCCGAACGATATCGCATCCTCGGTAAAAGCGATCGCGCTGCCGAATTCTACAATCTCGCCATCGCCGGAGCCAAAGAAAACGAATACATCCAAGAAGAAGCCCTCGCTAACGAACTCGCTGGAAAATTCTATCTGAGCGATAACCGGGACGAGATTGCTCGAACTTACCTTCAACAAGCCTATCGCTGCTACGATCGCTGGGGAGCAAAAGCCAAAACTCAACACCTCTTGCAAACCTACCCTCAATTGCTTGACCTCGAGAACGAAAAGTTCATATAAAGTTTATATGAACTTTATCAGTAGATTTCCAGAACGAGCCGGAAAAAGTTAATATAAAGTTCATTATCAATCGTCAGAATTTCCGCAAATATAGGGACGCACTCGTCAAAACCGAGACAAAATCTACAATGTTGGCACGACAAAGCGAGATCGCAAACCGACAACTCCTGCACGAAAGCGATCGCATTCTCATCTACCGAGGCGATCGCATCAGCGACGGGCGCTCCGTCATTCTGAAAACCTTAAAAACAGACTATGCCAATACCGAGGGGTTGGCTTGGTTTCGGCGAGAATACGAGATTACTCATGACCTCGAAATTGCCGGGACGATCGCGGCTTACGAATTTTGGGACGAGGGTAGCGCTGCCACCATCGTCCTCGAAGACTTTGGTGGCAAATCCCTGACGGAATTGGAGATTGCAGGAAAATTAAGCATTGGCGAATTTCTCAAATTGGCGATCGCGATCGCGGACTGTCTCGGTCAAATTCATCGTGCCAATATCATCCACAAAGATATTAATCCCAACAATATTCTGTTTAATCGCGAAACCCAACAGGTTAAGATTATCGACTTTGGCATTTCGACGAGGCGATCGCGAGAAATAGCAGGATTTGACAATCTCAATATTCTTGAAGGAACTCCAGCCTACGTCTCTCCAGAACAAACCGGACGGGTCAATCGGGAAATTGACTGTCGTAGCGATCTCTATTCCCTCGGGGTAACATTTTATCTGTTGCTATCGGGACGCTTGCCCTTTCCCGAGAAAAATATCGCACAATTAATTCACGCCCATATCGCTCAACCTCCCCCCGATCTACAGCTCCCCCCGACAGAGGATGCTTCGCTTTTCTTTGCCGGAAAGTCAGAGGATGCTTCGCTTTTCAACGATGGAGACAGGGGGGAGCGAATTCCTCAGACCCTTGCCGATATCGTGATGAAATTGATGGCGAAGAATGCAGAGGATCGCTATCAGTCGGCTTATGGGTTGAAGGCGGATATCGAACGCTGCTGGCAGCAATGGCAGGAAAAACAAGAAATCGAACCTTTTGTTTTTGGCAGCCAAGATCGCGGCGATCGCTTGCAAATTCCCCAAAAACTCTACGGGAGAGAAGGCGAGATTGCCACCTTACTAGCGGCGTTTGAGGGGGTAACTCGCGCTCGGCAACCCGCCTTATGTTTGGTGAAGGGCTATTCCGGTATCGGGAAATCGGCACTGGTTGCCGAAATTCACAAACCCATCACTGCTAAGAATGGTTTCTTTGTTTCGGGGAAATTCGACCAACTGCAACGGAACGTGCCTTATTCGGCGATTGCCCAAGCCCTCGAAGGATTAATGAAATATCTCTTCGTGGAATCGTCAGAGGAGCTGCAACAATGGCGAGAACGAATTCAAGAAGCGGTTGGCAATAACGGACGGGTGCTCAGCGAAATCGTCCCCAAATTGGAGATATTACTCGGCAAGCAACCGGAAGTCCCGCAATTAGGGGCAAAGGAGAGCCAAAACCGTTTTAATCTAACCCTGCAAAGTTTGGTTCGGGCATTTACTTGCAGCGATCGTTCTCTCGTTCTCTTTCTCGACGATTTGCAATGGGCGGATTCGGCTTCTTTAGGATTATTGCACCTATTAATGACTTCGCCGGAGATGGACAATCTCTTCCTCATCGGGGCTTATCGCGACAATGAAGTGAATAACGCTCATCCTTTGATCTCAAATGTGCATAAGATTCGCGATAATAACACGCCGATTTCCGAAATTACTCTCACCCCTTTAACCTTAGAAGAAATCGAGCAATTCGTTGCCGATACTTTATGCTGTTCTCGTCCTCGCATTCGACGGCTGGCAGAATTGCTGCAAGAAAAAACCAATGGCAATCCTTTCTTCCTCAAAAAATTTATCGAGGAACTTTATGTCGAGGAACTGTTGAATTTTGATTGGCACAAACAAGAATGGCTTTGGGATATCGAACGCATTCGCGATCGCGATATCACGGCAAATGTAGTGGACTTGTTAGCCGGACAACTGAATAAATTGCCCTTTGATACCCAGAGGTTAATCCGGTTTGCGGCTTGTATTGGCAATGAATTCGACTTGTCCTTGCTGGGGGCGATTTCCGAGGTATCTTTAGCCAATTGCGCGGGGGTCTTGCAAAGCGCGATCGCTGAAGGATTTCTCATGCCTTTAGATGACGCTTACAAGCTCGTCGAAGCCAATATTCCCAGCGATCGCTCCCCCCGTCTCAAATTCGTCCACGATCGCATCCAACAAGCGGCTTACAAACTCATTCTCGACAATGACAAAACCCAAATTCACTTGCGACTCGGACGCTTATTATTGCAGCAAATTCCTCCAGAAGAAAGAGAAGAACGGATTTTTGAAATTGTCAATCATTTGAACTTAGTATACCAGCATATCCGCAAAGAACCCGAACGAGATGAATTGGCGCGTTTGAATTTGCTGGCCGGGGAAAAAGCCAAGGCATCGGCAGCACGAGGAGCCGCTTTGAATTATTTACAAACGGGTTTGGCATTATTGCCTCCTAAAAGTTGGCAGAGTCGCTATGAGTTAACTTGGGAATTACACGTGGAAACTGTAGAAGCCGCTTATCTTTGTACCGAGTTCGAGTTATTAGATGAATTGGTCGAAATTGTTCTCAAATATACACCTTCAGTCTTGCAACAAGTTCGAGTCTATGAAGTCAAAATTAACGCTCTGGTCGCTCGCGATCGCGGAGAAGAAGCCATATCCACAGCCCTCGAAATTGTGGCCTTATTGGGTATTCAACTCCCTAAAAAAGCTACAAAATTACAGATTTTATTGAATTTGACTAAAACCAATGTCGTTCTGGCTGGCAAGCAACCATCAGATTTAATCGCTCTACCTTCCATGAGGGATCCATCCACGCAAGCAGCCATAGGAATTCTCAGCAGTATCATTCCTCTAACTTATCGTTGGAATCCTCAACTATTTCCTCTCATTATCCTCAAAATGATTCGCTTGTCATTAAAACAAGGTAACGCCCCTTTATCGGCTTTTGCTTATGCTTGTTATGCCATTATTCTCTGCGGTGTCTTGGGAGAAATCGAACGGGGTTATCAATTCGGTCAGCTGGCCTTGCAAATCTGGTCGCATTTCAATATCAGAGCGCATAAAGCAAAAATCTTAATGCCAGTTGCCGTATTTACAATACATTGGAAACGCCATCTTAAAGAAACTTTAAATCCTTTGATTGAAGGCTATCAAACTGCTTTAGATACTGGCGATTTAGAATTTGCCAGCATCTCAGCCTTGGAATATATTAGGACATCCTACTGGATGGGAAAAACCCTGTCAATCTTAAAACAAGATTTTGAAACTTACGGACGCAGTATTGTCCAATTCAAACAAACTATTGTAATATATCAATACGAACAATATAAGCAAGTTTTTTTACAATTAATCGATCCTAAAAAAGCATTTAATTTATTACAAGAAGATTCCTCTTTATTAAATAGGGAAAGAGACGTTCAAAAACTAACGGGAGACAAAGCATCTTGTTTCTTCAACTTGCAAGTGAAATCAGTTTTTTTGTACTTGTTCGCCGAATATTCACGGGCAAATCAATATGTAGAAGAAGCAACGCAATATTTAGATGCAGTCGTTAGCACGCCAATGTTTGCTATTTTTCATTTTTATGCTTCCTTAATTTGGCTATCGCTTCATCCTCATGTTTCTCAATCCGAGCAAAAACACTTGTTGAAAAAAGTCGGTGCTTATCAAAACAAAATGAAACAATGGGCGCATCATGCTCCTATGAATTATTTACACAAATATTACCTCGTGGAAGCCGAACGACACCGCATTATCGGGAAAAGCGATCGCGCTGCCGAATTCTACGATCGCGCCATCACCGGAGCAAAAGAAAACAAATACATCCAAGAAGAGGCCCTCGCTAACGAACTCGCCGGAAAATTCTATCTGGCCGATAATCGGGACGAGATCGCCCGAACTTATCTTCAACAAGCCTATCATGGCTACGATCTCTGGGAAGCAAAAGCCAAAACTCAACACCTCATCCGCACCTATCCTCAATTTTTCAACCCAGAGGTCGCACCGATGGAGAAGAATGATGAGGATTTAAAGGAGAAAAATAAAGAGAGGGTTTAAAAAAATTAAAAGGGAGCATCTGTTTGGAACACAACAGAGGAAAAGCAAAATGTCCGGACAACGACAGGCGATCGCCAGCAAACAACTCTACGAAAGCGGGCGTACTTTCGTCTACCGCAGCGATCGCCCCATTAACGGGCAACCCGTCATTCTCAAAACCTTAAAACCCATTTATACCGATGCGGAAAATTTAGCTTGGTTTCGGCGGGAATACGAAATTATCCGCCGTCTCGATGGAGTCGGAGCAATCGAGGCTTATGATTTTTGGGAAGATCGCGATCGTCCCACCATCGTTCTCGAAGATTTTGGCGGCGAATCCCTTGCACAATTAGAATTAGCAGGTCATTTAAACCTTGAGGAATTCCTCGAATTGGCAATCGCGATCGTGGATTGTCTCGCCCGAGTTCACGAAGCCGGTATCATTCACAAAGATATCAATCCGAGCAATATCGTTCTCAATCCCAAAACGAAGCAAGTTAAAATTATTGACTTTGGCATCTCGACAGCGCGATCGCGGGAAGTGACTGTCTTTAGCAACGCCAATGCCCTCGAGGGCACCCTCGCTTATATTTCCCCGGAACAAACCGGACGCATGAATCGAGCGATCGACGATCGCTGCGATCTCTACTCTCTTGGCGTGACATTCTACGAACTTTTAGCGGGAAAATTGCCGTTTCAACAGGAGGATCCCGTAGAACTCATTCACGCACATATCGCCAAAATTCCCCCAATTTTACAGTCACCAGTCACCAATCATCAGTCACCAGTTACCAGCGATGCAACCCCGGCAAATCGAATTCGCCAAGGGAACGCGCATCAGGAGAGCTACCCGTTATTAATACCGACAACAATTGTCGAGATCGTGATGAAACTGATGGCGAAGAATGCGGAGGATCGCTATCAGTCGGCTTATGGATTAAAAGTAGATTTGGAAACTTGTTGGCAACAATGGCAAAGAGAACGACAGATCGAACCGTTTGGACTCGGCGATGCCGATCGCGGCGATCGCTTGCAAATTCCCCAAAAACTCTACGGACGCGATGAAGCAATAATGTCTTTATTGCAGACTTTTACGGAAGGGATTCATCGCCAACAGCCCGTACTTTGCTTGGTGAAGGGGTATTCGGGCATCGGGAAATCGACTTTAATTGCGGAAGTTTACAAACCCGTTACCGTCAGACATGGTTTTTTCGTTTCCGGTAAATTCGACCCATTGCAACGAGATACGCCTTATTCCGCGATCGCTCGCGCCTTCAGTGCTTTGGTTCGACAACTCCTTGCCGAATCGGAAGCAGAATTGCAACAGTGGCGAGAACGCCTGCAAACCGCACTGGGGAATAATGGAGACACGATCGTGGAGGTCGTTCCCGAACTCGAACTCATTATCGGCCAACAGCCCAAACTGCCAGAATTGGGGGCGACGGAGAGCCAAAACCGCTTTAATTTAACCGTGCAAAACTTTCTGCGCGTTTTTACCAAAAGAGATCGCCCGCTCGTTCTCTTTCTCGACGATCTCCAATGGGCGGATTCAGCATCCTTGCAATTGTTGCAACTGTTAATGACCGCACCGGAAACGGGCTATTTTTTTGCGATCGGGGCATACCGCGATAATGAGGTCGATGCCGCGCATCCTCTAATGCTGGCATTGAAAAATATTCGTCAAGGGGGTATAGAAATTGCAGAAATTACCCTCAACTCCCTGCCGTTGGAAGAAATTGAGAAATTAGTTGGCGATACTCTGTTCTGTTCTCCTCAACAAGGACAACCTCTCACCCAATTATTACAAGAGAAAACTGGCGGAAACCCCTTTTTTCTCAATGAATTTATCAAAGCACTTTATAGCGAGCAATTGTTGTATTTTAACCCGCGAGAACGGGAATGGCAGTGGGATATAGAGCGAATTCGCAGGCAGGAAATCACGGCCAATGTGGTGGAATTATTGGCGGGAAAAATTCAAAAACTGCCTCTCTCAGTTCGGAAAATTCTCCAATTGGCAGCTTGTATCGGAAATCGCTTTGACTTATCAACCTTGAGCGAAATTGCCGCACAATCGCCTTCAGATACCGCGATCGCTTTGCAAGTCGCGATCGATCGCGGTTTTCTCCTGCCTTTAAATAAAAGCTATAAGTTAATCGAAGCCAAAATTAAGACCAACGTAACATTACCCTTCAAATTTGCTCACGATCGCATTCAACAAGCGGCTTATTCTCTCATGCCCGATTGGGAAAAACGACGCATTCATTTGCTTCTCGGACGGCAACTATTAGCAAAAACTTCTTTAGAAGAACGCGACGAGAATATTTTTTCTATTGTTAATCAATTGAATTTAGCGCGTCGATATATTGTCAAGCATCGGGAAAAAAATGAGTTGGCACGATTAAATTTAGAAGCGGGAAAAAAGGCCAAAGCCTCGGCAGCATGGAGATCGGCGATCGCTTATTTAAAAACGGGGATGGAATTATTACCTCCTCGATGTTGGCAAGAGCCATACGATCTGACTTTGGAATTGCATATTGAAGCCGTAGAAGCCGCCTATCTTTGCGGCGAATTCGAAACAATGGCACAATGGACGGAATTGGTTCTAAAACACGCCAGAACCGTTCTCGATAAAGTCCGCGTTTGCGAGACTCGAATTCTCAGTTATGCAGCGAAAAGTCAACCTAAACGCGCGTTAGATACAGCCTTAGATATCTTAGCGTTATTAGGGGTTAAATTTCCTCAAAAACCGCGTAAATTACACCTGCTTTTAGCACTGGGAAAACTCAATCTCGCCCTTGCTAACAAGCAACCTGAATATCTCATTCATCTGCCACCCATGAAAAACCCAATAAAACTGGCAGCACTGCGAATTTTGGCGGGGGTTTTACCGGCAGCTTATTTTACCAGTCCCGAATTTTTTGGACTGATTATTTTAAAACAAGTCAGTTTATCTCTCCAATATGGGAATGCGCCCTTATCGGCTTATGGTTATTGCAATTATGGTTTAATGCTTGCGGGAGTTTTGGGCTTTGTTAAAACGGGATATCGCTTCGGTATAACTGGGAAAAAATTATTGATGCAGTTGAATGCCTGGGAACTCAAGGCTAAAATTTTTATGATTTTTAATACCTTTATCATTCATTGGCAAGAACATCTCAATCAAAATTTTAATCCTTTACTAGAAGGTTATCAAAGCGGACTGGAAACTGGAGATATTGAATTTGCAACCTACTGTTTGGGGATTTACAATAATAGTTTGTTTTTTACTGGGAAAAATCTGGATAGGGCACAACGAGATATTAATAACTATGCAAAAAAAATCGAACAACTTCAGCAAAAACAAGCCCTCTATCGGGTTCGACACCTTCAAAATATTATCGCTAAACTCCTCGGGCAAGCCGAAGTCTCTCCCGGTATTGAGGGAAACCCTTATAATGAAGAAGAATTGATAAACTTACAACGAAAAGAAAGCGATCGCGGGGCTCTAGGTTATCTATACATTCTGAAATTACAATTTTATTATTGGCTGGCATCTTATACGGATGCAGAAATCAATCGATTGAAAGCAGAGGAGTATCTCGATAGCATTCGCGGTGGTTATGTTTCCTCGCTTTTTTATTTTTATGGGTCTCTTTCTTGTTTGTCTATTTATGCCGATACTCCTCAAGACAGGCAAAAATCATTGTTGAATAGAGTTCGCAACTATCAAAAAAAAATTAAAAAATGGGCGTGTCACGCTCCGATGAATTTCTTGCATAAATATCACCTCATAGAAGCCGAACGCTATCGCATTCTCGAACAATACGAACTTGCCAGCGACTTTTACGATCGCGCCATTCAGGGTGCAAAAGAAAACCACTACATCCAAGAAGAAGCGATCGCCAACGAACGAGCGGGACAATTTTATCTTGCTCGCGAAAAAGAAGCGATCGCTCGCACGTATTTACAACAGGCTTATATTTGTTATGCTCGTTGGGGGGCAAAAGTCAAAACCCAAAAACTTTTGCAAACTTATCCGCAATGTTTCAGCGCTCCCGTGCGCGAAGCCTTTCTCTCTCACATCCGGACGACTATTGCCAGCACTCGCACCGATCGCTCGACGGATACCATTGATTTTGCGAGTATTCTCAAGGCTTCTCGCGCTATAGGCAGCGAGATCGTCCTCGATAAGCTCTTGGCAAGAATGATGGGGATTATCATCGAAAATGCCGCCGCACAACGCGGGATTCTCTTGCTCAATCGTAAGGGCATTTGGCAAATGGAAGCAGAAATTGCGATCGAACCCGAGAGGGTGGAAGTTTTGCAATCCCAACCCTTCAATGAGCTTGCCCCTTTTTGCCTCCCTAAATCTATTCTCGTTTATGTTATGCGATCGCGCAAATCTATCGTTCTCGATCGCGCTGCTGAGGAGGGTGACTTTACTAGAGACGAATACTTTAATTCCAGCCACCCTTTGTCTCTTCTATGTACTCCTCTTTTACATCAGGGAAAACTTATCGGATTGCTTTATCTCGAACATCGCGCGAGCGTCGGTATTTTTAGCCGCGATCGCCTCGAAGTTCTGCAACTGTTAACTGCCCAAGCGGCGATCGCTCTTGAAAACGCTTTGTTATATGCCAATTTATCTCGAACCAATGCCACCCTCGAGGAAAAAGTGCAACGGCGCACGAAAGAAATTAACGCCAAAAATCGCGATCTCGAACGAACTCTCGCAGAACTCAAACAAACTCAATCCCAACTCATTCACGCTGAAAAAATGTCTGGGATCGGTCAAATGGTGGCAGGAGTTGCCCACGAAATCAATAATCCCATTAGTTTTATTTATAGCAATCTCGATCCGGCTCGCAATTACATTGAAGATATCTTGTATTTACTCGAACAGTATCGCAAAGAGCATTCGCGACCTTCCTCAAAACTTCAGATTGTAGAGGAAGATATCGATATTGATTTTATTGAAGAAGATTTACCCAAGCTCCTTGATTCCATGCAAAATGGAGCGCAACGGATCGAGACAATCGTGAAAGGATTGCGAGTTTTTTCACATCTCGATGAAGCCGAATATAAAACAATAAACCTGCACGAAAATATTGACAGTACTCTCATGCTTTTACAGCATCGCTTGCGAAAAACTAAAGAATTTGCTGCCATTCAGGTGATTAAAGAATACAAAGTCGTGCCGCCTATTACCTGCTATGCCAGTCAACTCAATCAAGCCTTTTTCAGCATTATTACCAATGCGATCGATGCCTTGCGAGACGGCGATCGCAACGCTGCCAAACCGCCCGAAATTCGCATTCGCACGGAAACCCGAGGAGAGAATTGCGTTCGCATTGCGATCGCGGACAATGGGATGGGAATGGATGAAGCGACCTGCAAAAAAGTATTCGAGCCGTTTTTTACGACGAAACCCGTGGGAAGCGGAACGGGTTTGGGATTATCGACGACTTATCAAATTATTGTCGAACATCATCAGGGCGCGATCGCCTGTCGGTCGAAATTGGCAGAGGGAACGGAGTTTATTATTGATATTCCTGCTTGTCGATAAGAGCGTCGGGGGCGTTGGGAGCAAGAGAGGATGCGATCGCTTGGGGGAATAGTCTGGCGATTTCTGCCTGTCTGCGATCTTGTGAGAGATTGTCCCCGAGCTTGTCGAATTTCCGGGAAGATGATAGGAGTAGAGGGAAAAAAGTTTTTGCGATCGCGATGAAAGAGTTTTTTGAAAATGTTTTGCGCTATCAGCGCTACTTTATCACCATTACATTAGGAATATTCTTTGCTCTCTTTGGCTGGCTCAAACCTTTGTTAAAGAATCCCGTCACGGCAGTTGCCCTGATTGGTTTCTTGATTAGCGTTTCAATTTTTGTGATTTTAACCTTGAGAGCAATGTTGGGTTTATCGGCACTTTAAGGCAAAGAAAGGGGATTTGCTTTAAAATCAAGAAATTGATAATTGATAATTAATAATGGCTAACAGTCGTCGAATTTCTAAGGTTTCTTCTTTAATCAAGCGCGAAGTCAGCCAACTTCTATTCAATGGAATTAAAGACGATCGCGTTGGTGCGGGCATGGTTAGCGTAACGGATGTAGATGTTTCGGGGGATTTGCAACACGCAAAAATTTTTGTCAGCATTTACGGCACAGAAGAAGTCAGAACCCAAACGATGGAAGGGTTGCACGCTTCAACAGGCTTCGTGCGTCGGGAACTCGGCCATCGAGTGCGGTTGCGCCGCACCCCAGAAGTGACCTTTATTGAAGATCGCTCTCTCGAACGCGGCGATCGCATGATTCATTTATTAGAACAAATAGAACAGCAAGATCGCGATCGCAAATCTACGAGTAATGAGCCAACAACCAAAAACCAGTAACCGACAACTTATTGCCCAGATGTTAGTCGTGCGGGCATCCGGTCATTTATTTGACGAACAAATTCGCTACCCGGTTTGGGAAGCGACCAATCAACAATTACGGTATTGGCTTGCCGAGCTCAATGTTGGCGGTGTTATTTTGTTGGGAGGCAGTGCCGTTGAGTTGGCGGCGCGATCGCGTCAGTTGCAAAATTGGGCAAAAACCCCCCTGTTGATTGCGGCGGATATTGAAGAGGGGGTCGGACAGCGCTTTCCAGGAGCGACCTGGTTTCCTCCTCCAATGGCACTGAGCGCGATCGCCGACAAGATAACTGCGAAAAAATGCGCCGCAGAAATGGGAAAAACTACGGCACGAGAGAGCCTTGCTAGTGGAATCAACTGGATTCTCGCCCCTGTTGTCGATGTCAATAACAATCCCGACAATCCCGTTATTAATATTCGCGCCTTTGGCGATACCCCGGAAACTGTCGCGGAACTGGCAGAGGCATTTATTTCTGGCTGCCAGCAGTACCCCGTTTTAACCACTGCCAAGCATTTTCCCGGTCACGGGGATACAGCAGTTGATTCCCATTTGGCACTCCCCGCGATCGCTCATGCCGAAAATCGCTTGCGAGCAGTCGAATTAGTTCCCTTTCAAAGGGCGATCGCCGCAGGAGTCGATAGCGTCATGACGGCTCATTTGCGAGTTTTGGCATGGGATGGAGATGTTCCGGCAACTCTCTCTTATGCCATTCTCACGGAACGATTGCGGCAAAAACTGGGGTTTGAGGGCTTAATCGTTACGGATGCTCTGGTCATGGCTGGGGTTGCCAAAATTACCGATCCCGAAGAGGTTTGCTTAAGAGCGATTGAAGCCGGTGCCGATATTTTATTGATGCCGGCCAATCCCGAGAAAGCCATTGAAGCGATCGAGCGTGCCATCCAAAGCGGACGAATTTCCCGCGATCGCATTTGCGCCTCCGTCGAGCGCATTCGCACGGCTAAAGCCAAAATTATAAATCTTCAAGAAAGTTCGCACTCAAAAAATAAAACAGCAATCTCGCTCTCCTTCGATTCCGCACAATTTTACACGCCTCGCGATCGCCAAACCGTCGCGACAATCCTGGGAGAATCCCTACAGAAAGGCGGCAATTTACCTTTTCTGCCTTCACTCATACCTCATGAGGGAATTAACGCGATCGTCGTTCCCTACCTCCTCGGCAATGATTTTCTCGACCTTCACGTTCCAGCCGTCACCATTCCCCAACAATTCGGTTACAAACTACAACTTTTAGAACTCCAAAATTTGCAGCAACTGCTCAATTGCTCGTCCATTGCCCTACAACTGTTTCTGCGCGGGAATCCCTTTCGCGGTAGGGCAAGTTTAACCCCCGAATCTAAATCGGTACTTAAAAGTTTATTAAGAAACGGTAAAGTCGAGGCCCTTGCCCTATACGGTAGTCCTTATATTGTTGAGTGGCTGTTACCCACCTTAGAACCCCATATTCCTTGGACGTTTTCTTACGGTCAAATGCCCGCCGCGCAAAAGATAGCGTGGGAATCCTTGTTGGGTTCGCAAACAGCAGACAATCTTCGGCAAGATGCTTTTATATAACTTCTATTAATCTTTTGCCGAGAGAATTTATCGCTTTTCCCTCATTTTGGGAAAGCAGCAAAAGGTGCTTTGTGTCTTCTTCCCAATGGATTAATTTTCCTCATGCCGCACTTATCTCGATCTCAATCCAGTTTTAGAATTCTTATGTGGCTATGCGATCGAACTGTAACTCCTTATACTGAATTAAGCACGGTTATTCCGAAAGGGATTGCTTGACATTATTGCTGCTTGACATTGCCGCTCGACATCCATAACAAGGCTCGCTTAGTAGGTGAATTATGACTGTTCAAACTTTAACATCTGCCCCCTCCGTTCTTTCGTCTGCCTCTTCGGTTTTTCATTATTCCATTGAACTTCTGCAAGATGAAGCAAGGGAATTGGTGGATAGAGGAGTGGTGAGCCGCCAACAACCCATTTACGTTCTCTGCCAACATATTCCCGCTCGTGAATGGATTTATGTCGAATGCGAGTTAGAGAAATGCGAATATTTACTTCGCGATCGCATTGGCGATTTGATTGGTTCGGAAACTTGGGAAAATGACTAAAAAAATTATCGAGTTGTTTTAATTCCCTCGAAGGATCGATCCCAAAAGATTCGATTTGCAATTCAATTTTACCCCCTCGATCTCGCTCTCCTAGGCTGCTTGTTCTAAGTAGGAATTGATATCCTCTATCAATTGAGTCAGTTCTGCCTCTGTCGTCAGGCGCAAGCGCTCATCTCGCACGGTAATGAGAACCTTGGCAGCAAAAGGTGTGGCATAAATATTAGGATTGCAAAAAACTTCCAGAAAAACATCCCCCGCATACCGATACTCCATGTTAGGTTGAGGGGATGTTTTTTTGACTCCGGCGGCTCTTTCCGAGGCGATCGCTTTTAAGGTTTGCATGAGTTTTTGTATTTCTGCTTTGAGTGCTTTGGCAGAATCCGGCGCGAATTTGAAGGTAACGGCACCTTGCGTTAAATTAAGAGTAAGTTGGCTCATTTAATTGATAATTGATAGTTGATAGTTGATAATTAATAGTTGATAGTTTTGCCGATTTTGGGATTGCTTGTTGAGGTGTAACCCGCTCGTTTTTGAGCTCCTGAAGCAATTTATCAGAGAACGATCGCTTTTTGGCTTTCCTTCATAAAAATCAACAAATGGGCTTGATTGCCTAATTTCTTACCGCAATGCAAGATAACCGTGCAGAAGTTCGTCGAGTTTTACTTCTAACGTTGGGACTCAATCTTACCGTGATGGGTCTCAAAGGGTTCGTTGGTTTTGTTACGGGATCGCTGAGCTTGCAAGCCGATGCGCTTCATAGCGTGACGGATAGCGCTAATAATATTTTAGGATTGGTCGCCAGCAATTTTTCTTCCCCTCGACCCGATCGCGATCATCCCTACGGACACCAAAAATATGAAGCACTCGGCGCATTGGGTATTGCTGCCTTTTTGGGGATCGCCTGTTTTGAGATTTTGCAAAATGCGATCGCTCGTCTATTTGAGGGATTGAATCCTATCGAGGTTTCGGCGATAGAACTGGGATTTTTACTCGTAGTTTTGGGGATTAATATTTTTGTGGCATTCTACGAGCGCAGGGTGGGAAAGCGCGTTGGGAGTCCGATTCTCATTGCCGATGCCAAACATACGATGAGCGATATTTGGGTGACGATCGCGGTTTTGGGGGGCTTATTCGGCGTTTGGCAGGGAGGACTTTGGGGCTGGCCGCAGTTCCAATGGTTGGATGTCGTTCTTTCCTTTCCCGTTGCTTTGTTGGTTTTTTGGAGCGGTTGGGAAGTCTTAAAAGAGAATTTGCCGTGGTTGGTCGATCGCATGGCGATCGCGCCAGAAACCATTTACGAAGTTGCAACGAGTGTACCTGGAGTGAGAAACTGTCACGCGATCGCTTCTCGGGGGGTTTTGGGGCGGCAGGTTTTTATTGAAATGCACCTCATTGTCGATGCGCCGGATGTAGAAACCGCTCATAAAATTACTGAGAAAGTAGAGACGCTTTTGGAGAAACGATTTGCCCCCGCACGCATTCTCATCCATGTAGAGCCGCCGCGTTACCAGAGCGATCGTCTCAGCTATTAACCAGTTACCAGTTAGAGAATAGTAATTCCACAGTGCAACCGTGAGTTATCCACAATATTACTGCTTTTTCCACAGATTTTCCCACGTTTTCCACAGATTTAGGGTTATAATAACCCCTTTAATACCAATTCTTAACAAATTCGTTGGTGAATATTAATTGAATTAATCTTAGGACGAATCGGGGAAACGAGCAAGATGTTCGTCTCCCCTCATTTTAAAGATTCAGGACTTACGCAGTGTCACTCAATTTCGCCCCCTTAGCCCCCCTTGATAAGAGGGGAGAATTACGGAGGCCTCTTTTCATAAGAGGGAAGGATTCAGAAGCCTCCCGTTTGATGAGAGACAAATCCGGAAGTCTCTCTTATCAAGGAGGATTTAGGGGAATCCCAATTACTGCAAGCGATCCAAAGTCCGGTATTGAATCGCCTCGGCAACGTGTTGAGATTTTATATCCTCCTCTCCTGCTAAATCCGCGATCGTCCGAGATACCTTGAGAATGCGATCCATCGCTCGCGCCGACAATCCCAACTTGCGAATCGCCATTTCTAATAAATTGCGGCTGGCATCATCTAACGGGCAAAACTGTTGTAAATGCCGACTCTTCATATCCGCATTGCAGCGAATTGTCGTATCGTCCCCGAAGCGTTTTCGAGCGCGATCGCGGGCAATTTCCACTCGTTCTCGAATCGATTCCGAAGGTTCGCCGCTTGCCTGTCGCGTCATTTCCTCCGGTTTCAAACGATTCACTGCCACTTGTAAATCGATGCGATCCATTAACGGACCCGATAATTTTGCCCAGTAATTCTCTCGTTGGCGAGGGGAAGATATACAAAAGCAGGTGTAATTTTAAAAGTGGCGAAATTCCGCCACTTTATTTATATTTTGAAGCTAACCCCCATGACCGAGCAATTCGCCCATTCCCACGCTTCGAGAATCAAATTTTGCGCGGGCGACACGATCGCAACATCGTAAATTTCCGGTAGGGATTTGAGCGATCGCACGATCTCGGAAACCAAAAGCGATCGCCCTAACCCGCGACGAAGTTCGGCAGTTAGGGCTTGCAAGGTTTGTTCGGCTCTAGCTTTGGCAGCA